>NZ_VDCH01000002.1 GCF_006265165.1 Chlorobaculum thiosulfatiphilum
GTTTGCAGGGCAATATCGCCTTGTTTCGATGTCGCTGGTCAGAAGAATATTTCAAATCGCTCTTTTTAGAGATGCCCTTAAGAGATTTCGAATGGAAACTTAAAGAACAAATATTAACATTACTTAGATTTGGATTATCACTTTCAGAAAGAAATAATAAAAAATCGACCTTTCTCCCTGTACTCAAGTCTTCTATTTATAAAAGCCAAATCAATAAATACAAGAACCCCCTATATGAGAGTATAGCGAGAGAAATTCTGTTCGATATTTTTGAGGCGAAAGAGTTGAGAAAAAGAACTCTAGATTATTTTGCTATCACAAAATCGCTTACTGATGACGAAATAATTTCACTTTTCAGTGATGTTGAAGACGGCATATGCAGAAAAGCCATGGCAGTCCTTGGTACTCTTTTAGGAGAAAATCATAATGTTGGAGCAATTTTTGCGGCTGCCATAGAAAGCAGTTCTGAAAATGATGTAGGATTTGTCAGAAGGTTAATTGCATCCTGCTTTGATATATCAATTCCTTTATCGATCAGGCATTTACCTGGGTTATTTCCTTGTCAAGACATAGGCACTCCAAGACGTATTATCAATCAAATATCACAAAGAATCAGCGAAATTAGAAAACTTATTTCTTCTTCGGTCATCAGCAAGGAAGAGGTTATCGATTTAATTAATTTGTGCCTTAACTATAAATCGGAACAAGGCTGGAAAGATCTAGGCAATTCTATTATTACTGATCTTAAAGAAACAGTCACTTAAATGCAGATTAACCTAACAACCAGGCGTCATGATCTTCGAATAAAAGTCATAGGTGACTAAAAATCCCACCAGATGCAACGGGGTTTTGATTTCATAGCCATCCGAATAAATTCCGCGCAATCGTCGCTGGCGGCGGCGTGAAGTTGCTCACGCCCCGCATCCTGAACGCCTATAAAACAGCAAGGGCGGCCACAAGAGCCGCCCCTACAAGAAATTCAATCACGCACTCAATCCTTATAAATTCCCCACCAGCAGTTCGGCGATCTGCACGGCGTTGGTGGCTGCGCCTTTGCGGAGGTTGTCGGCGACGACCCAGAGGTTCAGCGTGCGCGGGTGCCAGTAGTCCGGGCGCAGGCGACCTACGAACACCTCGTCGCGCTCGTAGGAGGTCATCGGCATCGGGTAGAGGCGGGCGGACGGATCGTCCTGCATGACGATGCCCGGCGAACCGTCGAGCAGGGCGCGCACCTCCTCGATGTCGAAATCGCTCTTCAGCTCGACGTTCAGCGACTCGCCGTGGCCGCCGTAAACCGGGATGCGCACGGTGGTCGGCGAAACCTGAAGCTCCTCGTCGTCGAGAATCTTGCGGGTCTCGTTGACCATCTTCATCTCCTCCTTCGTGTAGCCGTTCTCCGTAAAGGCGTCGATCTGCGGCACGGCGTTGAAGGCGATCTGGTGGAAGTGGGTGAACTCGTCGGGGATGTTGCCCGCCAGCTCGCTTTCGAGCGCGTCGCGCCCGGCCTTGCCCTTGCCGGTCACCGACTGGTAGGTCGAAACCACCACTCGGCGGATGCCGTAGGCGTCGTAGAGCGGCTTGAGCGCCACCACCATCTGGATGGTCGAGCAGTTGGGGTTGGCGATGATCGGAGCCGCCTTGCCTTCGCGGTCGAAGATCGATTCGGGATTGACCTCCGGCACCACCAGCGGCACCCCTTCGTCCATGCGATAGGCCGAGGAGTTGTCGATCACGATCGCGCCTGCCGCTGCGGCCACGGGCACCCACTCCTTGCTGGCCGACGCGCCCGCCGAGAAGAGCGCGATGTCAACGCCCTCGAAAATCTCCGCCGACGGCACTTCGGTGATGAACTCGCGCCCCTTGAAGGTGATCACTTCGCCCCGGCTGCGTGGCGAGGCGAGCGGAACCAGCTCGCTGACCGGAAAATCGCGCTCTTCGAGCACCTTGATCATGGTTCTGCCGACAAGGCCGGTTGCGCCGAGAACGGCCACGCGATAGCCTGCTTCACTGCTCATAAAATCAGATAGATGAATGGTTTAGTAATTCAGAATCAGTTTGGGCGAATGGTCGTTCAAGAACTCCCCGCCCTCTTTCAGAAGCCCCTCGCGGTCGAGCGCTTCGCACGTTGCCTCGAACTCCCGGAGCAGCTCGACGATCACCGCCGGATCGGGTTCGCGCACGAGCAGGTTACGAACTTTCGAGACGCCGGGCAACCCTTTGAGGTAGGTCGAGTAGTGGCGGCGCATTTCGAGTACGCCATGTTTTTCGCCCTTGTACTCCAGCGACAGGCGCAGGTGCTCGCGCGCGGCTTCGATCCGGTCGCGATACGACGGAAGCGGCAAGCGCTCGCCAGTTTTGATTAAGTGCTTTGCCTGCGCGAAGATGAAGGGATTACCGATCGAGCCGCGCCCGATCATGATGCCATCCGCGCCGGTTTCGGCGAACATCGCCACGGCGTCATCGGCGCTCCAGACGTCGCCGTTGGCGATCACCGGAATGGAGCAGGCCTGCTTCGCCTCGGCGATGCGGCCCCAGTCGGCGCGCCCTTTGTACATATCGCTGCGCGTCCGCCCGTGCACCGCGACCGCCCGGATGCCCGCATCTTCGAGCCGCCGGACGGTGTCGGTGATGTTGATCGAGTCGTGATCCCAGCCGATGCGCGTCTTGGCCGTCACCGGCAGCGAAACGGCGTTGACCACCGCCGAGGCGATGGCCAAGAGCTTCTCCGGCTCTTTCAGTAGCGCCGCGCCCGCGCCGCGCCCGGCCACCTTTTTGACCGGGCAGCCGAAGTTGATGTCGAGGTAGTCCGGCTCGTAGCTCTCGGCGATGGCCGCCGCCTCCACCATCGACTCGACCGTGCCGCCGAAAATCTGCACCGCCACCGGCCGCTCGTGCTCGTCCATCGCGAGTTTGCGGATCGACTTCTCCGCGCCGCGCCTGATCGCCTCGGCGCTGACGAACTCGGTATAGACGATGTCGGCCCCGTGCCGCTTGCAGAGCTGGCGGAAGGCGCGGTCGGTCACATCCTCCATGGGCGCGAGGATGACGGGGCGGTCGATGTCGATCTGTCCGATACGCATGAGCGCTCCTTACTTGACCGGTGGGGCAATCAGCGTTTCGCGCACTTGCTGGCGGATCGTGCTGCGCAGGGTCTCGTCCTCCTTCAGGAGCTTCTTGACGTTCTCGCGCCCCTGTCCAAGCTTTTCCGTTCCATAGCTGAACCACGCGCCCGCCTTCTTGATGATGCCGAACTCGACGGCCAGATCGATCAGCTCGCCAAGCACCGAAATACCTTCGCCGTACAGAATGTCGAACTCGGCGGTCTTGAAGGGCGGGGCGACTTTGTTCTTGACCACCTTGACCTTGGTGCGGTTGCCGACCACCTCTTCGCCATCCTTGATCTGCGCGATCCGGCGAATGTCAAGCCGCACGGAGGAGTAGAACTTCAGCGCCTTGCCTCCGGTGGTGGTTTCGGGGCTGCCGTACATCACGCCGATCTTGTCGCGAAGCTGGTTGATGAAAAGACAGACGCTGCTCGATTTGGAGATCGCGCCGGTGAGCTTGCGCAGCGCCTGGCTCATGAGCCGCGCCTGGAGACCAACGACGCTGTCGCCCATTTCGCCTTCGAGTTCGGCCTGCGGCACCAGCGCCGCCACCGAGTCGATGACGACGATATCGACCGCGCCGCTGCGCACGAGCGTCTCGACAATGGAGAGCGCCTGCTCGCCCGATTCGGGCTGGCTGACCAGCAGGGCATTGATATCGACGCCGAGCTTGCGGGCGTAGGTCGGATCGAAGGCGTGTTCCGCATCGACGATGGCCGCAATGCCGCCCGCCTTCTGCGCCTCGGCGATGACGTGCAGGGCAAGCGTGGTCTTGCCGGAGGATTCGGGGCCGTAAATCTCGGTCACGCGGCCACGCGGCAAGCCGCCCACGCCGAGGGCGTAGTCGAGCGCCATCGAGCCGGTCGATATGGACTGCACCTGCAAGACGGGCGAATCGTCGCCGAGGCGCATGATCGAGCCTTTGCCGAACTGTTTTTCGAGCGTTTCTATCGCCAGATTGAGCTGTTTGAGCCGGGCCGGATCGACGGCTGGCGGCTGTTGCTGCGTCGGCGGCTGCTGCTGTGGTTTCTCTTTTTCCATAGGGGTATGCTCTGAATTGGTAAAGTGTTGCGCTGAAAATTATAGAATGGCGCTCCGGAGCGTCTCCTCGAACGGACGGTAAGACATGCCAAGTTCGCGCACCGAACGCTGGTTGCTGTAGCGAGCCGGATATGCCGCCTGGCGGAGGCTTTCGATGCTGATGAACGACGGGCGTTGCGTCACGAGCGACCAAAGCTCGCCGCCCGCGCCTGCCGCCATTCCGGCGGCTCCACCGACGCGGAACACCTTGCCGGCCCGGCTGCCGGGCATCGCGGCGATCCGCCGGAAAAGCTCTCGGAACGAAAGATTCTCGCCGACGATGATATAACGCTCGCCCGCGCTTCCCTTCCGCCATGCGGCGATATGGGCGTCGGCCACGTCCAAGACATCGACAAATCCCGTCGATCCCTCGGGGCAAAGCGGCAGGCGGCCCTCGTAAATCATCCGGAGCACCTCGTTCGAGCTGCTGCCGGGCAGCGCCCTGCCGGAGCTTTTGCCGATCACCACGCCGGGGTTGACCATCACCACATCGAGTCCCTCGGCCACGCCGCGGTGGCATTCGAGTTCGGCCAGATGCTTGGACTCCATGTAAACATTGTGGCGCTGCCACTCGGTGAAGGTGGATTGCTCGTTCGACTCCTGAGTGCCGCTCTCCGCGCCAGGCGAACCGACGGCGGCAATCGAGCTGGTAGCCACAAGCCGCTTCACGCCCGCCTCCAGGCAGGCATCGACGACGTGGCGGGTGCCCAGCACGTTGGTGTCGTAGAGGCGGTTGCGGAAATTTTTAGTGTAGGCGACGAGGCCCGCGCAGTGGAACACGACCTCCGATCCTTTGACCGCCTCGTTGACGGCGACCGGATCACGGAGGTCAGCCCGGACAATCTCGACAGGCAAATTGCGGAGAAACGAAGCGTCCGACCCCTTCCTGACGGCAACCCGGCACCGGACGCCATCACCAAGCCGTTCGATCAGTTCGACAAGAAGCCGCGCCCCTATGTAGCCTGTGGCGCCGGTAATGAGAATCGGGATACCTGACATGAAAAAATGGCGTGTCTGCGAAACCTTCCGTTCGACCCTCCGCCCGCTTGTGACGGCCCGGAAGATGCTGCGGAACCGGCTGTAGCGCAATCCGAACAGATGCGGCCCAGAGCCGATTTGTGCTTAATAATAAGAAGAATAACTTACATTGTACTCAAATCCATCCGCAATCGTGAGAAAAAATATCGTATCGCCCTCCAGCGGCAACGCCGCCCGTCCCGAAGAACGCCTCTCGACCGGAGCCGTCGAAAGTGGAACCCTCTCCAACGGCCTGCGCATCATCAGCAATCAGGTGCCATCGATCCATAGCGTCACTCTCGGTTTGTGGATCGATGCCGGATCGCGCGAAGATCCGGAGGGACTCGAAGGGATGGCGCACTTCATCGAGCACGCGCTGTTCAAGGGCACGCAAAAGCGCGACTACGTCGAGATCGCCCGCTGCATCGAACAGACCGGAGGCTACATCGACGCCTGGACCACCAAGGAGCAAACCTGCCTCTGCGTCCGCTGCCTCCGTGAGCACCTGCATCTCGGCTTCGACCTCTTGGCCGACCTCTGCTGCAATCCGGTCTTTCCGGCTGATGAGATCGAAAAGGAAAAAGGGGTGGTGCTCGAAGAGATCGCCGGCGTGAACGACACTCCGGAAGAGCTGATTTTCGAGGACTTCGACCGCCGCACCTTCCCCCGCCATTCCCTCGGCGCGCCGATTCTCGGTACCGAGAAGAGCGTCGAGCGGCTCACCGTCGATGAAATACGGAACTTCATGCGCCGCCACTACACGCCGTCGAAAATGCTCGTCACGGCGATCGGCAACATCGATCACGATGAAGTCGCGGGTCTGGCGGACTCGTTTTTCGGCCACCTGAAAAATGCGCCAGAAGAAGATTCGGCGCGGCGGCTGTTCGATCTTTCAACGTACAAGCCATTCAACAAAACGCTGAAAAAGAGCCTCTTCCAGTCGCAGATTCTGCTTGGCGCGATCATCCCCCGGGACGACCAGCGCTTCTGGGCAATGATGGTGCTGAACACCATGTTGTCGAGCGGCATGAGTTCCATCCTGAACCTCGAACTGCGGGAGAAGCGCGGACTGGTCTATCAGGCCTACTCGTCGGTCTCGTTTTATGACGAGGTCACGGCGTTCAACGTCTATGCCGGGACGGACAAAGGCAAAACCTCGAAAACCCTCGACACCATCGGCGAGCTGCTCGCCGGAAATATGTTGACGGAACCCGATCCGTCTGAACTCGCCGCGGCCAAGGCGAAAATGCTTGGCTCGATGATTCTCGGCATGGAAAAGATGACCCGGCGCATGTCGCACATCGCGCAGGATATGTTCTATTTCGGACGATACCTTTCGCCCGCCGAAAAGGCTGGCCTGATCGAAGCGGTGACGGCTGACGAGGTGGCGCTCGTCGCCGCCGAACTCGGCATTCCCGAGCGGCTCTCGACGCTGGTTTACAAGCCCGGTGGCAGGTAGCACATCCGGCGCCCGGCGCCCGGATCGCGCAACAGCTTGCGAAAAAAGCCATTGCGCGATCCGTTTTAAAAAGGCTCGGAAATATCGTATAATTGAAGCTTTAAATTTTCAGGGACGCTCTCCGTATCGATCCACGCTTTCCGGTTCGCCGGAAACGGAGCGGCCCGCAACTAAACCGGTCACGAAAAGCCTTGCAAAAGAATATCACGAATGTCAGCGAAATCGCGCAGGAACTTGAAATCATTCTGACTGCCGACGAATTCCAGCCCGAATATGACCAGCAGCTCGAAGAAGCGCGCAAATCCGTCAAAATCAAAGGCTTCCGTCAGGGGCACGTGCCCGCAGGCATGCTCAAGCGCATGATCGGCCCGTCCATCGAAGCCGAGGTCGCCGAGAAGATGGCCTCGAAGCATTTCGCCGCCATCGCCGAAGAGGAGAAGATCAATCCGGCCAGCCGCGCCCAGATCGAAAACTACAAGTACGAAGATGGTCAGTTGACCATTCGGATATCCTACGAAATTCATCCTGAATTCGAGCTGAAGGATTTCAGCAGCTTTGCCTTCACCAAGGCCGAATATACCGTTACCGACGAGGATGTCGATCGCGAAATCAAACTGATTCTCCGCGGCCACGGCACCATGGTGACCAGCGAAGAGGCGGCTGTCGCGGGCGATACCGTCATCGGCGATGTCACGAAGCTCGATGCCGAAGGCGCTGCCGTCGAAGACTCGAAGAACGAAAACCACCACTTCAACCTCGAATACCTCCCGGCGGACAACCCGTTCCGCATGGCCCTCGAAGGCAAGAAAGCCGGTGATGTCGCGGAAGTGACCATCGAGCCGAAGGAAGAGGGCGGCGAAACGAGCCGCTTCCGTGTTGAGGTCAAAGAGGTCAAACGCCTCGAACTGCCCGAGCTGGATGACGAACTGGTCAAGGAGATCAGCCAGCAGCGTTTCGAGAAGGTAGAGGACTTCAAAAACGATGTCCGCTTGCAGCTCCAGGCGCACTTCTCCGACAAATCGGAGCACGACTTGCTCGAAGCTATTTCAGCCAAACTGATCGAAGAGCATCCGGTGCCGACCCCGAGCGCCATGGTCGCGCAGTTCCAAAACATGCTGCTCGAGAACGCCAAGCGTCAGGTTGGCGGCCAGTTCCCCAAAGGCCTCGACGAGCGCGAGTTCTTCAACACCATGAGGCCAAATGCTGAAAAGCACGCCCGCTGGCTCCTGGTCAGCCAGAAAATCGCCAAGGAAAACAACCTTGAGGTGACCGACGAGGATATCAAGGCTTATGCCGAAAAAGAGGCTGAAAAAGAGGCTTCACTGACCGTCGAGCAGCTCCTCAACACCTACATGTCCACCGAGTTCAAGGACTACATGATCGATACGATCCTGAAAGAGAAGATCTATGACGTGATCAAATCCAAGGTGAACATCACCGGCGAGGCGACACCGATTCCGGCGCACAACTGAGGAAAACGGAAATCAAGGCCGGACAGGCCGCGCATAAAAAAAGGCTCCTGAAAAGGGGCCTTTTTTGTGTCCACTTTGTCCGCTCAGTCCACTTCTTTTCTCGCCTCACCCTCCTCGTAGAGCGCCATCGCCACGGCGGAGTGGCGGTCGTGCGAGATGGAGAGGCTCACTCTGCCGGAAAAGTTGGGGGCGTGAATGCTCACGCATGGCTTTCCTGCCTCGTTGTTCAGCACTTCGATGGAGCGCCAGCCGAGGCCCTTGGCGATACCGGTGCCAAGCGCCTTCGAGACCGCCTCCTTGGCGGCGAACCGTCCGGCGAGGCTGGCTGCGGGATCGGGCTTGGAGAGACACTGGGCCGCTTCGGCGTCGGTCAGAATTTTCTTCATGAAGGCTTGGCCGAAACGGTCGTAAATCGATCGGATGCGCGATACATCGACAATGTCAACGCCAACCTCCGCCATCGCGATCAAGCTCTTTCAATCTTCATGGACATGTCGAGGGCCTTGACGCTGTGCGTCAACTCGCCAATGGAGATGTAATCGACGCCGGTCATGGCGATTTCGGAAACGTTGTGCAGACCGACGTTTCCCGACGCTTCGAGCAGAATGTTGCCGTAACCGTTCGCCTTGACCCAGCGCACCGCTTCGGCCAGGTCATCGACCATGAAGTTGTCGAGCAGAATCATGTCCGGACGGCTGGCGCAGGCGCGGACCAGTTCAGAAATGCTGCGGACTTCGGTTTCGATCTTCACCGAATCGCCGTGCTCCTTGCCGTATGCCTTGGCCCGTTTAACCGCCTCCTCGACGCTGCCAGCGGCATCGATGTGGTTGTCCTTGATGAGAATCATGTCGAACAGCCCGAAGCGGTGGTTGGCGCCGCCGCCGATCCGGACGGCGTCCTTGTCGTAATAGCGCAGGGCAGGCGCGGTTTTCCGGGTGTCGAGAATGGTTGTGTTGGTGTGACTGACCCGTTCGACATACATGTTCGTGCGGGTGGCGATGCCGGACATGCGCTGCATGAAATTGAGCGCCGTGCGCTCGCCGACGAGAATCGAGGCGATGCGCCCACTGACTTCGACAATCCGCTCGCCCGGATAGACCCGCTTGCCATCCTTGACGCAGGCCGTGAACTGAAGCGTGGAATCCAGCGACTGGAACACCTGGCGGGCGACCTCCACTCCGGCGATAATCCCTTCGGACTTGACCTCGATGTAACCAAGTCCTCGCTGATGCTCTTCGACAGTCGCCTCGGTGGTGATATCGCCCTGGTAACGATCCTCTTCAAGTGCGAGCTGCATGGCCTTCAACCTGCAAGTCTCGAAAAACTCCCTGAAGGCAAGATTGGTTCTTTTTTCTGACATAAATGCAATTCCAGTATGGAGTTAACGGAATCCGGAAAATGCCTCGCGGATGACAAATCGTGCTTATGCAAGGTACTATTTTTTTGGTATTCGCCACGGTGCGTAAAGCTCGCGCGCACTGTTTCTGCCGCTTGACTAACCTGCTTTTGCAATGCAGAGGCGAATAGATTACATTCTTGCAGAATCCTCCAGAATGCCGATTCCGCTCTGCTCAACCATGAAACTTCATCATCGTTCCTGCGTCAGGCTCGTCAACGCCGTTTTTTACGCCCGGCACGGTGTCCACGAAGAGGAGCGCCACCTCGGCGGACGGTACGAGGTCGATGCTGAACTTGTTTTCGACAGCAGGGAGGCCGCCGCGACCGACGATATCTCGAAAACTATCGATTACAGCAAAGCGTATGCGATCATCGGCGAGGTCATGACCTCCGGTGAACCGGTGGCGCTCATCGAGACGCTTGCCGCGCGGGCGGCGGCGAGGCTCATCGAAGAACTGGATCTCGCGGAAAAGGTCACGGTCAAAGTACGCAAACGCGCCTTGCCTTTGGGGGGGCTGTGCGATTATGCCGAAGCCGAACACGTCATCGAAAAGCGCTGAGCGATGGAGTCTGTCACCGCTTATATTGGCATCGGCTCGAATGTCGGAGACCGCTTCGCATGGCTCCAGGAAGCCGTTGACCACCTCGCGCGGCTGCCAGCTACTGCGGTAACGGGCATTTCAGGAGTCTATATGACCGAGCCATTCGGCGACCCCGACCAAGAGCGCTATTTCAACGCCGTTGTCGAGGTGCAAACATCGCTCGATCCGGCTGGCCTCCGCACCAACTGCAAGGCAATCGAGCACGAGCTGGGCCGCCCGGATCAGTACAAACGCTGGAGTCCGCGAACTATCGACCTCGACATTCTGCTCTACGGCGACCGCTGCATCGAAAGCGACCTGCTCGTCATTCCTCATGCCGAGATGCACCGCCGCAAATTCGTCCTCGTGCCGCTGCTCGATCTGGCGAACCCCATTCACCCCCGCCTGCACCGCCCCATCGCCGAGCTGCTGAAAAGCTGCGAAGACCTTTCGGTTCCAGTGAGGCTGTTGGAGCAATTGAAGATCAATCGGATCTGATCGATCCGATTGATCTCCTGTAAACAAAAGAGGCTGCCATCGGGCAGCCTCTTTTGTTTACAGGAAAAAATTTCCAGCTCAATTCGCGAACGTGATGTTCAGCGTACCCTGCTCAAAATCAGCGCCTTCGGTCTTGCGGCCTACCAGCACGTTGGGCAGTACAATACTTTTGCGGAAGTTGTTGATATCGACCAGCAATTCGTCCCCTTTGATGTTGACCGCAAGTTTGTCCACCTCGACGTTCGGCAGGTAGAGGCTGAGCACATACTTGCCGTTGATCTTTTCGAGCGTCTGGGTTTTGTCGTTGGTGTAGAGCACATCGATCGGATTACGACCGTCGAAAAGCTCCTGGCTCAGCTCATAGAGCTTGTCCGTCTTGATAACCTCTTTGGAGGATTGCATCGCCTTGAAAATCGGCACGGGATAGAAACAGTTGTCGATCACCCGGAGATACTTGGCCTGCTGGTCGATGAGGCTCTGGAGGTACGGGTCGCTGGAGTTCGCAGGCAGCACCTTGTTGACGACGGCCGCATCGAGCTTGTAGCCGAACAGGTTGAGATAGGTCTGTACACGCAGCGCCTCCTTGATGACCATGTTCTCCGGATTGAGCACCACCCGGAAGGTCGTGACGCTCTTGTCCTGCAACATGCCGTGCAACTCCTTCATGTGCTCGTTGACCTCCGGCATAAGCTTGAAGATGTTTTTCTTTGGCATGAATTTGCTCAGCAAGGGCGCGGCAAAGCCGATCGCCTTGGAGTGCCAGCCGCCGATCTTCTCGGAGTACCAGCCGTAGGATTCAGGCATACCAAGCAGGCGCATGGTCTCGCCGGTCGGCGCGGCATCGACCACGACGGCATCGTACAGGCCGGACTTTGCGGCTTTCCAGATGTAACGGAGACTGATCATCTCCTCCATGCCGGGCACGATGGCCAGCTCTTCGGCAACGACCTCATTGGCGCCATCATGCATGAGAATCGAGGAAAAGTAGGAGTACAGCTCGGTCCAGTTTTCCCGAATTTCTGCAAGAACGTTCACCTCCATGGCAAAGAGATTTTTCTCGACCTCCAGAGGAGTCGAACTCAACTCGACGCCAAACGCGTCGGCCAGACTGTGGGCGACATCGGTGCTCATAATAAGCACACGCTTGCCGCCGCGAGCGATCGCTGTCGCTGAGGAAGCCGATACGGTGGTCTTGCCCACTCCGCCTTTGCCTAGATAAAGGATGATTCTCATGATGTTGAAAAACTATGGTGTAAACTTGACATTAAACTGATTGCTTGACTCCCTCGGGCTTGTGGCCGTCAGACTTTTCTGCCGCGCCGCTTCCCACGGCCAGCCTTACCGGACGAATGTCGGGGCTGTTCAGGTTTTTTCTCGACAACAGGCTCATCAATGTGTTCATGAACGGGCTCCTGAACAGGCTCACTGACTACTCTCCGAACCGGAGCATCGGATTCGATCGTCATATACTCCTTCGATTCACCGGAATCTTCAGCCTTCTCCGGTTCGGCAAGAGCGGAAAAGATGACCTCTTCCGGAATATCGAACGCCTCTTCCAGCTCGGATGCGTTCCGGATTTCCTCTATAGCTGACGATTCCGGCTCAGACTCCAACAGAACCTCAAGTTCCGACTCGACCGTCACTTCAATAGCGACGCTTCCGGCAATGAGGTCTTCCATCTCAGCGTCAGGCCCTGACTCGATTTCTGGTTCAGAAGCTGCCGCCGTCTCTGGTTCAGGATCAGCTTCAGCCTTGATCTGGATTTTCTTTCTTACCAGCTTCTCTGGCTCAGGTTCCGGTTCGATATCGATTTCAGGTTCAGCCAGGATTGCTGCTTCCGCTTCTGCTCCAAGCACAGACTCGATTTCTGGCTCGAACGCAACCATTGGCTCAGGCTCGACTTCAGCTTTGATCTGAATTTTCTTCCTGACCAGCAGCTCCGACTCGGGTTCTGGATCGGACTCGATTTCCGGCTCGTCTTCCGCCCTGATCTGGATTTTTTTCCTGACGGGTCTCTCTGGCTCCGGTTCAGGCTGCACTTCATCGGCGGCGATTCCCTGAACTTCGTCAGACGACAACAAGGAGTTGACCGCGCCACGGGAGGCTTCGTCGTAGCTCATCAGTTTCTGGGCGATGTCCGCTTTCGCGCCGCTGCCCTCTTCGGCCTTGATCGCGAGCTTCTTGCGGCGGATCCCGAAACCGTTCTCGGTGCTGGCGACAGACGAAACGGCAACTGGCGCTTTGACCGGAGCTGGCGGAACAGCCTCTCGCTCGGACTCATCGTAACTCATGAGCTTCCTGGCGATCTCGTTGTCATCCTCCATTTTGATCGAGAGCTTCTTGCGGCGTCCACCCGATCCAGCGCCTGAATCGTCATTATCCGGCTCGCTGCTGCGGGAAACTGGCGGACGGTTCTGGCGCGAAATAATCGGCTCGTCGCTGCCTGCGAAAAGATCGGCGCCGGAATGATCATCGTCATCCTTGATGCTGATCTTTTTGCGGCGGATCGTCGAAGAAT
This sequence comes from Chlorobaculum thiosulfatiphilum, assembly GCF_006265165.1. GTDB lineage: Bacteria > Bacteroidota > Chlorobiia > Chlorobiales > Chlorobiaceae > Chlorobaculum > Chlorobaculum thiosulfatiphilum. Next base: position 13,128 of record NZ_VDCH01000002.1, read on the forward strand.
CCTCATCCTGCTCCTCGACGAACGGCGATTTCCGTGCGCTCGACGCGCCACGCTCTTCGCGGGACGGCTCGTGGCCCTGCGGCTTCGGGCTCTTTTTGCCGCCACCGCTGCCGATGCCGGTCATTTTGATGATCTTGCCGAGAGAGCCGAGCACACCGTCGTTGACCACCGCCGTTTTGATGGCATTCATGATGAAGCGCTCGGCAAGAGGATTACCCGCAATATTGGAGAGCAGCTCGTTCAGGGCAGTCAGAACCGTGGCCATGTCTCCGGGCACATGCTGCAAATCTTTCATCACCTGATCGCGCATCTTGAAAGGAGCGTCGCCGACCATGTTCTTGATCTGTTCGGCGATCCGTTTCAGCGCAGCGGGATCGGTAGGCAGCATTGACTCCAGACCACGCATGGCATCCTGAGGCCCCATGGTGGAACGAGGACGCGGTCCGGGAGCGGTTCCTGGCGGCTGGTAGGGTGGATACGGCGCCTGCTGTTGTCCAGAACCAGTAGCCCGGAACTGTTCCAGCAGATCCTGCCCGTAACCAATACCTGCATCGGGCACTGGAGCCTGCGGTGTATCGAGCTTGAGAGCGATTTGCCGTGGCGGGCAAACACTCCTCGCGGCCTGAAAAATCCTGTCTGCGGTATCCTGGGGAATTTCCTGACGGTAATTGATTCCGAGATAATCCTCTATGATCGACTCGACGACAGTCTGCAACTTGACGATCATATCGGCTTCACGAATCTCGACCATGTCGAAAATCACAAAGATCGGCTCCTTGCCTTCGCGCCGGATTTTGAGATTCATGGTCGCGAATGCGCTGTCCTTGTTGCGGCTGTTGACCGAAACAGTCCCGAGACTGAATCGATCGAGAAAATCCTTGGAAGCTCCTCTCGCCCACAGGTAAAGAGCCTTGTCCGTATAGATCAGATAATCCTGATAAACAATGTTGCCCACCCGTTCCTGGTGAGACTCGTAAAAAACACCGTCAAAAAAAGCGATGGGAGTTTCACCTTCGCCAATCAGCCGCTTCTGGAAAAACTCGGAGATGTCATCCAGCTCTGTCTGTCCCGAGATATAGAGAGAAATATTAGCCATTTACCGCTTCCGGTCACGTTACCGTTTTAATACCCGTTCATAATCGATAGAATATTCGAACCAACAAAATATGAAAACAAAAATAAATTACGTAACAAAGAGAAGGGATAACCGTTACGGAAAAAGTGGAAAAACTCTACATGAATTTCCTATACCAACCCGCCCCGTTGTGTACCGGGTCAGTTATGATGGCAAGAGCGCAAACAAAAAAAGCAGTGACGGTACCAGACCTGTCACTGCTTTTGAAAATCGGCTGAACGGTTTGCTTATTTGGCAAACTTCGATTCAACTGCTTTGGTAGGAACGGCATAGCCGGAAACCTCGGGGGAAGAACCACGAAGACTGCCACCGCCACCCATCGAACCATAGGCATTGCGATTGATTCTCATGGTGCCTTTGCCCAGCGAGTCAAAAAGCATACCGACGGTTTCCCAGTGACCTTCGACCATAACTTCGAAAATACGGCCTGCGGCGGCTAAAATGTCGGTAAAGACGCCTCCTCCACTCATAACTCCTCCTTTTGGAATTTAATTGACAGAAAAAACAAGAATGAAAATCGAGACTTTAAGACAAAAATAAGCGAATAAACGAAAAAACACAAATAAAAGATTTTAAGCGCCATCATGCTCTTTGTCTGGCCGGATGCTTCCGAAAAAGCAGCCTTATTTTTGCACGGTGGTTTTCTGGAACGAACCGGCAAGGTTCTTTACCGCCTCGGAAGCAGAAACTCCGGCGTCACCGACCGCTTTTGCCGCGTTGCCAGTGGCGTTTTCAACATTCTTCACGGCATCGTTGTACAGTTCACCGGCTGAACGAGAGACATCCTTCACGGTGATCGCCACGCGGTCGATGGTTTCTCCGACGACTCCACCTGAACCGCCGAGAATATTACCGATACCCGAGGCATCAACAAGGGAACCAACTGTTCCTGTAACTGTCTCGACAACGCTACCAGCTACCTCAAGACCACCAACGATGGCGCTCTGACCGGTCAGGAGCAGACTTTCCGCAAGAAAAGTAAGCCTGTCGGTAAAATCGAGTTCCTTAAAGTCCTTGCGAAGTTTCTGATACGATTCTGACATTGTATCCTCCTTTTGACCGGCAGCCTGCACAGCTCCCGGCTACTGGTTTTATTGTGAAGTTGTGAAATTTAAAATCACTTCAAGCTAATAAAAAAATCAGCCTTACTCAAACATAAGCGCACACCGCATCAGGCTTTGTTATACTCTCTCGTGCGGTGATGCTGACCTTGCTTTTCGAGATCGAACGGGATGTGCAGCCACTTGTCCTTGAATACGGCATCGCCGGGTTCAAGGCCGGTGAGGCTGATCGGAAGAGTGATGATCTTGCGCTGGTTGCCGATCTGCACATACAGTTCGTCTCCAGTAACCCAGACATCGATATCGACCGGATTGGCGAACATGAGCTTGAGCTGCACTTCATAGAGGTCGCCCTTGCGGACAAACTTGATCGGCGGCTCGTCGTACATCATGTCGGATGGATCGGTATCGCCGTACATATCGCGAGCGAACACTTCGAGCGACTTGACACCGACGATCTCCTGATCGTACATCTTGAGCTTTTTGACCGGAAGCGGAGAGAACCCCTCTTCGATCTCGCCGAGATATTTCTGCTGGATACCTTTCCATTTTTCGAGGTAACCGCTGTTCTCCTGCGTGTCGAGCAGCTTGTTGACCAGCACCATATCGACCTTGAAGCCGTAGAGGTTCAGGTAGGTCAGGGCGCGCATGGTCTCCTTGATCGACATCTTCTCGGCATTCATGACCAAGCGGACCGTCGATTTGACATTGTCGGTCAGAATTTCGCGGATGTCTTCGAGTTCGTCGAAAACCTGATCGACCGACTCGATGGCGTCTTCCGGCGGAATGTAGTAGGCGATCTTGTCCGACATTTTGGAGAGCGGCTTGCTGAGCGGACGGACAATGTATTTGTTGACGTTCTTGACCGCCTTCATGCCCCACGAGAGGGTGTCGGGCAGCGAGAGCAGGCGGAGCGTTTCGCCGGTCGGCGCCGTGTCGAGCACGAGCGCGTCGTACAGACCGGCGGATTTGTAGCGTTTGATGCGGAGCAGGGAGAACAGCTCCTCCATGCCGGGAAGAATAGTCATTTCATCGGCCATGACGCCCGAAACGCCCTGCGCCATGAAAATACGCGTGTAGTACTTCTGTACGGAATGCCAGTTCTGTTTGAGGTCAACATAGGGGTTCACCTCGATGGCGTGAAGATTTTCCTTGATCTTGGTCGGCTCGGCGCCAAGCTGGAGGTTGAACGAGTCTGAAAGGCTGTGGGCGGGATCGGTAGAAAGCACCAGGGTGCGATGACCCAATTCGGAAAGACGGACTGCCGTGGCGGCCGAGACGCTCGTCTTGCCCACACCACCCTTACCAGTAAAAGTTAATATACGCATGAACCAGGCATTGGAAGTTTATTGTACAGCCAAGATCGTTAAGATATACTTCTCCCGTCATTCTGCAAAGGAACAATCTTCACATCGGCTCCGCACCAAAGCACCATCCTGCGGCATAGCGACTCATCAACACTCTTTCGACCTCACTATATGATTGTCAATCAATCGCTTAACCTGTTTATTGCAAGCATCCGCAGGGAAAACCGATTTGCAAAATCGCGGTCGGGACTCTTAATTATTGTCAGATACTTTTCAAAAGCGGGAAAGAGGCTTGCCGAAATCCTCCCGCTCGCCTGAAAATCCAATCCGGTACGCATCTTCCCATGCTTCAGACCAGCACCATTTCCGACGTCAGAACCCGTATTTCAGCCATCAGGCCCGCGGGAACGGATGTCTCGATCCTGTCGATGCCTTGCCCCGCAATCGCTGCCGCCGCCCGTCCCGGCAACTTTGTCAACATCAAGGTCAGCGCCGCTGACCAGCCGCTGCTCCGCCGTCCCTTCTGCATCCATAACGTCGAGGGCGACACCATCGACGTCATGGTCAAGAACGTCGGACGAGGTACCTCGTTGCTCTGCGAAGCATCGTGCGGCGAAAGCCTGCTGGTGCTCGGCCCGCTCGGCAACTCGTTCGGCACAGGAACCGGCGATTTCGACACCGCCCTGCTCGTCTCCGGCGGCATCGGCACCGCGCCGATGCGCTTTCTCGAAAAAACGCTGGCCGCGGCGGAAATCTCATTTCACCACCTTGTCGGCGGACGGAGCCGCGCCGACCTGTTGACCTCCGGCCTCTCGAACGTCAGCACGGCGACCGACGACGGTTCCGAAGGGTTCCACGGCAATGTCGTCCAGTTGCTTGAAAAACATCTTGCGGAACAAACTGCCGCCGGGCGGGTCAAGGTCTTCGCCTGCGGCCCTAACCCGATGCTCAAGGCGCTCGCCCGCTTCTGCCGGGATCGCGCCATTGCTTGCGAGCTGTCGCTCGAATCGGTCATGGGTTGCGGCGTCGGCATCTGCTACGGCTGCATGGTCGAACTCAGCAACGCCGACGGACAAAAGGAGAGTATCCTGCTCTGCCGCGAAGGCCCGGTCATCGACGGCGAGCGCTTTACTGCCTGACTTGAAGAATAAAGATTAATCATGTAGCTTGTCGGGCAACACCAACAACAAGAGAATCGTACCTACCATCATGGCAAGAGGCTTGAACAAAGTAATGCTGATCGGTCACCTCGGCAACGATCCCGAACGCCGCGAAACCGCATCGGGCCAGACCGTCGTCAATTTCACCCTCGCGACCAGCGAAGGTTTCAAGGACAGCAGCGGCAACTTCCAGGAACGCACCGAGTGGCACCGGATTGTCGCATGGGGCAAGCTGGCCGACATTTGCAGCCAGTACCTCAAGAAAGGGCGACAGGTCTATATCGAAGGCCGCCTGCAGACCCGCTCGTGGGAAGACAACAAAACCGGCGAAAAGAAGTACGCCACCGAAATCGTGTGCAGCGACATGCAGATGCTCGGCTCTGGCCGGGACTCTGGCAGCGGCATGGGCGACGCCTCCTACCCGCAGGAGCGCCAGCCATCTTCACGCCCGTCGAGGCCGGAACCCTCGTCCGGCAACTACGGCGAGCGCCCCTCGCCCGGCGGCGCGCAGGATTTCGAGAAGGACGACCTGCCCTTCTAACCCGAGCCTGACCCGCTGATCCCCGCATGGCAGAGCTGAAAAAACAGATCGCTTCAGGCAAGATCGCCCCTGTCTATTTTTTTCAGGGACCTGAAAGCTGGCTCAAGGAAGAGATCGAAGCACAACTGAAGGCGGCCATTTTCCCTTCGGAAAACGAGGCCGCCCTCAATACGCTCCTCCTGTACGGCCCCGACGTCACCCTGGGCCAGATCGTCTCGGCGGCCTCCGAGTATCCGATGTTCACCGAAAAGAAGATGATCGTCGTCCGCCAGTTCGACAAGCTGAAGAAAGTGACCGGCAAAGAGCAGGCTCAGCAACAGGATGAGTCGCTCCTGCGCTATCTTGCCGATCCGCCATCATTCTCCGTGCTGGTGCTCGATGCGGACGAGGTCGAAAAAAAGGAGCTTGAAAAAGCTCCCTACAAGCATCTCAAGCAGTTCCGGCATGACTTCGGAGCCATCAAAAATGCTGATGTTTTCGCCGCCGAACGGGCCAAGGAAGCCGGATGGGAGTTCGACCCGGACGCGCTGAAAACGTTCTCGGCCTACATCGAGCCATCGTCGCGGCTGATCTGCCAGGAGATCGAAAAGCTCACCCTCTTCGCCTCGTCCGGCAAGCGCGCCGACCGGCGCATCACCCTCGACGACGTCTGCGACTGCGTCGGCATATCGCGCAAGTACAATGTCTTCGAGCTTGAAAAAGCGTTGGTCGCCAAAAATCTTCGCCAATGCAGCGGCGTCGCCCTGATGATCATGGAACAGGAGGGGCAAAAAGAGGGACTCATGAACATCGTGCGCTACCTGACCACCTTTTTCCTGCGAATCTGGAAGCTCCAGACGCCGGGCGCGCGGCAGCTCTCGCTTCAGGAAACCGCCGCCCTGCTCGGCATGTATGGCCGCCAGGAGTACTTCGCCAAAAACTACCTCGGCTACGCGCGCCAGTTCAGCGCCGCCGAAACCGAAAAAGCCATCCGCGCCCTGCGCAACGCCGACGCCGCGCTCAAAGGCATCATCCCCTCGCCTGACGACAAATTCACCCTCCTCAAGCTCATGCAACAGCTCTTCAGTTGAGCGGAGCGACGGTGGACTTGGTGGACACTCTGGACAAAACCCGATTGTTGCAGAGCCGACCCACACCCCTCTTCAATTCATAATTCAGCATTCATAATTCATCATTCTTACAGCCATCCCTGCTGCCGGTACCAGCGGAGCGTTTCCGCAACCCCCTCGGCCAGCGGAATTGCCGCTGTGAACCCCAGCTCTTGCTGCGCTTTCTGCGGACTGCACACCCAGAAATCCTGCACCAGCTCGTTAGCTTTGTCGCGGTTGATCAGCGCCGGGCGGCCTGTCAGCTTCGCGACGGCGCCGAGCACCGCGCCCAGCCCGAACACCAGCGGCTTCGGCAGGTTTATTCGCATGAGCCGCCCAAAACCAAGCGCCGGGCGCGCGGCTTCGATCACCTCGTCCCAGGCGTAGCCGCGCGGCGAGGTGATGAAGTAGTCCTGACCGGCAGCGGATTCCGTGTCAAGCGCGAGCAAAATCCCGCGGATCAGCTCATCGACATGGATCATGCTGAAGCGCTGCCGTTTTCCGGAACCCGCCGAAAGCAAGTACCCTTTTTTCATCATGGCGAACACTTCGAGTATGTCGCGATCTCCCGGCCCGTACACTGCTGGCGGACGGACGATAGTCAGCGGAACGCTTCCCGCGTGCCGCCTCGCCGCCTCTTCGCCGAGCAGCTTGCTGCGCCCATAGGCGCTCACCGGGCTTGGGCGGTCACTCTCCCGGACGCCTGGCGAAGGTGACGATGCCGGCCCCATGGCGGCAAGCGACGAGACCAGCAGAAAGCGGCGAAGCCTCGGATTGCGCCGCTTCACCGCTTCGAGCAGGTTTTCGACCGGCGTCACATTGCCCGCAAGAAACCCGGCCTCATCGACCGCTTTGGTCACTCCGGCCAGATGGATGATCGAGGTAACACCCGAAATCGCCCGGCCGAGCGCCTCCGCGTCGCCGTATGCGGCGCGCACCTCCTCGACTCCCGCGCGATGGCTCGCCGACGAAACACTGCGGCTTTCGGGCCGGAGCAACACCCGCACCCGGCGGCCCTGCCCAATGAGGGTATTGACGAGTCTCGAACCGATAAATCCGGTCGAACCTGTAACAAGAATTACTCCATCCATAAAAATCTTCCTCTTTTTCGCATGATTACTTTCTTGTGCTGCTTGCACATGCCAACAGAAACCCACCTGATAATCGGACAAAAAACGCAAGCCTGTTTATCGAAAAAAATGAAATTTTTAATACATTTCCGTTTCATAGCAGAATCCGCAGTTGTGACCCGGCATTGCCGAACACGATTTGCGGGAGACAGCCATCATCAAATTCAAGTGCCTGGCGAGAACGTGGAAGTAAAACCGTAAACTGTGGAAAAAACTAAAGATATATTCAAAAAGTGTGTTGATTTCACCCTTGCCGACGAAGTCAAAGCGCTGGGAGTATACCCTTTCTTCCGTCCAATAGACGACTCCGAAGGACCGGTTGTCTCTTTTGAAGGGCGAAAATTCGTGATGGCCGGCTCGAACAACTATCTTGGCCTGACCAACGATCCGAGCGTCAAGCAGGCCTCGATCGACGCCATCAATAAATATGGCACGAGCTGTTCCGGTTCACGCTACATGACCGGAACAGTCAAGCTCCACATCGAACTCGAAGAGCAGCTCGCTGACTTTTTCGAAAAAGAGCGCTGCCTGCTTTTCAGCACCGGCTACCAGACCGGTCAGGGCATCATTCCAACCATCGTGCAGCGCGGCGAGTACATCGTTGCCGATCGCGACAATCATGCGAGTCTCGTGGCCGCATCGATCATGGCGATTGGCGGCGGCGCGAGTCAGGTGCGCTACCGGCACAACGATATGGCCGACCTCGAACGGGTGCTCCAGAACATCCCCGAAAGCGCAGGCAGACTGATCGTCTCGGACGGCGTTTTTTCGGTCTCTGGCGAAATCGTCGATCTTCCCGAGCTGGTAAAGCTTGCGAAAAAATACAATGCCCGGATCGTCATCGACGACGCCCATGCGGTTGGCGTCATCGGCAAGGGAGGCCGCGGCACACCGTCTGAATTCGGACTGGTTGACGAGGTTGACCTGATCATGGGCACCTTCTCCAAAACTTTCGGCTCCCTCGGCGGCTATGTGGTCGGCGAGCGCTCGGTGATCAACTACATCCAGCACACGGCGGCATCGCTCATCTTCAGCGCCTCGCCGACTCCGGCCAGCGTGGCGGCGGTACTGGCGACACTCAAGATCATCAGGAATCAGCCGCAACTGACCGAGCGCCTGATCGCCAATACCGATTACGTTCGTCAGGGATTGCTGAAGGCCGGATTCACCCTCATGCCATCCCGTACGGCGATCGTGACGGTACTGATCGCCGATCAGATGAAAACGCTCTATTTCTGGAAAAAGCTTTTCGATGCCGGCGTCTATGTCAACGCATTCATCCGCCCTGGCGTCATGCCCGGTCACGAAGCACTGAGAACCAGCTTCATGGCCACCCACGAAAAAGAGCATCTCGACAAGGTCATTACTGAATTCTCGACCATAGGACGGGAACTCGGCATTATCTAAGGCGTTAAGCGCATTCACAACATTTATTTTATAAAAGCCCTGCCAAACCCGTAGGGCTTTTTTTTTCTGTAAACAGATCGCAGGGAACCAGACATTCTTTGGAGTTTGCGTAAATTCACCATAAATTTACAACGTTCTGCACGTCCCACGACACGATGCGATGATGCGTACGATCAGATATACCGATAGCTTCCCTCCTGCGCCGATGAGCAATAGCGGATCGCAACAGTCAACCGCTGTCCGCTGGAATTCCATGTTTTCCAACGCTCACTCAACACCAACAACCCAACACGCACAACCATGAAAAAGCAGCAGGCAAAGGGTTCTGGCATGAAAAGGCTCGCGCTTTCGGTGACCTTTCTTGCATCGACGCTGGCTCCACTGACAACCTGGGGCGCGGATGGCGTCCTGAAAGGGCGCGTCACGGACAAGGCCGATGGAGAAGGCGTCATCGGCGCGGCGGTATCGATCGCCGGCACCAACATCGCGACCGCCACGGACATCGACGGCAATTTCGTGCTCAGGAACGTCCCGGCGTCGAAACAGCAGAAAGTGACCGTGTCGAGCATCGGCTACGCGCCGACCACTCAGGTTATCGCTGTCGGCGACGGCCAGAGCGCCACGCTGAACTTCACCCTCGGCCAGACCACCATCATGGCCTCCGAAGTGGTCGTGGGCGCCGCGCTGTACAAACAGGACAGGCTCGACGTGCCGGTAACAGCCAACGTAGTGTCGAAAGAAAAAATCAAGGAACAACCAAACCCGACACTCGACGCCGTCGTTCAGGACGTTCCCGGCGTTGTAGTCAGCCGCGCAGGCGGAACATCGTCATCGAACTTGCAGATTCGCGGTTCCAATACTTACAATGGCGGCGGTATCGGTACGAGGGTGAACGCCTTCTACGATGGCTTCCCGATCAATAGCCCGGACAGCGGTGAAATCGTCTGGCAATCGATCAACATGAACGCCGCCGACAGGGTCGAAGTGCTCAAGGGCGCGGCAGCGACGCTCTACGGTTCCGGCGCGATGGGCGGCGTAGTGAACGTGACCGGCCACATACCGCAGAAAATGGAGATCAGGGCAGGAAGCAGCATCGGCTTCTACGACAAAACGCCATCGAGCGACGAAAGCGAATATCGTGACGGCTACACTCCGATCTTCTGGAACAGCTATGTCGGCGTCGGTAACAAAAGCGGCAAATGGACTTACGACTTTCTCTACTCGCACAGCGATGACGACGGCTACCGCCAGAACGCCTGGAACTACATGAATGACGTCAAGCTGAAAGCCCGCTACGACATCGATTCTAAGCAGTACATCCAGCTCAGCACGTTCTACAACTCGACTGTAGGTGGTTATGCGTATCAGTGGCCTTCGAATACCGACGTCAATCTGAATGTTGGCCCTCCGGCATCTTTTGTCGTCAACCAAACCCCTATAGAAGGCAAGTCTTATGACATCTACAGGACTTATTCGAGTGCCATGTTTGTCCCCTTGGTTTACTCAAATCTTTATGATGTTTACACAGATGACATGATCAAGAGACAAAACGCTCTTGTGGGATTAAACTATGTCAACCTCTTGAGCGACAACCTCTCTCTTGATACAAGGCTGTACTACACCTATAATGCTACCCGCATCGAGTATAACCGCACAGGTATCGATCAGGTATATCCAACTGGCGGCGGTTACATTACCCCAGTCCATCCGGCTTATGGGATTATTATTGGTGCCGGGTTAAATCCCAATGCCCCAAATTTCCCAAGCCTTAAAACACCAGGACAGTTCAACGAAACTGATGATAACCGTTACGGTGCCGGAGTCAAACTCGACTGGCGTGTAAACGATGCTCACCGTATGCTTTTCGGAATCGATGCTAACATTGTCGATACCCGTACTACTCAGGTGGCAGCGGAATACCCGGTAAAAGGAGCATTCAATGACATTCAGGAAAAAAACTTTGCCGCATTCCTGCAAGACGAATGGAAACTGAGCGACAAGTTGACTGCCCTGATGTCATTGCGCTATGACTGGAGCGGCATCAACAAGGATGAAGTAGAGGAAACCCCTGGGGTCTGGAAACCCATCAACAATCCAAGCGTTGACGCCCTGAGCCCGAGAATCGCACTCAACTACAGGGTAAGCGATGACACGGCGCTTCGCGCCTCATGGGGCCAAAGCTTCCGGGCACCTACCCTGTATGAGCGCTTCGTTCGCGAAGGGGGCATTTTCACCGGCGAAATGAATCCCGACCTCAACAAGGAAACCATGACCGCTTGGGAAGCGGGTTTTTTCAAGCAGTTTAGCGATAAGGTCTCAATTGATGTGGCTGGGTTCATCAACGATTACGATGACTTGATCCAGTCGATCATTGACTACGACAATAGCACTTTCATGTACCGCAACATTACCAAAGCGCGTATATGGGGTATCGAGACCAGCCTGAACTACAGGCCGACCCCTGACTGGAACATGAGTGTAGGTTACACGTACATGAACGCCAAGAACCGGTCTTATGAACCAGGCGCAGATAAAACACTCGACAAAAACCCCAACCCGGAATGGCTGCCTTACCGGCCTGAACATACGGCATCGGCGAGTGTAACATGGAAGGCAACCAAAAAGCTGAGCCTGAACGTCAACGGCCGCTATGTGGGCAAGTACAATGCTGTCAGCGTCTACACAAACCCCGAGGGCGACAACTACCCCGGCGATTTCGTGGTGTTCAATGCTGGCCTGAAATATCAGTTCAACAAGAACGTCACCGGTACTCTGGCCTGCAACAACATCAACAACACGCAGTACGAAGAGGCCGAGTGGTTCCGTGCTCCGAACCGCAGCTTCATCGCCGGTATCGACCTGACCTACTGACCGGTCGTCACATCGGATGCCGTCAATCACGGCACACAAACGGAAGGGCTGTCACTGTGGCAGCCCTTCTTTTTTTCTTCCCGCGACCACGAATTTTGCCGACTGGTAAAACCGGCATCACCGTAGCTCGATATGTATAAATTCTCTTTACTTTAAAATTATTACGTACTATACCATATTAAAACACACCACACATACATATTTATAATTACGTATATTTATGCAATTCTATGCAAAGTCAAAGATTTTGCTCCGACAGATTCTTGGACATGAACTCAAGGCTGGAGTGGAATTGTATTGCAAAACCTTCACTGCCGGAGGCTGGGTCTTCTCGCCTATCGGCATCAACAGCTCGAGCGTCATTTTTTCGGTAGGCATCGCCAATGACATCCGCTTCGACAAAAGCCTGATTGACAGCTTCGCCTGCAACGTCCATGCTTTCGATCCAACCCCGAAGTGGATAGACTGGATCAAGGCGCAACGCACCCCGCCCGAATTTCATTTCCATCCATTCGCCATCGGCAACACGGATGGAACCGTGCGACTCCGGGAGGATACCATCGAGGTCCCGGCCAAAAGAGTCCAGACCGTCATGAGCGAGCTCGGCGTCGAAGCTATCGACATCCTGAAAATGGATATCGAATCAGCGGAGTACGAGGTGATCGATGACATTCTGGATTCCGGCGTTCCAATCTATCAACTGCTCGTCGAGTTCCATCACCACTTCAAAAGCGTCCCGATAGAAAAAACAAAATCGGTGCTCGAAAAACTCTCCGCCGCCGGGTATCGCATTTTCCACATCTCTGAAAAATACCGGGAGTTCTCCTTCATCCACGAACAGAGCTACTACCGGCACGTCGATGAAAGCCTGAACGGGCTGATACCGAAATCCCGCGCCGTCCGGAACGCTTGATCTCCGTTTTTCCAGACTGGTTCGCCGCTTGAACAAGAAAATGCAGTCAGGCTGATCCGGCCTGCGCCATGTAATGGAGTGAGCCGGTCAATTTTTTGCCGATTCTGCGCGAAACGGCGATCCTCACGGTTTTCCGGCTCGTCGCTCACCTCGTCACTGCCCTGAACCATCCAACTCACCGCCATTAACTCTTTTCATTTAGCAAGCATCCGGAAACGATCCGCGACCGGTTCTCATTATCAGGGTGATTGCCGGAAAGACTCGCGGATGGAATGGATCCAGTTTGCCGGTTCTCCGCCCAAGCCCGGCAAAAAGCCCCGAACGTGTTTTTAGCCTGTTATATCAAAGCGGGATTTATTACATTAGGTGGCCTGAAACACCTCAATAAAAGCACATCTCAAGTTATCTATGGGCGACAAAATCCGAATTGCCGCGGTGGTCGGAATGGAACAGTGCAACCAGCGCGTATGGCGGGAAGTGACCGATTTAATCAGCCGGAATGCCGAGCTGACCCAATGGACCGACCAGGATCTCGAACACCAGAATCCGGAGGCAGGCAAGGCGATCCGCGAGGCGGACTGCATCTTCACCACTCTGATCCAGTTCAAGAATCAGGCCGACTGGCTCCAGGAGCAGATCGCGCAGTCGAAGGTCACGACGATCTTCGCCTACGAGTCGATGCCCGAAGTGATGCACCTGACCAGAGTCGGAAACTACGTCGTTTCCGAAGACGGCAGCGGTATGCCCGACATCGTCAAAAAGGTCGCCAAGATGCTCGTCAAGGGCCGCGACGAGGACGCCCTCTATGGCTACATGAAGCTTCTGAAGATCATGCGCACCATGCTGCCGCTGATTCCGAAGAAGGCGAAGGACTTCAAGAACTGGATGCAGGTCTATACCTACTGGATGCATCCGACCGCCGAAAATCTCGCTTCGATGTTTAATTACATCATGGCGGAGTATTTCGACGTGAACGTAAAGGTCAACAAGGTCGAGGAAATTCCGACGATGGGATTCTACCACCCCGATGCGCCGGAGTACATGAAAGACCTGAACCACTACGAAAAATGGCTGCATAAAAAGAACCGCAACGCCAAAGGGCAGAACAACATCGCCATGCTCTTCTTCCGCAAGCATCTCTTGCAGGAGAAGGAGTACATCGACAACACCATCCGCGCCATCGAAGCCAAGGGCCTCAACCCGCTGCCGGTGTTCGTGATGGGCGTCGAGGGCCACGTGGCCGCTCGCGAGTGGTTCACCCATACCAAAATCGACATGCTCATCAACATGATGGGCTTCGGCTTCGTCGGCGGCCCCGCAGGCGCCACCACGCCGGGCGCTTCGGCTGCCGCGCGCGAGGAGATTCTCGGCAAGCTCAACGCACCGTACGTCGTCGCCCAGCCGCTCTTTATCCAGGACATCGAATCGTGGAAAACGCAGGGCGTCGTTCCGCTGCAATCGGCCATGACCTTCGCCCTTCCGGAGATGGATGGCGCGGTCTGCCCGGTGGTGCTCGGCGCGATCAGGGATGGCCGCCTGCAAACCGTGCCCGACCGCCTCGAACGCCTCTCCACGCTGGCCAAAAAGTTCTCCGAACTGCGCCACACCCCGAACCGCGACAAGAAGGTCGCCTTCGTGGTTTATGACTATCCGCCCGGCATGGGCCGCAAAGCGAGCGCCGCTCTGCTCGACGTGCCGAAGAGCATCTACAAAATGTTGCAGCGCCTCCAGAGCGAGGGTTACAACGTCGGCGAATTGCCGGAGTCCCCGGAAGCACTGCTCGCGATGCTCGACCGCGCCACCGATTACGAGATTCAGGCTCACGAGCCGGACTGCTCCTCGATCGACAGGCAGACCTTTAACGCCATCACCACCGACCGCGAGCGCGAACGCATCGAGGCCCGCTGGAGCGGCTTCCCCGGCGAAATCGCCCCGGTCGGTCCCGACAAAATGTTCCTCGGCGGACTGACGCTCGGCAACATCTTCCTCGGCGTCCAGCCGCGCCTCGGCATCCAGGGCGACCCGATGCGCCTGCTCTTCGACAAGGAGAACACGCCGCACCACCAGTACATCGCCTTCTACCGCTGGATCAGCCGCGAGTTCGGCGCTCACGCCCTCGTCCACGTCGGTATGCACGGTACGGTCGAGTGGATGCCCGGCCTCCAGCTCGGCGTTACCGGCGAGTGCTGGCCCGACGCGCTGCTCGGTGAAATGCCGCACTTCTACATCTACCCGGTCAACAACCCCAGCGAGGCCAACATCGCCAAACGCCGCGGTTACGCGACCATGATTTCGCACAACATTCCGCCGCTCTCCCGCGCCGGCTTGTACAAGGAGCTACCGGCCTTCAAGGAGATGCTCAACGACTACCGCGAACGCGGGCTGGAAAAGATCGTCGATGTCGAAACCGAGATGGCGATCCTCGAAAAGGCCGAGAATCTCAACCTGACCGACGACTGCCCAAGGATCGAAGGCGAACCCTTCACCGACTACATCGGGCGTCTGTACATGTACATGCTCGAACTCGAAAGCAAGCTTATCTCCAACGCGCTGCACGTCTTCGGCCAAACGCCGGAGCTTGCCACCCAGGTCACCACGATCTCCGAGTACCTGAAGGTGCGCGGCAACGACCGCTCGCTGCCCTCGGTGATTCTCGAAGCGCTCGGCGAAAGCAGCGCCTGGGGCGACTACCCGTCGCTGGCGACCAAAGCCCGCAAGGGCGATCCCGTCGCCCTGAAGATGAGGGAGCGGGTTGACGACATCGCTCGCGACTTCATCGAACAAACCATCTTCGGCAACTCGAACCCCGGCAACGTATTCAGCGTACTGACGAACGGCTCCAGGGTCAGCGACGAAATGGCCGCCGCGATCACCACCGCCCTGCAGGAGGGGCTCGCCCTCAAAACGGGCCTTCAGGACAATGGCCAGGAGATGCAAAGCTTTGTGCGCGCCCTGAACGGTGAGTATCTGCCCTCCGGCCCCGGCGGCGACCTGGTGCGCGACGGCGCGGCCATCCTGCCGACCGGTCGCAACATCCACGCCATCGACCCGTGGAGAATTCCGTCGGAGCTGGCCTTCAAGCGCGGCAAGCTGATCGCCGACACCATCATCCAGAAGCACCGGGACGAGAACAACGGCGACTACCCCGAAACCATCGCCCAGGTGCTCTGGGGTCTCGATACCATCAAGAGCAAGGGTGAGGCCGTGGCGGTCATCATCGCCCTTATGGGCGCCGAGCCGGCCTACGACGCGCAGAACAAGATCAGCCACTACAGGCTCGTGCCGCTCGAAAAGCTGGGCCGTCCGAGAATCGACGTCTTGATCCAGATCAGCTCGATCTTCCGCGACACCTTCGGCGTACTGGTCGATCACCTCGACAAGCTGGTCAAGGACGCCGCCAAAGCGATCGAACCCGCCGAAATGAACCACATCAGGAAGCATGTCGATGAGGCCATCGCGCAGGGTAAGGATTTTGAAAGCGCCACCTCGCGCCTCTTCACCCAGGCTCCCGGCACCTACGGCTCACAGATCGACGAGCTGGTCGAAGACTCGGCGTGGGAGTCGGAGGAGGATCTCGACAACATGTTCGTCAAGCGCACCAGCTTCGCCTATGGCGGCAACCGCTACGGCGACGAGCAGTCCGACATTCTCAAGAATCTGCTCGGCACTGTCGATCGCGTCGTGCAGCAGGTGGACTCGGCGGAGTACGGAATTTCGGATATCGACCGCTACTTCTCCTCGTCGGGCGCGCTTCAGCTCTCGGCCCGCCGCCGCAACCCGAAAGGGGACAATGTGAAGCTGAACTACGTCGAAACCTACACGGCGGACATCAAGGTTGACGACGCCGAGAAAGCGCTCAAGGTGGAGTTCCGCACCAAGCTGCTCAACCCGAAGTGGTTCGAGGGAATGCTGGCGCAGGGCCACAGCGGCGCGACGGAGATCAGCAACCGCTTCACCTACATGCTCGGCTGGGACGCCGTCACCAAGGGCGTTGACGACTGGGTTTACAAAGAGGCCGCCCAGACCTACGCTTTCGACCCGGCCATGCGCGACAAGCTCATGAAGCTCAACCCGAAAGCCTTCAAGAACATCGTGGGCCGTATGCTCGAAGCGAGCGGGCGCGGCATGTGGGCCGCCGACCCCGACACCATCGAGAAACTCCAGGAGATCTACTCCGACCTGGAAGATCGGCTCGAAGGCATCGAGGTTTGACAAGTCAGCACATAACGCTCATAAAAGAAGGGCTCTGAAACAGGAGCCTTTCTTTTTTTGCCCAATCCCCCTTTTTTAGAATATATTACTTCAGTACCACAACCAACCGCCGCCAAACGACCACGACGCAGAAGGTCGCATCTTCGCTTTCAGAACTTTGTTTGATATATTATTATTAGTGTTTAAAGGCATTTCATCTCTCTGTCGTCAGTCAGGATCGAGGGAAAAGTACGCCTCCCTGCATGATGTAATCGCGACCCGCTATTTACGTGGAGCGAGTGAATAGCGCGTTCATAAAACCAGTTTATGCACACCCGAAAACATACCGTCGGCAGAAATATTCTCCGCGTTTTCGAGATAGCACTGTTTTTCGTAGTCTCGGTGCTTGGTTACGGGCTGATGCTGAAAACCTCCTCGTTCAACGGCAAGTCGAAAAGCCGTGTCCATACTCCCGGCCTTCAGAGTACGCCTGATCAAAAAGGCAACAATCGCGAGTTGAACGTCATCCCCGTCAGCCTGATCTTTCCGAACGAGACGGCGGCAATATCGACGAACCATTCCGGTCTCGCGCATCCCGTCGATACGTTCCATGCGTTGCCATCCCCGGCGATTCTGACCGCTGTGCGTGACTGTTCGCTTCAGTACCATAACGCTCCCGATCGCACACCCCTTCCGCATAACCTTCTCCAGCAGAATCCTGTCCTTCTGATTTAGACCCGGCCAAGCATCACGCGACCAGCACACCGCCACCGGATATTGCCTGCCAGCCAGCGCCTCCGATAGCCGATGCGCCTGTAATGTCTGAGCTGCAAACCATTTAGCCTCGTCTAACGGAAGTCAGTCCGGAAACGAAATTTCCACTGCCCGGAAACAGAATTCGATTTATGCGATTTCTCTTCATCACCATGGAGCCGACCAACAACAGCGTGCTCAAGTCGGCGGCTGCCGAACTGAGCCGTGAGTTTGGCCTTGATCTCGATGTTTCGATGTTCAACCTCGGCCTGAATCATGACCGCCGCACCTGGGAGAAGCTCGAACGGGAGATTCCCGACGCTGACTTCATTTTCGGCTCGATGCTCTTCAGCGAGGAGATCGTCCGCCCGCTCGAACAACTGCTCGAAGCGGCCTCCTGCCCGGTCTGCATGATCACGAGCAACCCGGCGCTCATCAGCCAGACCAGGGTCGGCAAATTCTCGCTCCAGAAAAACGCGGAGGAGGAGAAGCCGCAAGGCATCTTCAAGCAGCTCGCCTCGAAGCTCAAGCCGTCACACAACGGCAGCGGCGAAAGCCAGCGCCAGCTCTCGCTCGTGCGCAACGCCGGCAAGCTGATGAAGCACCTCCCCGGCAAGGCGCGGGACATCCACACCTTCATCTCGGCGCACCAATTCTGGCTCAACGGCTCGAAGGAGAACATGCGGCGATTCCTCTGCCTGCTCATCGACCGCTACATTCCGGGCTACAAGGGCGTACTGCCGCAGAACGACCCGATCTTCTACCCCGACACCGCGCTCTACCACCCCGACGCGGGCAAGCCCTTTTCGACCACCTTCGAACTCAAGGAGTGGCAGGAGAGTCGCCGCTCCGGCAAGGGCGAGGGGCGGGTGGCAATTCTGGTGATGCGCGCCACGCTGCTCTCCGAAAACATGCTGCACGTCATCAACCTGCTGCGCGAGCTTGAATCGCGAAATGTGCAGTGCTGCATCGCCTACAGCGGCGGCCTCGATTTCCGGCCTGCCCTCGAAGGATTTTTCGATCCGGCCAGCAGCGAGTCGATGCCGATCGATCTCGTCGTCAACGCCACCGGCTTCTCGCTCGTGGGCGGCCCGGCGGAGACCCGCTCGGCGGAGGCGGTCGGCGTCCTGAAGAAAATCGGTGTGCCCTGCTTCAACCTCATCCCGCTCGCCTTTCAGCCGATCAGCCACTGGCGGGAGAACAACCTCGGCCTGACGCCGCTCCAGACCGCGCTGAGCGTGGCCGTGCCGGAGCTGGACGGAGCCATCGAGCCGCACGTTTTCGCCGGACTCGAAGAGGGCAGCGACCGCACCCTGCCGCTTGAAAGCGAGACCCGCGCCCTGGCCGACCGCGTCGCCCGGCTGGTGCGGCTGCGACGCAAAGCCAATGCGGACAAGAAACTCGCCATCGTGCTCTTCAACTTCCCGCCGAACCTTGGCAACGCGGGCACGGCTGCCTTCCTCGATGTGTTCGAGAGCCTGTTGCGGCTGATGCGCAAGCTGAAGGAGGAGGGCTACCAGATCGACCTCCCGGCGTCGGTCGATGCGTTGCGCGACAAGCTGCTCGAAGGCAACCGGCTGGTGTTTGGCACCGACGGCAACGTGGCGGCGCACTACCCGGTCGAGCAGTACCGCAAAGAGTTTCCGGCCTACGAGCAAATCGAGCCGTTCTGGGGCGACACGCCCGGCGAGCTGCTCAACGACCGCAGCCACTTCCACATCCTCGGCGCGATGTTCGGCAACCTCTTTGTCGGCCAGCAGCCCTCGTTCGGCTACGAGCGCGACCCGATGCGGCTGCTCATGGCCAAGGACGCCGCGCCGAACCACGCCTTCGCGGCCTTCTACTCGTGGCTCGACCACGAGTTCGGCGCGGACGCGCTGCTGCACTTCGGTACGCACGGAGCACTCGAGTTCATGCCGGGCAAGCAGGTCGGCCTGTCGCAGGAGTGCTGGCCGAAGCGGCTCGTCGGCGCGTTGCCGCACTTTTACTGCTACTGCGTCAACAATCCGAGCGAGGGAGCCATCGCCAAGCGTCGCGGCTTCGCCACGCTGGTCAGCTACATGGCGCCGCCGCTCGAACACGCCGGGCTGTACAAAGGGATGCGCCAGCTCCGCGAGCTGGTCGGCTCGTGGCGCAGCCGTCCGTCGGACGAGGCGCTGGAACAGATTCGCGAGCTGGCCGCGACGCTCGACCTCGACCGGGCGGACGAAGCGAAGGGCGACGATGAGTATATCACCTGGCTGAACAACGAGCTATACCTGATCGAGGAGCGCATGATTCCGCTCGGCCTGCACGTGCTCGGCCAGGCCCCGTCAGCCGAAAGCCTTGCCGACAACCTTACGCTGCTGATCAGCCACGCCCGGCCCGAACTCGACAACCGCTCGCTGCCGGAGCTGGTCTGCGCGGGCCTGCGCCTCGACTACGACCGGCTCGCCGAACGTCACGAGGAGGAAATGCAGCTTCGCGAGTCGTGGCAGCGGGTCACTTCGATCTGCCGCGAAGCGGTGCGCCGGTTCATCGGCAAGCTGCCCGCGACATTGCCGAATGGCGTCACAACCGCCGCGCTGCTCGAAGGTACGCTCACGGTCCGCATGAGCGAGGCAAGCGCCTGGCTCCAGAAATCGGCGAATGTCAGGCCCCGGCAGCTCGACAAGCTCTGGCACTTCCTGAACGGCATTCTTGCCGCCATGCTCGAAAACCGCGAGATCGAGGCGGTCACGCAGGCGCTCGCCGGAGCCTACATCCCCCCTTCGCCGGGCAACGACCTGGTGCGCAACCCGGCCATCGTGCCGACGGGACGCAACATCCACAGCCTCGACCCGTACAGCATCCCGACACCCTTCGCCACGAAGGCCGGTGAACGCTCGGCGGAGGAGCTTCTGGCGCAGTACCGCCGCGAAACCGGCGAGCTGCCCGAATCGATCGCACTGATCCTCTGGGGCACGGACAACCTGAAAAGCGACGGCGAAGGGGTCGCCCAAGCGCTCGCCCTCCTCGGCGCTCGGACGAAGACCGACGAGCTTGGCAAGATCGGCGACGTGGAGCTGATCCCGCTCGAAAAGTTAGGCAGACCCCGCATCGACATCGTGGTGACGGTCAGCGGCATCTTCCGCGACCTGCTCTCGCACCAGGCCCGCCTGCTCGACCGCGCCGTGCGACTGGCGGCGGTGGCGGACGAGCCGGAGTCGATGAACTTCGTCCGCAAGCACGTACTCCGGCAGGTCACCGAACTTGGCGTCACGGCGGACGAAGCGGCGGGCAGAATCTACTCCAACGCACCCGGCAGCTACGGCTCGAACGTCAACCACCTCGTCGAAAGCAGCACCTGGGAAGAAGAGCGGCAGCTCGCCGACGCCTTCGTCAATCGCAAGAGCTTCGCATTCTCGCCGGAGGGCGACTGGCGGGAAAGTCCGGAAATCCTCCGATCCGCGCTGAAAAATGTTACCTTGACTTTTCAAAATATCGACAGTTTCGAGATCGGATTGTCGGATATTGACCACTATTATGAGTATCTTGGCGGCGTCTCGAAATCGGTCGAGGTGTTCGGCGGCGCAAAGCCGAAGGTCATGGTCGGCGACACCGGCGGATTCGGCAAAGGCCAGAAGATTCGCTCGCTGGAGAGCATGGTTGCCCTCGAAGCCCGCACCAAGCTCCTGAACCCGAAGTGGTACGAGGCCATGCTCGAACATGGCTACGAAGGGGTGAGGGAGATCGAGTCGCACCTGACCAACACCTACGGGTGGAGCGCGACGGCCTCGGCAGTCAAAAACTGGACTTACCAGCAATTCACGGAGACCTTCCTGCAAGACCGCGAGATGCTGGAGCGCATGGCGGCGCTCAACCCCAACGCCACCATGGCAATGACCCGGCGTCTGCTCGAAGCGAGTTCACGAGGCTTCTGGGAGGCAGACGAAGGCACGATCGAACAGTTGCAGGAACTGTACGAAGAACTTGAAACAAAAATCGAAGGCGCCCACACCCCGGAGGTTTGACCGGACGCGGGCGCCAACCAACATCAACCACGAAACAGCACCATGAGCAGCCCATCATTCAACGTCGAGGAACACAAAAAGATGCTTCAGTCCTATTTCAATGGCCAGGGCTTCCAGCGCTGGGCATCGATTTACGGCAACGACAAGCTCTCCACCGTCCGCTCCACCGTCCGCCAGGGCCACGCGGTCATGATGGACAAGGCGTTTGAATGGCTCCAGAAAACCGGACTGCCCAAAGGCTCGAAGATTCTCGACGCCGGATGCGGCACGGGCCTGTTCACCATCCGCCTCGCCAAGAGCGGCTACCGCGTCAAGGCGGCGGACATCGCCGAGCAGATGGTCAACAAAACGCGGGAAGACGCCGAAAAAGCTGGCGTGGCGGGTAACGTCGAGTTCGAGGTCAGCTCCATCGAGTCGATCTCGGGTACGTTCGATGCCGTAGTCTGCTTCGACGTACTGATCCACTACCCGGCTGAAGGATTCGCCCACGCATTCAGCAACCTGGCGGGCCTGACCAAAGGGCCAATCATCTTCACCTACGCGCCGTTCAACAACATCCTCGCCTTCCAGCACTGGATCGGCGGCTTCTTCCCGAAAAAAGAGCGCCGAACCACCATCCAGATGATCAAGGACGAGGAGATGCAGCGGGTGCTCGGCAAGCTGGGTCTCAAGATCGTCAGTCAGCAGAAGATCAGCTTCGGCTTTTACCACACGATGCTGATGCATATAGATCGCCGCTAAGCGGATTAAGACCATGAAAAGCCTGTTCAGTGGCGCGGGCGCTGAATTCAGGCTCAGGAATTTTAGGGAATAAGTTGTAAATTAGAAGTCCAAGAATTTTTTACAGCGCGCACAGCGTTGCATAACAAGCGTGTAACCACATGCCGATACAATCGAATTCGTACTCAAAAACCTATCCGGAGGGTGGAAACAGATGAAGATTCTGATGATTCAGCCGAATTATCACTCAGGCGGTGCCGAGATTGCTGGCAACTGGACACCAAGCTGGGTTGCCTATATCGGCGGAGCCCTGAAGCAGGCTGGCTTCAGTCAGGTAAAATTTGTGGATGCTATGGCCGACGACCTGCCCGATGAAACCATCGAGGAGATCATCCGCAAAAACCAGCCGGATGTGGTGATGACCACCAATATCACGCCGTCGATTTTCAAGGCGCAGGACATCATGAAGACCGCCAAGAAGGTCAACCCGAAGATCAGGACCATCATGGGCGGCATTCACTCCACCTTCATGTACCCGCAGGTGCTCACCGAAGCCCCGGAGACCGATTACGTCGTTCGCGGCGAAGGTGAAGAAGTAACCGTCAACCTCATGAAGGCGATTGCCGCCGGTAACGACAGGGAGACTCGCGGCGACATCACCGGTATCGCCTACATCGATGAAAAAGGCGAGGTCTTTGCGACCGCCGCCCATCCGGTCATCGAGGATCTCGATACCCTCTCGCCGGACTGGAGCCTCTACGACTGGGACAAGTACATTTACACCCCGCTCAATTGTCGCCTTGCCGTACCGAACTTCGCCCGAGGCTGCCCGTTCACCTGCACCTTCTGCTCGCAGTGGCAGTTCTGGCGCCGGTACCGCGCCCGCAGCCCGAAATTTTTCGTTGACGAGATCGAAATCCTCGTCAAAAAGTACAACGTCGGATTCTTCATCCTCGCCGACGAGGAGCCGACCATCAACAAGCAGAAGTTCGTCTCCCTCTGCCAGGAGCTGATCGACCGCAAGCTCAACGTCACCTGGGGCATCAACACCCGCGTGACCGACATCATGCGTGACGAAGACCTGCTCCCGTTCTTCCGCAAGGCTGGTCTGGTGCACGTCTCTCTCGGCACCGAGGCCGCCAGCCAGATGAACCTGAACCGCTTCAGGAAAGAGACGACCATCGAGGAGAACAAGTACGCCATCAAGCTGCTCCAGAAGAACGGCATCGTGGCCGAAGCGCAGTTCGTGATGGGTCTCGAGCACGAAACCCCGGAAACGATCGAAGAGACCTACCAGCTCTGCAAGGACTGGGATCCGGACATGGCCAACTGGACGATTTACACCCCGTGGCCCTTCTCCGATCTCTTCAAGGAGCTTGGCGACCGCGTCGAAGTGCGTGACTACTCGCGTTACAACTTCGTTTCGCCGATCATCAAGCCCGACAACATGGAGCGCGAGGATGTGCTCAAGGGTGTGCTGAAATCGTACGGACGTTTCTACGCTCGCAAGACCTTCTTCAGCTACCCGTGGATCAAGGATCCGTATGTGCGCAAGTACATGCTCGGCTGCCTGAAGGCCTTCGCGCAGACCACGCTCACCAAGCGTTTCTACGACATCGACCGCGTCAAGACCAAGAACCGCAAGATCGAGATCGACCTCGGTTTCGACAAGTCCAGAATCCTGACGCAGGCAGAGGTAAAGAACCTGAAAGAACTGAGGCCCGAAATGGTCGCCGACATGAGCTTCGGCCTCAAGGAAGCCGGCTATCAGCGCGAACACCAGGAACACAACTGGGACGAGTTCGACGAATCAACGATCAAGGACCGAACCTCCGACACCGTCCGCAACTGCTGATCCAGAGCAAAGATCCCAACAGAAAAACCCGCCGGAGTGGCGGGTTTTTCTGTTGGGACAATATCGAAATCCTTTGCGTGGCTGAAACAACCTTCAAGCGACATACAAGATGAGATTTGATTGTGCTACGCATGAACAGGACAGCACCATGGTTGACATTATGGTCGCCAAACTGAAAGAGATGGTTATGCTTCAGAACGAGATCGATAGGTTCCCGGACAGCAAAATTGCTTTTGGCGGCCATGAAAACAAGAAGCACAACTTTCTGGAAGGGGAAAAATTCGCACCGGCAACCTGATTATATAAAGTACGGAACACGCGGAATACATTCAGGTTCAGGCATTGACACTCCTGACCGATGAGGTGCTGACCGCCTTTGACAAGCACCATACATGCAAAGAACCTTGTTCCGAATCGCTCTCAGACAAGTCAAGCGCAGTATAGATTTTTCATTTCATTCACACCGCGCTTGACCCTGAACCATCCTCCGGCCATTTTTAGCTATTTTTCACAACCTTCAGAATAATTTCTTCAGCACAGATGTCTCGCTTCTATTGATTCACTCCCTTCACACCCGAAATGTAATTTATGGGCTCTGATTGACTAGAAATGTAACGCTCTCTTTTTTGCTCATTCTCATTGCTGGTGCCTTTGATAGAACCTTTATAGGTTGTTGTGCAGGCTGCCAGCCCCAAAAGCACAAGAATAAATAGTGCATTGATTTTCATGGCAATCTCCATTTTTGATATTAATTGAAGCACCGTCTATCAATCCCTGAATTTCTCAGCAACATCATGTATGGCTTGACGTAATCCATGCAATGTCTTTTCAAAACCATCTTTCATTTTTTCCCAACCATCCTCTCCGGCCTCGCTTAACTCTTTAAGCCTGGCCTTTGCCGTATCCACGCTTTGCTCAAGATCGTCAAGGTGCTTGGCATATTTGATACGAGTGTCTGCTGTAAAATTTTTCGCTTTTGCCTTGAACTCATCCACTCTCGCGTGAGCGAGCTCCAGTTCGGCTTCAGCTTTTTGTTTGTAGGCATCTTTCATGTTCATTATAAGCTCCTTTGTTTAATCGATTCATATATCATATCCTCAGACATTTACATCCGTGGCTATTGAATAACGCGAACAATCATAGCATCAGTTGCTGATAAGCGCAAGAGCTGTCTGTGGCAATGCGTTTATTTTAAGAGCCTTTGTGACCTTCAAAACAGCGGAATAATTCAACAACGTGCCATTATTCAACTGTTTACGTCCCCAGGATAACCACAACCTTATCGTCTCGAGAGTGTTTCCGCTTATTTCACAAATATCACGATGTTTCAATCCGGAAATCTCTGACAGTAAAACTGTAAGTTTGATATCCTCACACCATTTCCACAGCGATTCTGACAAACTCTCCTTCGGCTGATCGTACTCTTCCTCCTTGAATACGGAAACAGGCATCTGTCCAATACTGTCAAAATAACAGATTCTGAATTTCTTTATCAGCTCGAAAACTGTGCTGTTTTTGCTCGTATTCAGATAAGTACTTTTTAAAAGTTTACCTGCATCTTTTTCAGAGCCGGTCATCCAGTACGCAAGACTGTAAATTACATCAACAACGTCAAGCCGTGTGTTTTTTTCTTCAGTCATGGTGTCTCCATTGTCATGCTTACCCAGTTTGAAAAAAAAGATTCTTCTCCCCTAACTTGCTCTGTTCATTTGTTGCCCCTGCCTTCAATGCCGCCTCTCTTATCACTATTTTCCTGCCGCTCCTGAGTTTTTCGGCTTTCGGGAACCTTGTTCGGTTGTTCATGCGCCTTCATGCCTTCTGGAACCCTGTTTGGTTGTTCCTGTACTTTTCTGCTTTCAGATGCTTTGATCGGAGGCTGCTGGATTTTCCTGCCTTCAGGTGCTTTGATCGGAGGCTCCTGGATTTTCCTGCTTTCGGGAGCTTTGTACTTCTGTTCGAGTACTCTCCTCCGGTTATCGTCGTCGCGCTGATATCTGTTATTGCGGCTGTCAGACTTGCGATACTCGATGTCACGATACCTTCGTATATCTTCAAAGCGATGCCTTCTTATCTTTGAAGGTATTCTGCTGTTGCCAACAAGAACCCACGGCCCACGATAACTATAAGACCGATACCAACGTCCGTTATAGTTTAGGTAATATCTGTTCCCATAATAGATGATGTCATATGGACTTCCGATGGAAATAGAGAACCCCTGAGTTCTGAGGTAAACAAAACTCGGCTCAGAATTGATCTCAAACGGCATCCGACTATCTGTACTATATATGCTGACTGCCGCCGAAGCATTGACCGATGGCATGCCAAGCAACGTTCCCGCAATGACACAACTGAACCAGATGTGCTTTTTCATCTTGATTTTCCCGTTTACGTTTTATTCCTGCAAGAACATATACTTTCATTTCCCTGGAGCTGAATAATTTGCAAACAAAACCCGTTTATCGCCAAGGAGCCGTGCAAGCGCACAACAACTGCCAATGTCGTGCGCATTTCAGTACCATCACTACCGACGGTTGTCATCACGGCGCCGATCCATGTTATTCCGGTTGTCCCGGTAGTCGTGTTTCCTGTACTCGACGTCACGGTATCTGCGAATATCCTCGATGCGATGCTGTCTTATCCGGTCGGGCAACCTGCTCTTTTTGGTATAAGTCCACGGCCCGCGATAATCAGAAGAGTAATACCACCCTCCATTCTGGTACAGGTAATACCGGTTATCGTAACTGATAATATCATAAGGACTTCCTACGGATATTGAAAATCCCTGATCCGGAAGGTCAATAAAGTCCGGTCTCGAGCTGATAACAATCGATGTACCGCCCCTCCTGTTCGACATTGCCAAGTCATTCTGGGCATTTACGGGTTGATTCACCAATGCCATACAGCCAATTACTGCTGCCAGATAAATACGTTTTCTCATTTCGACTTTCCTGTTAAGTAATAATTCAATGTATTTCAGTGCAAGCTAAAGCCTGTCTGCCCATCATTCAACGATCTTCTGGCGCTCGCCTGCCTCTCTTGTTCTCTTGCCGACATTGATGACCGAGATTGAGAGTAGCTTCCTCAGTGTCGTTATGGTAATGGCGAGACGTCTTTTGCCCAATGGCGACAAGGCCAACGCTTACTCTTACTTTCGCGCAACTGTCCGCGGAAGGCGTACCATGAAGTACCGGCAATTCCCAAAAAGAGCCAGAGGTTGCTTTGAAAAAAAATGCTCCCGTCAAGCCGTTTTTTCACGGGTATCCGGACTATGAGCTATCACAGAATACGTCGTCCCTGTATGACTCGTATCAGTATCACGATAACCGCAATGACAAGAAGTACGTGGATAAATCCCCCCATGGTGTAAGAAGTCACCAATCCCAGAATCCAGAGGATCAGCAATATGACAACGATGGTTTCCAACATTTTACACCTTCCCTTGTTTTGATGGACAAATAGAGCACATTTTGTCTGATCAACGACCGCCAATCGAATTACCGGCGTAATGCTATCGCCGACGTCTTTTAGAATTCATGACTGAAAAGACTGTTTTACAGACATGCATTAACTGATAACGAGTAATGCGGCACACAACTACTGAACCAAGAACCGGGTACTGATGGTATCGAATGGCAAAGACATTCAATACATAGCTGCAGAGGGCACAGCCGTAAATAGAGAGAAGGGGCAGGTGGGAAATCACTGAAGCGTTTCTCTATCTACTTTAAATTATAAACCACCTGAGAAACCATAATAGTTCCCAGTCATTATACGCCGCTGAGTGAAAAAGCTGAGAACAGCACCCAGTAATAGCCCGTACCGCGCTTTTCACTTTGAGGTGTAACTGAGAGAGCATCCGCATAACGGTAATTTTACGCTGCACCCTGACTGAGGCATCACGTTTGGAGGAAACACTCTATACGGCGACACCAGATGCTTCTCGTGGCGTATTTTGAGACGAGATCAACCGGATCGAAGAGTATATCGCTGAATTTCGCAAGTGCTCACGCAGAGTAATAGAGTTCAAGAACCTCAATGAGCTGAGGCCGGAAATGGTCTTCGGCATGAGCTTCGGCCTCGATAAGGCCGGCTACGAGCGCGAGCACCAGAAGCGCAACCGTGACAAGTTCGACGAAACCGACCATCGAGGGCCGCCCTCGTCCACCGTCCGCAACTGCCGATTAACAGAAAAGATAGCAACAGCAAAACCCGCCAGCCCGGCGGTTTTTGTGGTTGTGGGACTGGAACGAAACCGGGCAACTCCAGCTCTATCCTCCTGCATACCGGAGGGTATCAACCCTGCACATTGCCTGTTCAGTTGTCACGGCTGTCAATCCAGGTTGGGGGGGAACAGAGACAATAGAAAAAGCCCCGCATCCGAAAACGCGAGGCTGGGAGGAATCTTGATTTCTGGCCGATCAGCTTACGGCGATCTCTTTGCTCTTTTTCTCTTCCGGCTCCTTTTTCGGGACGACGATCTTGAGTACGCCGTTGTCGTAGTTGGCAGTGATGTTCTCGGCGTCCACGTTGTCGCCTATCGAAAAGCTTCTCGACAGGCTGCCCCACGAGCGTTCGACGCGGTGGTAGTTCTTCTTTTTCTCCTCCTCTTCCTGGCTGCGCTCGGCGCAGATGCTAAGGATTTCATCCTCCATCGTCACCTTCACATCCTCCTTCTTCACGCCCGGAATGTCGGCGGAAATATAGACCGCCTTCTCATCTTCACTGATATCCACCTTGAAGGTCGGAGCGATCATCGAGCCCATCGAACTGATGAAAGGCGTCAGTCTTTCGTTGAACACATCTTCGAACATCTTCAGGGGATCCCTTCCATAAAGCTTCAGGTTCATGGTTTAGCTCCGTTTAACTGTTCATGAAAACGAATGTAATACTACCAACTCACTCTTCATTTGTCAACACTTTTCCCCCCGCCAAAATTCCTTTCCACCTCTTCGAGGAACCACTTCAAAATGATGTGACCAATCCGGAGCGAAAATGAAATCTCACCTTTTTGCCTTGCGTGTATTTTTTTCGCACAGGAGAATTCATATTTCGGAGAAGCGATTTTTTACATTCAATTTATCACCCCAACCCACACACGCCAGCAGTTCCGGCTCGTTGTGGCCCTGGTTGACCGTTTTGTGTTTTGCATGAAAACGCCGTTCAAACCTCACGACCTGACCGCCATGCGATACCCCAAATCCAACAGAAAGCCGGAGGCTCCGGCTGAACATCCGCCACTGCCGCTCGAAAGCTGCCTGGCCAAATCGCGAAAAATAGATGCCCTGCGCTCCGTTGCCGGGCGAACGGTGTTCGACCACTGCCGCATCGCGGGCGAAGTGGCGCGGGAGCTGATCGCCCGCTCGCCCACCTTTCTGCGCGAGCCGTTCTTCCCCAGCGGCTCCGCGCTCGTCGCCGCCTGCCACGATCTCGGCAAGGCTTGCCCGACCTTCCAGAAAAAAATCTATGCAAAGATCGAGAACGCCGATGCCTCATCGCTGGAAGCGTTACGCAATGTCGATCGCTCAATCGATGAAAATAAATGCTGGGGCGGCCATGCGGGTGTGAGCCAGTGCGCTCTCGAAGCGCTGAAAGCAGGCAAAGCCGTCGCCGCGATTGCCGGGTGCCACCACGGCTACGCGCCGAACATCGGCGGACGAGCCGCCGATGCGGAGGCGTTCGGCGGCCCGGCGTGGCAGCTCCAGCGGGCGCGGCTTTTGGCGTTGCTCATGGAGGCAACAGGCGAACGGTTCCCGGAAATCCGCGATCCGCTGCACGCACGCATGCTTGCCGGGCTGACCTCCGTGGCGGACTGGATCGGCTCCGGCGCGGCCTTCGACGACCCCGGCGAGCCGTGGCAGGAGCGCGTCGCCGCCGCCGTCGATACCGCCGGATTCACGCCGCCGCGCCTCAAACCGGGGCTGTCGTTCCGGGAGATTTTCGACTTCGAGGCGCGCCCAATCCAGCGCGACCTGATCGAGGCGGCCTGTTGCCCCGGCGTCTATATCCTCGAAGCGCCGATGGGCATCGGCAAAACCGAAGCCGCGCTCTACGCCGCCTATGCCCTCGTGTCGGCTGGCAAAGCTCGCGGCATCTACTTCGCGCTGCCGACGCAACTGACCTCCAACCGCATCCACGAGCGGGTCGAGCGCTTCCTCGACCGTGTGCTCGAACCGGACTCTCCCCACCGGGCCGCGCTGCTCCTGCACGGCAACGCCTGGCTGCGGGAGTTCGACCTCGGCGCGGAGGCCGCGCCCGGCTGCTCGTGGTTCAGCTCCGCCAAACGCGGCCTGCTCGCGCCTTTCGCCGTCGGCACCATCGACCAGGCGCTGATGGCCTCGATGAACGTCAAGCACGGCTTCGTGCGCGCCTTCGGCATCGCGGGCAAGGTGGTCATTCTCGACGAAGTCCACAGCTACGACGCCTACACCGGCACCATTCTCGACCGGCTGGTCGAGGAGTTACGGCGGCTGCGCTGCACGGTCATCATCCTCAGCGCCACCCTCACCGGCGAGCGCCGGAGCGCTTTGCTCGGCGCGGCCCGAAGCGCGGAGGCGGCCTACCCGCTCATCACCGCCTTGCCCGCTGACGCGCGGGAGCCGCTGGAGGTCGCGCCGGAGACGCCCGCCGGAAACCGCGTCGCCATCCGCCAGACGCTCGACTGCGAGGAGGCGCTGGACGAGGCGCTCGACCGTGCGGATTCCGGCCAGCAGGTGCTCTGGATCGAAAACACCGTCAGCGAGGCGCAGGAGGCGTTCAAACTTCTTGCCGCACGGTCGAGCGGCATGGAGATCGAGTGCGGCCTGCTTCATTCGCGCTTCATCCACCGCGACCGCGAGGCGCTCGAAGAGGAGTGGGTGACGCGCTACGGCGCGGATGGCGCGGCGGAGCGGCGCGAGCGGGGGCGGATTCTCGTCGGTACGCAGGTGCTCGAACAGTCGCTCGACATCGACGCCGATTTCCTCGTCACGCGCCTCTGCCCGACCGACATGCTCTTGCAGCGCATCGGGCGCTTGTGGCGGCACAGCTTCCACCAGCGCCCCGCCGGAGCGAGGTGCGAGGCGTGGATCGTCAGCGCGGAGTTCGAGGCCGCCGAGCAGAATCCCGCCGAGGCGTTCGGCAACAGCGCGAAGGTCTATAGCCCCTACGTGCTCTTGCGCACGCTTCAGGCGTGGAGCGGCGTGGAAACGCTTTCGCTGCCGGGCGACATTCGCGGCCTGCTCGAACGCACCTACGAAGCGAAGCCGGAAAGCGAGGCGATGGCAAAGCACAAAGCCGACCTCCAGCGGCGAAAGGAGATACTCGAAAACTTTGCGCTACAGAGCGTCTCGCCGGGCCTCAAGGCCATGCCGGACACCAACGTCAGCACCCGGTTCAGCGACATCGACAGCGTCGAGCTGCTCCTGCTGCAATCGGTCAGCCACAACCACGCGGCGCACGAAACCACGGTGACGCTGCTCGACGGCCAGAAGCTCACCCTGCCACACGAATTCGCCGCCAACCGGAAACGCGAGCAGCGCAAGCTCGCCGCCTGTCTCGCCACGCAAACGCTTCAGGTCGCCGATTACGCAGCGCCCGCCGACCCCGGACGCAAAGCGCTCTCGTGGCTCAAACCCTACTTCTACCTCGGCGACCCGTCGAAGAGCGAAAGCCTTCTGCGCGTCGCCATCGTGGGCGAGGGCGGCCAACTGAAGCTGCCCGGCGGCGGCGCGGCGGCGGAGAAATACGAACTGAGTTACAACGCCCGTTTGGGCTACCAATACGAAAAACGATAACCCCCATCAACACAGCCATGCAAAACCGCTTCAACCTGATCGACGAGCCGTGGATTCCCGCCGTCGGCAAAGGCTTCACGAGCCTCGGCGACATTTTCAGCGATCCCGATATTCCCGCGCTCGGCGGCAACCCCGTGCAGAAAATCGCCCTCACCAAGCTCCTGCTCGCCATCGGCCAGGCCGCCTGCACACCGGAAACCACGGAGGAACTCGAACAGCTCGACGCCGAAACCTTCCGCACCGCCTGCCGCGCCTATCTCGAAAAGTGGCGCGAGAGCTTCTGGCTCTTCGGCGAAAAGCCGTTTTTGCAGATGCCTGCCGTCCGGAGGCTGATCGAGGAGCGCAAACAGACCGAGCTGAAAGCCGCACCCGCCGCTCCGGCGAAGAAAAAAGAGGCCGCTGAAAAACTGGCCGAAGAGAACGCCTTGCCCCGCCCAATCGGCACAGGCTTCTACCCCGACCTGCCAGCGGAGAACAACACAATCCTGAGCCAGTTCCAGATGGCTGAAACCAGCGCCCCCGCTGAAATGGCGCTCTTCGTCGTCACGCTCATGAACTTCGCTTTTGGCGGAAAGCGGATCGAAAAGAACCTCTCCCCGCTCACCCCCGGATTTACGGGAAAATCGGTCTCCGCCAAAGCGGGGCCAAGCATCGGAAATTTTGCCGGATACCTGCACTCGTTCCTCACCGGCCCAACGCTGACGGACACCGTGCTGCTTAACCTGCTGTCGCGGGAGCAGATCAGCGCCAACCCGTACTGGAAATCGGGTCTCGGCTCGCCGCCGTGGGAGCGGATGCCGGAGGGGGAAGCGTGCCCGGCAGCCATCAGCCTGAAGGAGTCCTACATGGCGACCTTGCTCTCGCTTTCGCGCTTCGTCCTGCTCGACGGCGAAGGCATCTACTACGTCGAAGGGCTGCAATACCCAAGCCACAAGGAGGGGTGGCGGGAGCCGGGCATGACGATCAACGATCAGGAAAAACAGTTGAAAGTGCTCTGGATCGATCCCGACAAGCGCCCGTGGCGCGAACTGCCGTCGATGCTGGCCTTCCTCGAAAGCAGCGCAAACAAGGGATTCGAGTGCCAGTTCATCAAGTACGGACTCGAACGGGCAAAGCAGCGTCACCAGCAGATCGGCATCTGGTCTGGCGGACTTCGCGTCAGCGCGAACTCAGGCGACCAGTCGGTTAAACAGGACAACGATTTCGTCGAATCCCTCTTCCTGTTCAACTCCGAGGCGATCGATAAAAACTGGTACGACCGGTTCAGGCAGGAGATGGCGTCGCTCGACCAGCTTTCCAAAAGAGTCTATGCGGCGACAAGGAGCTATTTCGCCAAACAGAACATGGACGGCGGCGACCTGGCCTCGAACGCTTCGGGCCTCTTCTGGCAGCTCTGCGAGCGGCGCTTTCAGGAGCTGGTCGATGCCTGCTATGAGCCAGACAAACTTCCCGCCATCCTCAAAGCGATTGACTCGCTCGCCTTGCAGTCGTACGACGCTTTCTGCCCGAAGGAGACGGCGCGGCAGATCGATGCGTGGGCGGAGTGCCGCCCGAACCTTTCGAAGCATTTCATCAACAACTGACAAAACAAATAACTATGGACAACGAAAAGAAAACCGGCAGGCCGGAAAAGTTCGTGGAGTTTGTGATCGGCCTGTGCCAGAAGGACAAGGGGGCCGCCGCTGCGCTTCGCCGGGCGGACAATCCGGCGACCGAGTACCAGAGCTGGGAGTACCTGGCGGGCTTCAACATCGACCTCGAAAACCCGTTCGAGCGCATTCCCTACGCCACCATCGCCGCCGCCATCTCGCGGGCCAAAGCGGAGCGCAACGGCTCGGCGGGCATCGGCAAGGCCATCGCCTATTGCTACGACGACAAGAGCGCCAGCGATCAGGCCAAAGCGCGGCTCCGGCGGCTGCTCGCCTGCGATTCGGTGACGGAGGCTTGCCGGATTCTGCGCCCGCTCTTCAGCCTGATCGACTCGAAAGCGGCGGTAACGCTCGACTACGCAAAGCTGCTCGACCAGCTCATCTGGTTCCATCGCGATAGCAACCGCGTCAAAACAGCCTGGGCGACCGACTTCTACCGCCACGCCGGCGAAAGCGTAAACGAGGAGGTTGAGGCATGATTGCAACCATTCTCACCCTCAGCCGCAAGGACGTCAATGCCTTGCGCATTACGGACGACTATTCGCTGCACCGCGTCGTCTATAGCCTCTTCGAGGACGTGCGCTCGGAGGACGAAAAGCGGTCGAGCGTTCCCAGCGGCTTTCTCTTCGCCGACAAGGGGGGCGACGCCAAAGGGCGGCAAATCCTCATTTTGTCGGACAGGCCGCCGCTGCAACCGGCGCAAGGCGAACTGGTTTCCAGACCTGTGCCGGACGAATTTCTCCAGCACCGGTTCTACAAGTTCGAGGTCACGCTCAACCCCACGCGCAAGGAGAACAAGAGCGGCAGGCGCGTACCCATCAAAACCCGCGAGGAGGTGGCGACGTGGTTCGGCGGCAAATCGCTGGCGTCGTGGGGCTTCAGCGTCGATCCGGCGCGGCTCGACGTGCAAATGCTGCCGGTGATGCAATTCAAAAAGCAGGACGGCCCGCCCGTTACCCACGGAGCGGCCCGCGTGTCGGGAATGCTGCGGGTCGAAAATCGCGACCTCTTTATTGACAGCTTCAACAAAGGCATTGGCCGGGGCCGGGCATTCGGCTTCGGGCTGTTGCAGATCGAACCTCTCAAAGACGACTCAAACCACTAAACCCTACGACCATGAACACCATGAACAACAATCCATTCAAGGGCCAGCGCATCGAGTTCCACATCCTCCAGCCCTTTCCGGTCACCTGCCTGAACCGCGACGACGTTGGCGCTCCGAAAACCGCGATGGTCGGCGGCTCCACCCGCGCCCGCGTCAGCTCGCAGTGCTGGAAGCGGCAGGTGCGCCTCGAAATGCACAATCTCGGCGTGAGGCTCGGCGTCAGAAGCAAAAAGGTCTCCGATTACGTAGCCAAAGCCTGCGTGGCGCTCGGCGCGGATGAGGAAAAAGCGCAAGCGTGTGGAGAGAAAATCGCCGCCGCGTTCAGCAACGACACGCTCTTCTTTTTCAGCGAAACGGAGGCAAACGCCTACGCGCAGTACGCCGCCGAAAAGGAGTTCGACGCCGCGAAGCTCAACGACAAGGAGCTGGCGAAGCTCTCGAAAAAAACGCTCGATCCGGCCAAAGACGGCCTCGACATCGCGCTGTTCGGGCGGATGGTGGCGCAGGCTGCCGATTTGAACATCGAGGCCGCCGCGTCGTTCGCTCACGCCATTTCCACCCACAAGGTGAGCAACGAGGTCGAGTTCTTCACCGCGCTCGACGACCTTGCCGAAGAGCCGGGTTCGGCGCACATGGGCAGCCTTGAATTCAACTCCGCCACCTACTACCGCTACGTCAGCCTCGATCTCGGCCAGCTTTGGGACAACCTCGGTGGCGCGGACATTGCCGACGCGGTGGAGGCGTTCACCAAGGCGCTCTTCGTGGCCGTGCCGAGCGCCCGGCAGACGACGCAGTCGGGCGCGTCGCCGTGGGAGTTCGCGAAAATCTACATCCGCAAGGGCCAGCGCCTTCAGGTTCCGTTCGAGACCGCCGTCAGGGCGAAGGATGGCGGATTTCTCCAGCCGAGCATCGAGGCGCTGTCCGACTATCTCACAAAAAAGGAGAAGCTTGCCGGGTCGCTCTTCGGCAAGGAAAAAGAGTTCGACTTCGGCGAGGACGAGGCGTTCTCCATCGACACGCTGGTCGGCGAAATCCGGAATTTTATCGAAGCGAAATCATGAGCAATCCATGCATTCTTTTATGGCTCGAAGCGCCCCTCCAGTCGTGGGGCGCTGACTCGCGCTTCGGGCGGCGCGACACGCTCGACTTCCCCACGAAGTCGGGCTTGCTCGGCCTGCTCTGCTGCGCCCTCGGCGCGGGCGGTGAGCAGCGGGAACTGCTCGACGAAATGGCCCCGCTCCGCCAGACGGTGATCGCGTTCCAGCGCGAACGCGGCGAGCGCCCGCCGCTCTTGCGCGACTTCCAGATGGTCGGCAGCGGGTATGACGAAAAAGACGACTGGGAAAAGATGCTGATTCCAAGAAAACGGGACGGTGGCATCGCAGTGGGCGGCGGCACGAAGATGACCTACCGCTACTATTTGCAGGAGGCGACGTTCGCCGCCGCCGTGGAGGTTCCGGCGGCGCGGGCCACGGAGTTCGCCGAAGCGCTTCAGGCTCCCGTGTGGGACATCTATTTCGGACGAAAGTGCTGCGCGCCGACCGACCTGGTGTTCCGGGGCCGCTTCGAGTCGGAGGCGGCGGCGATCGAAGCCGCCTCGGCCATCGCCGCCGAAAAGTCGCTCCGGGAGGCGTTCCGCGTTCGCGACTACGCGGCGGGTGACGAAAGCGCGGGCGAGGTCGTGGCGCTGAACGACGTGCCGGTGCAGTTCGGCACACGAAAAAAGTACCGTGAACGGCGAGTAACCATTATCCACGAAAGCAATGAAGAGTAATGAACTCATCAACGAAGGGAATCCTGCGCGGCTTTTAATAAAAGTGACGCGGGATACCCTTCCGCAGGTCAAGGAAAAGTATCCGTTTCTTTATCTTGAGAAGGGACGGATGGAGATCGACGACAGCAGCGTGAAGTGGATCGACTGCGACTGCAACGTCGTTCGCCTGCCGGTGGCCATGCTGAACTGTATTCTGCTCGGCCCCGGCACGACGGTGACGCACGAGGCGGTCAAGGTGATGGCCGCCGCCAATTGCGGCATCTGCTGGGTGGGCGACGACAGCATGATGTTTTTCGCCAGCGGGCAGACGCCAACCAGCAACACGAGGAACATGCACCATCAGATGATGCTGGCCGCCACTCCGGCAAAATCGCTCGAAGTCGCGCGGCGGATGTTCGCCTACCGCTTTCCCGACGCCGATCTTGAGAAAAAAACGCTGCCGCAGATGATGGGCATGGAGGGGCTGCGGGTGCGGAAGTTTTACGAAGAGATGGCCGTGAAGTACAAGGTGGGCTGGAAGGGGCGGCGGTTCGAGCCGGGAAAATTCGAGATGAGCGACACGACCAACAAGATTCTCACGGCGGCAAACGCGGCCCTGTACAGCATCATTATGTCGGCGGTGCACAGCATGGGCTATTCGCCGCACATCGGGTTCATTCACGCGGGCAGTCCGCTGCCGTTCATTTACGACCTGGCCGATCTGTACAAACAGCACGTCTCCATCGAGCTGGCTTTTTCGCTGACCGCCGCAATGGCCGGGTATTACGACCGGTACAAGATCGCCACGGAGTTCCGGCGGCGGGTGATCGAAATCGACCTGCTCGGCAAAATCGGGCCGGATATTGAAACCATTCTCGGAAAAAAGCAATGCTCGTTGTAATCGCCAATGACCTGCCCCCGGCTGTGCGTGGCCGGATGAAGCTCTGGTTCATCGAACCCAGGGCGAACGTTTTTGTGTCGGGCGTGAGGGACAGCCTGGCCAGAAAGGTGGTGGACTATCTGCACGAGCACTGCCCGCCGAAAAGCGGCCTGATGATTTTCAACAGCTCGAACGGGTGCCCCGGCTACGAGATTTTCGGCATGGGCGACACGCGCAAAGCCATAACGGAAATCTCCGGCCTACCGCTCGTGATTGAAAAATCCGCCGCCTCGCCACCAGAAAACCCAAACAGCTTGACGCCAGACGTCCCGAAACCCCAGTAAAACCCAGTGTCTTCCCCACGCCCGTGGGGGTGTTTCTCACAGACCACGCTTTTCTCAAGCCTGCTGTAGGTCTTCCCCACGCCCGTGGGGGTGTTTCTCTTTACTTTTACCTGCCGTGAGCGAGCGCCAGGTCTTCCCCACGCCCGTGGGGGTGTTTCTGGATCGAGCTTGGTTGTTCCCGGCACTTGAGGTCTTCCCCACGCCCGTGGGGGTGTTTCCCGCCGCGCCATCGTGATCGCGTAGC
This sequence comes from Chlorobaculum thiosulfatiphilum, assembly GCF_006265165.1. Classification (GTDB taxonomy): domain Bacteria; phylum Bacteroidota; class Chlorobiia; order Chlorobiales; family Chlorobiaceae; genus Chlorobaculum; species Chlorobaculum thiosulfatiphilum. Next base: position 50,999 of record NZ_VDCH01000002.1, read on the forward strand.
AGTTAGCGTCTTCCCCACGCCCGTGGGGGTGTTTCCGAGTTGCCCTACGAGGCGTTCTCCGGCGGGGCAGTCTTCCCCACGCCCGTGGGGGTGTTTCCGATACGGTATCGCCGTTGATGACCTCGAAGAGGTCTTCCCCACGCCCGTGGGGGTGTTTCTTACCTCCGTCTCGCCATTCGCCACGCTTTTTTGTCTTCCCCACGCCCGTGGGGGTGTTTCCACATAACCAGCCCGGCTGACAGGGTTGGGCGAGGTCTTCCCCACGCCCGTGGGGGTGTTTCTTACGAATCCATTTCATTCTGCGCTCTCCCATGGTCTTCCCCACGCCCGTGGGGGTGTTTCTCTCAGGATATGATTGATAAGGGTACCGTAATCGTCTTCCCCACGCCCGTGGGGGTGTTTCCGTCACCGTCAAGGCAATGGCTGTTGGTGCTGCGTCTTCCCCACGCCCGTGGGGGTGTTTCCTACTCAGAGGATGAACTGCGTATGCGTAGAGGTCTTCCCCACGCCCGTGGGGGTGTTTCTTGCCCGAGTTCTCGTGGGACACGGACGGGCACGTCTTCCCCACGCCCGTGGGGGTGTTTCCCCTATGGGGACGCCCGCCCGTCGCAGATTCTACGTCTTCCCCACGCCCGTGGGGGTGTTTCCTACGAACGGTTTGGCCAAATCCTGAGTATTGAGTCTTCCCCACGCCCGTGGGGGTGTTTCCATGTCGGCCTGAATCTCTCGAATCCGTGCTGGGTCTTCCCCACGCCCGTGGGGGTGTTTCTTCTTTCTGCTTCATGATCTCTCCTCTTTTCGGTCTTCCCCACGCCCGTGGGGGTGTTTCTTCGGTGCTCGAACAGACCCCGCGCCTCGCGCAGTCTTCCCCACGCCCGTGGGGGTGTTTCCCCAGTAGCGTGTCGGCCTGAATTCGTGGCCGAGGTCTTCCCCACGCCCGTGGGGGTGTTTCTGACCCGGAATTTTTCAGCTCATGGATTGATCGGTCTTCCCCACGCCCGTGGGGGTGTTTCCGTCGCGCCAGTTGCCGACACCGAGTACGATGAGTCTTCCCCACGCCCGTGGGGGTGTTTCTTGAGCGTTCAACCGGGAATCCATGCCGGTAAGGTCTTCCCCACGCCCGTGGGGGTGTTTCTAAATCCGCCTTTCTCCTGATTCGGCAAATGGCGTCTTCCCCACGCCCGTGGGGGTGTTTCTGTATCTATCGTGCGAAGCAGCTCCTTGACCTCGTCTTCCCCACGCCCGTGGGGGTGTTTCTTTGATATCGGTGATCTCGCCGCTTTCGATCTTGTCTTCCCCACGCCCGTGGGGGTGTTTCCTCGTTGACGGTCGCGGACTCAGCTCTTGTAAGGTCTTCCCCACGCCCGTGGGGGTGTTTCCAGGTCTTTTACAGCTTTGAACACCATTCAGCAGTCTTCCCCACGCCCGTGGGGGTGTTTCTATTGAGCACTCGGTAATCGGCTGGCTTGCTGGTCTTCCCCACGCCCGTGGGGGTGTTTCCTTCTGATTTCTACCCGTCCGCCAAGATAGGTTGTCTTCCCCACGCCCGTGGGGGTGTTTCGTTGCAATACGTGGACAGTGTGGACGATGTGGATGGTCGGGCGATGCGACTGGAAATGGGGGAAGTTGCTCCGCTCGGGCGAAGTTGAGATTTGGCGGGGAAGGGCGAACACACAGGTTCGCCCCTACAAAGAAGTCAGGAAACCCTTACAATCTCGTGCCGATGCCGAGGAGGTCGGCGATGTTGGCTTTGGGGTCAATGACGGGGCGGATGGCGGGGGTGGCGCTGGTCATGATGGTGGTGACGCCGGGGCCGTGGCCCGCTTCGCGGCAGTCGCTGTGCACCACCACGCCGACGGTGACGGCGCCCTTGCGGTAGGCTCGCCCGTAGCGGTTGTCCTGGTCGAGCAGCGCCACGAAGTCACCGAAGCGGATGCGGTCGAGGCCGAACTCGCGCACGGCGTCGGGGTCGCTGGTCACGATGTCGTAGTCGCCTTTCGCCACGTGCGCCGAGCCGATGCCGGAACCCATGCAGTAGGCCGGAACCACCGTCGTCACCGGCACTTCGAGCACACCATCGTCGGAGACTACGATCTTCATTTTGGCGAGCAGCGACGGATCGAGGTTGAAGAGCGCAATTTCCGGGAAGTCGGTCAGCTTCAGCCCCTGCCCTTTCGAGCGAACCATGATGGTGTCGCCGTAGGCCATCTTCTCCTTGGTTTCACGCGGGAAATCGACGATGATGTGCTCCGAGCCGCCGTGATGGCCAAGCACCACGCCCGACTCGCCTTTGGCCTCGCCGGAGACGATGGTGGCCGTGTTGCCCACGCAGCTCAACATCTGCACTGTGACGTTCGGATGCTCGTAGGGTTTGTGCGTGTCGGCGGTGCAGCTCACGCCGGGTTCGATGTGGTCGCCCTCCCAGCCAAACGCCGGGTCGCCGACCTGAAGGTTGAGCGTGATGCCGCCGATGGAGGGCAGAATGAAGGGTGTGCCCTGGTGATCGACCTCCCAGGTGCCGCGAGTGCGGGGCTGGCCGGGCTGGCACTGAAGCAGGATTTCGACAAGGCGGTTTTCGTTGGTTGCAAGCATGGCGTAATCAAGAGTTTGATGGTGAAAAAACACGGCAGCGGAGCGCATCTGCGGCGGCGAAAATGGCCTCCGACAAAACGGTCAACCGTGGTTCAAGAATGAAGAAAATTAATGCCGGATGGCGAGATCAGGAAAAAAACCTTCAAAAAGAGAACTTTTTCCCCGGATTCGCACAGATATGGCGTATTAGAGGCGTACTGAATTTTCCTTTCCGGGCTTTTTTTATAACATTGATGTCTAAGATTTTTGCAAGGTGTTTCACCCTTCGTGTTTCGTGAACTTATGTAGTAACTATGTCCAATTCCCAATTTCGCCATTTTCTTTTGAGGTTGCGCCGTTCGGCCCTGTTCCGAAGTCGTCCCCTCCTTCTTGCGTCATCGACGGCGCTACTCATCGTCCTCTTCTTTTCAGTCAGCCTCATCCTTTCAGCAACATCCCGGCAGACCGCGTCCGATCACGGATCGACCTCGCCGATGCACACGCTCTTCAAATCGGTCGGCCTCGCCAGCGACGACGAGCTTGGCCTGAATGACGAGTCCGACAAGGTAACGCTCGACGAGGGCGAAAACGATCCTGCCAGAAAGATCGAAAAGAGAACCCTCAAAAAAGGGGACTCCATCTACACCATTCTCACCGCCGCCGGGCTGACGCCTTCCGAAGTCCATCGACTGACCGTTCAGCTCAAGGGAAACGCGGCGATCAAGGGGCTGAAAGCCGGTAAAACCTATGAGTTTGAAACCGGAAGAAACGGAAAGTTCGTCCGCTTCTCCTTGCAGTCGAGCCCCTACGAAACGCTTCATATCGTCAGGGATGAACAGACCGGCAGGGTGAGCGCTGAACGCGAAACCATCGAATACGACACCAGGGTCGCCACCATCGAAGGAACTCTCAGCTCTTCGCTGTCGAGCGAGCTGCGCAGCCGGAACCGCTCTTCGCTCAATCCGAAACTCAGAAAAATCCTCTCCACCAGGCTCAATTTCAGAAAAGACATCCAGGCCGGAGCGACCTACCGGATTCTTTTCCAGGAGCAGTGGAGCGGCACGGATTTCATTGGCACCGGCGACATTCTCGCCATCGAAATCAGCTCGAAGGGCCGGAATTTCAAAGCCTATCAGTTCACCAATGCCAAGGGCGACACGGCCTACTACGATGAAAAAGGACGCGCCATGGCGCAGGGCAGAACCATGTTTATCCAGCCTTGCCGCTTCAGCCGCGTTTCGAGCGGATTCGGCTATCGCACTCACCCGGTGACCGGCAGGCGTCAGTACCACGGCGGCGTCGATCTGGCCGCGTCAACCGGTACGCCGGTGAAGGCCGTGGCTGACGGGCGCATCATCTTCCGCGGACGCAAAGGCAACGCGGGCAACATGATCACCATCGCCCATTCCGGAAAAGTTCATACGATGTACCTGCACCTGAGCCGTTACGCATCGGGCAGCCGTTACGGTAAAAAAATCAAGCAGGGCGACATCATCGGCTATGTCGGTTCGACCGGCCGCTCGACGGGGCCGCACCTCGATTTCAGGATCATCAGGAACGGACGCCCGCAGAATCCGCTGGTTGCGCTGAAGCAGGCCGCGCCGCGCCGCTCGCTTTCCCGATCGGAACTGCACCGCTTCATGGCAAGGGTGCAGACCTATCATCAGCAGCTCGACAGCCAGCGCACGGTCATGGTTGCCGATACCGGCAAACGGCGCGAAACGCTGCTCTGAGCCAATCGGCGCGTTTCATGCAAAAAGCCCCCGGAATGCTGATGACTCGGCATTCCGGGGGCTTCTTCGTTTCCGTCGCGGCGTCACCGGACGCGCCACGGCTCACTCGTCACCGATGGACTTTCTCGACGCCTTGAGTTCTCCTCTTTTCGCCTTCGTTTCGAGCCGCTTCGCCGAGGCGCTTTTTGGCGGTCTGGTGGGCTTGCGCATCTTCTGCTCGACGAGCGCCTTGGTCAGAATGCCTTGGAAGCGCTCGATGGCGTCCTGGCGGTTCCGCTCCTGCGTACGGTAGCGCTGGGCGCGGATGACGATCACCCCCTCCCGCGTTATCCGGCGGTCATTGAGCCGCGCAAGCCGCTCTTTCAGCTCCGGCGGCAGGGACGAAGCGCCGATGTCGAAGCGCAGATGCACCGCCGTTTCGACCTTGTTGACATTCTGCCCGCCCGCGCCCTGCGAGCGCATGGCCTTGATTTCGATCTCGCTGTCGTCAACCGAAAATCCCCTTGCGATCCTGATCATAGGGATGCCTCCTCATGGACGGAATGTTGCGAAAAAGCCGCCAGCGCCGACGAGGCGAGCGTCTCCTTCCAGCTCCGGAACAGGATGCTTTGGATGCCAGCCACGGCGCACGTGCGGGTGTTGACCTCGCGGTCGTCGATCAGGAGAAATTCAGAGGCGTCGAGGCCGTCGGAGGAATCGAGCACGTACCGGAACGCTTCCGGCGAGCGCTTCAGCCAGCCGTGCTCGTAGGAGAGAAAATAGCGATCCATGTTCCGCAGCACCGGAAAGCGGTCGATGAGGAAGGCGAAGTGCAGCGGGTCGGTGTCGCTCATGATCCAGAGGCGGTGGCGTTGCCGCAGCGCTTCGACCGCTTCGGCGCTGCCGGGCGTCGGCGCGAAAATGTCTTGCCAGGCGAGCCGGAGCCGGTCGGGCGGCAGGTCGCGCGTGAGCGGATCGGCGGCGATCATGGCGAGATACTCCAGCGGGCCGGTGCGCCCGGTGTCGTGACGATCCTTGAGTTCACCCTGGCAATAGCGCTCCATGATCGCCGCCGCGCCCGGCTCGCCCTCGCGCGAAACCGCCCGGCAGAACGGCATGAAGTCCACGTTAACCAGCACGTTGCCAATATCGAGAAGAATGATGCCCATGCGAGAGGATGGTTATGATCGATCGCCGGTACAGGCGAAAAGGAGCGCCGCCGTCAGTCGGCATCGGGTCTCTGACGGAAGATATATTAACCAAACGCCGACCAAGAGACAATGACAAAAAGCTCATCAGGCTGGGCCGCCGCTTGCGTGGAACTCTTTGCACCTCTGTTGCGTCATGGATAGTTCCAACCTCAGGCTTCATGCCGGTTTTTGCTGACGGCAAACACCATATTCCACAGGAGGAAAAAGCTATGGCCAACAACAAACTGAAGCATACGGCAAATGCGACCGGCCCGTTCTATGTCACCAGCCCGGACGATCCCGACGGACAGGGTTGCAACGGCTGCACCATCTGCTACAACGCCGCCCCGGACTTCTTTGCCGAAGACGAGGAGGGATTCGCCTACGTGGCGCAGCAACCCGAATCGGAAGCCGATATCGCCCTCTGCCGCGAGCAGATGGAGGCCTGCCCCACAAACGCCATCGGCGACGACGGGTGAATGCAAGAACTGGACGCGGTGGACGTTGTGGACAAAGAAAATTTTTATTGTCCACTTCGTCCGTGCCAGTCCACTTCCCCAAAACAAAACTGCCGGGCATCAACCCGGCAGTTTTGTTAACATCACGAAGCTTTACACGACGCCCCAGAGCTTGATCTTGAAGTCGTCGCTGCCGCTGGCGATCACCTTGCCGTCCGGCGAGAAGGCGACCGACTGCACCTCGTGCGTGTGGCCGCGATAGGTGTGCGCGAGCGTTCCTTTCTCCACGTCCCAGAGCCGCACCGACTCGTCGTTGGCCGCGCTGGCGATGAGCGTACCCGCCGGGTTGAAGCAGAGGCTGCGAACGCCATCTTCGTGCCCTTCGAGGATGTGGATGACTTTGCCGCTCGTCGCGTCGAGCACCTTCACCTTGGCGTCGCGACCGCACAGCGCGATTTTGCTGCCATCCGGGCTGAAGGCCGCGAAGTGCGAGAGCGTGTCGCCGGTCGCGTAGTTGGCGATGTTCTTGCCGGTTTCGATATCCCAGATTTTCACCACCGGCTCCTCGCCGCAGCTCACGAGCTTTTTGCCGTCGGCGCTGTAGGCGATGCATTCGATGTAGGACTTGTGGCCAAAGAGCGTTTTCAGCTCACTGCCGGTTTCGGCGTCCCAGAACTTGATGGTGGTGTCGCGCGAGCAACTGGCCACCACCTTGCCGTCGGGGCTGAAGGCGATCATGCGCACCTCGGTATCGTGCCCCTTGCAGACGTGCAGGCACTTGCCGGTCACCACGTCCCAGATGCGCACGGTGCTGTCGATGCTGCCGCTGGCGACCTTGTCGCCCTTGGGGCTGTAATCGACGCACTTGACCCAGGTGGTATGGCCCGACATGGTATGGATCGCGTTGCCGGTCTCGACATTCCACAACTTCACCTTTTCGTCGAAGCTGCCGCTGACCAGCTTCTTGCCGTCGGGGCTGAAGCGTACGCCAAGCACCCGGTCTTCGTGACCAGTGAGGGTTTTGATCAAGGCCGCGTCTTCGCGCACCTGAGGCCGTTTCAATTCCACCTCTTTTTTGCCGAATATCTTCGAAAGAAAACCCATGTGTGTAGTTCGTTTGATGGTTGCCGGGCGACGGCATGACGATGCCGGAAAACGCCTGAAAAAATTGTCTGCTAATTTAAAAAATTTTATCCGTATCACCCACCGCCGACGCGCTCTGCGCTGCTAACTGCCATGACCTGAAAGCGGGTAGTTCCGCCCCTTCCACTGCGGCCCTTTGCCAAAAACGCTCAGGCGGAACGAGTTGGCGGCGATCAGGAGCAGCATCGCCTGCGAAAAGAGATGCAACGCCACGGGCCACAACGGCTGACGGAACTTCGCGGCGATGATGAGGCGGATGAGGAGCGCCACCGTAATCTGAGCCGTCGGCAGCCAGAACAAGGTGAGCGAGCGGTCGCCATGCAGCGCCGACGTAGCGAGGAAGCCGTACGGCGCGAGGTAGAGGAGCACGACGAGCGCCATCAGCGCCATGAAGCACGGGACGCTGTTGCCGAGACCGGCGAAGAGATTCTTGGAAAATCCCTGCCACACCTCGCCGAAACCCCGGTACATGCGGCAACTCACCGCGTCGGTTCCGTCGAAAGCCGCCACCTTGCCGCCCGAACGCTTGACCGCCTTGCAGAGCCAGACATCCTCGACGATGTTGTTACAGACCGACCGATGCCCTCCGATCTTCTCGTACGCCTCGCGCCGGAAAAGAATGAACTGGCCGATGGCGTAGCAGAAGGCCGGAGAGCGGCTTTTCCAGACCATCGCGACAGGCAGGTAGCTGAAGAGAATGTGATAGACCAGCGGCACGATCAGCTTCTCCGAGAAGCTCTGCATCTGTTGAGCCGGAGTGAGCGAGAGCATCCCCGCGCCGCTGCGCCGCATCGCCTCGACCGCCCGCGCGAGCGCGTCGGGCTGGTGGCGCGTGTCGGCGTCGGTGAAGAGCAGCAACTCGCCCGCCGCCGCTTCGCCAAGCTGCTGGCAGGCCCACGCCTTGCCGTGCCAGCCCGCCGGAAGCTCGCGACCTTCGAGAATCCGCAGCTTCGCACCGGCGGAGGGCCCGGCGGCGATCCGGCGGAGCGCGTCGAGCGTGCCGTCGCTGGAGTGGTCGTCGAGCACGATCACCTCGAAATCCGGATAGCGCTGACCGAGCAGCGAGGTGACGCACGCCTCGATGTTCAGCTCCTCGTTCCGCGCAGGCACCAGAAGCGACACCTTCGGCGCGAACGCGCCGTCACCCGGCCCGGCGGGAAGCGGCGGCAAGTCGCCGAGGTTTTTCAGCACGATGCCAAGAAAAACCAGCAGCGACCCCAAAATGAAGAGTTGATAGATCAGCATGGTAATGGTTACTCCGACAAGCAAAACCTGAAGCGCCTGTCAGAAAGAGATTGGGCTAAAGCCCCGATGTATTCTGTCTTGTCAGCGAACCCCAGCTTAAAAGCCGGGGCAATTATCAAGAGTTTCAATTGCCAAATCAATAAAAAGGCCGCACCCGGCGGCCTTGCAGTTACACGAATTGTCAGGTATCGGAATCCGGGAAACATGCTCGAACAATCTTCATCCTCTTTGTCCCTGCTGTCCCTGAAGTCCTTGCCGTCCCTTAATCGATCAGCTTGTTGATGTTGTACTCGAAAATCCCCTCCGCTCCAGCGCGTTTCAGTTCAGGAATGAGCTTGCGCACGATCTTTTCGGCGACGATCACTTCGAGCGCCACCCAGTCATTTCCGGCCAGGCTCGAAACCGTCGGCAGGCGCAGGGCGGGAATGACCGACATGATCCTGTCGAGCGCGGCTTTCGGGGCGTTCATCTTGAGGCCCACCTTGCCCTGCGCGTTGATCGCACCTTGCAGGAGCATGGCCATGCTTTCGATCTTCTCGCGCTTCCACGGGTCTTCCCACGCGGCCTTGTTGGCGATGAGCTTGGTGTTGGACTGAAGCACCGTTTCGACGATGCGCAGCTTATTGGCCCGCAGCGACGAGCCGGTCTCGGTCACTTCGACAATGGCGTCGGCCAGCTCCGGCGGCTTGACCTCGGTCGCGCCCCAACTGAACTCCACCGAAGCGTTCACGCCGTTCTCGGCCAGATATTTCTTCGTGATGTTCACCACCTCGGTCGCGATATGCTTGCCTTCCAGGTCCTTGACCGTCTTGATCGGCGAGCTTTCCGGCACGGCGAGCACCCAGCGCACCGGCCTCATCGAGGCTTTGGAATAGACCAGATCGGCCACCTCGACCACGTCGGAGTCGGTCTCGATGATCCAGTCCTTGCCGGTCAGTCCGGCGTCGAACGCGCCTTGCGCGACATAACGCGCCATCTCCTGCGCGCGGATCAGGATCGCCTCCAGTTCGTCATCGTCGATCGAGGGAAAATAGGAGCGGCTCTGGACGGAGAAATGGAAACCGGCGTTGGCGAAAAGTTCGAGAGTCGAATCCTGAAGGCTGCCCTTCGGCAGGCCCAGCTTGAGAACCTTGTTGTTGCTCATGTGATAAAAGAGAATCTGATAGTTGACTTAAAGCTTTTCGAGCCGGAACTCGCCCTGTTCGTACACGCCATACTGATACCGCCCTTCGATCCACGAGCCGAGATTGACGTAGGTGCTGCCCGAGTCACCCACCACCTGCAAACGCTCCGAGTGGTTATGGCCGCAGACAAAGTAATCAAAATCACGTTCACGCGCCAAAGCAGCGGCAAAATCGAAAAGGCGCGTCGATTCCGCGCGCATATCGACCTTTTTGTGCTTGCGGCTGAGAAGGGAGAAGCGCTTCATGAGCGCCGTGGCCAGGTCGGAGTGGAAAGCCGTGAGCAGGCCGAGATTGAACGGGTTGCGCACGAAGCGGGCGAAAAGCTTGTAGCCGAGGTCGCCCTCGCCGAGGCCGTCGCCATGCGCAAGCAGAAAAAGCTTGCCGTCGTGGCGCACCTCCTGCAATCCGTAGCAGGTTTTCACGCCAAGTTCGTCGTCGAAAAAAGCACCGAGGTAAAAGTCGTGGTTGCCCGCAAACCAGGTCACTTCGACGCCGCTCCGGACAAGCCCGGAGAGCATACAGAAAAACCGGGTGAACCCTTTGGGGATCACGTGGCGGAACTCCATCCAGTAATCGAGAATGTCGCCGAGCAGGTAGAGCGAGCCGCCCTGTTCGCGGATGACTGCGAACAGGGTTTCGAGGCGCTCCAGTTTTTCCTGTTCCGCCTGAGGCTCTTGCAGGCCGAGATGAAGATCGCTGAGAAAATAGAGTCCAGGCATCACACAGAGTCAACAGGTTCAGAGCACCGCGGAAAGCGCGATGACCCCCGTCGGAATGAGAATATTGTCCACCTCTTTCGGACTGACGGCTTCGATGACGGTGGCTGCAACGGCGATCATGGCGATCTTCGCGGGATCGAAGGATTCCGGCACGATCAGCCAGACGAAAAAGAGGCCCGCCCCAAGGCTTCCCGCAAGAAAGGCGAGGCTCCCCTCGACGCTTCGTTCGCAGAACACCTTGTACTTTATTTTACCCATTCTCGTTCCGATGATCGGCGCCAGACCGTCGCCCCAACCGAGCACGGCCATGGCGAGCACGCCGGCAAACTGCTTGTAGTAGAGAGTGCCGCAGATCATGGCGACCACCACGAAGTAGAGCGTGCCCTTGAGCAGCTCGCGCTTGTCGCCGGTGCGAGTCATGGTCTTGACCGCCTGATCGTCATCGGCGGCAAAAAGTCCCTTCTGGATAAGCAGCAGCGTCCAGACGGCGAAAACCGTGATGTTCAGGTAGTGCGACCAGTCGCCGTCGCGGAAAAGGGGCAGAAACACGATGACCGAACCGGCGCAGATGTGGGTGATCTTGCGGCTGATGTCGCGCGGCAGGCCGTGGTTGGTCACGAGCCAGTCCATGAGCGGCGGTACGCTGAACACATACGCGAACGTGAGCAGCATGACCAGAACGTTGTGCCACACGACAGGCAGGTCGAAAAAAGTAGGGGCTATGGCTGTCATGACGCCTCCGGATAGTGAAGGTTATGAGGAAGATGACCTGAAAAACGGATGTTCGCTCGAGGCATCGTCATCGTCTTGTCGTCCGGCATTCATCAGAACCGGCAGGCGAAAAAAGAGAGGGTTCCGCCCGCCACCTTCGTCAATATCACATGTACTGTCTGCCAACCAGCGCGGCGGCAAACATCTGGTTGGTCAGGAACAGAATGTTGTTGACCACCTGAAACCGCAAAAAGGCGTTGTGCTCCTGCACCTCGCTCTTGCCGATGGCGTTGCCGAAGCCGTCATCGACGGCGTGCTGCACCAGGGTGATGCCCGATTTGGGGTCGCGGTAGATCGGAATCTGGATGATGATGTTGAGCACCAGACCGGCAACGATGAAGTACATCAGGGTCGTGAAGCCCCATGCCGAGGCGCGCCAGGCAAAGACGGCAAACACCAGGTCGATGATGATGAAGGCCACCAGAAAGGTGTTCTTCGCGCCGATCATCACCGTCAGGGACTTCATGCCCCCCTTCGCGTCACCCTCCTGGGACTTGAAGTCGTTCATGATGATGAGCGCCACGGCCATGAAGAAGTTCAGTCCGGCCAGCCAGAGCACCTCGGGGCGTATGTCGCTGAAGAGCGCGTTGGCCGAGAGGTAAGTGATGAATCCGTAGGAGAAGCCCACCGCCGGGCCGGAGAAGAAGATGTTCTTTTTGAGCTTGAAGGGCGGAGCGGAGTAGAGATAGCCGACGACGAGGCCCGCCAGCAGCGAACCGACGAAAATCATGCCGCGCTGGCCGCCGATGCTCATGCCGATCCAGCTACTCAGCACGACGGAGATTACGAGCACGATGCTCCAGTTCCAGATCGCCTCTTTTTCGGAGAGCCTGCCGGACGGAATCGGGCGGGTCGGCTCGTTGACCCGGTCGAGTTCGAGATCGTAGTAGTCGTTCACCGACTGACTGAAACCGGTGCCGAGCGGGCCGTAGAGAAAAAAGAGGGCGGCAAGCAGGAGGTAGTCGCGCACGGTCGGCTGCATGGCGCCGGAAGCCATGACGCCACCGGCGAGGCAGGGAAAAACGCTGATCCAGGTGACGGGGTCGAGCAGTTCGAGATGGGCTTTTACTTTATCGACAAAACCTTTGCGTGCAACTGACATGATTGATAGAAGAGGTGAAAACGGCGGGCTGCCGATTTAAAAATGATTGCGAGAGCCTCGGCGAGGGGTTACTCCGCACCATGAAGCGCCCGAATATGTTCCGTGAATTTACGAATCCCGGCGAAATAATAACATCATATCGGGAACAATTATAAAGGAAGCATCTCCGGCGTGTTTCGCCAAGTCGAGATCATGAAGGAGACGTTGGCCGGGACGTTCCCTGAAGCGGCGCCAGAAGAATCGTCTTCGGTCTTTGTCCTTTGAGTCCCTTGAGTCCCTTTTGCAGGATGCCCCGTTGAATCGGAGGCACTCAGACCCGGCTTTATCCCGCAAGTGCGCTTGCCGACCGGCTACGACACCGCCTCGCCGGTGAGGGTGGCCGAGGTCGCGCCGGTGATCTTCACCAGAAGCGTGTCGCCCGCGTTGAACTCGCCCCGGCTGAAAACCACCGCGCGGTTGGTTTTCGTGCGGCCCATGAGTTGCAACGATGAGCGGCGGCTTTCGGCTTCGGCGAGCACCTCGACGGTTTTGCCGATCTCGCGCCGGTAAATTTCGCGCGACATGGCGTTCTGCAACTCGATGATCTCCTGGAGCCGCCGCTTCTTGAGCGCTTCGGGCACGTCGTCCGGCAGGTTCCGCGCCGCCCAGGTGCCGGGGCGCACCGAGTAGTGAAACATGAACGCCGTGTCGTAACCGACCGCCTCCATGAGCGAAAGGGTCTCGCGGTGCTCCTCCTCCGTTTCGGTGCAGAAGCCGGCGATCAGGTCGGTGGTGATGGCGGCGTCCGGAATGTGGCGGCGGATCATGGCGATCCGGTCGAGATACTCCTCGCGCGTGTGGCCGCGCTTCATCAGGTCGAGCATCCGCGACGAGCCGGACTGCACGGGAAGGTGGATGTGGTTGCAGAGATTCGGACGCGCGGCGATGACTTTGACGAGCGCTTCGGAGATGTCCTTGGGGTGCGAGGTGGTGAAGCGGATGCGCATCGACGGCGCGGCCTGGCTCACGCCGTCGAGCAGACCGGCGAAGTCGAGGCTCTTTTCGGCGTCGCGCCACGAGTTGACGTTCTGGCCGAGCAGCGTCACCTCGCGGAAGCCCGACGCGGCAAGCGCCGCGACCTCGGCCAGTACGCGCTCGTAACCGACGCTGCGCTCGCGCCCGCGCGTCACCGGCACCACGCAGAAGGCGCAGTAGTTGTTGCAGCCGCGCATCACCGGCAGGAACGCGCTGATCGAACCGGTTCTGACGGGATCGATGCCCGCGTAAGTTTCTTGCTGATCGTAATCGAGGCTGGCGAGACGCTTCTGTTCCCGCGAGTTTTCGATGATCCCGGCAAGCTCGCGATAGTTGTCCGGCCCAACGATGAAATCGACGAAGGGAAAATCGCTGAAGACCCGTTCGCGCTCGAACTGCGGCACACAGCCAAGCACACCGACCACCAGCTCCCGCTGCCGCCGCTTGCGCCCCTTGAGCTGCGTGAGGATGTTGCCGAGCCGCTCCTCGGCATTCTCACGCACCGCGCAGGAGTTGAGCAGCACCACATCGGCGGAGGCTTCGTCGCCAGCCCGCACGAACCCGCCATCCGTCAAAATCGCCGTGACGATCTCCGAGTCCGCCAGGTTCATCTGGCAACCGAAGGTGTGGATGTAAAATGATGATGCCATGCTGCTTATCGGAATCGAACCCGCTCTGAGATGTTGGGCTAAAGCCCAATCTCTTTCTTTGTGATTTATGCGATTGATTGTTGCCGAAGCAATAATGCGATGACAAATCAAAACCTGCACACTCACTCAACCTCCCGGAACGGAGCGAGGCGCGACCTCGTGAATCACCCGGCGAACCGGATTCATCACGAGGCGAGCCCTGCCGCTTCCTTCCCTTGAACTGAAAACTCCCCGGCGGAGACCGTCAGGCGCCGAAGTGGAGGTGGACGTACTTCTGAAGTTCGGCTTCGGCATCCTCCTTGCACAACCCGCAGACCGTGCTGATCTTGGTGTGCTCCTGAAGCTCGTAGAAAGTACGTGCGCCTTCGAGCACAGCCTCCTCGATGTCGTGATCGGTCACATTCATGCACTGGCACACCGTACGGGCCTGCACCTTCTGGACGCGGTCGTTCATGCCGTTGCGAATGAAGTAGTCGTTGATCGCCGCCCGTAGCGCCTTGTCGCCCAGCACCGAGCAGTGAATCTTGTTCTCCGGCAAGCCGCCCAGCTCCTTGGCGACCTCTTTGGGCGAAATGTTGAACGCCTGGTCGAGCGTCATCCCCTTGACCATTTCGGACAGGATCGAGGTGCTGGCGATGGCGCTTGCGCAGCCGTAGGTCTTCCACTGGCAGTCGATGATCTTTTCGCTCTCCTTGTCAACCTTGATGGCCACCATCATCTGGTCGCCGCACTGGAGGTTGCCCTCCATGCCGACGCCGTCGAAAGCGCTGGTGTCGTTGCCCTGAAGAATATTTTTCGGACTCTCGAAATGCTCCTTGAGTTTTTCCGTATATGCCCATTCACCTGATTGCAGCATGAGCGCCTCCTTTGATATAAGCTGTTGACATGTTTCTGATTCTTTCTATGATGCCCGGCAGGACATCGAGCAGGTATTCGACCTCATCGAGGGTGGTCGTGCGGCCCATGCTGATGCGGATCGAGCCGTGCGCGCGCTCGGCATCGACGCCCGTGGCGAGCAGCACGTGCGACGGATCGAGCGAACCCGACGCGCAGGCCGAGCCGGTCGAGACCGCGATGCCGGCAAGATCGAGATAGAGCAAAATCGACTCGCCCTCCGCGCCGGGGAACGACACGTTGAGCGTGTTGGGCACCGAGTCGGTCGGGTGACCGTTGAACAGCGCATCGTCGATGCGCTCCTCAATCCCCTTGCGCAGCACCTCCTTCAGCCCCAGCAACCGCTCCGCCTCCGACTCCATCTCGGCCTTGCGCATATCGACCGCCATCGCCAGGCCCATGATGCCAAGGGTGTTCTCGGTGCCCGCCCGGCGGCCCCGCTCCTGGTGACCGCCCCGAATGAAGGGGCAGTAGGGCGTTTTCTTGCGGACGTACAACGCCCCGATCCCTTTCGGGCCGTAAATCTTGTGACCGGAGATGGTCAGGAAATCGACGCCTAGCTGGTTCACATCGACCGGCACCTTGCCGAACGCCTGCACGGCGTCGGTGTGCATCAGCGCTCCGTGCTCGTGAGCGAGCGCGCTGATCGCCGCGATGTCCTGAATCGTGCCAATCTCGTTGTTGGCCATCATGACCGAAACGAGGCCGACGCCTCCAGCCTTCAACTGCTCTTCGAGCTGCCGAATATCGACCTTGCCATAGCCATCCACGTCGAGATAGCTGACATCGACGCCGCGATGCACCAGGCACTGCGAAGTTTCGAGAATGCAGGGATGCTCGATGCGGCTGGTCACGATCTTCGGGCGCATACCGGGAAAACACTGCCCGGAACCACAGGCGAAGAGTGACAGCACGGTGTTATTGGCTTCCGAACCGCTGCCGGTAAAGACGATCTCGCTCTCGTCGGCGCCCATGAAGGCCGCCACGCGGTGACGCGCATCCTCGACGTTGGCGCGGGCCTCGCGGCCAAACGCGTGCATACTCGAAGGATTGCCAAACATCTCCATGGCCGCCACCAGCTCTTTCTTCACCTCGGGGTGAAGCGGCGTCGTGGCATTGTTATCGAAGTAAATCTGTCTTGATGGCATAACTGGTTTCTGAATTTCGGTGAAATTTGCCGCAAGCAGGACAAATATAAGGTTATTACCGATGAACACCCATGCCGAAAGATAAGGTTCCCGGCATTAAAGATTTAGGACTAAAGTAGTCTTGTTTTATCTGGAAAGCAAACAGGAAAAGTGAAAACAGGAATTTCGAAGCACCGTGCTGGCGGCGGCAGAAACAGACAGAAACAGAGTCAAGAGCTGAATCCTTGCCGAAACCCGGCTCAGAAATGTCCGAAGAAAAGTAGAAGCATCAGGGCGAACAGGATGGCGACGACCGCCGCAACCACGATCAGCCACCGGCGCGTCTTGCGTTTCGGCGCAGGCGCGGATTGACGCGGGTTTTCCAAAACCACCTGGGCTGGAGGCGGAATCGAAAAGTTCGACGCGGCAATGCCCAGCTCATTGCGGCACGAATCGAGCAAAGCATCGTCTCCGACGCCGAGTTCCGCCGCGTATTTCTTCAGATAGGAGTGGACGTAGAGAGGAGGCAAAAAGGTGAAGTCACCCGCTTCGATTTTTTCGATGTGGGTGCTGCGAATCTTGATCAGGCGGGCGATTTCATCCACAGAGAGGGTTCTCTGAACGCGAGCTTGCTTGAGCGCCCGGACAAGCCGCTCAAGGGAACTTCGGTCCAAAGTCTCGTCAGGCATTGGAGAGGAGTGGTTTTTGTGATGAAAAAATCATCGACGTAGTTTGCAATTTATAAAAAAATAACGTTTTGGCCCAAGCGTAATAATCGGGACTCCCCGCCTGGCATATCGCTTCAGCGCAAAAAGCCCGACAAATCACGCCACCGGAGTTACGGCGATTCGCCAGCCCGATGCCGAATCCGCTACTCAGCCCCGTATGAGCCGAGCCATAGCCAGGCCTGACTGCCGGGCGCACCGGAATTCCGGGCGGCTTTTTTCAGAATCTCCGAACCGGATGAACCGGATTTGACAGCCTGCTTCATGAGCGTTTTCATGCCGGAAACCTCATGTTCCGATATTGGTTTGAAAGACAGAAACACCTGGTCGGCGGGATGAAACAGCTTGTAAATCGCGGCCTTCTGCGGACGAGTGGCGTCGAAAAACAGGATGCCGCCTTGCGGGGAGACGCCTGAATCGATGGACGCTTCGCCCTCTGAAACGAGCCAAGAAACCTGACGATCACGCCCGAGCATCGAATTCTGCCCAAGCAGATGGAACGGCTCCGCTTTGCGCGAAACGAAGATAAGGCGCCGGTACCCCTCCAGACGGCTGGCCATCGATTGCAGCAACGCGCCGGTCAGCCAGCGGCGATTTTCGTCATTGGCAAGCGCGGCCTCGGAGTTCGGGCCGGCGGAGACGAGGCGCTGCCGCAATGCGGCGAAGCGGGCCGTGACCTCTGCGCCCGAAACCTTCGCCCTGACAATCTGCATCTCCCGGCCGCTGACCAGCATCGAGGTCGAAAGCGAATCCCGGATCAAAAATCTCACCAGCGCCTCGCCGGGCCGGAGGCTCTTCTGGAGCGTGCGCAGGGTCAGCGGCTGTGGCTGCAACCGACCGGGAACCGAGCCGTCAACTTTGGCCGCCTCGGCTATCAGCGCTATCAGCCGCCCCTGCTTCTCCCTGATCGCCTTGTCGGCAATGGGCGCAAGCACGAAGCCCGTCCCGTCTTCGAGCATGGTGATCTTGCGCTGAAGCAATCCCGATATATCCCTGCTCTGTTCGATGATCTCGTTCTGCACGGCCTGGTGGCCCGCTGGCAACCGGAATCCGGAAATACCTGTCTGCATGAAGCGCTGCTGCTCCAGGTAACCGCCGAGAGCGGTGGCGTCGAAAAGCTCGGTGTACCGTCCCTGGGCAGCCAGAAGATCGCCGAGTTCTCCGGCGGCCTGGTGCTCCAGGGCGACGTATTCGGCGGCGGTAGCGGGAATGCCGTAGTGCTGGCAGGCGGTAAGCCCGAGCCGGTACGCCTCGATCCGTTCGGCGGGAGGCAGCTCGGAACACCGGCCAAGCATGAAAAGCGCCGCGACTTTGGCGAAGGGCATGTTCCGCTGCCCGAAATATTCAATGACGCTGCGATACGTATCGGGCTTGCGAACGATGATGTTGTTGGACTCGAACTGGAGGATCGCCACAAGCCGGGGATAACCGGCCTGCTGGGCGATGGCCAGCGCCCGGAAGAGCAGATAGCTCGCGTTCGGGCGCTGCGTTTCCATTTGCTGGAGGCTCCTCGAGGCAATGCGCAACGCCTTGATCTTCACCTCCGGCGAAGCCTCCATCTTCAACACCCGGCCAGAGATCACGGCGATCTTGCCCGCGAGATTATCGGGCGTGTCGAGACCGGCCACCTTGCCCGTCAGGGCGCAATCGAGAATGCCGGAGAGGCCCGACATGCTGACGGCCGCATCTTCGGAGGCCGCAAGCTCCTCGTAAATGCGTAACGCCTCGCCGACCTTTCCGGCCCTGAAAAGGAGACGCGCCCGGTCGAAACGCTGCCATGCGACGGGATTTTTCAGCGTTGCCATGACCAAAGCCGCCCGGCCGTACATGCCGAGTTCGGCGTACATCCGCCCGGTATCGAGCGCGACGGCGTTATGCAGCGAGTCGGGCAACTTGCCGCCGTCGTGCCGCCGGAGCGCATCCCAGGTGCGGAACGCGCCGGAGTAGCGCCCGGTCAGGAACTCGATCCGGCTCTTCCGGCTGAGCGCTTCAAGGGCCGCCCGGCTGACTCCATTCAGCGTATCGGCGGCGAGTGCGCGGTCGTAGCGATCGAGCGCTTCCTGATAGCGCTTCTGACTGCCCAGACGCGCGGCCTCCTGGTACAGGGCCAAGGTATCCGCGCCCGTCTCCGGCTGACGACACGAAGCAAGCGGTAGCGCGAGGCAGAGCGGCAGAAAGACGCGATGGCACAACAATCGAATAGATTTCATGGCTAACCCGAAGAGTGGTGATACAGTCTTTATGATGTTACGCAGAAATTCTCCGCCGGTCAAGCATCATCGCCCCGGCGGCGGCAAATCGCGTCAATGAACGTTCAAACCGCCAGACCGGTTATGTGAAGGTATTGATGTATCTTGAGGCATATCGAGGCGACTATTGCCGGTTCACTGAATTGCAACCTATGAATCCCCAAAGCGCGGAAGCGCTCGTCATCCTGCTGTTGATTCTCCTTCAGGGACTCCTCTCTCTGGCGGAGTTTGCCATCATCTCTTCGAGTCCGTCGCGCCTGCGCGAGCTGCGGGACGCCGGTTATCCATCGGCCTCCGTCGCGATGAAACTTCAGGACAACGCCGCCCGGCTGCTCTCGTCCATAAAAGTGACCGACACACTCGTCGCTACGTTGACAGCCGTTCTGGGCGGACTTTTCTTTTCCGGGCCACTCGCCGCGACACTGAGCGCCACCACCCTTCCGGAAAGCTATCGCCTCCCCCTCGCGCTTGCGATCGTGATCGCCGCGCTCGCCTACCTGACGCACGTCGTCGGCAGGCTGCTTCCGAAAAAAATCGCCCTCCGCCACCCCGAATCCATCGCGGTGAGAATCGCCGGATTCATCGACAAACTCTGCATCATCGCCACTCCGGCGGTATCTGTCGCCGACGTCTCAGCATCACTGATGCTCAAAGCGTTCGGCATCGAGGCGGGCGAAAAGCCGCAGGTCAGCGACGAGGATGTGATGCTCATGATCCGGCAGGGGGCGAAAAAAGGGGTCTTCGAGTCGGTCGAGTACGAGATGATTTCGCGGATTTTTCGCATGAGCGACAAGCGGGCCAGCTCCCTGATGACGCCGCGCGGCGAGATCGAGTGGCTCGACCTGGACCGGCCCGACGAGGAGCTGGTAGCGCGAATCAGGGCCAGCGGGCGCTCGCGCTTTCCGGTGGCGAAGGGCGGACTCGATGAACTTCAGGGGGTGGTCAGGTCTCTCGACCTGGTCAACTTCAGCCTCACCTCGAAACGCAGCATTCGCGAGGCGATCCGGGCGTCGATGCAACCGCCGCTCTTCGTGCCCGAATCGGTGCCCGCCTTCCACGTGCTCGAACTCTTCAGGAAAAACCGCGCCCACCTGGCGCTGGTCATCGACGAGCACGGCTCGGTGCAGGGAGCGATTACGCTGACTGACGTACTCGAAAGCATCGTCGGCGACGTGCCGGCGGACGACGTCGAGGGCGACCAGAAGCGCATCGTGCGCCGGAGCGAGCGCACCTGGCTGGTCGATGGCATGTTGCCGGTCGATGAGTTCCTCGTGGCCTTCAACCTCGAAGCGGACAAATTCTTCGAGGAGGACGAGCCGCGATCCGACACGATGGGCGGCTTCATCATGACCCGCCTCGGCGAAGTCCCCTCGGTCTCCGACGCCGTCCGCTGGAACGGCCTGGTCTTCAAGGTGATCAAAATGAACGGCAAGCGCGTCGGACGCATCTTGGTCGAGCAGGAAGTGGAACGCACGGGGAGATGATTGCTGGGGGAGAGATATGAAAAAAGGGAGGCTTGCGCGAGGCCTCCTTTTTTTATGAGTAGCCGACAACCTCGACGCGATGGTTTGTCGAGCAGCGTCCGGAAGGATGTTCGGGCAGGCTCTCTTGAACATCTGGCGTAATCTTTGTACCTATAACGATAAGCCACGCCGTCGGGCTTACTTATTGCCCCTCTCGGGACGGCATTTTGACTGCATAGCTGATCCGGGTCGCCGATGTTAAGGGATTGCTTTTGATGGAGAATCCGGCACATTGGCCGATTTTTTGAAAGCTCGACAAATCCGCATTTCAACGCTCATGGCTAAAATTGAATTTCCGAAGCAACTGAAAGAATTGTTGGAGGAGAGTAACCTTCAGGCTCCAATTCGCGCACTTGCTGACCGCGTTGGTGAAATCCTTGCAGACAACAAGTTGACCTTCTTCCCGGATTATACGGATCACGGGGTTGAGCACGTCAACCGCGTGTTGAAATCAGAGGTTGAACTGGTTCCGAAAGAGGTCTGGGAGCGCAGTAAAAGAGATTCCGACCCTCGCTTGCTTTGCGATGCGGATGCTGCGGTGATTATCGGCGCGTCGTTGCTGCATGACATTGCGATGCATCTCCGGCCTGACGGCTTTCTCGAATTGGTTGGGAAGGATTCAAGGTTTCAGCCGTTCCAATGGTTCAGCGAAAGTCACGAGGGTTATGCTGGCGATGCGCCGTGGCATGAGTTGTGGCTGGAGTATGAACGTGAGGCGCGGCGCTTCAGTGACCGCGACTTGACGAACATCATCGGCGAGGAGTCGGCGCGGCTCTGGAAGTTCGACGAACTTCCGGCGGATTCCGGCCAGTGGGAGTTGAATCATCGCCTGATCGTTGGCGAGTTCATCCGCCGCCATCACGCACGGCTGGCGCATGAGATTGCGATCTACGGTTTTCCGGGGTTGGAGGTCGGTTCTGGTGAAGGGCATTTTCCAGCGATGGGCGCGAAAGGTGATTCGCTGAATCTCTTGGCCGATTTGATCGGGTTGACAGCTCGCTCGCACGGGATGAATCTTCGGGTATGCAAAGCGTATCTGGATGACAGTCCGCGCTATGCGGGAATGCCCAAACCGATGGGGACGGCGGCGCTCTACCCGATGGCGCTTTTGCGCGTTGCCGATTATTTTCAGATCAACCGGCAACGTGCGCCTGCGGTGCTGCTTCAACTGCGCAATCCGCAAAGCCCGGTTTCGGTGCAGGAGTGGAAAAAGCATCTCGCTGTCCAACATATCGGACCAACCAACGACCCGCGCGGAAAAATGGTTAAGGTGAGTTCTGACCTGAGCTTGCCGCTGTACCTGCAACTTCGGGAGCTGTTGTCGGGCTTGCAGGCTGAAATGGATCACTCCACCGCCGTGCTCGACGAAGCGTATAGCGCACAGTCCGCGCTTGGTCTGGATCGGCTCAACCTTGCAATCCGGCGGGTGGATTCAAATCTGCAAAGTCCTGCGTTCCGCGATGCGCTTTCCTATGTTCCAGACAAAACGGGATTCGCGGCTGACCCGAACCTGCTCACTCTGCTGGTCGAGCCGCTGTATGGAAAGGAGCCGGGCGTCGGCGTTCGTGAACTGATGCAAAACGCCATCGATGCCGTTTGCGAGCTGGATGCGTGGCGCAAGGTTCACGACGTGCCCATCGAGTCGCTCGATTTGCCGGAGCAGGAGGGCGATGTGATGATCGATTTCATTAAGCGTGACGACGGTTCGTGGTTTCTCCGCGTGCAGGATCGTGGGATTGGCATGACGAGCGATACCATCCAGAACTACTTTCTCCGAGCTGGTGCGTCGTTCCGCCGCAGTTCAGAGTGGAGCAAGGAGTTTGTCGATGACGAGGGCAAGCCGCGCATAGCACGTGCCGGACGCTTCGGAATCGGCGTCTTTGCAGTTTTTCTGCTCGGCCTATCGTTCAAAATGTGGACACGCCATGTTGGCGCGGATAAAAGGATGGGCTACATGGTTGAAGCATCAGAGGCCAGCCAGCTTATCGAGATTCAGCGACGTAATGACTTGCCTGTCGGAACAACGATTGAAGTTGAGATAAGCAGCGAATCGACAGAATGGCTTGAACTTGATGAAGAAACGTATTCAGAGAAAAAAGGCCCCAATAATCAGATCGACTGGTTTTGCTGGGATTGGCCTAAGGTTATCAAAAGAGTTATTCGCAGCACAGCATCAGAATTATTGAATCAGCAATATATCTGCCCTGTTCGGAGTAGTAAATTGCCGCCTGAATGGTCTGTTATTTTTCCAAAAGGTTTTGATGCTGTGCTTTGGACGTTCTCTGATCAGCCAACGCTTTCGTGCAACGGATTAATGATAGCTCAACCAGAAGAAAAAAATCTGATAGCAACTAATGTCTACTGGCCATCTGAAATACAGCTTAAAAGTCCAAATATTGCAGTTATCGACAAAGCTGCTAATATGCCGCTGACAACTCAGCGATATGATCTTTCTGATGATTTGCCTTTTATAGATGAATTGGCTCGGGATGTCTTGTTGTCTTTCATTGCCCATGCACTGATTTGCGGAGCAATGTCTCAAGAAGAAGCCTGTTCAAATAAGCTTAGACATACATTGCAAAATGTTTCAACCAATCATTATAAGTTTAATGTTGCAAGCTTATTCGGTATTGACGTAAATCAATTTTTTGATAGTGATTTACATTGGTGTTCAACTTCAGAAGAGATGGCCCCAGCAGATCCGTGGCTTTATAAGACACTTCATTCTGAGTCATGTTTTTTGTCTGGATATATCAATGGCACAGATTCATATCATCCCATCGAGCAAGAGGCTTTTTACAAAAGTTTGATCAAAAAATCGAGCTTGATAGGTAAAGCCGTTTTGCCGTGGTTTGGCGAGATAAAATGGCATTATGAAGACGAATACGATGAGCGTATCAATAATGTATGGAGTTTGATTACCAAAGGACTTGATTCGATGAATGGGAGAGGGGTGATTGGATTGGGAAAAACTGAA
Source organism: Chlorobaculum thiosulfatiphilum (assembly GCF_006265165.1). Classification (GTDB taxonomy): domain Bacteria; phylum Bacteroidota; class Chlorobiia; order Chlorobiales; family Chlorobiaceae; genus Chlorobaculum; species Chlorobaculum thiosulfatiphilum. Next base: position 74,253 of record NZ_VDCH01000002.1, read on the forward strand.
TATCATGTAATTTTTTCTGACTATCCCTCAATCTTGCACTTTTCTGATATCGTTAAATTCAGCAAAACTGATATCGGGGAATTCAGCAAAAAATACTATCAAAATGAGCAGATAGAATTTGGTTATTGGAGGGAAATTCAAAAACATAATTCTCAAAGACGATGGTTCGAGACGCAATCTGGCTCAATCAATTTAGATCCAAATGTAGAAAAATTTATTGAGGCCATGGAAACTGATTTTGGGAATATCGATGGAGTTCTTTTCGTAGCTGAGATTAAACCAACAGGGGTAGATCAGCCACAATCCATGATCGCAAAAATCTGGGATGAATGTCTCGGGCCGAAGGCAATACCGTTCGATCATGTCGCTCGTGAAGCATTGATCGCCGAGGGCTGCAAGCACCCGGAATTGAAGCGTCATATCGAAGCGTGGCAGGAGATGAAACGCACAGGCTCGAAATGGGCGACTGGCGAGTGGATGAATGAAAAGGATTGAATCGAAGATCCCCCGTCACCCCCGTGAACGGAAAACGCGCCGGGGACATTGGTGTAGGACGAAACTCGAACAGCGCATCTGAAAACGGAAAAAGAGGACAACCATGATCGAACAAGGCAAAATCGCACCCGATTTCACGCTTCCCGACAGCAACGGGAAGATGGTCTCCCTTTCGGAGTTCAAGGGCAAGAAAGTGCTCCTGATCTTTTACCCCGGCGACGATACGCCGGTCTGCACGGCGCAGCTTTGCGACTACCGCAACAACGTCACGGCCTTCACCAGCCGGGGAATTGAAGTCATCGGCATCAGCGGCGACAGCCCTGAATCGCACAAGCAGTTCGCCGAAAAGCACGAACTCCCCTTCCTGCTCCTGAGCGACCAGCAGCGCACCGCCGCCAAAGCCTACGACGCACTCGGCTTCCTCGGCATGGCGCAACGCGCTTACGTGCTCATCGACGAAGCAGGCACGGTGCTGCTCGCCTACAGCGACTTTCTGCCGGTCACCTACCAGCCGATGAAAGAGCTGCTCGCCCGCATCGACGCCTCTTGACGGCTGCGGCGACGCGCGGCGGTTGACCGAAATCCGAATCTTTTTTCGTATCTTCGCGGGCAAACTTTTCAGAACAAAATGCAGACCTCCACCATGGAACGTACCCTTACCATCCTCAAGCCCGATTGCGTGCGCAAGCAGCTCATCGGCGCTGTAACCGACCAGATCGAACGCGCCGGTTTCCGCATCGTGGCGATGAAGAAAACCCGCCTCACCAAAGAGACCGCAGGCGCATTTTACGCCGTGCACAAGGAGCGCCCCTTTTACGGCGAGCTGGTCGATTTCATGTCCTCCGGCCCGTGCGTACCGATGATCCTCGAAAAAGAGAACGCCGTCGCGGACTTCCGCACCCTGATCGGCGCGACCGATCCGGCACAGGCCGACGAGGGCACCGTCCGCAAGCTCTATGCCGACAGCAAGGGCGAGAACATCGTCCACGGCTCCGACTCCGCCGAGAACGCCGCCATCGAAGGCGCATTCTTCTTCTCCGCCGAAGAGGTCGTCCGCGTTGACTGATTCATAAAAAAAGGCTGTCCCCGCACCAAGCATGGACAGCCTTTTTCTTTTCACGATCCCCCTTCCGCCCTACTTCATCTCTTCGTCCGTCGAATCGATCCGCCCTTTCCGAATATCGACCAGCGACTCGCTGAAAGTTTCGCCGTAAATGTCCCAGACGGTGACGAACAGCGCGGCGACCACCGGCCCGATGATGAAGCCGAACACCCCGAACATGCCGATTCCGCCGAGCGTTCCGAAAAAGATGAACAGCTCGTGCATCTGCGTGTCGCGCCCGACCAGGATCGGGCGGAGAATGTTGTCGATCTGGCCGACCACAATGCTGCAAAAGAGCGCCAGTCCCGCCGCCTGTAGATAGTGGCCCGACAGGGCGAGCATGATCGCCGCCGGAATCCAGATGATCGGAGGGCCGATCATCGGCAGAATCGAAAGCAGCGCCATGACGGTTCCCCAGAACACCGCGCTCTCGATCCCCGCGACGCTGAAGGCGACTCCGGCGAGGCTGCCCTGCACCATGCCGATCACCAGCGTTCCCTTCAGGGCCGCGCTCGTCACGGAGAGAAATTTGTCGAACAACCGCCGCTGGTCGGTTTCGCTCAGAGGCATGTAGGCGCGAATCTTTTCCATCAGCAGCTCGCCATCCTTGAGGAAAAAGAACATGGTGTACCAGAAGATGAAGAACAGGAAAATGTCGATCACGGCCCCGTAGGTAAAGGTCGAGAGACGACTGATCAGGCTCGACCCCAGAGTGCCGAGCAGCTCGGCGGCCTTTTCGAGAATCTGGTCGCTGTACATCTCGATGTCACGGTAGAAGGGCAACTGCACGAGCAGTGAATCGAACGCGCCGGGAGTGCGGAAACGCTCACGGATCAGCGGAATGGCCGTCTGGCTGAGCGATACCGCCTGCCCGGCCACGACAATCAGCAGGGCGGCCAGCGGGAGAAAGACGATCACGAGGTACGCCGTTACCGTCAGGCTGGCGTTCAGGCCCCTGCGCTGGCCGAAAAGCCGCTGAAAGCGGTTGAACAGCGGAGCGCCGAGACCCGCGAAGATACCCGCCAGAAGAATCGTGATAAGAAAATGGCGTATCATCGACAGGAACAGCGACGAAATCAGCAGCGTCGCGACAAGCACGACAATCTGGTTGATGTTGCGTGTGGTGGTCTGATTCATCGGTTCGGACATTCGTTCGGTATAGGTTACCAACCATGGACAAGCCTGTCATAACTCAAATGTACGTCAGAAGGCGTCCAGCTCAAAGCGTCTTCGATCGTCGCCGGTAGCGTTGTTCGCAATCAGAGGCGCTTTGCGGGATCGGCTTCGGCGAGGAGCATCGAGCGGACGAGGGCGACGGCGAAGAGTCCGGCGGTCTCGGCCCGCAGCACCGACGCGCCGAACGAGAGCGGCGTGAATCCGGCGGCCTCGGCCTCGGCGACTTCGGCGTCGGTGAAGCCGCCTTCTCCGCCGACAAGAAAAAGGATCTTTTTTCCGGCAGGCTCGAAGGCGGGAAAGTGCTCCTCGCTTTCGTGGGCGATCAGGCGCAGATCGTAGCCGTCGAGCGAGAGCGCCTCGCGAAAGGCGAGCGGAGGCGTGAGTTCGGGGAGATGGAGGCGGCGGCTCTGGCGGGCGGCTGACTGCACGATGCCGCGCCACCGTTCGAGCTTGCGTTCGATCTTGCCGGAGTCGGGCGTCGAGACGGTGCGCTTCGTAATCATCGGCACGATGCGGGCGACGCCAAGTTCGGTCGCCTTTTCGAGGAAGAGATCGAAGCGCTGCGGCAACTTCAGGAGCGACAGCGCGACGGTCACTTGCGTTTCGGGCGGCGGCACATGGCGCGGGTTCTGGATCGCGCCTTCGAGCAAGTGCTTGCCGATGGCCTCGACCGCCAGCTCCGCCGCCAGGCCCGCGCCGTCGGTGATGGGCACAAGGTCGCCCGGCTGGCAGCGCAGTACGCGGGCGAGATGGTGGAACTCCTCGCCGTCGATCATCGCGCGGGCATGGTCGAGGTCGAGCTGGCGCGGCAAAACGTAAAAGAGATCCATCCCGGCTACTCCTTTTCGGTGAGGGCGACGGTCGCGAAAGCCACCTCCGCCGCACCCGCCGCCTTCAGCGCCTCCGCCGCGGCAACCATCGTCGCGCCGGTCGTGAGCACGTCATCCACCAGCACCACCCGTCCGGCGCAGCGCTCGCGGCCAGGGCGAAAGGCGCCCACCATGTTGTCGCGCCGCGCCGTCATGTCCAGCCCGGTCTGCGAGCCGGTGTAGAGGCAGCGCTCGATGCACTTCGTTGTGACGGGCAGGCCGAGCACCCCGGCCATGCCGCGAGCAATCGCCTCGGCCTGGTTGTAGGTGCGCTCGATGCGCTTGAGACGATGCAGCGGCACCGGCACGATGGCGTCGAACGGAGCCGGATCGCCGCCCTGCCGGAGCAGCTCGCCGAGCCGACGACCGAACAGTTCGCCGAGAGGAAACAGGCCGCCATATTTCATGGAGTGCATCGCTTCGTGCAGCTTGCCGATGCTGCGGTAGGGATAGAGGCTCCACGCGGCGGGCGGAACCGCCCTCTCGCCAAAGTGCGCGCGCACGGTGCTTTTGAGCGCCGCGCTTCCGGCAAGCGCGGCGGGAAACGGGTTGAATTCATCGAAGCATCCGGCGCAGATCGGCTCTTCGCCCTTGTCGAGCGGCTTCTGGCAGAGGGTGCAGACCGCCGGGAAGAGCAGGTGCGTCAGCCCCTCAATCATCGAGTCCGGATGATTTTTCGGAGTTGAAGCAGAGCGCCGCCGCGCCATAAATTCCGGCCTTGTTGCCGAGCCGCGCCGGAACGATCTCGAGTCCGTCGTGCATCGAGGGCAGAGTCGAGCGGTGCAGTTGCATCATGGCGGGCTTGAAAATCAGCTCGCCCGCCGCCGAGATGCCGCCGCCGATCACGAACTTGCGAATGTCCATCAGCGCGGTGACGTTGGCCAGGCCGACGCCGAGAATCGAGCCGATCCGCTCCCAGGTGCGCAACGCCGCGGCGTCCCCCTCTTTGGCCGCCTGTTCGAGATGTCGAGGCGAAAGGCGGGAAAAATCGCGGTTGCACAGCTCCGCAAGACGCGGCGAACGCTCCGCCTCCATCTCCGTGCTGCACGCCATTTCGACGATGCGCTCTTTGCCGATCAGCCCCTCGATGGTGCCCCGGATACCCGCGTGAACGCTCTCGCCCTCGAAATCGACGATCATGAACCCGATCTCCCCCGCCGTGCCGTTCGGGCCGCGATAGAGCTTGCGATCGAGAATGATACCGCCGCCCACGCCGGTTCCGAGCGTCACCAGCATGAAGTCGCGGAATGCGTTGCCGCCGCCAAAGATCGCTTCGCCGTAAGCCGCCGCGTTGGCGTCGTTCTCGATGATGACGGGCGAGCGGAGGCCGTGGTCTCGTTCGAGGCGGAGCCGGAGCTCTTCGCGCAGAGCGTAACGCCCCCAGCCGGGCAGGTTCGGCGGATAGGAGAGGGTGCCCTTCGCGGCATCGACCGCACCCGGAGCGCCGAGGCCGATTCCGGCAAAGTCGTCGGCATCGAGCGTTTCGGCGGCTCGCTGGCAGAGTTCGCTGGCCATGAACGCCAGTTGCCGCACGACGCCGTCGGGACCGGCGGCCACATCGGTCGGCCGGGTGTCCTCGAAAAGAATCCCCGCCGCCTCATCGACGACCGCTGTCTTGATGTTCGTCCCGCCGAGATCGATGCCGATCGCCCATGATGGCATAACCGTAACTGCTTAAGATTTAAAGGGTTTGAGGAACTTCCTACCATGCTCTCCCGAGGCGAAGAAGTCGAGGATTTCCAGCACCTCCGGCGTTTGCGGAAGATCGTTGCGCACCGCTTCGAGCGCTTTGGAGAGCAAGAGGCCCGACTGAAAAATGATGCGGTAGGCGTTGCGGATGTTGCCGAGCTGTTCGGAACCGAAGCCGCGCCGCTTGAGGCCGAGCACATTGAGTCCTTCGTAGCGGAACGAGGCGTGGCCGCCCGCCATGACGAAGGGCGGCACGTCGAGCGCCGCGCGGGAGATGCCGCCAACCATCGAGTAGCGTCCAATCCTGACGAACTGGTGCACTCCGGCCAGTCCGCCGACGACGACGTAGTCGCCCACGTGGCAGTGGCCGCCGAACTGCACCGAGTTGGCGATCACCACGTGATTGCCGATCACGCAGTCGTGGCCCGCGTGAACGTAGGCCATGATGAGATTGTCGGAGCCGACGACGGTTTTGCCGCTCGCCTTGGTGCCTCGGTTCAGGGTTACGTACTCGCGGATGACCGTCCGGTCGCCGATGTGGAGGTACGTTTTCTCCCCGGCGTATTTGAGATCCTGAGGCGCGGTCGAAAGCACAGCGCCGGAAGAAATCCGGCACTCGTTGCCGATGCGCGCGCCATCGGCGATATGGACATTCGGCCCGATGACCGTTCCGCTTCCGATGACCACGTCATCCTCGATCACGGTGTAAGGGCCAACCGCGACCCCTTCGCCAAGTACGGCTCCGGAACCGATGACCGCTGTTGCGTGAATATTGCTCATTGAAAATACAAACTATTGCTTGAGTGAATCCAGGCGCTTCCTCAGTTCGGGGAGCGCCATTTCCAGATCGTTCATGATGCTTTCCGCCTCACGAACCTTGCCTGCCGACCGGTAAGCCTGCGCCAGAGTGAAGTACAGCTCGGGTTCCCGCCCCGCGCTGCTCTGGGCCGCCAGCGTTTCAAGATAGTGAATATACGGATATGCTTTCTCGTTTGCACCGCCAGCGGCATAGAGAGTGGCGACCGATCCGGCAAGCTTCGGCGTCACCGGGAAGCGGGCGAGCGGGAAGAGCCGGGAGTACCGGTCGAGCACGTCGAGCGAGAGACTCCCTGACCTCGCGCTTTTACGAACGCCGGAAGCATCCGGAACCATCACCGGCGCGTCCGGCGAAGCGGCAAGCGTCATGGCGAGCCGGGCGAAGAGCGGCGGATAGTTGCCGAGCAGATTCCGCGAGGTTTCGTCGATATTGACGGCAAGATTGCCGGTATTGCGATAGCGGTAAGCGTTGAACAGATTGCCGTAGAGCGTACCGGGGTCGGCGAAGCTCAGGGGCGATGCGCTCCCGAGCGGCACGACGCGATAGACGAGACCCTCGAGGCGCAGATTGCGGTCGAGGCCGGTCATTTCGGCGGGATCGACGGTCAGGGCGAAGTAGATCGGGCGCTTGCCGAAATTGTCCACTACGATCGCATAGACGGCGATGTCCTGCGGGCGGAGGAATCCCTCGCCCTGGTAGGTCAAGGTGGGCCTCAGCGTCCAGCGCAGCGAATCGGAGGGCGCGCCGGGCAGGGTGACGCCTGAGCGCCGCGCGTCGTCGTAGAGCTTTCGCACCTCGCGCCCCGCCGGAACGGCCACCTCGACCGAATCGACCGGCACGTAGGAGATGTTGCCGAGGTCGTCGTCGCGCATGTCGATGTTGACCGGTTTGGCCCCGCGCGGGCTGTCGTGCTTGAGTTGCAGCAGGTACCAGCCGGTATTGGCCAGGCTCAGATTGACCACGCGTACGTCGGTGCGGATGCGCTCCACCTCCTGAAGGTACCAGAGCGGAAAGGTGTCGTTGTCGCCGTTGGTGAAGAGGATGGCGTCCTTGTCGCAACTCTGCAACATGTTCCACGCCCAGTCCCACGGCACGTAATTGCCGGAGCGGTCGTGGGTGCGATAGTTAGCCATGAGCATCCGCCCGTTGATCGACAGCAGGCCGGACGCCACCACCGCGATGGCGAGCCAGGCGAGCTGCTTCGTATCCAGCGACTTCATCTTTGCGGAGAGCCACGCAAAGAGCCGCTCGACGCCGATGCCGATCCAGAGCGCGAAGGCGAAAAAGCTGCCGACGTAGCTGTAGTCGCGCTCGCGCGGCTGAGGCTCCGGCTGGTTGAGGTAGAGCACGAGAATCACGCCGGTCATAACAAAGAGCACCGCCACGGGCAGCGCCATCTTCCAGTTTTTCCGGAAATGAGACCACGCCCCGAACAGACCCACGAGAAACGGCAATCCCCACAGCTTTCCCCAATCCACCACCGCCCCTTCGACATCCGAGGAGCGCCCGATGAACTGCCATCCGAAATAGCGCAGATACATCTGGTTGAGCTGGTAGCGCCAAAAGTAGTCCCACTCGCTCGAATATTTCTGGTAGAAGTACTGATAGACCGGCTCCGGCGACCAGCGGCGCGGCCACAGCGGCCACTCGCCATACTGCTCGCGGTTGACGTAGGAGAAAAAGGCCTGGAGCGTCGAGGGATCGTTCTCGTTGATCGGCGGTCCGGCGTGGGCGCGCACGAAGATCAGCACATACGAAGTGTAGCCGAGGATGAGCAGCACCACCGAGAGCAGCGCGAGATTCATCAACGGGATGCGTTTCTGGTGGCTGTACCAGATGCCGGAAATCAGTGCCGCGAGCACAGCGATCAGCCCCCACCACGAGGTGGTGACGAGCAGCACCGGTATGCCCTTGATAATCAGCTTGTAGATCAGGAAAAAGAGCGCGAGACTGAAGAGCATCATCAGGCCGAACGATTTCGGCGTAACCGTGTACTTCTTGAAATAGTAGATCAGCACCAGCGAGAAGAGCGCGAGCAGGCAGAGCAGGTGCACACCGATGGAGAGGCCGATCATGTAGATCACGCCGAGCAACCAGCGCTCGCTGCCGGGCGCAGGGTCTTCGTCGTGCCAAGAGAGCATCATCCAGAAGATGGTGGCGGTCAGGAGCGACGAGGCCGCCCAGAGGCCGGTTTCCGTGGCGTTGAACCAGAAGCTGTCCGAAAAGGCGAGCGCCAGAGCACCCACCGCCGCGCCGCCCCAGGCCGCAATCTTTTCCGGCAGGCTCCACGCCTCCGGCTTCATCTCCCGGTACATCGCGATCAGCCGGACGATGATCAGGTAGGTCAGCATGATGGTCGTCGAGCTGATGAGCGTACTGAAAAAGTTGATGCGCGCGCCGATGTCGTCAAAAAACGGAAGCAGCGAAAAGAGGTGGCCGACGAGGAGGTAGAGCGGTGCGCCGGGAGGGTGCGGAATGCCGAGGGTGCGGGAGGTGGCGATCACCTCGCCGCAGTCCCAGAACGAAAAAGTCGGGGCCATCGTCGAGAGATAGAGCGCTTCGGCGACAAGAAATATACCGGCGGCGATGATCCGGTTAACGCTTCTGTGAGTCATTCGGGACTGGTTGTTGACAATTCAGTATCAGCCGGGCGGTCACGCCGAAAGCAGTTCGGCGGCGACAAGATCGGCGAAAAGAAAGCCCGCTTCGGTGAGCGACACCTCGCCGCTTTCGACGCCGATCCACCCCTGTTCTTGTAACCGGACAAGCACGGAATCGAGATGCTGATGTCCTAATTTATGCCCTTTTCGCAAAAACCCAACAGAGAGCGGCTTGCGGATCCTCAGGGAGAGAAAAACCTGTTCATCGAAGCGCTGCTCGTCGGTCAGCGCCTCACGGAAATCGACCGCCCCGGCGGGATCGGCGAGATACTTCGTCAGACTGCTCGCGTTCGAAAAGCGCGTCTGGGCCTCGCCGCTCACCAGAAAGCTGTGCGCCGCCGGGCCGAAACCGAGGTACGGCTCCCGCATCCAGCTCGCGAGGTTGTAGCGCGAGTGGCGGCCTTCGAGCGCGAAGTTGGAAATTTCGTAGTGCCCGTATCCCGCGCCGCAAAGCAGCTCCGCCGCCAGCCGGTACATCGCCGCCTGCGCCTCTTCGCCGGGCAGGCGGCGAAGGCCTTTGCGCACATCGCGCCACAGCCGGGTCTTCTCTTCGAGCGTGAGCATGTAAACCGAAATGTGCTGCAAACGAAGATCGAGCGCCGCGCGAAGGTCGCTCTCCCATTCGGCGAGCGTCTCGCCCCCCGCGCCGCACATCAGATCGATGCTGACCGACCGAAAGCGTTCGAGCGCTTCGGAGACGACCCGGCGGGCATCGGCAGCCGAATGCGCCCGTCCGAGCGCCTTGAGCTTGCGGTCAGCAAAGGACTGTACGCCGATAGAGAGGCGGTTGACGCCGAGCGCTTGCAACGCGTCGAGCGAGGCGGGCGAAAGATCTTCGGGGTTGGCTTCGAGCGTGATTTCGGTTTCGGATGAGATTTGGGCCAGGCCGGAAATTTGCGACAGCCATGCGTCGATGAAGGAGGGCGAAACCAGTGAAGGTGTGCCGCCGCCGAAGTGAATCGCCTCGATCGCCTGCCCAGCGAAAAGCGACGCCTTCGCCGTGGTTTCGACGGCAAGCGCCTCGAAAAAGCGCTCGACGAAACCGGGTTTGGTGACCAGAAAAAAATCGCAGTAAGGGCAGCGCTCCCGGCAGAAAGGAATGTGCACGTAGAGGCAAATCATCGGGAGCCTTTATCTTGATGTGTCCAACAAATCGAAATCGATTCCCCCAACCCTGCTGTCCCTTAAGTCCTTTCAGTCCCTTGCTGTTGCCTTCCCCGAAAGCACAAAGCCGGTCACGGCCTGGTAGAGGTCGTCGGCGACATGATCCGGAAAAATCTGGCGCTCCGCGCAAAGCGCCTCTTCATTGTGACCGGTTCTGACGAGGATCGTCTTCAGCCCGGCCCGCTGGCCGCACTCGACATCGATCAGCTTGTCGCCGATGAAGAACGAGGACTCGCGATCGACCGCGATGCCCTCCTCGCGCAGGTCGGCGATGGCCTGCTCCACCATGCGGGGCGATGGCTTGCGATGGTCGATGAAGCGGTCGTACTCGGGATGGGGAAAGTTGGGATGCGCCGGGCAGTAGTAGCAGCGATCGAACGAGGTCTGGCGTTCCGCCAGCAATTCATTGAGGTAGTCGTTGACATCCTCGACATCACGCGGCGTCACGATACCGCGCGCGATGCCCGCCTGGTTGGTGATGAGCACGATGCGGAATCCCGCCTGCCGCGCCAGCGCGATAGCCTCGTCGGCCCGATCGATCAGGATGAACTCCTCGCGGCTCGAAACGTAACTGCCAATATCGCGGTTGATCGTCCCGTCCCTGTCCAGAAAAAGCACCTTCGCTAACTCCATCAGTCTCAGCCCAACAGGTTACGGTAGAGTTCGGCGTACTGCCCCGCCGAAGCGCTCCATGATAAATCGCGCCCCATGCATTCGAGCATGAGCGCGCTCCAGCGCTCCTTGTCGGCGAACAGCGCCAGCGCCTCCTGGAGCTTCGACGTCAGCGCATCGGGCGTGTAGTCGGTGAAGATGAAACCGGTGCCCTTGTCGCCACAGACCTCCTCGATGGTGTCCACGATGCCGCCGCCCGCGTAGGCGATCGGCACAGTGCCGTAGTTTTGAGCAAACATCTGCATCATGCCACAGGCCTCGATGCGCGAAGTCATGAGCAGGATGTCGAGTCCGGCGATCATCTGGTGATAAAACGCATCGGTGAACTCGGGCCGGAAGGCCATCTTTTCCGGATTCTCCTCCGCGACCTCTTTCAGCGCCTGGTCGAACTCCTTGTCGCCCGAACCGAACACAATGAGCTGAATGTCGAGTTCGAGCAATTTCGCGAGGCTCTCGCCGACGAGTTCCGCGCCCTGATAAGCGTCGAAGCTCGCGATCACGCCCACGACGGGAGTCTCTTCGGAGAAAGGCAGGCCGACCTCTTCGAGCAGCACCTTTTTGTCTTCGAGCTTCAATTCCGGCTGTTCGACGCTGTAGCGTTTCTTGATGAGCTTGTCGGCGGAGGGATTCCACTGGCGGGTATCCATGCCGTTGAGAATGCCGTGGAAGCGATCTCCACACGCCTGCAAAGCCTTGTCCATGCCGAACGAAAGCTCCGGATCAGCCGCGATCTGGCGGGCGTAGCGATCCGAGGTGGTGGTGACCAGATCGGCATGTTTTATGCCGGTAGCCAGCAGGTTGACCGTGTCGCCATCCTTTTCGAGCGCGTCGAACACCTCAGCGTCGAGGTGCTTCTGGAACGCCTTCGACTGGAAAATGCCCTGGCGATAGACGTTGTGAATGGTCTGCACGATCTTCACCTTTTTAAAGAAGTCGTGTTTGGCGTAGCGCGTCTTGGCAAGCAGCGCCACCAGCCCCGCGTGCCAGTCGTGGCAATGGATGATGTCCGGCTGCCAGCCGAGGCGAACGAGCGTCTCCATCACGCCCACGCTGAAAAAGATGAGTCGTTCGGCGCTCCCCTTGTGATCACCGCCGAGGGTGGTATCGGTAAAAAGCCCGGTGCGCTTGAAGTATTTCTCGTTATAGAGAAAATAGGTCTGAATCTTGCTGGACGGGAGGGCAGTGACCTTTATGTGCAACATGTCGGTCTTGTCCTTGAGAGGGACTTCGATATCCGACAACCGGAGCACGTCATGCAAGCGGAACTTCCGGTCATTGATGATACCGTATTTCGGCATCATGATTCTGGCCTCGAACCCCTCCTCTTCAAGCGCCTGCGGAAACGATGCCATGTAGTCGGCCAGCGAACTGACCCTTACAAAAGGAGAACCCTCGCCAGAGACATAAAGAACCTTGAAATTTCTTCTGGCCATCTATCTCAAACTCTGTCTGTTTTTTTTCTCAAATCGCTTTCATAGAATACCTTCAGTTTTTAATTTAAGAATTTTCATGCTGAGAAACAATTTAGCAGCTTTCAACTCTTTAAGGGAGAACATCATTGAAAGAATTTCCCGGCCTGAAAATTCTGGCGCCAATCCTGATCCCGGCGCTGTTCGCCGCTTGCGCCGTTGACCGTCCGCCAACAGGCGGCCCGCCGGATCGTTCGCCATTGAGCGTGACCTCCACGCTTCCGGACTCCGCAGCAATCAATGCATCGCCACAAACAATCCGCATCGGCTTCAGCCACTATGTCGGCAGGAGCGATCTTTCGGAATCGATTTTTTTCTCACCTCGTATCGATGATTACGAGGTATCGATACACGGAAAAGAGGCCCACATCCGGCTTTACGACCCGTTGCAACCGAACCGCACCTACACGCTCACCCTGCGCGCGCCGCTGAAAAGCCTCGATGGAGTCCACCAACTCGACCGGAGCCTGACGCTGGCATTCTCGACAGGCCCGGTTATCGACCAGGGAGCGATCGAAGGACGGGTATGGACAAACCGGCTGGCCCCGATGCAGAACGCCACGGTGATGGCCTACGCCGCTTCACGCTCAAACGCTATCCCGGAGACAAGGCCGGATTATATTGCCCAGAGCGGCCCGTCCGGCGAGTTCCGCTTTCAGCATCTAGCTCCCGGCAGCTATCGCATTGTGGCCATAACCGATGATAATGGCAACTTGCAGTACGATCCCGAAACGGAAGTGTTCGCCGTCGCCTCGACGCCAACGGTTCAAACCGGCATGAGCGGCGTCGGGTTGCGCTTCGCACCGGAGAACTATTCGACGAGGTCGCTGCATTCGTGCCGCACCATCAACAATCGCGAAATCGAAATTACCTTCAGCGATACGCTTCCCGCGGGGAGCTTTGACCTGTCGGCTATACGGATCGAAAACACCGGCACCGGCGCGAGCCTGCCCGTGCTTGGCTATTTCTCGCTTTCGAGAAGCAGCGAGGAGACCACCTTCCGCCTCCTGACCGCGCCAATGGAGGATCGGGCCTGGTACCGCCTCCGGTTCTCGCCCGGCGGCGCAGGAAGCCAGCTCTCGGAGCTGACCTTCTCAGGCAATGCGCACACGGAGCGCTATCCGGAACTTTCGGTCAGCATCGTCCCCGCCAATGGAGAGGACAACGTCATAGCCGAAACGATCCGCCCTGAATCCGGCTCGTCCGTCGAGCTTCAGTGCAACCTGCCGGTGGCCGAATCGTCGGTCAAACCGGCCGTCACTCTCGCTCTGTCAGAAAGAGGCCAGGACAAACCGTTACCGTTCACCATCTCCCGGATCGACAGCCGCACGTTCTCCATCGCGCCTTTTGGCGGCTTCCTGCAAAGCAAGGACTACCGCGTGAAGGTCAAGGCTGACAAGCTCAAGGAACTTGTCGGCTCGCCGTCGAGATCGGCGCTGGTGGAGTCTCTGTTCAGCACCGCCGGGCCCGAACAGTATGGAGAGATCATTGGCTCGGGCACGGCAAATGCGCCGGCGGTTGTCGTCGAAGCCCGACGCATCGGCACGGAAGCACCCCGGCGCATGGTGGCGAAAACCAATGCCAGCGGAACCTTCAGTTTCGATTTCCACGATCTTCCGGCGGGCCAGTACACCATCACCGGGTTCATTCCATCGGCCTCCGGAATGCTTTCGCCCTTGACGGAATGGTGGGACAGCGGCTCGCTCACTCCTTTTACGCCGTGCGATCCTTTCGCGGCATTGACCGTAAACGTCCGGGGCGGCTGGACGTCCGAGGGTTTCCGGCTCGACATTCCGGGTTCCCGGCGATCCGGCCTCAACAGCTCAAGACCGCAAAAAAAACCATAACTCGCGACCAACGCACAAACAGATTTTTATTTTTCAATGAGCAGCAGCCCATCACGAATCGGACCGAATTCCATTATACAGACCGTCGGCGCGCTTGAAACCGCCTACGGGAAAAGCGAAACTGAAAAACTTCTGAAAAAGATCGGTCAGGGCTACCTGATCAACAATCTGCCGTCGGAGATGGTCGAGGAGTCCAAATTCCACTCGCTGGTCACCGCCCTGCAAAAAGAGATCGGCGAAGAGGCCACGGCGAAAATTCTCAAGGAGTCGGGCCAGCGCACCGCGAAGTACCTGCTCAAAGTGCGCATTCCCGGCCCGTTCCAAACGATTGTCAAGCTGCTCCCTGCGGGCCTGGCTTTCAAGGTATTCCTCTTCGCCATCAGCAAAAATGCCTGGACCTTCGCCGGAAGCGGCGAGTTCAGTTACGGCTCGAAGCCGTCACCAAACGTCATGGTCAAAGTCACCTTCCCGTCGCATCCGGTGGTGGGCAACTTCTACCTCGGCACATTCACCGCCCTGCTCCGCGAACTGGTCAATCCGCAAACCGAGATCAAGGCTGACATCCGCAAAGAGGGCAGCGCGATTCGCTGCAACTACCTCTGCAGCATCTGAACGCCCTCCGTCGGCGCGAGACCTCCGGCGAAACTTCCGGAAACCTCGCGCCGACAATGCAGCTCAACTGCCGTACATCCCCATCAGCTCAGGCTCGAAGAAGAAGGCCTCCTCGCCGAACGCGGGGGTGAGGTCGTCGATCCACGACGCGCGCTCGTCGAACTCGGCGAGGAATGTTTTGTTGGTCCATTCGGGATTGCGGCTTTGGGTGAACTTGAGCACGAACACCTTTTCGTCGTTGATCTCGGCGACATCCTCCACAATCACCTTGCCGGGCGAGCAGGACATCGACGGCCCGCGAACCGTGCGGCCAAGCCCCGACATCTGCTGGTAGGCGCCGTTGTAAATATCGAGCGCCTCGGCAAGCGGCACCTCGAAGTAGCGCTTCGTACCGGTGTCGCGCTCGACAAACATGTAGTAGGGAATGATACCGAGCTGCACCTGCTTCTGCCACATTTCGCGCCACACGCCGGAATCATCGTTCACGTGCCGCACCACCGGCGACTGGCTGCGGATCACCGCGCCGGTCGCGCGGATGCGCCGGATCGCCGCGTCGGCTTCGGCGGTATAGCGCTGCGGCCACCAGCTCAGCGACCTGGTGCCGATCCTGATGGTTTTCAGCGTCGAGACGCCGAGCAGCGGGCACATGTATTTTTTGACGAGCGCAGTGCTCATCATCATCGGGTCGCCTCCCGTGAAAATGACATCCTTCACCTCCGGATGGAGTTCGAGATACTCGACCAGCTTGTCGATGCTGTCGTTGGCAAACTTCGGATTTTCGACTCCGGAGAACTGCGGTCACTGGAAGCAGTAGGTGCAGCAGGCGTGGCAGGCCTGCGCTTCGAGCGGAAAGAACAGCACGCTCTCGCGGTACTTGTGCTGCATTCCGTGCAGCGGTTCGTCGTCGAACCTCGGCGTGTTCAGCTCCATCTGACCGGCGGGGTTCGGATTCTGCCTGAGCTGAATCTTGCGCGCCTTCTCCCGGATGAGCGAAGCGTCGGCACTCGATTTCACAAGGTCGGAGATCGTCTGGTAGTCGTCGCCCGAAAGCATTCCCGCCTGCGGAAAGGTGAGCCGGAACATGGGTTCGTCGGGAATGTTTGCCCAGTCGATGAGATTTTCGGCGACATGGCTGTTGACGCTGAACGGGTAAACCTCCGAAACCACCCTGATGGCGTGGAGCTGCTCCGAAGAGATGCAGCCGTATTGGGGAAGCTCGTGGATATTGTTCGCTGTATAAGAGCAGTACGAGAGCATAAAAACCTCTTTTCTCGCGTTGCTGCGAGCGGGATCGCGTCTGGCGAACTGCCGTGCCGTCACGTTTGCGGACACCTCGGTATTGGCTGTAAATCGACCGGAAAGGGTACTCCGGATCGGAAAATGCTGGCCGCGGGAAAAAAGGCTGTGCGATCAGCGTGACTCGCGCACTGCCGGGAGCAGGTGCCGAGAGGTTCAACAGATAGCGAGAGATGCCCTTCTGTGATGCCCGCTCGATGAAAAGTAATTCACATACTTATTTAAGCATCCATTCCGATAATACCAACCCCACACGGGAGATACCGGAAACAATCATGAGCTGGCCTCATTTGGCCGAATTGTACGCTGCTCACGTGGCTCCCACAAGGAAATGTCGCTGCTTCTGATGTGCAGGTCGGTCTGCGGAAAGGGAATTTCGATGCTGTTTTTCCTGAATGCCTCGAAAATCCTGAAGTTCAGCTCGCTTTGCAAAAATCGCGGCGTCTGGATGCGCGTCTCGGTCCAGACCAGAAGCTCGAAATCGAGAGAGCTGTCACCGAATCCGGAAAAAAGCACCACCGGCAGAGGCTCGGCAAGAATATCGGGATGGTTGTCGGCCACGCCAAGCAGTACCCGCCTGACCTGTTCGGAGTCGGAATCGTAGGAAACGCCGACCGGCGCCGCCACCCGGAGATTGCGGTCGTTGTGGCTCCAGTTGATGACCTGCTTCTAGACGAACTCCGAATTCGGAATGATGATGTTGATGTTGTCGTTGGTCAGAATAGTCGTCGAACGGATGGCGATTCTGACCACGTCGCCGTTGATCTCGCCGACCTGGATACAGTCGCCCACCTTGACCGGGCGTTCGAGAAGGATGATGAGGCCGCTGAAAAAGTTATCGGCGATGTTCTGCAAGCCAAAACCGATACCGAGGCCGATGGTGCCGGAGAGCACGGTCAGTGTGCTGAGATCGATTCCCGCCGACTGCAAGACGACGAGAATGCCGAAAAAGACGATCAGGTATTGCAGAATGGCACCAAGGGCCGACCCCGGGTGCCCTGATCGTGCACCGAGTTGACCAGTAAGCGCCCGACGAGCATCCGCTTGAGAAACTTCGCGGCCGAGACGATCAGCGAGACCGACAGGATGATAATCACGATTTTGACGATCGAAATCTCGGCATAGCCGATCACGATCAATGGCCGGGAGAACCAGTTGGTAACGTGAGAAATATCATGCAACGCTGCTGATCCCATAGAGTTTTGTCTTCAATACTATTGCAAAACGCTCATCGAAAACTCAAAAATCGGAGTGTTCATCAAGGATAAAAATCGGAAAATGCAGCCGCCTGGATAGAACACCCGATGCCTTGTCACGATGAGAGCATTGACACTTTTTTGCTGTATCGCTACTCTGCCCAACTCTTTTTTGCCACCCAGGGACGCACCACCGCTACAGCCTTCCGGCGATTGACAGCAACTTCAGCCACCAGACCATCCATACGGCTTCGACAATATTTTTACGGGTCATTTTTGATTTACCGACGCTCCGGTCAACAAAAATGATCGGTACCTCATGAATGACAAGCCCTTTTTTCCATACCCGAAAATCGATCTCGATCTGGAACGAGTAGCCCTGTGAATGTACACGGTCGAGCGCTATGGCGCTCAGCGCTTTGGCGCTGATGCACTTGAAACCGCTGGTTGGATCGGATACCGGCATACCGGTGATCCATCTGGTGTAGATGCTGGCTGACTTTGAAAGGATCAGCCTGGAAAGCGGCCAGTTGACAACGTTGACCGTGTTGTTCATATAACGCGACCCAATGACCATATCGGCACCCTTCATTGCTTCGGTCAATGAAGCTATCGAAGCCGGATCATGCGAAAAATCGGCATCCATCTCGATAACGCGCTCATAGCCTCGATCGAGAGCATAACGAAAGCCCATGAGATAAGCCGTGCCAAGCCCAAGTTTCGTGGGCCTTGTCAACAAGGTGATACGCGTCTCTTTCTCCATGATACGCCTTACGATACCAGATGTGCCATCTGGTGAATTGTCGTCGATAACGAGAATATCGAAACTCGCCGGATAACGCTCAATAATGCTTTCGATGAGAGGCCTTATGTTATCCGCTTCGTTGTAAGTCGGTATTATTATGAGAGTTTTTGCTGTGACCGGTTCTCTTTCCTTCTTCTGTACTATCTGATCCTGCACGGTGCGTTGATTTGTCGAAATTTGGAGACACCAAATAAAAAAAGCATTGCCTTGTTACAAAGCAATGCTTTTTTATTTCTGTCCGTTTTGGAATACCGTCTCTGACTACCTGACTTCGCGATGGAAACGGTGCAAGAAGCGGAGATCGAAATCAAGCCTTTCCGGAGGCGTGTAGGAAAAGTCGAGCACGTCACCATCAGGAAGAACTTCGATCAACGCACCGGATGGGCACTCATCACCAGAGAAACATGCCGAGCAGGAAATACAGGCTACCTGATCGATATAGCATCTGAAGCCGCCTTCCTGAACATCACCATAGAACTTGTATCCGATGGCATTGACTTTTGGCGGACATTTGTCGAGGCACAGACCGCAGCCGACGCAGAGATTCTCGATGATGAAGTAGTGCTTCTTGGCTCTCGGAGCAGCCTTGGCTACTGGTGCGCCGGGTGCGGCTTTGGCTGCAGGTGCAGCCTTGGCAACAGGGGCACCTTTAGCAGCCGGAGCGCTCTTCGCTGCCGGAGCCGGTTTCGGAGGCGGCGCGGCCTTTGGCTTCACGTACGGTAGGGCGGATTCCTGACGGACGCCCGAGCGTCCCAGTATCACATTGAGCGACGCAAGCCTTGGCTTGCCTGATTGCTTGGCGGCGGGGGCGCCTGCTTTTGCAGCTGGCGCGCCTGCCTTCGGAGAAGCCGCTCCTTTGGGCGCGGCAGGAGCACCAGCTTTCGGGGCTGCCGGAGCGCCTTTCGGAGCTGCTTTCGCGCCTGGAGCAGGTGCCTGGTTTTTATTTTCAACAGGTTCGGCCATACAAACCCCCCTCTCTAAAATTGTTTTACATGGTAAACGTTATTGCTCAAGATGGCCGAAGGGGCATAAGCCCCTTCGTACCGAAATGTTACGCAATCATTTTCATCAGCGTATCGACCAGCTGTGCCAGCATCTGCTGTCCGGACACCGCTGCATGGCTGACGGGAGGCGGCAGCGGAGAGTTGGTCTGATAGAAACCGTTGGCAATGAACAGGAAGACCAGCATGAAGGTACCGCCAAAGTAGAGGAAGGTACCGGCGAGCTTGGAGTCCGAAATGGTCAGCACCGGGAAGCGGAAATTGACATCCCTGTTGAGGAACTTCTTGCCCAGCCAACGGATGGTGCGGGTCTGGATGTCTGCACCTTCAAGACGCGAACCGCGATCCTCGAACCAGACAGCAAAGCTGATGAACCACACCAGGTGACCGATCATGAGGATGGTCGAAAGATGCGAGCTGGAGAAGATCGTCACGGTCTCGGTCCAGAAGTAGTAGAAAATGCCCGAGGTGTAGTGATGCTGCAAGTGAGCGATCGAGTCCCAAGCCTTTGCGTCGGCAGCGGGCACACCGTACATCATCGACGCGATCCATGCGCCATCGATGTACCAGCAGACTGCGGAGAGACCCTTGATACCCCAAAGCATGGCGAACCAGAGCTGGTCCTGGATGGAGACACCACAGGTACCGCCATAGACCGGACCGAGGCACGGAAAGGAGTAGGAGTTCTTCTTCAGGCCCAGGTCATCCCACAGAGGAGAGGTATGAGCGAAGAAGGCGATACGAACCAGCGCGATCAGCGAGAAGAGCGAGCCGGCTGTGATAACGTGAGCCATAACCCAGTCGTTGATGCTCGGATCAGCGAACATCCACTGGAAGATCGGCAGCGGTTTGAGCCAGTAGAACGACATCGTGATATTGGTGCCGAAAAGGTTCAGCTCACAGATGGTGTTCCAGACGATAACGGCATAGACAGAAAGCATTGTCGAGAAGCAAAGCGCCATAACGGTGCCGAGAATCTTGACCTGGACTTCCTGATCGCGGCCTTTGGTGATCCAGATAGACTTGATCTGGTTGTAGATGCCATTGAGCTGGATCTTGAGCAGGTACTGACCACCATGATAGACACCTGCGAACACATAGAGGACACCGCAGATGATGTGGTTGAAGGTGATGAGGTTGGTCACAACCCTTGCCATGCCGAACGACTCGCCGTTCCTGGGAAGAATGGCGTAGGCCGGAAACTCAGCAAACTCCTTGGCGCCGGAGATGACCTTGCCGCCCTGTTCGACAAAGTTGAAACTGACGCGGTTGAACGGTTCGCCATAGATGTAGAAAACCAGCTTGTCGAGTTCCTTGTAGTAAGGAGCGAATGACGGCTGCTGGAAAGCCACGAAAGCGATAACGCCAAGCGCGATGTTGATGTAGCCGATGGCGGTCAGGTGAACCGAGAAGGCGGCTTTCATGTCGTCATTGAGGTGAATGGCCGCATTCGGGGGATTGTTCCACCAGTAGATGCCGAGAGCGAAGAAAATCACGGCAAAGACGAACGACATGAAGGTCTCGGAGTTGATCGTCTGGAAATCCGGAATCGGAGCGAAACCAAGGATAAGCCACATCACGAGTCCCCAGCCAAGGAAGAGGAGTGACATGTAAACGGCGTGTGGGCCAAGAGCCTCTTTGTAAGACTTCGCGCTGGTGCCACTGAAAACCATATCACCGAACTTTCCGAGGAAACGGAAATCGCGGAAGTTACCGCAGCGACCGGTGAAGGGGTTCGTCAGATTGTGCGTCCAGTGACGCCATCCGCCGAAAATCAGCACGGAACCGGCAATGAAATGATAACCGGCCCAGAGAAGAAGCTTGGTGCCCGCCCATTCGAGGTCGGCGGTCTTGGTGCTGTACGTGTCGATGCCGAGCGAGACCATCCTTGGCTTGATGGTCAGGTAGAACCAGTTGTCGTGGAAACCCGGAGCACCCCAGGGAAAAACCTGGATTCCCGAGATGTAGTAGATCGCCATGATGAATCCCAGCACTCCAAGCAGGGCGAGATGGCCACCGACCACCTGCTCATCATCGATCTTTTCGGTATCAAAGATCTGGTACCACTTCGTCGAGCGTGTTTCCGTTCGCTGGAACAGAAAACGTCTCATCTTGGCGGCATCCTGCTCTTTAATGACCGATGCTCCGCCTGGCGCGCCATTTGCCTTCGGAGCTGGTGCATTCCCTTTGGGAGGAGGCACTGTCCCCTTCGGCTTGACCCCTGCGGGTTTCACTTGTTCAGCCATTGTATGTTCTCCTTTGTTTGGACGTATTTTCAGGTTGAAGAAACCGAAAAAACCGGCAACCTCTCTCACGTATATGCGGCCAACACTCTGTCACGGCAAGGAAACCGGTGACTGATAATTGACATGGAGAGCTTCCCGGAAAAAACATTTTTGCAGTCTGGCTCAAGAAAAAGTACCCTGCAACAGTAGCAAATAAAATAAGAAAATTTATTTAATAATAAAGTTTTTTGCCCGTCGACACCAAGGATGGCAGTATTTTGGAAGTAAACGCAGGGAACATCATTTTCCATATTTGTACAGGGCGAAACCATGATATTTTACTGAAAACTGACTATCAAAAAAAAGCAATATGCAGATCGATTTCACCAAAATGTCGGGGGCTGGCAATGACTTCATCGTCATCGACAACCGCCAGTCCGTTTTCAGCCTGACTCACGAGCAGGTGCGCACCATGTGCGCCCGGAGAACCGGCATCGGAGCCGACGGCCTGGTCCTCGTCGAAACTTCGGAAAGTACTGATTTCAGAATGAATTACCACAATGCCGACGGCTATCCGGGCACGATGTGCGGCAATGGGGGCCGATGCGCCGTCTGGTTCGCGCACCTCCTCGGCATCCGCCCGGCCGCCGGGCGCTACCGCTTCAACGCAGGCCCTGGAACCTATGAAGCAGAGGTGACCGGCGAGGAATCGGTCAGACTGCACATGCTGCCGCCGACAGATTTCAGGGACGATATGCAGGCCGGAGCATGGAACTGCCATTTCGTCAACACCGGCTCGCCTCACGCCATAACCTACGTCAACGACCTCGACAAGATCGACGTATTCGCCGAAGGTCGCGCCATCCGCCACAGAGAAGAGCTCTTCCCCGGAGGCGCAAATGTGAACTTCCTCGAAGTCACCGCGCCGGATGCGCTCAGCATCCGAACCTTCGAGCGAGGCGTCGAGGACGAGACGCTCGCCTGCGGCACCGGCACGGTAGCCGCAGCTCTGATGAGCTACCGGCTCGGCAAGGTCGCATCATCGCCGGTCAAGGTAACGGTCAGAAGCGGCGAAACGCTGATGGTGGGATTCAACGACGCGATGGATGAAATTTATCTTGAAGGCCCGGCCCGCGTGGTTTACCGGGGAACTATCACCCTGTAGAATGGCATTCTCTGCCATTATCGGGACACGCCCGGTCAACCGGTATCCCGTTCCGAATCCGGAAAAGGACGCAGTATGCGCGAAGCGAACTTCTATCATGCCGCACCCGACGGAGTGCTCCAGTGCGACCTCTGCCGTCACTACTGCCGCATCAGGCCCGGCAGCAGTGGTCTGTGCCGGGTGCGCCGGAACGTTGATGGAAAACTGTTCACCCTCACCTGGGGCCGGACGGTCTCGCAAGCCGCAGACCCGGTTGAGAAAAAACCGCTGCTTCATTTCATGCCGGGAACCCAAACCTGGTCTCTCGGCACACCCGGCTGCAACTTCAGATGCGCCAACTGCCAGAACTGGGAGATCAGCCAGGCGCTCCCCGACGAAACGATTCCGCTGATCGCGCCCGAAGCGATCGTCCGCAACGCCATCCGCGCCGAATGCCCCTCGATCTGTTGCACCTACACCGAGCCGACCATCTTTGCCGAATACGCGCTCGACGTCATGAAGCTCGCGCGGCAGACGGGCCTCCGGAACATCTGGGTCAGCAACGGCTATTTTTCAAAAAACTGCCTCGACGCCATCGCCCCCTGGCTCGACGCCGTCAACGTCGATCTCAAATCGATGGACGACGCCTTTTACCGCCGCGTCTGCGGTGCGCGGCTCGCCCCCGTACTCGACAGCCTGCGGCTGATTCGCAAAAGCGGCATCCATCTCGAAATCACCACGCTCGTCATTCCGGGTCAATCCAACGATCCGGCCATGCTCGAGCGGCTCGCCGGATTCATCGCGCGTGATCTCGGAAGCGACGTGCCGTGGCATGTCATTCCGTTTTATCCGGAGATTTCTTGGAAAATGCAGGACACGCCGCCAACTTCGGCGGATGCGATCGAGGCGGCGTACGAAATCGGGCGCAGAGCCGGATTGTCATATGTCTATGCGGGAAGCCATTCCGACACTCTGTGCGCGGAATGCGGCGCGAGGCTTGTTGCACGCTCGCGGCAGTTCATCGGCGCAAAGGTCGAACGGTTCGACGCCAACGGCCGCTGTCCCGCTTGCCTCGCTCCGTCGCCAATACGAGACTGAGCGAACGGCGATGCCAGCGAACGTCAGAAATCCAGCCGTTGCCGGGGCCTTCTATCCAGGCGATCCCGCAGAGATCGAAGCGATGCTCGCCAGGCTCTTCGACCGAAAAAGCCCGTCGCCGAATCATCCCGCGCCGAAGGCGCTCATCGCGCCCCATGCGGGCTGGAGCTACAGCGGAGCCGTTGCCGCCGCCGCGTTCCAAACCGTCGAAGGCCGCGCGTTCCACACGGTCGTGCTCCTCGGCAACGCCCACGCCGCGCGCTTCGACGGCATCGCCCTTGACCCGCACGACGCATGGCGCACTCCCTTGGGCTACGTGCCGCTCGATGCCGCCATGCGATTCCGGCTGACCGCGCTCGATCCCCGGCTGTTCCGTCAGTCCGGCGAGGCGCACCGACGCGACCATGTGCTCGAAGTGCAGCTCCCCTTTCTCCAATACATCCTGCAACCCGGCTTCAACATTCTGCCGCTGCTCTTCGGGCAAAATCCGGCGGGCGGTTACCGCCAATGCACCGACGACCTGCTTTCGGTCATGAGCGACGCCGACCTGCTCATCGCCAGCAGCGACCTGTCGCACTATCCGTCGTCCGCCGATGCCGAATCTCTCGACCGCGCGACGCTGCAACTCATGGCGGCGCTTGATATTGCTGGACTGGAGCGCCACGAATCGGCGGTGATACAATGCAGAGTTCCCGGACTCGAAACCGCGTTCTGCGGACCGGACGCCGTCAAAACCGTGCTTGAGATTGGACGGCGAAAAGGGTGGCGAGGCGAGGTGCTCGCCTGCCGCAACAGCGGTGACGCCGAGGGAGGTGACCGGTCGTCCGTCGTCAGCTATGGCGCGCTCGTTTTTCGTGAATCCTGAAGTTTTATCAACCCCTCGCCCCCTCCCGTCATGCAGTCATCGAACGATCACCCTCAACCGTCCGAGCCGGCAGCCGAACCCTTCGTGCTTGACGCCTGCTCGACAGCCGGATCGGCCAAAGCCAATCCCTTCGACACCGCCCGCCGACAGCTCGATGCCGCCGCCGAGATCATCGGCCTCGACGCCGAGGTGCTCGAACTCTTGCGCTGGCCGATGCGCGAGATGCACGTCACCATTCCGGTCAAAATGGACGACGGCTCGGTGCGCGCCTTTCACGGCTTCCGGGTGCAGTACAATGACGCGCGCGGCCCGAACAAGGGCGGCATCCGCTTCCACCCCGACGAGACCATCGACACGGTGCGGGCGCTGGCCGCATGGATGACCTGGAAAACCGCCGTGCTCGACATCCCGCTCGGCGGCGCGAAAGGGGGCGTAATCTGCAATCCGAAAGCCATGTCGCCCGGCGAACTCGAACGGCTGTCGCGCAGCTACATCCGGCAAGCGGGTCGCCTGCTCGGTCTCACGAAGGATGTGCCCGCGCCGGACGTTTACACCAACCCGCAGATCATGGCCTGGATGGCCGACGAATATTCGTTCATGCAGGGCCACAACGATTTCGGCGTCATCACCGGCAAGCCGCTGGCGCTCGGAGGATCGGCGGGACGCGGCGACGCCACCGCGCGGGGCGGCATCATCTGCATCCGCGAAGCCGCCAGGATGCTCGGCATCGACCTCCTCGGAAAACCCGCCGCCATCAACGGTTACGGCAACGCCGGAGCTTTCGCTCACAAGCTCGCCGTCGAGCTGCTCGGCATGAAAGTGGTGGCTGTCTCCGACTCGAAAGGTGGCATCATCAACCCGGATGGCCTCGAACATACCGCCCTCACGGAATACAAAAAGCGAACCGGATCGGTCGCCGGATTTCCCGGATCGACGCCGATAACTGACGCCGAACTGCTCGAACTCGACGTGACCGTGCTCATTCCGGCAGCTCTCGAAGACGAGATTTCGTGCCGCAACGCGCGGAACATCCGGGCCAGGATCGTCGCCGAGCTGGCCAACGGCCCGACCGCTCCCGAAGCGGACAAGGTGCTCCAGGAGCGCGGCATCTACCTCATTGCCGACCTGCTCTGCAACGCCGGTGGCGTCACCGTCTCCTACTTCGAAATGGTGCAAAACGCCAGCGGATGGTACTGGGAGGAGGAAGCCGTGCATCGCCAGCTCGAAAAAAAGATGACCGCCGCGATCAGAACCGTGCACCAGACGGCTGGGCAATACGGCGTCGATAACCGCACGGCGGCAATGATCGTGGCCATTCGCCGGGTAGCGGAGGCAATGAAGCTGCGCGGCTGGGTGTGATGGACTGGCAGAATTATGAGAACTTTTTCATCCCGGCGATAATTTACAAAGGTGAGCGCTTGGGGAAACGAAGAATCCTGCTGCGCTCATCCGTGTCAGTTTTTTCAACAACACTTACAGAAGAAAGGAGAGATAGACTTATGCAGAAATGGGTATGCGTGCCTTGCGGCTATGAATACGATCCGGCAGACGGCGATCCGGAAAACGGCATCGAGCCGGGAACGGCTTTCGAAGATCTTCCGGAAGACTGGGTCTGCCCCGTCTGCGGCGTGGACAAGTCATTTTTCGAACCGGTTTCCTGATCTCGTACCGTTCTTTAACTCCAGCCCGGCAAGCTCTTCAGTTGCCGGGCTGAGTGCTTTCGGACGTTTCTTCAGGCGCCGGCTCCGGGGATGAATCGTGCTGGAGGCTGTCCGGAAGCGACGCCTCCTGGATCAGATTTTCCGGAACGCCGACCACGACTGAATCCGGCGGCTGCACGACCGGCGTATCGGGAGCAGCCATCACCTCGCGGTAGTCCGGCACTACCAGACCCCTCCTCAGCATAATGGCGTAAATGTGCTTTGCTCGCACTTTCACAAAACGCGACGAGCCGGTTGGCTTGTACAGAACCGGATTCGGAAGCGCCGCGGCGAGCCGGGCCGACTGGCTGGCCGTCAGTCGTGAGGCGCTGACGCCGTAATAGTGCCGGGCCGCAGCGTCGATGCCGAAAATTCCATCCCCCCACTCGGCCACGTTGACGTACAGCTCGAGAATCCTGCGTTTTGAGAGCGTCTGTTCGATCCGCCAGGTCAGAATCGCCTCCTTCATCTTTCTCAGCGGATTTTTCGACGGCGAAAGGAACAGGTTCTTGGCAAGCTGCTGGCTGATGGTGCTGGCGCCGAATTTGAATTCACCCGCCTCGATATTCTTTTCAATCGCCCCTTCGATGGCCTTGAAATCGAACCCCTCATGATGCCAGAAGTTGTTATCCTCCGAGATAAGTACCGCCTTGATCAGGGATGGCGACACCCTCCGCAGCGGCGTCCAGCGCTGTTTGATGGTTTTTTCGCGCCCCTCGTTGCGCCACTCGGCCTCGCGATACTCCATAAAAGCGGTTTTTCCGGGATTGGTGTGGGCCAGCCTGGAAACATCAGGGATAAAAAAATATCTGCCCACATCGACAGCCAGCAAAAGCAGAATGAACAGAACAGTGTTTCTGAGCAATTTCATGAAGGTATCTACGGTTCTGGTTGATAAGTTGTTTGTTCCTTGAACATACGGTTTTATGGGCGCGGAAAAAACGGCTGTCGCTTTGAGAGGGTTTCGCCGCCGGTTTTTCCTTTTTTTAACTAACTTTAAACGGGTTGACGGATAACCGTTGACCACAGTTGAAACCCATGATTATGTACGAGCCATGAAACACTCAAGCAAAACGTTCAGCGTTGCCCTTGCCATCGGCATTGGCGTACTCGCAACAGAAACCCTTCCGGCAAATGCTTCGGCAGCAGTGGACGGCAAGGCCGTCTTCGACAAAAATTGCAGCGTCTGCCACTCGGTCTCCCCGCCGCCCAAATCCGCCCCGCCCATTCTGCCCATCTCCGCCCGTTACCACCAGCGCTTCTCATCACGCGCCGAAGGCATCAAATACATGGCTGACTTCATAAAGTCACCCTCCAAAGAGAAGGTGCTTGCCGACCAGCAGGCGATCACCCGTTTCGGCCTGATGCCGCCGATACCGCTCAGCCCCGCTGAGCTGAACGCCGTGGCCGCGTGGGTTTGGGATCAGTACACCGGCGGAAGCTGGGGGCCAGGCAGGGGACAGGGTCGAGGCGCAGGACAGGGCGACTGCTACCAGCAGTAGACTTTGCCGTCAAAATTCGACCATAAAAAAAGCAGCAGGGGTGAACCTTGCTGCTTTTTTCCCGTCTGAACGGCCTCGTATGAGTGGTGAGGAGTACCCTTGGGCAGACTCGAACTGCCGACCAACAGTTTAGGAAACTGCTGCTCTATCCACTGAGCTACAAGGGTATGATTGTTCTGGCCGAAAATGTACGAACTTATTTTTCAGGAAACAAGCTACACGGAAACAGCAACACTCTTTCTTCCCCTCTTCTGTCCACAACGTCCACCAAGTCCACCAAGTCCATTTCTTCTCCCCCTACGTTCTGCCGAACATGCGGTCGAGTTCGCCGAGCGAGAGGCGGATGATCACCGGTCGTCCGTGCGGGCAGACGTAGGGCATCCGCGTGGCGAAGAGGCGGTCGATGAGCATCCGCATCTCATCGACGCCGAGCTTCTGGCCGGTCATAATGGCGTTGCGGCAGGAGTACGATTTGGCGAGGTTGTCGCGTTTTTCGAGCCTCAGCTTTGCCGCGTTCTCCTGATACTCGGCGATCATGTCCTGCAAAATCGTCGCCTCCGCGCCGTCGCGCACGTCGGGCGGCACCCCCTCGATCATGACGCTCAGGCCGCCGAACGGACGGATGTTGAAGCCGAGCCGGTACAGCTCGTCGCTGACCTGTTCGTACACCTCGTACTGCCAGGGCTTGAGGTCGATCTTCTGCGGAAAAAGCAACTGCTGCGAGTTCGGCGCGGCCTCGTTCATCACCTCGATGGCGCGTTCGTAGAGTACCCGCTCGTGGGCCACGTGCTGGTCGATAATCATCAGCCCCGTCTTGATCTGGCAGATGATGTACTTGTTGTGTAACTGCCAGATTTTCGGCTCCTTGTCCGGCGCGACCGGATTCTGCTCTCCGGCGATCTCCGGCTGATCGAGCGACGGAGTCAGCAGCGACTCCTGCACCATCGAAGCCGGGCTGATTTCAGCGGCTGGCCGCGACTCCCGCGAAGAGTCGAAAAGCGGAGGCGCGCCGGATGCCTCCGGGCTGAAGGCCCCCTGCTGGTAGTTTCTGAACAGATCGCCCGTCGTCGAAGCTTTTCCCGAAAAAGAGGAAAACGAGAGTCTCCTCGCAGAGGCCTCCGGAAAACCGGCCTGGCTTGAAGCGTCTTGCGCGGACGGCAGCGCGACCGACGCTTCGGGCGAAAAATCAGCCGTCTGCACGGCGCGTTTGACCACCGGATAGACCATGCTCCGGATGCTTTTTTCGTCCTCGAACCGCACTTCGAGCTTGGCCGGATGAACGTTCACATCCACCAGCGAGGGGTCGAGGCCGAGGAACAGGAGCGCGAATGGCGACTGCCGCTCTTCGAGCAGATTGCCGTAGGCCTGCTGCACAACCTGGGCGAGCATCCGGTTCTGGATGAGGCGGCGGTTGATGAAAAAGTACTGGTCATACTTCTGGCGCGCCATCATTCCCGGCTTGCCGAGGTAGCCGCCGATGGAGAGATAGTCGTTCTCCTCGGTCACTTCGATCAGGCTCTCGCCGAACCCCTCGCCATAAAAGTGGCTCAGCCGCTCGCGCACATCAGGCGTACGGAAATGGAACAGCTCCTCGTCGTCGTTGACCATGCGCCACTCGATTTCGGGGTATGAGAGGACAAACGCCTTGACCGTCTCGTGGATGTGTTTGAACTCGGTGGCGTTGGATTTGAGGAACTTGCGCCGGGCGGGCACGTTGAAGAAAAGGTTCCTGACCGAAATGGAGGTGCCGGTTTCGCACTGCGCGGGCTGCGGAGTTTCGACGACGCCGCCTTCGCTCCTGAGCAGCGTGCCGAGCGGAGCGCCCTCCCTGCGGCTCTTCAGCTCGAAATGCGACACCGAGGAGATGCTCGCCAGCGCCTCGCCCCGGAAGCCGAGCGTCCGGAGAGCGTCGAGGTCGTCAACGCCCGTGATCTTGCTGGTAGCGAAGCGCTCCACGCTGAGCAGAACGTCGTCGCTCTCCATGCCGCAGCCGTTGTCGATGATACGGACGAGCTGCCGCCCGGCATCCTTGATGATAACGGTAATGCGGCTCGCGCCGGAGTCGATGGCGTTCTCGATCAGCTCCTTGACCGCCGAGGCGGGGCGCTGCACCACCTCGCCAGCGGAGATCTTGTTGGCGACAATATCGGGAAGTCTTGCAATGGAAGCCATAAAATGAACACGCGGTTTTCAGTGGATCCTCTCTCATCCGGGGTAATCCCGTTCACATGGATCGTCCAGCCAAGTTACACATTCCTGAAGCGGTTGAAAGCATCGCTGAAAAATATCAGGATTCCATCTCTTTCAGCCGCACGAGCAGCCCTCGAAGCGCCGCCTCGCTGAAGCGAATCTTGTTCTGGCGACGGTCGCCGTACATGGCGAGGCGCGTCGCCTCGACCCGCGCCGAGCCGTCGGGCAGCTTCGAGGCGACGCCGACGCAGACTGTGCCGACCGGCTTTTCGGGCGTTCCGCCGCCCGGCCCGGCGATGCCGGTGGTGGCGACCGCGATGTCCGCGCCGCTGTTGAGCAGGCAGCCGCGAGCCATCGCTTCGGCGACCGGTTCGCTCACCGCGCCGTGCCGCTCGATGATCGCCGGATCGACGCCGAGCAACCGGACTTTCGCCTGGTTGCTGTAGGTGACCAAACCTTCGAGAAAACAGCCCGACGAACCGGGCACGTCGGTCAAACGGCTCCCCACCAGCCCGCCGGTGCACGACTCGGCGACAGCGACGGTCAGCCCCTTTTCGAGCAGTGTTCGCACGACCACCTCTTCGAGCGTCGCCTCCGAGGTGGCATAGACGAACTGGCCCGCTTTCGCCGCGATGGCCTCGACCACGCGGCGGTTCTCCGCATCGACCTGTTCGCGACAAGCTCCCGACGTGCTCACCATGAGGCTGACTCCGGCGGCGTGGGGCAAGTAGGAGAGGGTCGTGCCGGAGGGCAGCGCCTCCTCGACCTCGGCGATCATCTCCGCCAGCAGCGTTTCGCCGATGCCCATCGTCATGACGGGAGTGTGGCGGATGAAGGCCCCGGAGAGCGGCGCGAAGAAGGGCGTGACCGTCAGCCGCATCATCGCCTCCATCTCGGCGGGCACGCCGGGCATCAGCACGAGGTGGCGACCGGCGAACTGCGGGGCGCACTCGATAATCATGCCGGGCGCCGTGCCCTTCGTGTTGGGTATCGCCGCCGAGCCTTCGATAACCATCGCCTGATCTTTCATCGTCTCGGTCACGGGACGGCGACGACGGCGGAAGTAGTCGGCGATCCGCTCGAACGACGGCTGGTCGAGCACGAGGCCGCGGCCGAACAGCTCGCGAACTGCGTCGCGAGTCCGGTCGTCGCTGGTCGGGCCGAGGCCGCCGGTCACGAGCACCGCGTCGGCCTCCGCGAGCGCTGAAACGACCGTGTCGCGAATCGCCTGCGGATCGTCCGAACAGGCGACGATGCGACTGACGGCAATGCCGATGTCGCCCAGTTCGCGAGCGATAAAGGGCGCGTTGGTGTTGACCCTGTGCCCCTTGAGCAGCTCGTCGCCGATGGAGATGATGATCGCTTTCATGTCAGCGCCTCAAACCAGATAGCTCGCAATGCGAAGAATGTCGGCAAAGACGCCGCCTGCCGTCACCTCGCCGCCCGCTCCCGGCCCCTTGACCACGAGCGGCGTTTTGAGGTAGCGCCCGGTGGTGAAGACCACGAGATTCTCCGTGCCGTTCAGCCCGGCCACCGGGCTTTCGAGCGGTACGCGCTTCAAGCCCACCTTCGCCTTGCCATCCCGAAGCTCGCCGGTGTAGGCGATGGTCATCCCCTCGCTCGCCGCGCTCGCCATCTCGGCGACGTACCACTCGTCGATGGAGGAGAGACCGTCGAGGAATCCGGCGGGCGTCATCTCGCCGCGCAGCGCTTCGGGCACGAGGCTCTGGCACTCGACGTCGGCATATTCGAGCTGGTAGCCAAGCTCCCTGCCGAGAATGAGCAGCTTGCGGGCGAAATCGGCCCCGGAGAGGTCGTCGCGCGGATCGGGTTCGGTGTAACCGGCCTCCTTGGCCTTGCGGACGATTTCGCTGAAACGTCCGCCCTTGCGCAGTTCGTTGAAGATGAAGCTCAAGGTTCCCGACAGCACCCCCTCGATGCAGACGATCTTGTCGCCGCTGTTCTTGAGGTCGTTGAGCGTGTTGATGACCGGCAGGCCCGCGCCGACGTTGGTTTCGTAGAGGAACTTCGCGTTGCTGGAGCGCAGCGCCTCCATGATCTCGGCGTACAGCTCCCACGCCCCCGCCATGCCGAGCTTGTTGGCCGTGGCGACGGAGATATTCGCGCGGAGCAGTTCGGGATAGCTCTCGGCCACATGCTTGCTCGCCGTGCAGTCAACCACGATGGTGTTGTGCAAGTTCTGCTCCTGAATCAGGCGGATGTAGTGGCCGATCCCTTCGTGCGACTCGCGCGGCTTCAGCGAATCGTGCCAGTGTTCGAGGTCGATGCCTGCGGGATCGATGCACATCGAGCGGGTGTTGGCCAGCCCGGCGACCACCACGTCGAGAGCCATCTCCTTCTGCAAAGTGGCGCGATGCTGCCGGATCTGGCTGATGAGACTTTTGGCGATGGTGCCGGTGCCCGCGATGAAAACATGCACCTTGCGCATCGAGAGGAAGAAGGACTCGTGGATGCAATTGAGCGCCTTGTCTTCGTCCGCGCTGTCGATGACCAGCGAAATGTTCATCTCGTTGGCCCCTTGCGCCACGGCGATCACGTTGACGCCGTTCTTGCCGAGCGTCTCGAAGAGCTGCGCCGACACGCCGGGGTGGCCCGACATCTTGTTGCCCACCACGGCCACCATCGCCAGGCTGCGGCGGATACTGACCGGATCGATCCGGCGCTCCTCGATTTCGCGGGCGAACTCCTCTTCGAGCACCTTTTTGGCCATCGATGCCTGTCCGGGCGCGATGGCCAGGCTGATCGACTGTTCAGACGAGGCCTGCGAAATGAAGATGATGTTGATGGCGTGGTGCGCCAGGCAGGTGAACAGGCGCGACGCCGTGCCCGGTACGCCCGCCATGCCGCTGCCGGAGAGACTGAGCAGCACGACGTGATTGATCGAGGTCAGGCCGGTCACCGTGCCGGGAAGCCCCTCGGCGCTCGCCGCCTCGTGGCCGATTCGTGTGCCGGGAGCGCCGGGGTTGAAAGAGTTCTTGATGCGCAACGCAATGCCCGCCTTCATGACCGGCTGCACGGCGAGAGGATGCAGCACCTTCGCGCCAGCGTGAGAGAGTTCCATCGCCTCGGCATAACTGATCTCCGGGATGACCCGTGCGTCGGGTACGCGCTTGGGATCGGCGCTGTAGAAGCCATCGACATCAGTCCATATCCACACCTCTTCGGCATGGAGCGCCGCGCCGAGGATGGTCGCCGTGAAGTCGGAACCGCCGCGCCCGAGGTTGGTCACGCTGCCATCCGGCGCGGAGGCGATGAAGCCGGTGACGACTGGAAGCGGATCGAGACTCCGGAATCGTTCGTGAATCAGCTTGCCGGTCGCCAGGCGATCGACCTTGGCAAAGCAATGGTTGTCGTCGGTGACGATCAGTTGGCGAGCATCGACGCACTCGGAGGGAGTGCCCGAAACGTGCAGGTAGCGGCTCACGATGCGGCACGAGAGCCGCTCGCCGTAGCTCAGCACGAGAGCGAGGCTCTTGCCGGACAGCTCCCGAAGGAGGAATACGCCGTGCAGCACGTCGTTCAACTCGGCCATCAGGTCGGCGAGCCATGGCTCCTCCGCCGCCGCCGCGTCGCCAAACAGCTCGCGGATGATCCCGCCATGCAGCGACGCGATGGCGTCGAGCTTTTCGCGATACGCCGCATCGCCTTTGCCCGCCAGCGCCGCAGCCTCGGCAAGAAGGTCGGTCACTTTGCCAATCGCCGAAACCACGACGATAAGCGCCGAGCGCTCCAGCTCCTTGCTGATGATACCGGCCACATTGCCGATTTTTGCCGCCGAAGCAATCGATGAACCCCCGAACTTGAATACCCTCATGCTGAACAATGGTGCGTTACCGTAATGAAATGACTCTCTAATTTCTCACGACCGGGTGAATAATACAAACCAGGAAAGAACTCTTTTTGTGAGTTTGGTGTAAACCGGGAAGTCGAGGGTTCAACGAAGCTCTCAGAATTGGAACTTCTGTGACTTTTGGGACCTCTGGGACAAACACCTATTTTGTTCGTGCATTCTTCCCAACAGTCCCACAAGTCCCATCCGTCCCATTCTCCCCGCTCTCGCCTGCCCCCCCCCAAAACAAAGAAAGCGCCCGTTTCGAGGCGCTTTCTTGAAAACAGCTTTGCTACCGCAATTATCACTGCTTCAGGGCGTCGGCGCCGGCGACGATTTCGCTCAGCTCCTTGGTGATAGCCGCCTGGCGAGCGCGGTTGTAGCTGATGTTGAGC
This sequence comes from Chlorobaculum thiosulfatiphilum, assembly GCF_006265165.1. Lineage (GTDB taxonomy): Bacteria > Bacteroidota > Chlorobiia > Chlorobiales > Chlorobiaceae > Chlorobaculum > Chlorobaculum thiosulfatiphilum. Next base: position 108,092 of record NZ_VDCH01000002.1, read on the forward strand.
AAACGGATCAGCTCCTTGGCATTCTCCGTGGCCGAATCCATCGCGCCCATGCGGGCAGCCTGCTCGGCGGCGTTGGACTCCAGCATCACACGCCACATCTGGGTGTGCAGGTGCTTGGGCACAAGCTCGTCGATGATGGCCGCTGGCGAAGGCTCGTACAGATACTCGCTGCTTGCGCCTTTCTCCGCGCTCTGCTCGGGAGCGATCGGCAGAAGCTGCTCTGTTCTGAGATTCGGCGAAAGCACCGACTTGAACTCGTTATAGACGAGCACCACGCGATCCACCTCGCCGCTCAGATACATCTTCGAAGCGGTATCGGCAATCTCCCTGGCCGAGTCGAAGCTGAGATTCTGAAACACGGCGGGATAAGCCGCAGTCAGATTGTATCCTCTCTTGCGGAAAAACTCGGTGCCTTTGGTGCCCGCGCAGATCATGGTGACGTCGCCCTTGGCGTGAAGCGCCGCATAATCCTCGTGAATGACCCTCTGGGCCATCTTGATGATATTGGCATTGAAACCGCCGCACAAACCTCTGTCTGAAGTGACCAGAATGACCAGCACTTTTTTCACCTCTTCGCGGGGCGAGAGCAGGGGGTTGAGCGAGGTATCGACCTTGGTCGAAAGGGATGCGAGCATCTCTTTCAGCTTCCCGGCATACGGACGGGCCTGGATCGCCCGATCCTGCGCTCTCCTCAGCTTGGCGGCTGCAACCATCTTCATGGCCTTGGTCACCTGCTGCGTGGATTTGATACCCTTGAGGCGTATGCGTATGTCCTTTAAAGTTGGCATGTATTCCGAAACATTGTTGGTATTGCCGATAATCTTGCGGACGCCCCTGAATAACACAGGAGCGTCCGGCTCACTCTTGCATCCGCCGTCAGGCTTTGATCTTCTCTTTGAAAGCGGCGATATATTTTACAGCCACATCTTTGAGCTTCGAGGCCATGTCATTTTCGAGCGTTCCCTTCTCGGCGATGGAGGTGAGAATGTCGGGGTGTTTCTGATCGAGCATGGCGAGGAACTCCTCCTCGAAACGGCGAACATGCTTGAGATCAACCGAGTCGAGCAGCCCCTGGGTGCCGACAAAGATAATGGCGACCTGCCGCTCGACCGGCATCGGAATGTACTGGCCCTGCTTGAGGATTTCAACCAGGCGAGCGCCGCGATCGAGCTGGGCTTTGGTGGTCTTGTCGAGGTCGGAACCGAATTTCGAGAAGGCTTCGAGTTCGCGGAACTGCGCCAGGTCGAGACGGAGCGTACCGGCAACCTTTTTCATTGCCTTGATCTGGGCGGCGCCGCCGACGCGGGAGACCGAGATACCGACGTTGATAGCAGGGCGCTGACCGGCGTTGAAGAGGTTCGACTCAAGGAATATCTGACCATCGGTGATCGAGATCACGTTGGTCGGAATGTACGCCGACACGTCACCGGCCTGCGTCTCGATGACCGGAAGCGCCGTGAGGCTGCCGCCGCCCTTGACGAGAGGCTTCAGCGGTTCGGGCAGATCGTTCATCTTTCTGGCCACCTCGATGTCGTCGGTGATCTTCGCGGCGCGTTCGAGAAGACGGGAGTGCAGGTAGAACACATCGCCGGGGTAGGCTTCGCGTCCCGGCGGACGGCGGAGGAGCAGGGAGAGCTGGCGGTAGGCCACGGCCTGCTTGGAGAGATCGTCGTAAACGACCAGCGCGTGGCGACCGGTGTCACGGAAGAACTCGCCGATGGTCGCGCCGGCGAAAGGAGCGATGAACTGGAGCGGAGCCGGGTCGGAGGCGGTAGCCGAAATGACCGTGGTATATTCCATCGCACCGTACTTTTCGAGGGTATTCACAACCTGGGCGACCGTCGAACCTTTCAGGCCGATAGCCACGTAAATACACTGTACGCCCTTGCCCTTCTGGTTGATGATGGTGTCGAGCGCGACGGCGGTCTTGCCGGTCTGGCGATCGCCGATGATCAGCTCGCGCTGGCCGCGGCCGATCGGAATCATGGCGTCAATTGCTTTCAGGCCGGTCTGGAGCGGCTCGTGCACAGACTTACGGAAAATAACTCCGGGAGCGCGACGCTCGAGCGGCAGGCGCATATCGGTATTGATCGGCCCCTTGCCGTCGATCGGTTCGCCGAGCGGGTTGATAACCCTGCCAAGCATGGCCTCGCCAACCGGAATGGAAGCGAGAATCTTGGTTCTTTTGACCGTATCGCCTTCCTTGACCGAGTTTGACGTGCCAAACAGCACAGCACCAACGTTGTCTTCTTCGAGGTTCAAAGCCATTCCCATCACATTGTTGGGAAATTCGAGGAGTTCACCTGCGGCCACGCTGGACAATCCGTAAATACGGGCGATACCGTCACCGACCTGCAGAACGGTTCCTACATCATAGACATCCGCTTCCGACTCGAAGCCGGCGAGCTGCTTGCGGAGTATGGAAGACACCTCATCGGGTCTGACTGCTGTTGACATATGGAATTCGATATGTTATTGTTAAGAAAAGAAAAAGATTCTCCGTACCTTTTCACTGATTCCGGCTACGGCCCGTAACACTCCTGAAAATTGATTCAGAATTTAATGAAAAGCATTCAGTTATTCAAATGCCAGAACCAATTTGGATAATCGCCGTTTCCGGACTCCATCGACACCAGACCAAACCAGGAATTTTGCCCCGTATCACGCCATGAAAACCGTCACTGGATTTGCTTCAGCAACGGTTGGAAACGTTGCCTGCGGTTTCGACGTTCTCGGATTCGCCATCACCGAACCCGGAGACGAGGTCGTGCTGACGCTTCACGACGAGCACCGGAGTGACTGCCCCGTTTCGATCACCTCGATCATTGGTGATGGCGGAGCGCTGCCGCTCGATCCAAAAAAAAACACGTCAAGTTTCGTTGTCCTCAAGTTTCTCGAATATATCCGCACCACAAAGGGCATCGCTTTTGACGGCCATATCGACCTGTTGCTCAAAAAAAATCTGCCCCTCTCCAGCGGCATGGGTAGTAGCGCGGCCAGCGCGGCGGCGGCGCTCGTAGCGGCCAACGAGCTGCTCGGTTCGCCCTGCTCCAAAATGGAACTCGTGCACTTCGCCATTGAGGGCGAACGTGTCGCTTGCGGCTCGGCTCACGCCGACAACGCCGCTCCGGCAATGCTCGGCAACTTCATCCTGATCCGCAGCTATAGCCCGCTCGACCTGATCACCATCCGGCCACCGGCAAACCTCTTTTGCACACTCGTACATCCGCACACGGAGCTGAAGACCTCGTTCGCCCGTTCTGTGCTGCCCAAATCGATACCGCTTTCGACCGCCACTCAGCAGTGGGGCAACGTCGGCGCGCTGGTTGCTGGCCTGTTGATGGAGGATTACGACCTGATCGGACGGGCGCTGGTCGATGTGGTGGCCGAACCAAAACGCGCGCCGCTCATCCCCGGATTCACCGAGGTCAAGCGGGCAGCGCTCGACTCGGGTGCGCTCGGTTGCAGCATCGCCGGATCGGGGCCGTCGGTCTTCGCCTTCTCGGCTTCCCGGCAAGCCGCCGAAACGGTGGGCGCGGCCATGCAGGAGGCGTTCCTCTGCTCGAAGGCCGCGCTCGCTTCCGACATGTGGGTCTCGCCAATTTGCAGCCAGGGCGCGCGCATCCTCAGCACAACTCCTTGAAACGCATCTCGATATGATCTTCTACAGCACCACGAAAGCCTCCGCTCCCGTCACGATGAAAAAAGCCACCCTCGAAGGACTCGCTCCCGATGGTGGTCTCTATGTTCCCTCGGTCATGCCGCGATTCTCGCCCGAAGAGATCGAGCTGCTTCAAACGGGTTCGTTCAACAACATCGCCTTCGCTATCGCGAAAAAATTCGCCGGTGACGAAATTCCGCTCGACCGACTCTCGGAGCTGATCGACGAATGCTTCACCTTCGATACGCCACTGCACCAGCTCGATGCCGACACGTACGTCGAGGAGCTGTTTCACGGCCCGACGCTCGCCTTCAAGGATTACGGCGCACACTTCCTCGCCCGGATGACCGGCTACTTCGCCTCCGAGGAGAGCCGCCTCATCACAGTGCTCGTCGCCACCTCGGGCGACACCGGCAGCGCGGTGGCCTACGGCTTCCACGGCATCCCGAACACCCGCGTGGTGCTGCTCTACCCGTCGGGCAAGGTGAGCCGACTCCAGGAGCAACAGCTCACCACGGCGGGCGACAACGTTTTCGCGCTTGAAGTGAAGGGCGATTTCGACGACTGCCAGCGCCTCGTCAAGCAGGCATTCGTCGATCCAACGCTCCGGCAAAAGCTGACCTTGACCTCGGCAAACTCCATCAACATCTCGCGCCTCATTCCCCAGTCGTTCTACTACGCCTGGGCGGCCCTGCAATTACGCCAGCGCCAGCCGGACGCACTGCCGATCTTCTCGGTCCCGAGCGGCAACTACGGCAACCTGACCGCAGGCGTGATGGCGAAAATGATGGGCTTCCCGATTGACCACTTCATCGCCGCCTCGAACGCCAACGACAGCGTCACGCGCTATCTCGACGAGGGGCGTTACGAACCGAAGCCGACCGTCCGTACGCTGACCACGGCGATGGACGTAGGCAACCCGAGCAACTTCGCCCGGCTGCGCTACTTCTTCGACGACGATTTCCGGAAGATGGGCGAACAGATCACCGGCATCGCGGTGTCGGATGCGGACACCCTCGAAACAATCCGTTCGGTGCATGAAAAATACGGCTATGTCATGGATCCGCACACCGCCGTCGGCTACCGCGCACTCGACCAGTATCGCAAGGATCACGCCGACGCAGGCAAGCCGGGCGTCGTGCTTTCGACGGCTCACCCGGTCAAGTTCGACGAAGCAATCATGACCGCCACCGGCAAAGAGGTGCCGCTTCCGGAAGCGATGGAGGAGATCATGAACAAGCAGAAAAAAGCTACCCTGATCGGCAACCGGTACGAAGAGCTGGAACGCTTCCTGTCGGATCTCGACCGTCAAGCAATCTGAACGGCTGGCCCATGAATATCCAGACGCTGCTTTTCTTTCTGGTGATCATCCCGGTCATGTTCTTCGGGCTGCTCTATGCGCTCGTTCTGAACCTGTTCGACCCGACCGGCGATCGCTTTCACAAGGTTGCCGCCTGGTGGGGACGCTTTTCGGCCAGAGTGCTCGGCATAAGCGTCGAAGTGGAGGGCGAAGAAAATTACCGGCCCGGCGACACCTACCTGGTCGTGAGCAACCATGCTGGCATGGCGGACATTCCGCTGATTCTCGGCGCGATGAAGCTCAATCTCAGGTTCGTGGCCAAGGAGGAGCTGGGCAAAATACCGGTGTTCGGCCCAGCGCTGAAATCGGGAGGATATGTATTCATCAAGCGGGGACAGAACCGGGAGGCGCTGCAAAGCATGTTGCAGGCCGCTGAAACCCTGAAACAGGGGCGCTCTATCCACATCTTCCCCGAAGGCACCCGTTCCAAAACCGGAGAAATACTGCCCTTCAAGCGAGGCGCATTCATCATTGCGGAGAAAGCAAAAGTGCCGGTGCTGCCGGTCACCATTATCGGCAGCAACCGCATCACCCCGAAAAAGAGCCTGAAGATCAACCACGGCACGGTGCGCATGATCATCGGCAAACCGATAGAACCCGGCAAGGCCGAAGCACTGATGAAGAAGAGCTACAAAGTCATCAGCGAAAATCTGGAGAAAAGCGCCGCTTAATAGGAAGAATGGATATCATGAGACCTATGGGACTTATGGGAAAAGAAAGAATCGGGACGCAGTAATACCTTTTTTCCCCTTTTGTCCTTGTTTTCCCTGAAGTCCTTGCAGTCCTTTTCCTGAGAGTCAGGGCGGCCACAAGAGCCGCCCCTACAATAAATTGCAGGCAACCAGCCTCCCCTCAAAACTGCTTGTAGAGATTGGCCATTTCGATGGCGGTCATCGCGGCGTCGAAGCCTTTGTTGCCCGCCTTGGTGCCAGCTCTCTCGATAGCCTGCTCCAGATTTTCGGTGGTCAGTACGCCGAACGATACCGGAATACCCGCCTCCATGCCGACCTGCGCGATGCCTTTGGTGGCTTCGGCGGAGATCACGTCGAAGTGCGGCGTCGAGCCGCGGATGATCACGCCGAGCGTGACAATCGCATCGTACTTGCCCGACAGCACTGCTTTTTTCGTAACCGCCGGTAGCTCGAACGCGCCGGGGCAGCGGATGACGGTGATCGCTTCAGCCGATCCGCCGTGGCGCACGATGCAGTCGATTGCGCCTTCGACCAGCTTCTGGCCGATGAAATCGTTGAAACGTGAAACCACAATCCCGAACTTTAAGCCAGATGCGTTCAGTGAACCCTCTATGTTCTGTACCTGCATAGTGTTGGTTGGTTTAATTTTGGTGGACAAAGTGGACAGCGTGGACTTGGCGGACGGTGTGGACAACGTCACCACACACAATTTCAGTTCGACAGTCTCAATTCATAATTCAGCATTCATAATTCATAATTCTCATCAATCATAGCCTAACATTTTTTCGACAAGCTCCACGATGACGTGGCCTAAGGCGATGTGGCACTCCTGGACTCTGTCGGCGCTGCCGGTATGGGGAACCACCACGGCGAGGTCGGCATGTGGCTTGATTTCGCCGCCGTCGCCGCCAAGCAGGGCAAGCGTCTTCATGTCGCGCTGGCGGGCGAATCGGAGCGCCTTGAGCACGTTGGGGCTGTTGCCGCTGGTTGAAAGTCCGACAAGAATATCGCCGGGCCGACCGTACGCTTCGACAAGCCGCGCGAACACCTCGTCGAAGCCGAAGTCGTTCGCGCCAGCCGTCAAGGCCGAGGTATCGGCCGAGAGGGCGATGGCCGGCAGCGCGGGGCGGTTGACCGAGCTGCGGTACCGGATAGTGAGTTCGGCGGCCAGATGCTGCGCGTCGGCGGCGCTTCCACCGTTGCCGCACAACAGCACCTTGCCTCCGTTCCGAAACGTCTCGGCGATCATCGCCGCCATCGCCGCGATCACGTCGCTGTCGCGCCGGGCGACACTTTCCTTGAGGCGCGCGCTGTAGAGCATCCGTTCAAGGACCAGCTCTTCATAACGGCCAGAGCCGCCGCACCCCTCGGAACAGTTGCACTGCTGGGTCATTGCGTAACTGCTTTGTTGAAAATTTCCTGCAATATAAAAAAGATCGGTCGGATCGAACGGATCGGTCAGACCCGACCGATCAAAAAAAACTCCGCCGTGCAAGCGCAGGCGGAGTTTTGAAAGCGGGATCGAACAAGCGGCTCAGTGGTACTTTGCGCTCTCTTCCTTGACGAATTCGACGAGGCACTTCAGGTTGGCCGGATCGACGTCGGGCAGAATGCCGTGGCCGAGGTTGAAGACGTGGCCTGAGTGGTCGTTGTGCTGGCCGAACTGCTTGAGCACTTTTGCGGCTTCGGATTTGATCTTCTCCGGAGTTCCGTAGAGCACCGTCGGATCCATGTTGCCCTGAAGGCAGACGCGATCGCCGAGTTCCTTGCGAGCCTTGGCAATATCGATGTTCCAGCCGAGGCCAACAGCGTCAGCGCCGGTATCAGCGATGTCGGAGAGAATGGTGTTCATGTCCTTCGAGAAAACGATCACCGGAATTTCCGGGTATGCGGCCTTCACGGCGGCGACGTTCTGCTTGATGTAGGGCAATGCGAACTCGCGGTAGTCATCCTCGGAGAGCGCGCTTGCCCAGGAGTCGAAAATCTGGACGGCGTCCGCGCCAGCTTCGACCTGCTTGATGAGGTAGGCGCTGATGCAGGTGGTGATCTTCTGGAGCAACTGGTGAGCCATCTGCGGCTCGCGGTACATCATCTTTTTGGCCCAGGCGTAGTTCTTCGAACCGCCGCCCTCGACCGCATAGGTGAAGAGCGTCCATGCCGCGCCGGAGAAGCCGATGAGCGGCACGCGATCGTTGAGTTCCCTCTTGGTGAGGCGAATGGCGTCGAGCACGTAGCCGAGCTTTTCGTCCACGTCGGGATCGATCAGCTTGTCGATGTCGGCCTGCGAGCGGATCGGAGGAGTGAGCCTGATGCCCTTGGTCTCGATGATCTCGACATTCATGCCCATCGCTTCGTTGACGACGAGGATGTCGGAGAAGATGATTGCGGCGTCCACGCCCATCAGATCGACCGGCTGGATGGTGACTTCACAAGCCAGTTCAGGGGTTTTGCAGAGAGTCAGGAAGTCGGTTTTTTCCCTGACGGCGCGATATTCCGGGAGGTAACGGCCAGCCTGGCGCATGACCCAGATTGGAGTACGGGGGCACGACTGCCTTTTCAACGCCCTGATAAAAAGATCATTTTTGAGCATGGAGTGCAAGTGGTTATTGATGTTGGGAAAAGAGCTGTCCCGGAAATCTTGCGGACATTAAAATAATCAGGTGCAAAGGTACGCTTTTTCAGCCGGATTTTAAAACAGGCGGGCGCCTTTGCCGGGCACCCGCGATGAGTTCGATCAAACCGTCACAATGTGGCGTTTGATGCCGAGCTGACGTTCGGAGTAGCCGAGCGCCAGGCCCACCACTTCGGAGAGGTGATAGACCGGAATCGAGCCTTTGATGCCGTTGTGCTTGAGCGCTTTGGCCTGATAGCCGTCCAGCACGGTATGGCAGAGCGGACAGGGGGTGACGATGAAGTCCGCCTTCTCGTCCATCGCCTCCTTCAATGCCTCGGCGGCCACGTTCAGCGACTCCTCCTCGGCGACCAGCAGCGTGTGGAAACCACAGCAGCGATTCTTGTGCTCGTAGGGAATCGACCTGGCGCCAAGCGCGTCGAGCAGCATATCGAGGGAGGTCGGCTCGAGCGGATTGTCCTTGCCGAGCACGGTCGAGGGACGGAGAATATGGCAGCCGTAGAACGGCGCGATACGGAGCTTCGAGAGAGGGTTTTTCACCTTCTTGCGAATGACGTCGAGGCCAACGTCGTCGATGAGCACCCAGAGCAGATGCCGCACCTCCGAGGTGCCGCGATATTCGAGTCCCTCCTCCCGGAGAATCTCGTTGACCTCGGCCCGCAGGGCTGGCGACTCGTCGAGTTTTTTCTTGGCGGTTCTGATCGTCATCAGGCAGGTATTGCAAGAGACAATCAGATCGAGACCCTGCTTTTCGGCAAGAGCAATATTGCGCGCGTTGACCAGCGCGAACTGCTTTGGACTGACGTAGTCGAGATTGCTGCCGCCGCAGCAAACGCTTTCGTGCAACTTGACGAGCTCGATGCCAAGATCATGCTGCCAGAGATCGATCGAACGATCGACCTCTTTGGTCATCGCCTCGTTGATGCAGCTCTGATAATAGGCGTAACGCTTCATACTGCTATTCTCCGGATTTTTTTTCGTGATCCTTCGTTACATGGCTGGCCATCTCCTTCATCTCCTTGCGCAGGGACTGAATGCCCTTCGAGGCTTTGACCAGAGGCGGCGGAGGCGGGGTGCGGCGCTTGATTATCATCTTGACGGCCATCGGCAGCAGGTTTTTGAGCGTCCATGCCAGGCCGTTGGTCCTGATCGGCAGCGTGGCCTCGACCAGCCTGCCCTTCTTCTCGATGTCATCCATGAAAGCTTCGGCATGGCGCGCGCCGCTGGTGTCCTTGGTGCCGCGGCGTTCGATGGCGTCCTCGCGAATGCCGTGAATGGCGTCCATGATGGGAATGTTCTTGACACAGGTCTCCTGGCAGCGGTAGCAATGTGTGCAGTCCCACACGCCGTGATCCTGCACCAGACCCGCCAGACGCTGGTCGTGAATGCCATCGCGGCTGTCGGCGTTCATGCGGTACGAGCGGAGCAGCACCACGGGTGAAACATACTCCTTGTGCGCCCGCAGAATCGTGCACTCCGAAACGCACGAAGCGCACAAAATGCAGTCGGTCGCCTTGTCGTAGATCTGGAACTCCTCCTCGGAAACGAGAAACTCCTTTTTGCCCCACTGCTCTTCGGGCATTCTGGAATCCACCCAGTTGGAGTACTTCTTCATCTTGCCAACCACCGGATCCATCTCGACCACCAGATCCTTGATGTGCGGAAGGTTCCGGAGCGGTTCGATTTTGATGACGCCCGGCTCGCGGGCCTTGTCGAGTTCGTCCCAGACCTGGGTGGTGCAGGCGAGCTTCGACATGTTGTTGATCCTCATGGCGCAGGAGCCGCAGATGCCTGCCTGGCAGAACGCCCGGAAGGTCAGCGTCGAATCGACATGCTCTTTGATATAGTTGAGAGCCCTGAGCACGGTGATACCTTTTTCGAGCTTGATCGTGTAATCATCGAAATAGGGCTTGCTGTCAACCTGGGGATTGAACCGGTGAACCCTGAAGGTCACATCCCGGCTCTCCTCATGATGCTGTATCGTTGAATCGCTCATTGAAAATCCTTCGAATTAATAGGTTCGTTCCTGAAGCTCGTAGCGTCCCATCGTCACCGGCTTGTAGGTGAGCTTCGGGCGTCCTCCATCGTAGGTGTAAATGGTATGCTTATGCCACTTCTCGTCGTCGCGAGTCGGGAAATCGGTCCTGGTGTGCGAGCCGCGACTCTCCTCCCTGACAAGCGCGCCCTCGGCAACGGTTTCGGCCAGATCGAGCATGTTCTTCAGTTCGAGCACCTGGAGCAGGTTGGTGTTGTAAACGTCGCCGGTATCGAAAACCCTGACGTGCCCGAAGCGCTCCCTGAGGCTTTCGACATCGGCAATGCCCTGCTTGATCTTCGAGGCTTCGCGGAAGATGCCGACGTTCGCGCCGAGCGTGTGACCCAAATCTTCGCGCAACGTGCCGTAGCGCTCGTAATGGCCTCGCGGCTGCATGAAGCTGCGGAGTTCGTGCTCTTTTTCGTCCACTTCGGATGCAGGAATGGCGGAGGGATTGAATTGCGACGCCTCTTCGGCGGCAGCCCTTCCGGTGATGCGGCCAAAAACCAGAATGTCGAGCAGCGAGTTGCCGCCCAGGCGGTTGGCGCCGTGCACCGAAACGCAGCCGCACTCGCCGGCGGCATAGACCCCCTCGATGATGGTGCGTCCGAAATTGTCGGTATCGATGCCGCCCATCGAGTAGTGAGCCGTGGGCCTGACCGGCACGGGTTCATCGATCGGATCGACGCCCTCGAAGTACATGCACATCTCCCTGATCTGCGGAAGACGCGACTTGATGATATCGGCGCCGAGATGGCGAAGATCGAGATGCAGGTATTTGCCAGCCGGGCTGTCGAAGCCGCGACCTTCGAGAATTTCGGTTTCGAGCGAGCGGGAAACGAGGTCACGCGGGCCAAGCTCCATCTTTTCGGGAGCGTAGCGCTTCATGAAGCGCTCGCCCTCCGCGTTGACCAGATAGCCGCCCTCGCCGCGCGCACCCTCGGTGACGAGCAGGCCGCTCTTGCGCAGGCCGGTGGGGTGGAACTGCACGAACTCCATATCCTTGAGCGGAATGCCCGCGCGGTAAGCGATCGCCTGACCGTCGCCGGTGTTGCCCGCCGCGTTGCTGGAACGGTTCCAGTACATCTTGGCGTAGCCGCCGGTAGCGAAAATGACCGTCTTGGCCGGGAAGGCCTCGACCTTGCCGGTCTTGATGTTCATGGCGATCAGGCCGCGCGAACGGCTGCCATCCACGGAGAGCTCGAGCGCAAAATATTCGTTGAAGAAGAACACCCCCTTGCGCAGGCACTGTTCGTAGAGGGTCTGGAGAATGGTGTGACCCGTCTTGTCGGCGCAGTAGCAGCAGCGGGGACGGCCCGCTCCGCCGAAGGGACGCTGGGCGATGGTCTTGTCATCCATCCTCGACCACGGCGTACCCATGTTGTCGAGTTCGCGGATGATCTTGGGAGCTTCGGAGCAGAGCACCTCGACGGCATCCTGGTCGGCGAGGTAATCGCTGCCCTTGATGGTATCGAAAATGTGCATCTCGACCGTGTCGTCCTTGGCCTTGTTGGCCAGCGCCGCGTTGGCTCCGCCCTGCGCCGCCGAGGTGTGGGAGCGGTTCGGATAGATCTTTGAAAGCACGGCGATGTTCAGCCCCGGATTGGTCTTCATGGCCTCCATGGCCGCGTAAAGTCCGGCACCGCCACCACCGACGATGACGATATCAAATGGTTTCATAAACAGTCGGAAATCCTTGCGCAACTGCCGCGTGGCAGACGTGCTGGTTGGAAAAAGGGCTGGCCGCCTGCTGCGGCTCGCCCGTGCTTTCATGATGAAACGACCTCGACCAGGATACGGTCAAAAAGGGATTGGCTTACAGAGCGATATGGTCGTCATGCACCGGAAGGTCCTCGACGCGATGGAGAACGTCCGTCATATTGAGCACGCCGATAACCTTGTTGCCATCCATGATGGTGAGACGCCTTACATTGGCGCGTTTCATCAGACGCAACGCATACTTGATCCTCATGCTCGGATTGACGCTGATGATCGGCTTGCTCATGATCTGGAAAACCGGGGTGTTCCAGGGATCGCGGTGAAGGTCTTCGCCCGGATCGATCACTTTTTCGAGAATGTCCTTTTCGGTCACGATGCCGTAGCAGTCATCCTCGTTGCGAGGCTCGACGATAAGGCCGCTCTCTCCGCTCTTTTTCATGAGCTGCAACGCTTCGGCAACGGTCGAGCTGCCCTTGATGGTATGGAAATCCTTCTGCATGAGGGCGGAAACCGGAAGGGTCCGTAAAGTGATGAGCTGATCCATGTCGATGTTCTCTCGTTTAAAAAAAGGACGGAGTGTCCCATTACTATTGCTTGAAAACTAATAGCGTCGTTGCTATGTCAGACTAATCTCACGAAAGGTAGGCTTGCTTTTTGGGACATGAATCCGCAAAAAGCATTATCGTTTAAGTAAAGCAAAGAAGAGTGAAAAATCAAGAGGCTGACAAAAAAATCAGCTGATTCCATGCGCTTTTTTGTAGGCCGCCCAGTTGTTTTTCAGGTCAATGAACGATTCTACGTCAGGCTGAAGCAAAAAGGGGTTCGTAGTTTTTTCCCTGCCGATGGACGAACTTGGCGCGACGCCGTAATCGTGACCGGCAAATACTCTGGTCGCCTCCGGCAGCGTCATCAGCCGCTCGTGCAGCGAATGGCACTCCTGCCGCGCATCGGCCTCGCTCCACGTGCCGCCGACCTTGCCCACGAAGAGCGTGTCGCCCGTAAAAAGCGCGTCGCCAGCCAAGAGGCAGATCGAGTCCGGCGTATGGCCGGGGGTTTGGATGACTTCGACGCCGCCCTCGCCGAGCGGGAAGCGCGCGCCGTGCGCCACCTCGATTCCCGACCGGGCGTCGCGGTCGCCGAAGAGCAGCACCCGCAGCCCGGTCAGCCGCTCGAACGCCTCATTGCCGTTGGTGTGGTCGCCGTGGCCGTGGGTGCAGAAAGCGTGGACAAGCCGCCAGCCGCGCCGGGCGGCGGCATCGACCACCGCTTCCGGCGAGTACGACGGATCGACGGCGAACGCCTCGCCAGTCGCCTCGTCCGAGCAGAGATAGCCGAAATTGCGATCTCCGCCCGTCCTGATCTGCTCTACCTGCACACTCATGGCCACGCTCCTCAGATCATCTTTTCGACATTCATCATGAACGCCTTTGCCGGAAAGGCCGGATCGGCGGCGACAGGAGTCGCCTCGATGTCGCTCATGATCTTCTCCGCTTTCTCGTCATCGAGAATGGCGAAGCAGAGCGACGAATAGGCCGTGGGGATATCCTTGCCCGCGGGCCACCAGGCGACCGGCTCTCCGCCCGACTCGCATGAGCAGCCCCTGATGGCGATGCTGCTGAAGAGGCTGACCTGGTGCGCCGTGAACATCTTGCGAATCAGCGGACGGGTCTGTTCGTCTCCTATGATAGCGATCATTTTCATCAGATGTATCTTTTTGGGGTTATGCCGACTTCATGTTTTCGAGCCTCTTTTTCTCGCCCTTCTTTTCGCTCAGGTAGTAAACCAGCGGCACGACAACCAGCGTCAGGATGGTCGAGAGCACACCGCCCCAGATGAGCGAGATGGCCAAACCTTGGAAGATAGGATCAAAAAGCATAACCACCGAACCGATAACCACCGCGCCGGAGGTCAAAATGATCGGGCGGGTTCTGACCGCCGCCGACTCGATGACCGCCTGCTTCAGGCCGATCCCCTCTTCGCGGCGAATCTGGATGAAGTCGATGAGCAGCACCGCATTCCTCACCATGATGCCGGCAAGCGCGATCATGCCGATCATGCTCGTGGCCGTGAAGAAAGCGTGGTGAATGAAGTGGCCGGGAATGATGCCGACCAGGCTCAGCGGAATCGAGATCATCATGATCAGCGGCGTCTTGAAGGACTGGAACCAGCCGATGATCAGCATGTAGATGATGACCAGCACCACGGCGAAGGCCGTGCCGAGGTCGCGGAACACCTCGAAGGTGATCTGCCACTCGCCGTCCCACTTCAGGGCGGGCTTGTCGCCGGTCTTGGGCGGCGCGGTGTAGAGTGGGCTGACCTTGTAGCCGCCGGGCGCCTTGATCGCCTCGATCTTCTTGTCGAGTTCGAGCATCGCATAGACCGGGCTTTCGGTCACGCCAGCCACGTCGGCGGTCACGTAAACCACATCTTTCAGGTCTTTGCGGAAGAGGCTCTTGTCCTGGATTTTCTCCTTGATCGTCACCAGCTCGGAGAGCGGAATCTGCTGACCCGGACGGAGGCGCGTGGTCAGGGAGTTCATGCCCTGCGACTGCACGAAGATGTTGGACAAGTCCTTCAGCGAAGTGCGGTCGGCCTTCGGCAGGCGAAGCTGGATCGTGACCGGTTCGAGTTCGTCCGGCAGGTGCACGATGCCGACATCGACGCCAGCCAGCGACATGCGCAGGGTCTGGGCGATCTGCTCGGGAGTCACGCCACGGAAGGCGGCCCTATCCTTGTTGATCACCAGGTCGTAAACCTTCTGGTCAGCCTCGACCATCCAGTCAACGTCAACGACGCCGGGGGTCGAGGCGAACGCCTTTTTGACCTCTTTGGCGAGCGCGACACGCGAAGCCTCATCGGGGCCGTAAATCTCGGCTACGATGGTGGAGAGCACCGGCGGGCCTGGCGGAATCTCGACGATCTTGGCGTTGGCGCCATACCTGTTGGCAATCTCCTGCACACCGGAGCGTACGCGCTTGGCGATGTCGTGGCTCTGCGCGCTGCGGTCGCCCTTGTGCACCAGGTTCACCTGGATATCGGCCATATTGTCGCCGCGCCTCAGATAGTAGTGGCGCACCAGACCGTTGAAGTTGATCGGCGCGTTGACGCCGACGTAGTACTGGCTGCTCTGCACCTCCGGCACGGTTTTCAGATAACCCGAAATCTCCTTGGCCACCTGGGCGGTGCGTTCGAGCGCCGTGCCCTCCGGCAAGTCGATGATAACCTGGAACTCATTCTTGTTGTCGAACGGCAGCATCTTCATCTCCACCATCTTGAGCGGAACCATGGCGATCGCGCCGGCCAGCATCAGGCCAACCACGCCGAAAGCCACCCAGGTCTTGAAGGTGCTGTCGATGAAGGGGGTCAGCACCTTGTCGAACATTTTGTAGTAACCGGTCTTCTTGATGTCGTACTCCTCGTGATTGCCCTCGTCGGACTTGAGCAGGCGGAACGAGAGCCACGGCGTGGCGATGAGCGCGACCAAAAGCGAGAAGATCATCGCCATCGAAGCGCCGATCGGCATCGGGCTCATGTAAGGCCCCATCAGGCCGGAGACGAAGACCATCGGCAGCACCGCCGCGATAACCGTGAAGGTGGCCAGAATGGTCGGATTGCCGACTTCGCTGATGGCCGTGATGGCCGCCTGGAGGCGCGGCTGGCGCTTCATAGCGAAGTGGCGGTGAATGTTCTCGGCGATGATGATCGAGTCGTCAACCACGATGCCGGTCACGAAGATGAGCGCGAAGAGCGTCACCCGGTTGAGCGTGTAATCGAGCAGGAAGTAAACCAGCAGCGTGAGCGCGAAGGTAATCGGCACCGACATGAAGACCACGAGCGCGCCGCGCCAGCCGAGGAAGAAACCGACCACGATCGTCACGGCGACCACCGCCATGATGAGGTGTTCGAGCAGCGTGAACACTTTTTCCGAAGCGGTCTCGCCATAGTTCCTCGTTTCGGTGACGGTCACATCGGCAGGAATGACCGAGCCTTTCATGCCGTCAACCTTCTCCAGAACCTTGTCGGCAAGCGCGGTGGCGTCGGTGCCCTGCTTCTTGGCGACCGTGAGCGTCACGGCGGGATAGTCCGCCTTGTCCTTTTCGCCGGAGGCCGCGCCCCAGCCGAATGCGGCGTAGTTGTTGACCTCTTCCGGGCCGTCGGTGATGGTGGCCACATCTTTCAGCGTCACCGGCGCGACGCCGTAGATGCCGACCACGATGTTACCGACATCCTCCTTGCTTTGCAGGAATTTGCCCGACTTGACAACGATATTTTCGTTGAAATCCTTGAAATCACCCGAGGTCATCTGGCTGTTGGTGCTCTGTATCTGACGGGCGATTTGCAGCGGCGTGATGTTGAAACGCATCAGTTTGCCCTTGTCGAGCTGCACCCTGATCTGGCGTTTGAGGCCCCCCTTGATCTCGACGTCACCGATATTCTGGGTCTGCTTGAGCTGGTCGGCCACGCTTACGGCGATCCGGCGAAGCTCGTACGGACTCTTGTCCTTGCTCCAGAAAGTGAGGTTGAGCACCGGCACGTCGTCGATGGAGACCTTCTTGATGAGCGGCATCTGTGCGCCGGGCGGCATTTTGTCCATGTATTTCATCAGGGTGGCCCAGAGCTTGACCATGCTTTCCTCGGCGCTCTCGCCAACCTTGTAACGAACAGTCACGAGGGCGAAATCGGGCATCGAGGTCGAATAGACGTAATCGACCCCCTTGATTTCGGTCACGGCGCGTTCGACAGGCTTGGCCACGCGCTCCTGCACCTCGGCGGCGGTCGCGCCGGGATAGGGAATGTAAATATCGACCATCGGCACGACGATCTGCGGCTCCTCTTCGCGCGGCGTCATGAACGTCGCCATGATGCCGACCAGAAGAGCGGCCAGCATGAGGAGCGGCGTTATCTTCGAGTTGATAAACTGCTTTGCAAGCCTCCCGGCTATACCTTCATTCATTGGTGTTGAGCCTCCTTCGCTCTGTCTTGCGTGTGCGTGTCTATAGTAATTCTTGCGCCCTCGCGCAGCTCTGCCGAAGGTGACTCGACAACCTGCTCACCCTGAGCGAGGCCGCTGAGCACGATGGTGCTTGCGCCCAGAGTGTGGCCGGTGCTGACCCACCGCAGCGTAACGATGCTGTCCGGGCCGACAACGAAAACCTGATCGGTACCGGCTTTTCTGAGTATCGACGAAGCCGGAACGAGCAACCTCTTCCGGCCAGCGCCATCAACCGACTCCGTGACGGTCGCGATGTTACCAATGGCGACGGGAGCCGTCACTCCGGCGGATGGCGATGCGGGCTGCTTCTTTTCATGGCCGCCACACGCGGCGAGCAGCGCGGGAAGCATCAGGAAAAGCAGCGCGATGATTCGAGTGTTCATGCCTTTCATGGTTTTCAGTTTTGCGGTCACGACTGAAAAAAATTCAACGGGCGCTGTAATATTCGAGTTCGCTTTTGGCGATGCAGTAGTCGTACCTGGCCTGGTTGAGGCGCATCTTCGCCCAGCTCCACGCCTGTTCGCGCATCAGCAGCTCGAAGGTCATGGCCATGCCGGTTCTGAACTGCTCGCCGATGAAATCGAAGCTCACTTTGGCCGCTTCGAGCGACTTCTGCGTCACGGCGATACGCTCGCGCGAAGAGACCAGAGCACGGCGAGACATGGCGATCTCCATGTCGCTCTGCTCCTTTGCCGCCTGGAAGTTGTACTGGGCTTCGAGCGCCTGGGCCTTGGCCTCCTGCACCTTGCCTTTGGTGGCCATGCCGTCGAAAATGTTCCACTGCACATTCAGGCCGATCGTCCAGCTCGACCCCTCGGTACCGAGAAAGCTGTTATCGTGCCAGTTCTGCTGGGCGAAAGCGTTCACCCTCGGCAGGTACTGCGCGCGAGCCATGTCATGCTGGTAACCGGTGACCTCCTGGAAGGCTTCGAGCGCCTTGAGGTCGCTGCGCCCATCGGCGTTTGCCGACGCCGCCGAAGCCGGAATTTTTGCATCGACCTTCAGGTCGCCGACCGGCTGGACGGTGTCGTCCGGGCCGAGAGCGAGCATCGTGCGGAGCGCATCCTGCGCGTTGCGGATGGCGTCCTGAATCTGGAGCTTCTGGTCACGCAGTTCGGCAAGGCGCACCTCGGTGGAGAGCTTGTCGGACTTGGTCACCAGACCGGCCGAGTAACCGCGCGCGGCCTCGCTGCTGTAGCGCTGCATGATGCCGATCGACTGTTCGGTGGCATCGAGATTCTTCTTGGCGAGAATGAGACCGTAAAAGGCTTTCTTGACATTCAGGTCGATGCTTTCAACCGCGCGGTCGGTCATGAAACCCTGCGCCTTGCGGGCGCTCCGGGCCATCGAGCGGCCAATGATGGCGTCGCGGTTGTAAATCGGCTGCTGCACCTGGAGGCTGGTGTGGAAATCGGTGATCGCCGCGGGATGATTGAGCTTGTCCAGCGCAAAGTCACCAAAATCGGGAGGCGTAGTATTAAAATTGTAGTAGGCACTCTCCTGCTGGAGCTTGCCCACCAGCACCGCGCCGGGATCGTTGGAGTGCATGACGGTTTCGGAGAGCGTCACCTTCGGCAGGTAAGCCTGGCGGCTCTGCATGACTCGCGCGTCGGCCTGTTCATTCTTGGCGCGGGCCGCCTTGAGCATGGTGTTGCGCTCGCGGGCGATCTTCAGTGCGTCGTCGAGCGACAGTCTCATGGTGGCCGCGTCGGCCTGCGAACAAGTCGCGAGACCCGCCACGAGCAGGGCGAAAAACCTTTTGGTTGCCATCTTGGTCATCTATTGTTTCGATATGAGTTTGATAATCTTTTCCACGCTTTCTGAATCTTGTCGGCTCAGACAGTTCTTCAGGTTCCGGTTCAGCACAAGGGAAAAGGTGTTGTCGAGAGCTGCCTTGGCCGCCTGGAACTGGGTCACCACCTTTTCGCACTCCTCCCCGGTCTCGATCATTCTCATCAATGCCTGCACCTGACCGTTCACCTTCTTGAGCCTGACGATCACATCGTCCATCCGGCACTCTTCGTTCATCGCCTGTCCCCTGTTCCCGCATTGACGGGAAAACTGTTTAATCCTTACCTATACCCCGTTAGGGTATTAAAAATAAAAAAAACAACGCTCTCTGCAACAGTAATTCTCCTCCATACAGACTTGATGTCAAGCACGGAGATCGCTGGATGCGAGCATCGAAATCGAAAACCGGACTCCTCCGGATGCAAAAAACCCGACAGATTTTTCATTCCATCGGGTTTCAATCGGACTTTTGAGAAATGTGGATCGGCTCGCGAAGCTATCGATTTCAATGACAATTTCGACGGCAGGAACACGGGAAACCGTCCTCAGTGCTCGACCTTGCCGCCGGAAGCGTTCAGCTCGGCGGTGGTGCAGCAGAGATCGGCCTGCACCTGGCAGAGCATACTCTCGGTGGCCTGCTGCATAATTTTCGACATGATCGCCTCGGTCATGAATTTGAGGACGCCTTCCGGCATGAGATTGAGCGGAAAGGAGAGTTCGAAGTCGAGCGTGATGTCGGTCTCGAAATGCACCTCGGTGCGCTGGTCGTCGAGGTGGTAGAGGCAAATCCGCGTGTTGGCCTGTCCGACAAAGGTGTTCTTTTCATTCAGCAGCACATCGGGCGCTTTCGGGGCGTTGACCCACTGGATGCACCGGCCCGACACCGCGGAATCGGGAAAGGTCTCCTCCGGAGAGACGGGGCCAGCCGGAACCGTGCGCGAATCGTCGAGATGCTCCTCGTTCTGCGTCACGAAAAAGACCGCCGTGATAGGATTTTCACGCGGGTCATCGACCTGGAAAATCCACTGATAGACCCCGTGCTCCTTCAGGTACGTGACGCCGGTACAATATGGATTACACTTGAGAATCCTGACATGATCGGAGAAATAGATCACCGAATCGTTCAGATGCGACTCTATGACCGCCTTGGCTCTGCTTCTACCTATAACCTCCATAACAACAACAGCGCTTGATCTTGAAATAAATTTTTTGATTTTTTCAATGAACGTCTCCAAAAAACCAAGAGTTCCCCCCTCTTTTTTCCGGCCCGTATGAGCATACGACTTGCCAGGAGCTTGGCGTTACAGCCAAAGAGCTGTTGGAATGACGGTTTTTTGATTATTTTCACCGGTTGAAAACCATTTCCCGTTCAGGTAACTTCGTGCAATTATTAAAGCATCGACCATGACTGATCCCTTCAACTACACGACCATTTTCGCTCCCCTCGGCTTCTTTATCGGCGGAATCTTCGTGGTGCTCCTGCTCAACAGGTTCATCGGCAAATCGCAGAATAAAAAACCTGGCCAAGAGCAGCATCCGGCCTGAGGCCAGGGAACACTTCTTCGCAGGCCAAAAGCAATATAACAACGGAATAATTCCGTGCACCAGCAAACTCCGGATAGTTACCGCCGCCATTGCCAGTGGCGATGCATGAGGTCAGGCGAACGGATCGCGCCGCCAGACGCAACAGACCGGAACCCCAGCTTCAGAATTTTGTAAAGCTTGCGCATGCCAGAAGTTGCGGATTGCAAAAAGTCCTCGCCTTTTTCTGACCCTCTTCGCCAGGCCCGAACGTACAGGCCTGGATACAGAATGGATCGTCAACACCTTTTTTACATTCCTGCCCTTGCGCAACTGTTTAAAATATATTAGCTTTGTTTCATTATCACGAAAGCCTTGCCTGAGTGCAGAGAATTTCTCTTTTGTGCTTTCTAACAACTCAAAACATATAAGCATCATGTCAAACGGAACAAACATCGATGTCGCAGGCGCCATCAACACCCTTACCGAAACTTTCGGCAAGCTCTTCCAGATGCAGCTTGACGTTGCCAACACCGCTCTGAAAGCCTTGGCCGACGTTGCCGAGCCTCTCGGAAAGACCGCTACCGACCTGGTCGGCAACTTCGCTGGCGCCGCCACCCAGATTCTCCAGAGCGTATCCGCCGCGATCGCACCGAAGAAGTAAGGCATACCACCTGACCTCAAGCACCTTATGCGCATGTGTAAGGTGCTTTTTTTTTAGGCTCCGCATCCACCTGTCACGCCACATGGAACTCCCGGAATCGATCCGACTCCTCTTTCCGCCCGAAGAACGGGCGCAGCTCGACATCAGAACCATCAAGGGCGACGCCTCGAACCGGCAGTACTTCAGGGTGACAAGCCCTCGCGGCGCATCGGTCGTCTGCGCCGATCCGGCATTCCGCGACGCCGCGCCCGAAAACTACCCGTTCCTGATCGTGCGCGACCTTTTCGACAGGCACGGAGTTCGTGTCCCCGCGCTGCTTGGCGTGGCCCGCGAGCACGGGCTGCTGCGCCTCGAAGATTGCGGCGACCTGATGCTGCAAGACGAAATACCGATGCTCGACCGCGACCGGCTTGCGGCTCGCTATCGCCAGATCATCGACCTGCTCGTGCGCATCCAGTCAATCCGCCCGGACGAAAAAACGCCGGACACGGCGATTTCCTTTTCGCTCGCTTTCGACAAGGAGAAGCTCATGTTCGAGTTCGACTTCTTCATCGAACACGCCCTGCGAGGCTATTTCGCGGAGCGACTCGACGGTCGCGCCATCGCGGAGCTTCGCGGCGAGTTCCTCGCCATCGCCCGGCTGCTGGTGCTGCCGGAGCATTTCGTGCTGAACCATCGCGACTTCCACAGCCGCAACATCATGCTCTTCGGCGACGAACCGGTCGTCATCGACTTTCAGGATGCCCGCATAGGCCTGCCGCAGTACGACGCCGCCTCGCTCCTGCGCGACTCCTACGTGCGGCTCGATCCGTATCTGGTCGAGGAGCTGAAGCGCTACCATTTCGAGCGGCTGCGCGAAGCCGGACTGACGACGATGGACGAGGCGGAGTATCTCCGGCTCTTCGACCTGATGGCCTTTCAGCGCAACGTCAAGGCGGTCGGCACCTTCTGCTACCAGACCACCATCATCGGCAACCGCGCGTTCGAGCCAAGCATCGAGGCGACCCTCGGCTACCTGCGGGCCTACATCGACGCCCGGCCCGAACTCGCCGTGGCGGGGCACCTGCTCGAACCGCTCATTCCCGGAACTTCGCGATGAACGCCTTCGTCCTCGCCGCGGGCTTCGGCACTCGCCTGCAACCACTGACCGACGCGACACCCAAGCCGCTCGTGCCGGTGCTGAACGTGCCGAGCCTCTGCTACTCGCTCTTCCTGCTCAAGGAGGCGGGCATCCGCAAGGCGATCATCAACATCCACCACCATCCGGAGCAGTTGCGAGACTTTTTCGACCGGCACGATTTCGGCAGCCTCGAAATCGTGCTCTCGGAGGAGCGCGAAATTCTCGGCACGGGCGGCGGACTGAAGAGGTGCGAAACGTTGCTCGGCGGTGATGATTTCGTGCTCATCAACAGCGACATCATCAGCAACATGAACCTGCAAGCGCTGATCGAAACGCACCGGCGCTCCGGCTGCGGCGGCACGCTCGCGCTCTACGAAACGCCGCTCGCCACAGAGATCGGCCACGTCGGCCTGCGCGGCGGTCGAGTGCTCGATTTCCGGAACCAGCGCGGCACCGGCCTCTCGTCATCGTTCATCTACACGGGAACCGCCGTGTTCAGCCCGGCGATCTTCCGCCACCTGAAAGCGGAGTATTCCGGCATCGTCGAAACCGGATTCCTCGGGCTGGTGGACAACGAAGGACTCGCCTTTTTCGAGCACCGTGGATTGTGGCAGGATATTGGCACCCTGCCCAACTTTTACCGCGCGAACCTCGACGATAATTTGCGTATTCTTCAGCTTTCGGAGCGCATGAAGCGCGCAATCGGCCTTTTTCCCTGCATGATTTCGGAAAATGCGTCGATCAGCCCCGATGCCCGCGTCGAAAATTCGGTGGTCGGCGCGAACTGCGCGGTAGCCGCCGGAGCCGTCGTGGAGCACTCGGTGCTCCTGCCCGGCACGACGGTCGAGAGCGGCGAGACGCTCCGAAACGCCATCGCCGCGCCCGGCATCCGCATTCCGCTTTGAACTCCTGACAGCGCAAACAGCAACGGCATGGTCATCAACGGTCTCGACATACTGCTCCGGAATCCCGAAATGCTGAAGAACCGGCGCGTCGGCTTGATCGCCAACCAGACCTCGGTTTCGATGCAGCTCGAATATTCGTGGGTTCTCCTGCGCCGCGCCGGTGTGGGGCTCGCGAGAATCTTCTCGCCGGAGCACGGTCTGTTCGCCGTCGAGCAGGATCAGATCGCCGTCACGCGCCAGCCCGACACCGGCTGCCAGATCGTGAGCCTCTACGGAGACAGCGAGCAGTCGCTCGCCCCGGCCCGCGAGCTGCTCGACGGACTCGACCTGGTGCTCTTCGACATTCAGGATGTCGGCTCGCGCTACTACACCTACGTCAACACGCTGGCGCTCTTCATGGAGGCCGCATCGGGACTCGACATCGAGATCATGGTGCTCGACCGCCCGAACCCGCTCGGCGGCGAGCTGATCGAGGGGCCACTGCTCGACCCGGCGTTTCACTCCTTCGTCGGCGTCATGCCGACGCCAGTGCGCCACGGACTGACCGCCGGAGAGATCGCCCACTTCTGGCGCGACTACAAAAAGCTCGATCTCAACCTTAGCGTCATTGCGATGCAGGGCTGGTCGCGCCAGATGCTCTTTCCGGAGACTGGCCTGCCGTGGGTGCCGCCCTCGCCGAACATGCCGTCGTTCGAGACAGCGGAGGTCTATCCCGGCATGTGCCTTTTCGAAGGGCTGAACGTTTCGGAGGGACGCGGCACGACCACGCCCTTCCTGCTCTCCGGCGCGTCCTTCGTCGATCCGGAAGCCCTGGCCGAGCGACTCGCGTCGGTGCCACTGGAGGGCGTCGTTTTCCGTCCGACCTGGTTCCGCCCGACCTTCCACAAGTACGCAGGCGAAGCAATTGGCGGCATTTATCTGCACGTCACCGACCACGCCCGATTCCGCCCCTTTGCCACGGCGGTCGCCATGACCTGCGCCTTGCGCGAACTCTGGCCGGAGCAGCTCGAATTTCTGGAGAGCGTGTACGAGTTCCGGGACGACATCCCGGCCTTCGACCTGCTTGCCGGAAGCTCAGCGATCCGCTCGATGATCCTCGGCGGCGCTCCGGCGGAAACCGTCATCGCTTCGTGGGAAAGGGACGAGGCGGCGTTCGCGGCGATCAAGCCCACGTTTCATCTCTACGACAACTGACCCGGATACCATCGATTATGCACCCCATAGACCTTGCTATCGTCATCCTGTTTCTGGTCGGAAATACGCTCTTCGGCCTCTGGCATGGAAAAAGCAACAAAAGCACCAGCGACTATTTCCTCGGCAGCCACAAGCTTCCCTGGATCGCCTCGATGTTTTCAATCGTCGCATCGGAAACTTCGGTGCTGACCTTCGTGAGCGTACCCGGCGTGGCGTATCGCGGCGACTGGACATTCCTGCAGCTGGCGATGGGCTACATCGTCGGCAGGATTCTGGTGAGCATCATCCTGCTTCCGATGTATTTCAAGCACGGCGTCAGCTCTATTTACGAGGTCATCGGCATCCGGTTCGGAGTACCGATGCAGAAAGTCGCCTCGGTCGTTTTTCTGATCACCAGAACCCTCGGCGACGCCATCCGGTTTCTGGCGGCGGGCGTGGTGGTGCAGGTGGTCACCGGCTGGTCGTTACCGCTTTCGGTCATCATCATCGGCACGGTGACGCTGGTCTATACCCTCTCCGGCGGCCTCAAGGCGGTGGTCTGGCTCGAAAGTTTTCAGTTCGGCCTCTATCTGCTCGGCGGACTCGTCTCCGTCGCCTTCCTGTTCCAGAGCCTTGACATGCCGCTTTCGGACGTTGCCGTAGCGCTCTTTGCGGCGGGCAAGCTGAAAATCATCGATCCCGATCCGCATATTTTCACCAAGCCGCTCGCCTTTTTCAGCGCTTTTATTGGCGGCACACTGCTTTCGCTCTCCTCGCACGGCGTCGATTTCATGATGGTTCAGCGCGTGCTGGGCTGCCGCGATCTCGGCGCCGCGCGAAAAGCGATGATTGGCAGCGGCCTGTTCGTGCTGTTCCAGTTTTCGGTATTCCTGCTGGCCGGTTCACTGATCTGGATGTTCATGCACGGCGTCCCGATGCAGAAGGATCGTGAATTCGCCTGGTTTATCGTTCATTATCTGCCCGTTGGCTTGAAAGGTCTTCTGGTCGCCGGTGTACTCTCGGCGGCCATGTCAACCCACAGCTCGGCCATAAACTCGCTGGCCTCATCGACCGTGAACGATATTCTCGGCGGACGGACTTCATTGACGGTATCGAGAGTGATAAGCCTCGCGTGGGCGGTCGTGCTCATCATCATCGCATTGCTGTTCGACGAAAGCAACGAAGCGATTGTCATGCTTGGCCTCGAGATCGCCTCGTTCACCTATGGCGGCCTGCTCGGCCTGTTCCTGCTCTCGAAAAGCGGCAGGCATTACCGTTCTTCCAGCCTCATTGCCGGGCTGCTGGCCAGCATAGCGGTGGTGTTCCTGCTCAAATTTCTCGGTCTTGCATGGACATGGTACATTGCAGTTTCTGTCACGGTCAACATACTGACGACAGCCGTAGTCGAGGCGCTACTTCCAGGCAAGGACTCTTTGGCGCGGGAATAATCATTTTTGCAAACAAAGCTGTATCTTGTGAGCATATATTTGCCGGTCATGCTCCCGCATCCCGTCCACGCTGCAACGAACCGGAACGGGGTTTCTGAATAACATCGAAGACACGACGAACCATGAAAAGCAACGATCCCATCCTGGTCATCGAGGATGAGGAAGACATCCGACAGATGATCTGCGACATTCTCGAAGAGGACGGCTACAGCACCGTTCAGGCCTCCAATGGCAACGAAGGGTTGCAGATTCTCAGGAAAACGCCAGAGATACGCATGGTCATCACCGACCTGATCATGCCGGAAAAAGAGGGCATCGCCATGATCAGCGAACTCAGGAAAGATTTTCCCTGGATCAGAATTGTCGCCATCTCGGGAGGCGGCATCCGCATTCCGGAAAACTATCTCAACCGGGCCAAAGCCGTCGGAGCCGACGCCACGCTGTGCAAGCCGTTCGAAAGTTGCGAGCTGTTGAGCATCATCGACGAGCTGAACCGATAGGCCGGATTTGCGCGATTTGAAATGTCAGAAAACCGATTCATCAGTGAACTGCGCAAAGCAACAAACTTTCAGTAATGGACAGTCACCACCCGGATTCGCCGGCAGGCGCTGACAGCAGGATGCCCGAGGGCGGCATCGTGGCGCTTGAGAAAAAGATCGCCATGCTTGAAAGCAGGGCCGCGATAGCCGAACAGCGGGCCGAGGCTCTGGATACCGCCCTCGAATCGGCGCGCGCGGGATTCTGGGAGTGGGAGGTCGAGAGCGGAACGATCCGTATCGACCGGCAATGGGCGAACATAACCGGTCACGGCCCTGCCGAGTTCGGCGCGATGACCATTGAAAAGTGGCGCGAACTGTGCCATCCGGATGATCTCGGGCTGGTCGCCAGCTCGATGGACGAGTTTCTTGACGCAGCGGAGGGCGCTCTTGATCTCGAATTGCGTGTGCGCCACAAAAGTGGCGAATGGATCCGAGTGGTCGATCGGGGCAAGATCACCCGCCGCGACCGGAATGGCAAACCGTCACAGCTCACCGGATCGCGGCAGGCATTGGACGCTCAGCGCGATAAATGCAAACCGGACGCAAAAAAAGCGCAAGAAGAGTTGCAAGCCCTTATCGACAATATCCCGGGAGCGATGTACCACATCGATGCGGCTGGGCAAACCATCATCCGCACCAAGCCTCCCGAGTTTCTGAAAGCGCTCGCGTCCGAGCATCATGGAACTCCTCTGTTCAACACCCTTTCGATGATTCACCATGATGACCGGCACATGGTGGCCGGCGCGTACAGCAAACTCAGGGAAGCCCCGCAATCCCGGACGCTGGTGTACCGGATTGCCACCCCGGAGGGAGGGGTGCGCTGGATCGAAGACCACATGAGATCATTGTTCTCGGATGATGGCCTTTTTTCGGGAATCGACGGCCTCCTGTGCGAAATAACCGACCGGATCACCAGCCTCGAAGAGGCGCGGCAACTCGAAGCGCAACTGCGCAAATCACAGCGGCTTGAAACCATCGGCACCCTTGCCGGCGGCATCGCTCACGATTTCAACAACATCCTGACCCCGATTCTCGGTTACTCTGAAATGGGGCTTGCCGGCATTGGCGAGGATGATCCGATGCATGAATATTTCGCTGAAATCATGCAGGCTGCCGAACGCGCCCAAAAGCTCGTAGGCCAGATTCTGACCTTCAGCAGGGCCGAGGAGGGCAAAGCCGCGTCGGTAAGCATCCAGGAGATCATCGACGAAGCCATACAGCTTTTGCGTCCTTCGCTGCCATCGACCATTACCATCGAAGAGCATATCGACAATTCGTGCCGCAACGTTCTTGCCGACCCGACCCAGATGCACCAGGTCGTCGTCAATCTCTGCACCAACGCCTTCCACGCGATGGAGCAAACCGGCGGAGTCCTGAAGATCGGTCTCAGGGAAATCAGCGCCGAAAACGGCGCGCCGTCAGTCGTCCCGAAGCTGCCTGATGGCAACTATATCGAACTGACCGTTTCAGATACCGGAACCGGCATGGACGAACCGACCATAGAGCGTATTTTCGAACCATTCTTTACGACCAAATCAATCGAAAAAGGCACAGGACTTGGCCTGTCGGTCGTTCATGGCATCGTAACCGCCGCCAACGGACAACTCAGCGCCGAAAGCGACCCGGGCAAGGGATCGACATTCCATGTCTGGCTGCCGGTTGTCGAAAACAAAAGCAGCAACAGTCCGGAGGAAAAGCTACAACCCGCGAAATATACCGCCAATGTCCTCTTTGTCGATGACGAACCGGCGGCGGTTCAGATGGTGACGATCATGATGACCAAACTGGGCTACAACATCCGCGCCGAAAAATCTCCTGTCGAGGCGCTGAATCTTTTCAGAGAGCAAGCCAATCAGTTCGACCTGGTCATCACCGACCTGACCATGCCCGACATGACCGGCATCCAGCTGACCAGCGAAATTCACAAAATTTCTCCCTCGATTCCAGTCATTCTGATGACCGGATACGGTAAAATCATTGACCACGACACGCCGCTAAAGCACTATGGTATAAACCGTCTGCTGAAAAAACCGGTCAAACTCGCCCAGTTGGCCTCGGCGGTCAACGAAGTTCTCTCATCAACCAAATCCCCTTAAAGAAACATGAAAATTCTTGTCATCGACGACGATCCATCCGTCAGAAAGTTCATAGCCACAACCTTGAAAAAGGAAAATTACGTCGTAACCGAAGCAGAAAACGGCGCTGAAGGGCTGATAAAACTTCAGCAAGAGAGAGATATCTCCATCATCATCACCGATCTGATCATGCCTGAGAAAGAGGGAATCGAAACCATCATGGAGGTACGCAAAATCAATCCGACGTTGAAAATTCTGGCCATATCGGGTGGCGGGAAAGCCGGTCCTGAAAACTTCCTGCTGCTTGCCGATGCCGTCGGGGCGAATGCCACGCTCAAAAAGCCGTTCGGCGGTCAGGAACTGCTCATGTGCCTGCGCATGTTAGCCTGACTGGTAAAACACCGACAAATCGGTGTTGCGCCGGTATGTTATTTTTTTTAACTTGCGTTAAATTGTGACCATTCATATCATAACAAGGAAATTTTCACCATGAACAACCCAGCCGGAGCATTCGTCCAGGGAGCTGAAGCCTATGGCAGGTTTCTTGAGGTATTTATCGATGGCCACTGGTGGGTAGTCGGTGACGCTCTTGAGAATATCGGCAAAACCACCAAAAGACTCGGCGCGAATGCCTATCCCCATCTTTATGGTGGCAGTGCAGGGCTGAAAGGCTCCTCTCCGAGGTATTCCGGTTATGCCACGCCGACAAAAGAGGTGAAAAGCAGATTTCAGGAGTGAACATCACTCGTGTCTAAACAAAAAAAGGGCTACAGCGCCCTTTTTTTGTTTTCCGTTCGCCCTTCGCTTGAAGGGTTATCCGCGAATGAGTACATTTTTACAGAAATACCCGCGCTGTTAATTTTCACGGTACTCAGCATTTGCTGACCACGCCGGGATAGACATCAATTACTCGAAGGTTCAACTCACTATCAAAAAAGGAGATGCATTATGGCAGACGAAGAAAAAATCGACACGATGAAGTCATTCGACTTCGCCGTCAAAAGCATAACGGAAGCAGGCGTTAACCAGCTCAATCTCGTTTCCAATACCATCCAGTCCGCAGTGCCCGCAGTCACCAGCGCCGCGCAGAGCGTGACGGACGCTGTTTCGGCATCAGTCAAGACGGTGAGCGAGGCTGCCGGAACCGTGACCGGCGCGCTCGGCGAGTTTGGAGGCGCGGTGGTCAACCTGGCGGGAGCCGTGGCCAACTCGGCCATTTCGGTCGCCCAGTCGGGAGTCAACACCGTTGCGAACGCCATCGGTTCTATCCTTCCGGCAAAAAAAATCTGAACCGCCCATTCGCGATTGCCAACCACCTGCCATAACCGGAGCCTCGACAGCTCGAAGCTCCGGCGGGCGGGCCTCCCGATTCCGCTCTTACGACAGCTTGTCGAAATAGCCTGCGAGCGACTGCTGCGGTTCGGGGGCGTCGATGATGACCTCGAAGGTTTTGTTGGCCGCCTTTTCGACCCACAGCGACAGTACGGCCAGCTCGGCAACGTCCGACCGGTTCATCCAGCCGTTCCACAAGTGATCGCCCTGTTCGACATGAAGCCGGTGCTGAAGCGGCTCGCTATCCCTGAGGCCGCCGGGGCGGACAATCGTGTACGAGCGCCCCGCGGCGGCAAAGGTTTTGCGCAGATGCTCCTCGGCGGCAAGCTTCATGCTCAGTACGCCGCCGAACAGGTTGAGCGGATGGAACCATTTGGTCACTCCGATGGAGCTGACCATCGCGAAATGGCTCACGCCAGCTTTGGCAGCCTGGTCTATCAGCCTGATCGCGCCGTCGCGGTCAACCTCCGATGGCGAGGCCTCGCCGCTTATCGACGAGGAGCCGAGTGCGGAGATGACCGCGTCACAGCCACTGACCGCCTGGCCGATCGCCTCGGCATCCTGGATTTTGCCGATGGCCACTTCGACGCCGTCACCGAACAGGCTTCTCGCTTTCTCCTCCGAACGAACGAAGACCCTGACCGGTACGCCATAGTGCAAAAGCCGCTTGACGACCCAAGTGCCCGTTTTGCCCGTAGCTCCGGCCACAAGCACTTTTTTTCCGTATCCCGATTTTTCAGCCATAATTCCGTTTCCTTTTTTTTCTTTTCATGCCGGTATCGATAAAAAACCATTTTGGCAAGCACTCTGTTTCCTGCATGCTTTTTTTACCGGAAGAAAACATCATCCGGGCGGGGCTTCGATGGACTCTCTCTCTTTTTCATTAAGTTGCAGAAGTTGCGGCGGCAAGCACCGAAAACGACCAGCCTCCCCTTCAAATCAACTTTATTCAGGCATCACTCAACATCGCACCATGAAAATCCATAGCACTGCCATTCCGGCAATCATTTTTGCGATCTCACTCTCTTCCCCAACCATCGCCAATGCCTATAACCGCGATCAACTGAAGCTGCTCCAGAAAAGCGTCGCCGAGTGGAACGCCATGCGCAGCCAGCAGCCAGAACTTGCCATCGATCTCTCCAAGGCCAACCTCGAAGACGCGAATCTCAAAGGGGCGAATCTGTCGAAGGCCAATCTCTCCAAAGCCGACCTCAGCGGCGCTTCGCTCGACCAGGCAAACCTCGAAGGCGCGAACCTGTCGATGGCTTACCTGAAAAAAACCAACATGAAATCGGCCAACGCCTCGCGAGCCTGGCTGGCGGGCGCGAACCTGAGCGGCGCATTCATGAAGGACGCCTCGCTGAAGGCGGCCAATCTTGCTGGCGCGAACCTGCGGTGGGCCAAGCTGGGCGGAGCCGATCTGGAGCGGGCAAGCCTCAAGAATACGGTGCTGTTCGAAGCGGATTTCGAGCGGGCGAACCTCAAGGGCGTACAATTCGACAATGCCAGGTTCATCGGAAACGCCACATTCAAAGACGCGGCGCTGTCGAACAATACCGTGCTGCCTTCGGGCGCACCGGTCACTCGCGGCTGGGCGACGATGCGCGATGCCCGTTTCGTCAAGGAAGCTCCCGCCGCGCCGCCGGAATTCGTGCCGCCGGTCATGGCCGCGCCGATCGTCATTCCGGAAAACATGCCTGCCGGTAGCGCCCAGGCCGTTCCGGCGCCGCCTGCGCCCGATGTGAGGGAGGTCGAGGAGTGGAATGCGATGCGGCAGAACAATCCCGAGGCGAAAATCGAGATGACCGAGGAGAAACTCGGCCACGCCGAACTCGGCGGCGTCGATCTGCGGAAAGCCTCGCTGTCGAAATCCGATTTCGAGCAAGCCAACCTCGACAAGGCCAATCTGGCCGGCGCGGATCTGGCCGGAGTGAATCTCCAGAGAGCCGACATGAAAGAGGCGAATCTGAAGGGAGTCAATCTCGAAGGCGCGAACCTCGAACGGGCATACATGAAAAATGCCGACCTTTCGGGCGCGAATCTGCAAGGGACGAAGCTTTACGGCGCGACGCTTTACGGCGCGAACCTGGAGGGAGCAAATCTGTCAAAAGCTTCATTGCTGGACGCCAACCTGGAAAAAGCCTCGCTGAAAGGCGCCAATCTGACCGGCGCGACGCTGATCGGCGTGAACCTGACCGATGCCGTCATCTCATCGGCAACGATCACACCGGCGGGCAAAAAGGCGACGCGAAGCTGGGCGACGCTCAACAATGCCGTTTTCACCGATAAATAACCGATGACTCAACGCTGAACCGGATATGGCCAACATTCTTGTCGCAAGCTACTACAGCCGCTGGGACCTGGCGGAGCACAACGGGCGGATCGCCCTGTACGATTCGAGCAACCAGCTCATCGAGAACCATCTTTTCACCCACCCGGCAGAGTTCCAGGTCGTGGCGAGTATGCTCCGGCATGAAAAGCCGCTCTGGTTCGATACCGAGGTCAAACACCTCCGTACCGGATCGGAGCCGGTTGGTGAATGGGAGAGCTGAGGGAAAGCTGGTGACAGCGCCTTTCATGGCGAAATGCGTGACGAAGGGCGCTGTTCCGGTTCAGTTGGGAAAGCGCCTCCGGTGAAGAAGCTGCAGCAATGGGTGTGCTTTACTAATGTTGGGATCGCTGACCGGCAGAAGATGCTTTTTGCCGGTGCGGGTAACCACTTCGATCGTGCCGTCGGCATTGACTGAGCTCACTTTCCAGTATTTGTCAACCACGTAGTGATAATGTTCGCCATGTTCGAGGGCGTAAACCTGCCTGGCTCTCGGGCCTGGCGATACGGAGCTTTTTGGTTTGTGATAAATAATCGAATCTCCGACCCTGAATTGAGGCATCATCCCCCCTCCTTTCCGTCGATCGAACGGCATACAGATTGGTATAAAAAAGTTAGTTATCGTTGATTGTATAAAAAAAACCAGAAAAAACTCTACAATTTTTTCATCATAGCCATTCGCGCGGCTCTTTTTTCCCCAAGAGCCACGATCGACCCATGCCGTTCAGGAAATCTCTTCCGCAAATCCGATAACAAGCCGGTCGCCCTCCCTTCTCGCCCCGGTGGTTCTGAGCGTGGCCAAAGCCTGGGGCAGCACCATGTTCCGCCGGTGGTTGCCGATTCTGATATTCAGCTCGTCACCGCTCTTGCTCAACTGAACCGTCTCGTCCGGCAGGTTGGGAAGCAGCAGTTCGAGATCGTATCCGCCCTCCGTTTGCTTGATCTGGTATGGATTTCTGCGATAATAGACCTGCGACGGGTCTTCGTCACCATAGAGCATCTCCTTGAGCTTTTCGAGGGTCGCAAGCCCGCAAATCTCACGGGAGTAGAGCGAAACCTCCTTGACGGGCAGCGGGCTGAAACTGTCGATGATCTCCTGCCGGTAGAGCTTCTGGTTCTCTTTCCAGTACTGAAAATAGGGATCGGTCACCTCGTCGGGAATGATTCTGTTGGAGATGACCATGTCGATGGAGATGTTGTAGAGGCTGAGGTAGGCCTGCGCACGGAGCGACTCCTTGATGACCATCTTCTCCGGATTGGTGACGAGCCGCACCGAGGTAACGCTGTTGTCGGTCAGAATTTTGCCAAGCGCTTCGATCTGCCCGTAAAACTCGTAAGGCAGATCCATCATCTCCTTGTCGGGCAGCGAAAATCCGGCGAGCGGCCTGAAGATCGGCTCCACGAGCGGACGCAGATAGACCGCCATTTTTTCGAGCGGCTTGTAGAGCCTCCGCATGTACCAGCCGCCCACTTCCGGAATGCTCAGGAGACGCAGGGCGGTACCGGTCGGCGCGGAATCGATGATCAGCACGTCGTAATCGCCCTCCTTGTGGTGACGGAACACCCGTACCAGCCCGAAAATCTCGTCCATGCCTGGCAGGATGGCCAGCTCCTCGGCCTGCACACCATCCAGCCCGCGG
Source organism: Chlorobaculum thiosulfatiphilum (assembly GCF_006265165.1). GTDB lineage: Bacteria > Bacteroidota > Chlorobiia > Chlorobiales > Chlorobiaceae > Chlorobaculum > Chlorobaculum thiosulfatiphilum. Next base: position 141,721 of record NZ_VDCH01000002.1, read on the forward strand.
GCCTGGAGCACCTCGGTCATGTAGCGCTTGACGCTGCCCCAGTTCTGCTCCAGCTCTTCGAGCACATCGAGTTCCGCGCCCCAGAGATTCCGGCGCACCTCGCGCGGCTCGTGGCCAAGCGGCACATCGAAACTGTCGGCGAGCGAGTGGGCCGGATCGGTGCTCAGCACCATGGTTTTATAGCCCAACTCGGCGCAGCGCATTCCGGTGGCCGCCGCCATCGAGGTTTTGCCAACCCCACCTTTACCCGTCATGAGAATCAGACGCATACAACGCTCCTTTTTTCCTTACCCAACCACAGGCGGGAAAAAATAGTTTGTTCTCGTCACAAGCTTGACGCTCGACCTGAGGGCGAACGCCAAGCGGCGAATAGCGACGGAACGCAAAAAGCCTCTCTGCCACGAAAGCGAAAGAGGCCTGAACTTGCTGGCTTTGGACGGTTCGGAATGCTTGCCTTGCCGGAACCGGTCAGAAAAGCTGGTTGTCGGTTTTGCGCAGAATCATCGCGTACTCGTTCTGGTCGGTCATCGGCTTTCTTTTGACCGAAAGGCTCCATTCGACATTCAGCCAGGAACCATCGCCGGTCTTGAACCTCGAATAGAACATGAGCACCGCCTCATGGGGCTTCTGGCGATCGAGCGCGCTCTTGAAGTGCAGGTAATCATCCGGATGGAGGATTTCCGCAAGCGACATCCCGGCAAGCGAACCAGGCGAGAAACCGAGAAACTTCTCGATCGAACTGCTCAGATCGACAATCTTCTCTTCATCGTCCAGAACGGCGTATGCTTCGATAGCCGGCTTGAGGCGCTCCTCGAACCTGCCGATATGCATACGCACCTGCCGCAGCAGATTGTCAATATCCATGCGGTATCGGGAAAGCGCCAGAGCGTCACTGATCGGACTCACCTGTTCCCCGACCGCATGACCGGTGAGGATCCAGTCGATATCGGCTCCATCCTTTTCAAGCCGGTCAAGCATCTTTTTTCCGGGAAGACACTTGCCTTTGAGATATGGAGTCATCTGCGCCGGGTACTTGATGCCTACCGCCCGGCAAAAAGCGTTGACCGAACCGTGCTTTTTGAGAATATAATTTCTGAGACGATGATTGAATCCGCTATGTGTGCTCATGATAATGGATAAATAGCTGTTAACAATTCGATTCGATAATAATGCGAAACAACCGGTTCGCATTCATGCCAAGGGCAAGCGGCGTTTGTCGCTTCGAGAAACAGGAAAAACCATCCGCGTCTCATCCATCGGTTTCCCTGGCCGGAACATTGAACAGGGCGCTGGTAACTACCGGAACAAGGAAAATGGTCACCGTGATGACCGACATAACTACATCGGCCTGGTGTCCCGCGAGATAGCTGCTGATCGCCATTTCCGGCCAGAGATGCTCGAATACGCTGAAGGTCAACCGCAGCCCCAGAACAGCGAGCACGATATAGGCGCAACTCTCCAGAAAAGCATACTCTTCCATAAGCCGGATAAAGCCATAGGCAACGAAACGCATCGTCAGAATACCGATGAAAACTCCGGCACAGACCAGAATGAGATTATCCGTGAAAGCAACCGCCGCAAAGACATTGTCGATCGAAAACGCGATATCCATCATCTCGACAAACACCACTGTAGCCCAGAATGGGCCAAGCCACCCTGCGACAAATCGATAGAGGCGATTGTTGCGCTTTTCGTTATTCCGCGAGCCCGCATCCGTCGCGCCCCGGCTGTTCCACCAGCTCCAGACAAGATAGAGCAGGTAGAGACCGCCAAAAGGCTTGAGCCACCAGATACTGACCAGGGAGGCCGCAAAAGCCAGGAAAAGACCTCTGAACAGATAAGCGCCGAAAATACCGTACCTCAGGGCTGCCGGACGCTCTTGTGGGGGCAGGTCAAGAACCATGGTCGCAAGCACTGCCGCATTGTCCACCGACAGCAGCCCCTCGATCACGATGAGGTTGAAAATGACAAGCAGTGACGAGGCCGGGTGATCAACGATTTGCTGGACAAGTTCTTGCATCGGTATTTAGACTGCCTGTTCCCGTTTCTATATGCCAATGTACATAATACTATATAGAAAACAAATACAAACAGGAAAATTGCAGTATCAAATCTGCACCTGCACACCAATCTCGATCACCTGGCCCGAAGGGAGATCGTAATATGCCGTAGCGCTCAGCGCGTTGCGAGCCATCAGGGCGAACAGCTTTTTCCGCCAGAGGCTCATTTTCGATTTCATACCCGTCACGATCTTCTCCCGGTTGAGAAAGAAGCTGATAGCCTCGGGCCTGAAGTGCATCCCTTGCTGGTTGGCCAGCGCGAGCACCTGCCGGATGTTGGGGTACTCCATGAAGCCGTACCTGGCGATAATCTTGTACATGCCGTAATTGAGCTGCACCACCTCGACCTTCTTGCTGTTCGGCACCCTCGGCACCCGCTCGGTCGAAAAGTTGAGCAGCCCGACCTCGGAGTGCAAAATCTTGTTGTGTCGCATGTTGTGCAACAGAGCCATCGGCACCACGTCAGGGTTTGCCGTCAGATAGACCGCCTGGCCCTTGACCCGTTGGGGCTGCTGAATGGCAAGACTGTCAACGAACTCGGCAACCGTGAGCGTACGATCTGCGATCTGCTTTTGCAGCAGCCTGCGTCCCTGCTTCCAGGTCAGCATGACCGTGAAGAGCACGGCGCCGACCACCAGAGGGAACCATGCGCCGTGAAGCAATTTGCTGACGCTGGCCCCGAAAAACGACAGGTCGATAATCAGGAAAAATCCCATCAGGAGGTTGATGGCCGTACGATTCCAGTTCCAGAGATCACGGGCGACATAATAGAACAGCACGGCTGAAATCAGCATGGTTGCCGTCACCGCTACGCCATACGCCGAGGCGAGCTTGCTGGACGAACCGAAACCGGCGACCAGCGCAATCGTGGCAAACATCAGCGACCAGTTGGCCGCAGGAACGTAAATCTGGCCGATGTGGCTGGCCGAGGTGTGCCGCACGGTGAGTCTCGGAATGTAACCGAGCTGAATACCTTGCTGGGTCAGCGAAAAAACCCCGGTAATCAGCGCCTGAGAAGCGATGATTGTCGCGAGCGTCGCCAGAATGACCATGGGAATGAGGCCCCAGGAGGGCACCAGCGCATAAAAAGGATTGTATGACTTTTCAGGCTCGGAGAGCAGCACCGCCCCCTGTCCAAAATAGTTCATCAAGAGTGAGGGTAACACCAGCACCAGCCAGGTCAGCCGGATCGGGCGTTTGCCGAAATGGCCCATATCGGCATACAGCGCCTCCGCGCCGGTCACGGCAAGAAAAACCGCGCCAAGCACCATGAACCCTTTGGCTTGGTTGTTCATGAGAAACTCGATTCCGTACCACGGAAAAACAGCCTGCAATATCTGCGGATAACGGACGATTTCAACCAGACCGAGCAGCCCAATCGAAGTGAACCAAAGCAGAATAATGGGCCCAAAAAACGACCCGACCTTGGCTGTGCCATGATGCTGGAAAAGAAACAGCCCGGCCAGAATGGCAATCGTCACGGGGATCATGAAGGGAGTGAAGCTCGGCGCGATGAGCTGGATGCCCTCGACGGCGCTGAGCACTGAAATCGACGGCGTAATCATGCCGTCGCCATAGAGCAGCGCCGCGCCGAACAGGCCGAGACTAACCAGAATCCACCGTTCGCTCTTGCTCTTCTTGCTGTGGGAAATGATCAGGGAGGTCAGGGCCAGAATGCCGCCCTCACCTTCGTTATCAGCCCTCATAATGAAGGTCAGGTACTTCAGCGTGACGATCAGGAGGAGCGCCCAGATCAGCAGCGAAAGCACCCCGAGCACATTGGGAGTGGTTACGGGAATGCTGAACTCACCATGAAAACACTCCCGGATCGCATAGAGCGGGCTGGTGCCGATATCGCCGAACACCACGCCAAGCGCGGCAAACGACAGGGTGAGAAGGCGCTTGGGATCAGACCTGCTGGAGTGAGAACGAGAAGATAAATGAGAATCTCCGGATGTCGTGGACATAGGCAGGAAAGTTCTTGTTACCGCAACGGGTTCACGCAGAAAAACTGATTACGGCTGCTGAGGCCCCTCACAGGAGGAACGCCGGATATGGCTTACAAGCTCGAATATTAACGAACGGCTACACAAGCTTCGGATAATTAAAAACGAAAGAATATACACAATCAGGCTCAATTACAAGCAAGGCCCCAAGCCGCGGCTTACGGCGAAACGCTGTCGTGGCTCATCATCTCCCGGAGCACCTCGTCAGCCAACGAATCTCCAAGCGCCGATGCCCGCCGGAGGTCTTCCATTGCGCCTTGGCGATCCCCGGCGAGCCTCCGGACGACACCCCTGTTGTACCACCCAGAAGCATTTTGCGGAGAGGCCGACACAACACGATTCAAATCTTCCAGCGCGCCCGGATAATCGCCCAGCGAGAGTCGCGCGAAGGCCCGGTTGTTCCGGGCCGCAAGCATGTCGGGATCGAGCACCAGCACCTTCGAGTAATCCTCGACGGCCTCTTTTGCCTCCCCGAGCGCCACATGAGTATTGCCCAGGTTGTACCACGCCACTTTGTAGCGAGGATCGATACCGACGGCCTTGAGATAATCGGCAACCGCGCCGGAGAGATCGCCGGAGAGATTTCTGGCGAGGCCCCGATTGTTGTAAGCGCCAACGAGCAACGGATCGAGTTCCGTGGCCCTGGTGAAATCGGCGATCGCCAGTGCATACCTCTTCATCGATGTCCTGACCGTACCGCGATTGTTGTACAACTCCGCCATATCCGGCTTTAGCGCTATCGCGCGTGACATATCCGCATTGGCCTCGGCATACCGGCCAAGCGCCGCCAGGGTAAATCCGCGATTATTGTAGGCTCCGAACGAACGAGGATCGAGGCTTATGCTCTTGCTGTAATCGGCAAGCGCTCCTTTCAGGTCGCCAATCGAACCGCGGGCAAGGCCACGGTTGTAATACGCATCCGGATCGGCGGGGTCCAGACGTATGGCGCGGTTTAAATTTTCGATCGCGCCCGGATAATCCCCCCGAAGCCCCTTCTGGACTCCCTGCTCTATCAGATTGTCAGCAGGCCCGGCTGCATGAACAAACAGCATGAGCGACAGCAATGACACCGCCATCAGCATGAGGGCCGCTATCCACTTTCCGGAATATCCTTTACGCTTGTTTCTCACGTTGCCGAAGCTGCTAAAAATGGCCAATCCGAACGCGTCTTCTGTCAGATTGATTCAACAGTACGCGCCGCTTAAAAGCTTCCGTCGAGCAGCGCGCAAAATCCGGGCATCGCCGCTCCGCAATGCGTTAATCACGCGCATAACCGCACCAGATACAACGCAAACCCGAACATTTTTTGCCATTCTTTTATTCAAAACAGCCTCCCTGGCAAGCAAAAAAACCGGCAAAGAGAAACAGCTAACGACAATAATTAAAGCAACTTAAAAAACAAACAAAATCCATTATAGCGCACCAAGATCAGGCAAAACAACAGGATTTCGCACTTTAAAAACCTTTTTATTATATTAGCCCACGAGTTAATTACCGTGAAACAAAACAGCGCTCTACCAAAAACACTCCCATGAAAGAAACCGAAACCATACGCACCATCAGACCCGGTAGCCGCGCATTAACCAGTATGCGATTATGAAAAAACTCTTTACCCAGTACTGCCGCCTTGCATTGGCATTATCACTCATCATGTCAGCCTCTCCGTCCAGCGCTCTTGCCAGCCAGAACGGAGCCATAAACCACACCATTTCCCAGAAAAGCAGCTCATCCCGGAGCACAGCAAAGCCTCGTCCCAACGCTGACCGGTTCATGGTCGCTGTCGGAAAGGCATCCTATTACGCCACCAGATTCCACGGAAGAACAACGGCAAACGGCGAAACATTCGACATGAAAGAGTTCACCGCCGCCCACCGCTCGCTTCCATTCGGAACCATCGTGCGGGTAACCAACCTCAACAACGGAAAAATGGTCTTCGTAAAGATCAACGACCGCGGGCCATTCAAAAAAAACCGGATCATCGATCTCTCGAAAGCCGCCGCCAAGAAACTCGACCTCGTTGACAACGGCATCGGCAGAGTCAAGATCGAAGCATACAACTGACCTCGACGAGTCAAAGCCAGTCAGCCCCCTGATCATTTCGGAAAAAGGGGGGCTCGCTCTAACCCGATTAGTGCAGTAAGCACAAACAGATTAACGGGTTAACCGATAATGCGGGAACCAGCATCACCGGAAAAGCAGCGAAATCCCGCGCCCCTTTCAGCAGACGGCATCCTCTGCAAGAAGGGCATCGCTAAAAACTTATTGCGCGTTTCGAATGCTGCGTTAGGCGATGCTCGAACTCCTCGTGTGCCCTGTGTGCACTCCGGTTTCTGCGCTCCGTCCGCCTTGTACACGAACCGCTCATCACACTTTTCAGAGACGCCCTGTATTCACGACCCAGCCTCGCCACCATTCACGATCGCTGGCATAAACCCGTAAACCACTATTAAACAACAGGATGCGGCGCGAAAAAAAAATAGCGAACAGTCCCGCCAACCCCTCCGGCCTCAAAACTATTGCTTACTCAGGGCTATATGAATACATGGCTGCATCGCTATTTTACTTGCATCACAAAGCGCCCTACCCTATATTAACAATTGTTGCAAAACCTGTTGACGTCACCTCTTTTCCCCCGGCTTCTGCCAGTTAGCTGGAGATTCCACGTTGTCTTCCGAGGCTGTCAGCGGATTTTCTGATCGTTATTCGCCATTATTATTCGTGCGTTTCACTTCACTTCGATCCAGTTCATGCAATGTAAATAAGGAGAACCCGTTATGCTTCCAAAAAAGAACGTAATGCTGGGCCTGGTGTTCACCGTAGTGCCGTTGTTTCATGCCGGCAGTACGGTGATGGCCGCCGACGCGCCAGCGCCGGCTACGGTTGCCGCCCCGGCCCCGACTCCAGCTATGGATCCGGCCAAGATGCGTGAACGCGGCCAGATACTGGCGCTTTCCTGCTCCGGCTGCCATGGCACCGACGGTAAAAGCTCAAGCATCATGCCTTCGATTTACGGCAAGACCACCGGCTATATCGAATCCGCGTTGCTCGATTTCAAATCCGGCGCCCGGATGTCCACGGTAATGGGCAGACATGCCAAAGGTTACACGCCTGAAGAGATTCACCTGATTGCCGAGTATTTCGGAAATCTGTCGAAAAAGAAAAATTAACCGGAGGAAAAGGGTCATGAGTATTTCAAGGCGTGATTTCAACAAACTGCTTGTATCGGGCGTCGCCGGTTCGGCATTCGGACTTTTCGGCATGAGCGGCAATACCTTTGCGGCTGGCGGATCGAAAAAACATGTGGTTGTCGTCGGCGGTGGGTTCGGCGGCGCGGCTACGGCCAAATATCTCAGAAAGCTCGATCCGTCAATTTCCGTGACGCTGATCGAGCAGAAGCTCTCCTACATTACCTGCCCGTTCAGCAACTGGGTGCTCGGCGGACTGAAAACCATGAAAGACATCACCCACACCTACACGGCACTCCGCACCAAACATGGCGTGAACGTCATTGCCGACAGGGTCGTCTCGATCGATGCCGCGAAAGGTACGCTCAAGCTTGCGGGCGGCAGGGTTATCGGCTATGATCGTCTCGTCGTCTCTCCCGGCATCGATTTCAAGTACGACGCCATTCCGGGATACAGCCAGAAAATCGCCGAATCGAAAATACCTCACGCCTGGCAGGCTGGCCCGCAGACGGTGCTTCTGCATCGCCAGCTTCAGACGATGAAAAATGGCGGCGCCGTTCTCATCTGTCCGCCGGACAACCCGTTCCGCTGCCCTCCCGGCCCATACGAGCGCGCCAGTCTGGTCGCGCACTACCTGAAAAAACACAAGCCGAAATCGAAGGTCATCATTCTCGATGCCAAAGAGAAGTTCTCCAAGCAGGGACTCTTCACCAAAGGATGGGAGCGGCTCTATCCGGGCATGATCGAATGGCACAGCTCGACTGGCGGTGGCAAGGTTCTTGGCGTCGATGCCAAGGCCATGACGGTTGAAACCGATTTCGGCGCGATCAAAGGCGCGGTGATCAACATCATCCCGCCGCAGAAGGCCGGCAAAATCGCTTTCGACGCGGGTCTTACCAATGAAAAAGGGTGGTGCCCGGTCCATCCCGCCTCGTTCGAATCGACGCTGCACAAGGGCGTTCACGTCATCGGCGACGCCTGCATCGCCGGCGCCATGCCGAAATCCGGCTTCGCGGCCAGCAGCCAGGGCAAGGTTGCCGCAGCGGCGATCATCAATATGCTTCGCGGACAGGAACCGGCTCCGCCGTCTCTGGTCAATACCTGCTACAGCCTGATCGGGCCGGAATACGGCATCTCCGTGGCTGGAGTCTATGAGTTCGCCGCGACTGGCATTATCGAAATACCGGGATCGGGAGGACTTACGCCTGCCGATGCGAGCGACGACCAGTTGGCGCAGGAGGCGATGTTCGCCGAGGGCTGGTACACCAATATCAGCAAGGATATCTGGGGATAAACCGGAGCTTGCGACCGTACTGCGTTCGGCAGGCATTATTGCATGAACTGCATCTTACGGGCATCTCAAAGATTGACCGTAGCGCCAAAAGGACTCCCCCCTTCAGCGCACGGCAATCAGAGAGATGCCCTTTTTGATTTTCGAGCGCGATGTGAAGGAACGCACATACAGACCTTTTTCGGGCAGAGACTGACCCTCAATGGCATGGGCTCTGATCTGCCTGCCTACATCCAAAATGCAGCCCCGGCTGTCGGGAACCTATCACCAAAGCGCCGATTTTTTCTGCCTCTGCCCACCACGCCGCGGGGTCACTGCGCCGTCGCTTTTTCGTGCTTGTCCGGCTCGAAATCGAGCGAGATCGAGTTCATGCAAAAGCGCTTACCGGTCGGCGGCGGGCCGTCGTCGAAGAGGTGGCCGAGATGCGCGCCGCACCGTCCACAAAGCACCTCGGTTCGCGCCATGCCGAAAGCGTTGTCTGGCCGATAGATGACGCTGCCGGGACGAACGGTTTCGAAAAAACTCGGCCAGCCGCACGTGCTGGCGAACTTGGCGTCCGAACGGAACAGCTCGTTGCCGCAAGCCGCGCAGTAGTAGGTGCCGAGTCCCTCGTAATTCCAGTACTTCCCGGTAAATGCCCGTTCGGTCTCCCCGTGGCGCGCCACGGCGTAGAGTTCAGGCGAGAGCACCTGCTTCCAGACGGAATCCGGCAGGTCGAGCCGGGTCGTGTCGGTGCGGGAGTAGTAGGGATTGTTCGGGTGGCTGGCGTTGTTCATGGCGTTGTCCGGTTTCGGTGGCGAAGATTTTGGCGAGGCAAGACAGGCGGATAAGGCCGTCAGCATCACAAAAACCTGAATGGCGAAGGATCTCATATCGGTCACGGTTTTTCCCCACAACGCCCCCGCCGCCCCAAGCGTTCCGGCTATGGTTCGTTCGCTGAACGGTACTCCTGCCAGGCCCGCGTTATCTCCTTGCGCGACATGAACAGAAAAATCGTGGCGGCGATGGTGACCATCGCGCCCGTCCGGAGCGCCACGGCGGTGCTGAAATGCTCCGAAAGCAGACCCATCAAGAGGTTGCCGAATGGCATAAGTCCAAGCAGTACCATCAGATAGATGCTCATGACGCGCCCACGGAAACGGTCTTCGACGAGGCGCTGCACCGTGCCGGTCATCGTCGCGAAGGCGGTCAACATGCCGAGGCCGGAGATGAACAGACAGCCAAGCGCCACCGGCAGCCAAGTCGCGAAGGTGAACGCCAGCAGCCCAAAGGCGAAGGTCAGCACTCCGCCGATCACCTTGATGCTGCCACGCACCCCGCCGCTCGTCATCGACACCACCACCGTGCCGCAGAGCGAGCCAAGACCGAAGGCCGAGTAGAGGTAGCCCATGCCATCCGCCCCGATGCCGAAGACCCGCTTGGCGACCACCGGCAGCATCGCCATGAACGACCAGCCAAAGATCGAGACCACGGCGACGAACAGTACGATCGTGCGAATGATCGGATGCCGCCAGGCGTAGGCGATGCCGTCGCGGATCGACTGGATCGGATGCTCCGGAGCTATCGAACGCGGGGCCGATTGCGGCAGCTCGATAGCCAGCAGCGCGGCGATGACGGCAATGAAGCTCATGCCGTTGGCGATGAACGCGCCGCCCGTGCCGATCCAGGTGATCATGAACCCGGCCAGCACCGGGCCGATCACGCGCGAAGCGTTGAAAATGGAGGAGTTCAGCGCCACCGCTACCGGCAGGTGACGCCGCTCCACGATTTCGCTGATGAATGCCTGAATGGCCGGAGTGGCGACCGCGCTGACGCTGCCGATGAGAAACGCGAGAACGAGAATCACCGGAATCGTGGCCAGCCCGGCAAGAATGAGTGCGCCGAAAACGAAGGAGAGCAGCATCAGCAGAACCTGCGACCAGAGCAGCACCGCCTTGCGGGGATAGCGATCGACAAGCATCCCGCCGAAGAGCGACAGGAGCAAGGTCGGCACGGTCGAAGCCGCCGCCGCCACGCCCACCCAGAACGCCGATCCGGTCATATCGAAAACCAGCCACCCCTGCGCCACGATCTCGATCCACGTGCCAATCATCGAAATGATCTGGCCCACGAAATAGAGCCGGAAGCTCCGGCTTGCAAAAGGAGGAAAGGCTTCGAGCAGCTTCGCCTTCACGCCGCCGGATGAGGGCGCTGGCAGGTTGGATGTTTCGTTTTTCCCGGAAGGATGCTCGTCAGCGACAGCGCTCATAGGTAGTCAGTCATCAGTCATTCGTACACGGAACTCAAAGCAGGAGAAAAGGTAGAAAAAAGAACCATCACGGCAATCGGATTCAATCCGGTAACTGACTTTCAGCCCAAAGGTCACAGTGTTCGGGTATCGGGCATTTTTCGAACCCAAGTACTCCTGGAAGCGGCAAAAGTTAACACGTCATACAATCCGGAGAGCAAACAAACAAATCAGAATTAACACCGATTAAAACTAAATTCGCGCACGGTGTCCGGACACGCCCATTCCCACAAGGAAAAGGAAGTCCGGACGCCGCATTGTCGTTTCTTCATTTTTCTAACAACTGGAAAAGGAGTACTTCCGATGAATGTAGTAAATCCGGAAGCAATTGGCGTATTCGGGCTTGTGGTGACCGTATGGGTATTTGGTCTCGAGCAGCTCGGATTCGGAGTGAACAAGGATACGGACCATGCCGCACTGGGCAGAAATCTGGCAAACGTCGCGCTCTGGTTCGGCGGCGTCGCCCAGATTTTCACTGCGCTCTGCATCTACCTGTTCGACGTAGGAGTGCCGCCAGAAATCAGAGTCTATCTGGGAACCGTTTTCGCAACCTACGGACTCTTCTGGGTTGTCGTGGCCATGCACTTCTACAATCCCGGTGACAAGAACGTCTATGCCCATTTCTTTCTCGGAATTTTCTTCATGACCGCGCTTTTCAGCTACAAGGCAATCCTGCTCGGCAAGATATGGCCTCTGGCGACGGTTCTTCTGCTCATCAACGGCTTGACGATTCTTCTGCCGTTCACCTGGTACAAGCAGAACGCAATCATCACGAAACTCTGCGGAGCGCTGAACGTCGCCATCGGCGTCTGCGCGGTGCCGATCCTCATGCACGCCCTCGGACTTTGACGTCCATGATTCTCCGGGCCGCTAAACTCATCGAGTGAAACGGCCCGGGGGAACATGCCTGTCGGAATATCCATCTTCGTCAACCATTGAATCCTCGATGCCCAAGGATTTATGACGCGTTGATAATCAAGAAGTTCAGTGTGACCTCACCGCCACACCGGATTCATTTTCTTTTTCTCGCCGGGCGGTCTCTCCCGAAAAGAAAATGGGGTGATTGCCGGACGAAAATCCCAGGCGGTCGGACGACGTGGCGTCAGTCGCCATCGAAGCCGCGTGATGCATTGCGTTCGGAATAATCGGGCGAATCATTCAGCCGACCGGCTCCCTCCGGCTTGCCTGCGTCGGAATATGACGATTGACCGGAACGCCCCTGTTCGGCGCTTTCGCTTTTGGCATCCGGCGCTTTGCGTGAAGCCTTGAGATGGCAGCGGTAAAAAAACGGAGAGTCTTCTTCTGGTTTCATGATGCTATCGTTTTGTGGGCAACATTGAAAAATTCAGAGTCCCGGAAAGTATCGCACGACACTCCAGGTTCATTGCGAACGAGCTGAACGCAATGCTTCCCGACGAGATCGTCCGGAACGTCACGATGCAACTGAAAATTGGCCACGGGTTCCATTTCTCAGGAAAAAATCGGTCACGGGGAATTTTTTCGTACGGAGAGGCTTATTTTCATCTGTGGTGACCATCTATCTCTTTCAAGGTCAATCCATTACTTCACCTAACCAATCATACACCGCCATGAGCGCTCACGTTTATAAGAAACTCGAAATCGTCGGTTCCTCAGCCACCAGCATCGAAGAGGCCGTGAACAACGCCGTCACCAAAGCCGCCGAAACCATCCGGAACATCCGCTGGGTCGAGTTGGTCGAAACCCGCTGCCACGTCGAAGAGCAGAAGGTCGCCTACTGGCAGGTCACCTGCAAAATCGGCTTCACCCTCGACGAGAACTGAGCCGCGTCGAGCGAAACTCTTTATTCCGCGACCACAAGAGGCTGCCCGGTCATGTTGCCGAGGCAGCCTTTTGTGGTTTGAGCTGGCTCGGTGGACGAAGTGGACTTGGTGGACTGAGTGGACGGAATACCAGAAACACTCAGCCCACCAAATTTCAATTCATCATTCATAATCCTCACAGCAGGTGCGTGAGGTTCAGGGCCCAGTTGGTCTGGCTGTGCGAAATCACGGTGTTGTCGCCGTTGCTTGCCTCGACCTTGGGCGCCCAACTGAACGCAGCGCCAACGCTGGTGGCGTCACTCACGCGATAACCGAAACCGCAAGTGTAGTGGTTGGTCGTAATGGCCGGAAAGAGCGGATTGAGGTACTTGTCGGGAACCGGGTTGGTCGAGAAGCTGGCTCCTGCGCGAAGGGCGAGTTTATCGGTGGCCATGTACTGAGCGCCAATCGACCAGATCGTCTGATCCTTCCACTTCTGCGTCATCGTGACGTCGAGATTCTGCCCGGCAAATGCGCTCGAACTATCAGCTATAAAAGTCATCTCGAATTTGTCCATGACGGACGACCAGTCGATGTACTTGACGTCACCGGCAATCATGAACTTGTCCGACGGCTTGACAGAGATACCGGCAGCGAACGTTGCTGGCCACTCAAAGTTGCGCACCTTGATTTTTCCATTCACCGAAACCGGTCCGGCGCCAAAAGCCGTTCCTGATCCGTCAAATGATAGCGTCGCCTTGCTGGTTTCGAGATCGGAAAGCTTGGTCTGGGTATGATAACTTGCGCCGATAGTCACCGCCTTGCTGAACTGATGCGTCAGACCGAACTTCAGGCCAGTGCCGTATCCTACAGCTTTTCCCACAAAGGGAGAGCCGTTTGAAAAATCAAACCGGGCATAATTGACATCGGTAATCATTCCCCCCATCATAGTCTCTAACGAAGTTCGCATCAAACCGCTGACCGAACCTCCGTTACCAGCCATCAGACCTGCGAAGTGCTGTCCATCCATGTCCATCTGCAAATCCATGCTGGCGATCACGACATCGAACGATGCGCCAAGCTTCGTTTTGTCGGTCAGATTGTAAGCCACCGGAAACATGATGCGCCCCACGCCGACCTCGCTCCTGATATCCTCACCGCTCATATCAACAAAATGATCAGGATTCGGATCCATCATCGAATGCCCTTTAGCGAACATCGGCGAGTCGTTGCCGTAGTCGGTGCCCATGCCGCCCTGGGCGAGCATGGCGACGCCCCAGGTGATCCGTCCGTCGCGGCGCATGTAGGACATCGAGGGCATGAAGAACGCGGTCGCGTCCGACTTGTCGGTAATGCCGTTGTTGTCCAGCGAGATGTCGGGATGCAGACCCCGGATGCCGAAGCCTATCTCCGATGTTCCCTCCTTCATGAAGCCGAGGGTTGCCGGGTTGTTCATGACGGCGGAGTTACCGGTGTCGTAGGCTGAGCCGGTGCCGCCCATGGCCATCGATTTGGCGCCGTACCCTTCGAGGTTCATACCGTTGGTGGCGAAAGCGGGCGTGGCTCCGATGAGCACAAGAAGAGCCACAGCCGAACATGCGGTTTTTCGAATCATGATGTCAGTGAGTTGAGGTTTGATGCTTGCGGCCAACCCAATGCCCGTGACCTCGGCAGCCCAATGAAGGCGGGCAAGCGCCGGTCGATCATGCAGGATATGAGGAAGTGCCGGGTTGATAATCCGGATCAGCGAGGCTGGCCTGCACGGCCTGCCATGAAACTTCTTTTCCGTAACCGCCGACTGTCAGACTCGAAACGCGCATGGGGCAACATGAATAAACAACAGCAATCAGACGGGAATGCGATATATGACTATATAACTGATTGAATATATGGCAATATTATCGATTCCGCAACACTTGCCGGGCAAACAAAACGCTATACCATAAAAAAAGCGGACATCGCTGCCCGCTTTTTTTCGTGTATGACTGATGCTCCGATGAACTCAAGACTCGGCGGAGTAGAGTTCGGGCGCAAGTTCCCAATGCTCCGGAGACATCCAGAGCGTCGAAAGCAACAGCTCGCGGATGTGCGTGAACTCTTTGGGAAGCCTGTCGTAAAGCTTTTCAAGCAGCTCCTCGTGTGAAAAAAGCTCCTGCTTCCACGCTTCGCGATCCACCGACATGAGCTTTGAAAACTTGTCGCTGGTGAATCCGTCCAGACCCCGCCAGTCGAGCGATTCATATCTCGGCATCCAGCCAAGCGGGCTTTCCACCGCGCCGGAACGTCCGTGCACACGCCCCATCATCCACTTGAGCACCCGCATGTTGTCGCCGAATCCGGGCCAGAGGAACTTGCCGTTCTCGTCCTTGCGGAACCAGTTCACGATGAAAATCCTTGGCGGATCGGAGAGCGTTCGCCCGACATGGAGCCAGTGGTTGAAGTAGTCGCCCATGTGGTAGCCGCAAAATGGCAGCATGGCGAAGGGGTCGCGACGCACGTCGCCGACCTTGCCCGCCGCGGCGGCGGTCTTTTCCGAACCCATCGTGGCCGCCATGTAAACGCCGTAATACCAGTTCGAGGACTGATAGACCAGCGGAATGGTGTCGCCGCGCCGCCCGCCGAAAATGAAGGCCGAAATCGGCACACCCTCGGGATTTTCCCAAGCGGGATCGATCACGGGGCACTGACTGGCCGGAGCGGTGAAGCGGGCGTTCGGGTGGGCCGCCGGGCGGTCGCATCCTGGAACCCAGGGCTTGCCCTGCCAGTCGATGAGGTATTCCGGGGGCGTGTCGGTCATATCCTCCCACCAGACGTCGCCGTCGGGGGTGAGCGCCACGTTGGTGAAGATGCAGTTGGCGTGAAGGGTGGCCATCGCGTTCGGATTGCTCTTGTCCGAGGTGCCCGGAGCCACGCCAAAAAAGCCATACTCCGGATTGATGGCGTGCAGGCGTCCATCCTTGCCCTGCTTGATCCAGGCGATGTCGTCGCCGACGGTGGTGATCTTCCACCCCTCCATCTCGCCCGGCGGAATGATCATGGCGAAGTTGGTCTTGCCGCAGGCGCTGGGGAAGGCCGCCGCAACATAATCTTTTTCACCCTCCGGCGACTCGACGCCGAGGATGAGCATGTGCTCGGCGAGCCACCCCTCGTCGCGCGCCATCGAGGAGGCGATACGCAGGGCGAAGCACTTTTTGCCAAGCAGCGCATTGCCGCCGTAGCCGCTGCCGTAGGAGACGATGGAGCGCTCTTCCGGGAAGTGGACGATGTACTTGGTGTCGTTGCAGGGCCACGGCACATCCGCCTGGCCCGGTTCGAGCGGCGCGCCGACCGAGTGCAGGCAGGGCACGAACTCCGCCTCTTCGTCGAGCAGTTCGAGCACCTGGCGACCCATGCGCGTCATGATGCGCATGTTGGTGACGACGTAGGGCGAATCGGTGATCTCGACGCCGATGTGCGCGATGTGCGAGCCGAGCGGCCCCATGCTGAACGGAATGACATACATGGTGCGCCCCTTCATGCAGCCGGTGAAGAGCTTGTTCAGCGTCGCCTTCATCTCTTTTGGAGCGACCCAGTTGTTGGTCGGCCCCGCATCCTGGCGGCGAATGCTGCAAATAAAGGTTCGATCCTCCACCCTGGCCACATCACTCGGATCGGAACGGCAGAGGTAGCTGTTCGGACGCTTCTGTTCCGACAGTTTGATGAAGGTGCCGCTGTTGACCATCTCCTCGCACAGGCGGTCGTACTCCTCGGTCGATCCGTCACACCAGCAAACCGAATCGGGCTGGCACAGCGCAACGGTCTCTTTGACCCACTGGAGAAGTTTCAGGTTCTTGACATAATCTGGCGCATTGATTGGGATCGGTTCCATAATTGCTGAAAATCGATTATTGAGAGTGTTGCTGATTGAAAGGCCTGAAACAACGCGCCCCGGCAGGAAATTCCCCCGGGGCATCTGGAATCAGGCATGTTGACTATCTAAGTGTGCAAAAATATCTAAGCGGACAAAAAAGCCTGGTCATTTTTTAGCCGTCTTTGCGCTGAGCGCCGTTCTGACGATCTGGTCGAACTCCGCCTTGCTTCTCGGCCCGACAATCACGCCGGTCAACTTGCCGGAGGCATCGATGACAAAGGTGGTCGGAATGCCGGTGATGCCGCCATCGATGTGGCCGTTGAAGGCCCGGATCAGCTCAGGAGTGGCCATGAGCACCGGCCAGGTCATCCCGTTCTGTCTCATGAAATTCTTCACGTTCGGAACCTTCTCGTTGACCGCAATGCCGACAAAGGTGAAGCCTTTAGCCGCCCAGGCTCTCTGAACCTGTACCATATCGGGAATCTCCGACCGGCAGGGCGGGCACCAGGTGGCGAAGAAATTGACGATATAGGCCTTGCCCTTGAGGGAGGACGAGGAGAAGGGCTTGCCGTCAACGGTCACGCCCGAAAAAGAGGGCGCGGGCGACGGAGCAGCGCTGGCCTGCCCTGAAAAGGTGAAAGAAGCTGCAAAAACCATGAGCGCTGCCATAATGGCGGCAAAACGGGAGGGAACTCTTTTCATAGTGATTCTTTAGATGACGGTAAATAGACGGTAAATAGACGGTAAATCCTGACATGCTTAATGATCACAAACGATAAATAGTTCTGATTTATAATATAAGAATCCCGGCGCGATTCCCCTTGGTTCGTCCCTGATATTTCTTTGCGTTTTGAGAACAAATAAGCTATATTTCGTCTCGAATTTTTCCGCTTAAGAGCGGGAAAGGCCGATTCAAGCCACCTTAGCTCAGTTGGTAGAGCAACTGTTTCGTAAATAGTAGGTCGTGGGTTCAAGTCCCTCAGGTGGCTCGCTTATGCCGACAACCCGAGTCGGGTAATCGGAACAGAACCTGAGAACGGAGTCGCACGGCTTCGCCGCCAAACGTTTGATTGCAACCAAAATCCCATATTGAAGAATACCATGCAAGAAGGTAAGATTTCCCAGATCATCGGACCTGTCGTTGACGTTGACTTTGCTGAAGGACAGCTTCCGTCTATCCTCGATGCCCTCACGGTCACCCGCCAGGATGGCTCGAAACTGGTTCTCGAAACGCAGCAGCACCTCGGCGAAGAGCGCGTTCGCGCAATCGCCATGGAGGGAACAGATGGCCTGGTCAGGGGCATGAGCGCCAAAAACACCGGCAAACCGATCCAGGTACCGGTAGGCGAAGAGGTGCTCGGCAGAATGCTGAACGTTGTCGGCGATCCCATTGATGGCAAAGGCCCTGTACTTTCAAAGAAATCCTACTCCATCCATCGCACCGCTCCCAAATTTGATGAGCTTTCGACCAAGGCCGAGATGTTCGAAACCGGCATCAAGGTTATCGACCTTCTCGAACCGTACTCGCGCGGCGGCAAAACCGGCTTGTTCGGCGGCGCAGGCGTCGGCAAGACCGTGCTTATCATGGAGCTTATCAACAATATCGCCAAAGAACAGTCCGGTTTCTCGGTATTTGCCGGCGTCGGCGAGCGCACCCGCGAAGGAAACGACCTCTGGCACGAGATGATGGAGTCTGGCGTTATCGACAAAACCGCACTCGTGTTCGGCCAGATGAACGAGCCTCCGGGAGCACGTGCGCGCGTCGCCCTGACCGGCCTGAGCATCGCCGAATACTTCCGTGATGAAGAGGGTCGTGACGTGCTTCTGTTCATCGACAACATCTTCCGCTTCACCCAGGCAGGCTCCGAAGTGTCCGCGCTTCTCGGACGTATGCCGAGCGCCGTGGGCTACCAGCCGACCCTCAGCACCGAGATGGGTGAGCTTCAGGACAGAATCACCTCCACCAAGAAAGGTTCGGTCACCTCGGTGCAGGCCATCTACGTCCCTGCCGATGACCTTACCGACCCTGCCCCGGCCACCGCGTTCACCCACCTCGACGCCACGACCGTGCTTTCGCGTCAGATCGCCGAGCTGGGCATCTACCCCGCCGTGGATCCGCTCGATTCGACCTCGCGAATCCTCGATCCAAACGTCATCGGCGACGATCACTACGACACCGCCCAGGCCGTCAAGCAGATTCTCCAGCGCTACAAGGACTTGCAGGACATCATCGCCATTCTCGGTATGGACGAGCTGAGCGATGACGACAAGCTCGTGGTCGCCCGCGCCCGCAAGGTGCAGCGCTTCCTGTCGCAGCCCTTCTTCGTGGCCGAGGCGTTCACCGGTCTGGCCGGCAAGTACGTCAAGCTCGAAGACACCATCAAGGGCTTCAAGGAGATCATCGCAGGCCGTCACGACAACCTTCCGGAAGCAGCTTTCTACCTGGTCGGCACTATCGAAGAGGCGGTCGCCAAAGCTAAAACGCTCTAAACCAACGGCAAGACATGGCAAGTTCAGACAAAGCCTTTAAGCTCGATATTGTAACGCCGCAGAAGCTTTTCTTTTCGGGAGAGGTGACCAGCGTCATCGCTCCGGGCCTGGACGGATTGTTTCAGATTATGAAAGGTCACGCCCCCCTGCTCGCCGCGCTCAAAAGCGGCAAGGTGCGGCTCTCTCTTTCAGACAAGTCTGAAGATTCGTTCCAGATTGAAGGGGGATTCTTCGAGGTGAGCGGCAACAAGGCAATTCTGCTTACCGAGGACGTCTCCTGACCCACGGAAGCATAACCGCATGAAAAAAACATCAGCAGCGCCTCGGAGTGTTGCTGATGTTTTTTTGCATTCATGAAAATTCTGATCCCCAAAGCGCTCCGCAGGGGAGAGGTCATCGGCCTGATCTCGCCATCATCAACCTGCGCCGAGCCGGAAAAAATAGAACGAGCCGTCACGTACCTCGAGCAAAGCGGCTACAGGGTCAAAACCTCCCTGTACCTGAACCGCTCTGAACACGATCCCGCGCATACCGACCGCTACAAGCTTCACGATCTTCACCAGATGTTCGCCGACCGCGACGTCCGCGCCATCTTCTGCCTTCGCGGCGGAGCCGGAGCCACGCGGCTGCTCGACCGGATCGACTACGCCCTGATCGCCGCCAATCCGAAAATCCTCGTAGGCTACTCCGACATCACGGCGCTTTCGCTGGCCGTCTTCAGAAAAACCGGCCTCGTCAACTTTTCCGGCCCCATGGCCGCAACTGACCTTGTAGAGCCGAACAGCTATACCGAAGAGCACCTCTGGGGAGTGCTTACCGATCCGGGCTACGCGAAGAGCCTCGGCAATTTCAGCGACCACGTTATCGGTTGCGTCAAGCCCGGCGCTGTCACCGGGCGGCTGATCGGCGGCAATCTCTCAGTACTCTCCTCGCTGGTTGGAACGCCGTACCTGCCGGCGTTCAGCGGTAGCCTGCTCTTCACCGAAGATGTCAACGAACCGGCCTACCGCATCGACCGGATGCTCTCGCACCTCTTCAACGCCGGTCTGGCGCAGAAGTGCCGGGGCCTCATGTTCGGCCAGTTCAGCAAAAATTCCGCCGACGAAAACCGCGACTATCGCTTCGACAAAATTTTCACCTATTACGCAAACCGGATGCACCAGGAGGCACCGGTGATGACCGGACTTTCTTACGGCCACATCCGCGAACTGATGACCCTGCCGGTCGGGGCGCGCTGCCGTCTGGAAATCTCGCCGGAACGCTTCTCTTTTGGCGCGGTGGAGGCAGTGGTTTCGGCCTGAGACCCCAGACTTGCTGAAAAGCCCGTCTCTTTATAAATTACAGCTCAATTTCAGGTAAAAACGATACCCATCATCATGATCCGGCTCGCCACGGGCAACGATTCCGATACCAGGACCGAAACACTTGTCGCCGATGTCGATACGCTCGACTCCTGGCGCGTGGTGCTCTTCAATGACGACGACCACACCTTCGACGAGGTGATCTTTCAGATCATCAAAGCCGTTCGCTGTCCGCGAGCCATTGCCGAAAAACACACCTGGGAGGTGCACACCAAAGGTCGTTCGATCGTCTATGCCGGTGAAATGTTCAACTGCATCCGCGTCAGCGCCATCCTCGAAGAGATCGCCCTGAAAACGGAAATCCAGACAGGGTAACGCTCATTGACGTTGGCGCGTTGTAAAAGCGCGGCGCGGCGATACTCTCCTTCTCAACCCCCTTCAGCGCCTTTATCCTCTTTCAACCCGAATGTCGTGAAACATGGAGAGTACGCAGGATTATTCGACATTGCTGATCCTCCTGGGCGGGTTGAGCGGAATTGCGCTCTATGCCGAAGCCGCGCGCGTCGGTCTGCGCGACAAAGGGTACGCGATTCCTGTGTGGGTGATCGGACTCAATTTCTCGTGGGCGGTGATACACACGCTCCTCGTGGGGAAAATCGAAGGGGCCTCGCTGCCGGTAGTCATCATTGCCGTCCGGATCGCGCTCGATATTCTCGTCTTTTACACCTGGGTCAAATTCGGCGGCAGGCACTTTCCTGAAAATCCGGGTGAAGGGTGGTTTGTGCCGTGGAGCCTGCTGGTGATCGTTGTAGCTTTTATTCTGCACAGTACTGTCATCATGCAGTTCGGCATCTCTCCGGGGCTTGCCTACACGGCTGTCATGCAAAACTTTGTGATGTCGCTGCTCTTTATCGCCATGCTCGCCCGCAGAAAGCGCCGGAAAGCGCAAAGCATGATCATCGCCGTGGCGAAGCTGACCGGCTCGCTGGCGCTGACCATTCTGTACGGCGTTCTGGGCGCTGAAGCGCTCGATGGCCCGAACAACCTGCTGCTCGTCATCGGCTCGCTGAGCTGCCTGTTCGACCTGATCTACATCGCGCTGCTCAGCCAGGCAAAGCCCTACGAAAAGAGGGAACCCGGCTCAGAGCCGGATGCGAGGAAAACCGTTCACCCCGAACCGGCCTGAGGTCATCACCGTGCCGGATGCTTCGACCCGGACAGCGACCGGCACGCATCGCCCTGTACCACCGCTCGAAGCCCCCGAGGAAGCGGGCTGCATCAATACTCCCCCTCGAACATCGGATGCACCCAGAGGAACTCGTTGCGCTTGTTCTGCACCCGAATCAGGCCGCCGAAACTCGGGTCTTTCTCTTTCAGCCATGCGTGCAACTGCCGCAGGACAGCTCCCTGCGCCCGGACAGCTCTCTGTGGAAGCATCACCTCAGTGCCACTGTGGAAGTTGGAACAGATGCGCCCAACTCTCGCAGGTCTTGTTCGGCTTGCGCTCGAATTGTGAGCGCTTCGGTAAGTGCCCTATCGTCTTTGGCCTTTGCCGATAGCGAGTCAAGGCGAGCCTTAGCGTTTAACAGAGTACCCAGCCCGTTTCGGATCGTAGATTCCAGCTTAGCCTTTTCCGTAGCGAACCGTCCCCTCAATGCTCTTTCTTCGGCAACGTCTTGCGCATTCTGATTCTGGTCATACCTGAATCGGGACTCATGCCCATGCCGCCATGCCATAAGCCGTCCTGTCATCACTTCACCAAATCCGGGAATGCGCAGGACGGCAGTTTGGTTAACATCGGCGGCGGTCTCAATACCGAATGATATGAGCGTCGCGGTCTTAACCGGGCCAATGCCAGAAATGTTCGCATTACGTATCGGGAAACGGTCAAGATACGCCTGTCGCTGACGCGCCTCACGGTTGGACTTCATCATCATCAACTCACGCGCAAGCGCGTCGTCATTGCCTTTGTAAGCAGCGAGAGTGGCATCCAAATCACCGCGCACCTTCACAACCTCGGTCATGCCGTTGCGCTGAACAAAAGCGTTTAACTCGCGCTGCACGAGTTCATCTGCATCCTTGAAGGCTTTCTGGAAACGGCCGGCATCAACTTCACGGTAAATGAAGGTATTCCACCCCAAGATTGCCAAACCAATCCACAATAACCACGCCGGGACGGCATAGATGAAACCGGCTACGGCTCCAACCATCATAAGTACGCCAAACAAGGCGCGCTTACGCTTTCTGCTTCTTGCTTTACGAAGCGCATTACTTGCACCACACGGCGTAGCCACAGCGGGAAGCAAGTCTGCAACAGCAGGGAAGCGAAACACCAAAATTTCGCGGATTGCCTGTTCCGTACCGAGCGGATCGACTGGTATGCCCGGTGCAATGAAGGTCGTATCCGGAAACATGTCAAAATTGCTATTGCCTTTCAGCTTGCACCAAATGCAGCCTTTGGCATTGGCCGGGTAGAAGTGCGTTTTGACCTTGCTACAGTGGTTCAGTGCGCCTTCAAGTCTGTTCAGAGCCTGAATCCAGTCCAGTGCGCCAGGACGTGCTCTTGGTGTCAGCCCAAATGCATTCTCGAATGCGACAACTATAGAATCCGGAAACATATCAAGCGTCAATGCTCCCGGCGGTGGGGTTGTCTGAGTTGCAACTTGTCGGGTGAGAGAAAAGGCAAAGCGGTTCTGGGCAATGGCATCGCCCATCGAAATATCTGGCCCGTTATAACGCCCTGCGTATGGGTGACGGCCCATAAACAGAAGGTGAAAGATCGCAACGGCCAGCCCGAAGTTGTCGTGATCTATCGTTCGCCGAACGGATGCGAGGTTCTTCCCATGCAGTTCGGGCGGCGTGAAATCGGGAACACCAACAACACAAGGGTAGGATTTACCGTTCAGGCTGAACTGAAAGCTGTCTGCATCAATCAGGGCAACAGTCGCGTCCTGCGCCACAAGCACACCGGAATGGTTCAGGTCGCCGATGACACATCCGGTCTGGTGCACCTTCCCAACGGCACGTGCGACGTTTAGCGCGGCATGGACAATGAAACGATAGTCAGCCTTCGGGAAATGGCGCTGGCGGGACTTCGGGCTGTATAGCTCATGTAGCGGTCGATATCCCGACACAAACCGCATAACAAAACCGAGGAAGTTTCCGCGACGGTCAGTCACTACGTCACCTGGATAGGCAATAAGGTCGGTTTTGACGGCAAGTCCATCGGCTACCATCGCCCGGACTTTGGCTTCGCGTTTAGCGCGCAGACTGGTATTGTAGATTTTGACGGCCAGACCAGAATGCCCTTTTATCGCGTAGACTTCGCCTTCGCCACCCTTGCCGATCAACTCGGTAACTGAAACCCGATCATTTCCGATGATGATTTCCTGCACGGTCATACCCTGGAAATAAGAATCAGCGTTTTGTCATCGTCAGTGCGATCACACACCAATGGACTACCAAGATAAGTCTCCAGCTTTGCTGAAAGATCGACCAGGCGTCCCTCGCCCGATGCGACATCGACCGGTCGTATCATCGGATTGAAAAACCGTTTATACGCAGCCCGTTCCAGATGTGACAACGCCAGATCGCCCACGCCGTCAGAAAACAGCGCGAAGGCACTATGTTCTCGCGGGTGACGGATAATGTTCAAGCGCGGTTCAGGGTCATCGGTGACAAAGTAGGTGCTGGATGCGTATTCGCCGTTCTCAGGCCAGCAAAGCACATCCCATTCGCCACCTTTTCTCCCGACAATGGCGCTATCGCCGATGTGCAGAGTAACCGCTTCTTCTGGAGCGACAACGATTGCCGCCAGCGTTGCGGCAAATTGCCGGGGGATGGTTCCCCGTCGGGCTGCTATTGCGTATATCCTGTCTCTCAGTTCATCTATCCAGTACCACAACTCCTCATCGGTCGGCAACTCGGTATTTTCATGAACCCATTCGCGGAATCGTACGGAAAGAAAACGGGACGTAAGCCAAGCGCCATATGCTCCGAATTTAGCGCTGCCTGCCCCATCCGACACAACAGCGAAAATCCAGCCATTGCGCAACTCCGAAACAGCACAAGCATCTTGTAACCTGTCGCCATTTTGAATATGGGACGTGCCGATTACAGATGCGGACGCCCACCGCCAAGCCACGGCGTTACCCGGCTACAGCCCAACCATCCGGGGCAGTCGGGTTGTCAAGCGGAACGGCATCACCGGGGTTTGACTGCGAAACGGCGCTAAGGGAACTGGACAACCATTTGAACAATTCCTTGAAGGCCAGTCCTTTCAGCTTGAGCGGCTGGCGCGTCGCGATCTGCCCAAGAACACCCATATCCGCTTGTTCCACGCCAACGGCGTAAAACATGAACTCCTTGCGTTCTTCGCCTTCGTGAACACGCCGTTTTGCTTCAGCCCAACTGTCAGTAGGTGCTCCATCGGTAATCAGAAACACCCACGGGCGATAATACTTGATACCATTTTCATGAAGGCGGTCCTTCCGCTGGCGGAGCAAATCGAGCCCAGTCACAATCGCCTCGCCCATCGGGGTTGCGTTGTTCGCCACCAGCGTTTCGGGATAAAAATGATCTACTGTGGCAAAATCTGATTTGATCTCTACAGGCCCGAAAGTAACCATCGCCAGCTCTACACGCTTTGCGGCCATTGAATCATTCATAAGTTCTTGCCGCAACGTCGCCAGCCCCTCGTTCAATTCGGAAATCGGTTTACCACTCATTGAATAGGAGGTGTCCAGCAATAAAATTACTGGACAACGCTGTTCGGGATTTTCCGAGAATTCCGCATCGAAAAATGGTTGTTGCTCGAATTCAGTCATCACAACTCCTTATCTGTAAATTACTAAGGACACAATCAACGCCCCATCTTGTCTTATCGGGTTAAAATCACTCGAAAAAATTAGCGCAAAATCAGCAAAGAAACAACCTCTCCTGCCCGGCAGAGGTCGGCAAAAGCAGGACGATTCTTTCAGAGAGAACCGAAGGCGCGGAAATGTGTTCCTGCCTGATCAGCCGCCAAACTGCGTCCTGACTTCCTCCGCCGTCCGCTCGTCAGCCGGAGTGATCGTAATTCTGGATGGAATGGACTCGTACATCTCCCGGAATTTCTGTACGCACTCCGCCGAGGCGAAGTAGATTTCGTCGATGAAATCGAGGTCGATAGCTTCGACGTGATCCTGCGCTCCGTGCGCATAGACGACGAGCGGCGTGACCTGGTTGCCGCCTTCGCGCAACTGCCCGGCCACCAGCTCATCGACGTGCTCCGCGCCCGGCAGGAGAATGCGCTGGCCGGTCAGCCCCTGATTGCGCAGCATCTCGCCGATGCTGGTCGGCGTTTCCGCTTCGAGTCGGCAATCGGCAATGATGCCGTGTTCCTGAAGCTCCGTGGCCGCCGAGCGGTTCGAGGCGCAGATGGTCAAATGCGCCAGATGGCGGACGTCGCGGCCATGCTCGAAGAGATATTTGAAAAAGTAGCGCACGGCGAAGCGGTTCTGGAAGAAGAGCACCGAGAACTGGTCGATCCCCTCGATGCTGGCTTTCACCGCGCCGAGGTCTGCGCCCGCCACCTGCTGGCAAGGGAAGGGCACGGTGATGTAGTCGGCTGGCGTATATTTTTTCGGTGCTTCGCCGGTCATGAGCACTTTCTTTTTACGCGAGTACCAGTTACTCTCGATAAACTGGCTGATGCTGTCGCCGATGATGAGCAGCGCCGGGGAATAGACCGCCCTGTCGCGCTTGCGGAACTCGTCGAGTGTGCCGGTGAAAATCTTCTGGTTGTAGCGCGTGGCGTTCTGCACCACGGCCACCATCGTCTCGCCGCTCCGCCCTTTTGCCGCCACCGCGTCGAGCACGTCGTGCACCGAGGAGGCGACCATGTAATAGACGATAGTGTCGGTGTCGGGAGCCTGAATCTTGCTGATCGGGTGGCCGGTGCAGAAGGCCACCGACGAGGAGACCTTGCGCATCGTCAGCGGAATTTCGGTGTAGGCGCTCGCGCCGTGCGCCGCCGTGATGCCGGGAATGATCTCGTACTCGATGCCGTGCTGGCGCAGGGTGTCGATCTCCTCGCCGCCCCGCCCGAAGATGAAGGGATCGCCGCCCTTCAGCCGGACGACCGTGCGCCCCATGAGCGCATGGCGCACGATCTCCTGGTTGATCTCCTCCTGCTCGAAGTGGTGGCTGTCCTTGCGCTTGCCGGTATAGATCTTCTCGGCCCTGTAGGGTTCGAGCATCTGCGGCAGCACGAGGTCGTCGAAGAGGATCACGTCCGCCTCGCGAAGCGCCCGGTCGGCCTTGAGGGTGAGCAGTTCGGGATCGCCCGGCCCCGCGCCCGCGATATAGACGTACCCTTTTCGCGCCGGACTCTGCACCAGCGAGGGTTCTGTATGAGTTGAATCGGTCATTGCGGATACTTCCTTGCGAAATTAGGGGTTATCGTCCGGCCAGGTTTCGTTGACGAACTGGCGGAGGCGGTTGCGCCACTCCACGGACTTCTTGACATTCTGGCCGTTGGAGGAGACGGCGACGGTCATCTCGCCCTGCTTGATGATCGCCGGAGAGATGAAGCCGGAAAGCTCGCGGTTGTCCACCACGTTCACCAAGATGCCCCGCGCCTCGGCGTCATCCCGCACACGGCGGTTGACCTCCTCGACGTTCGTGCTGGCATAGACGAGGAACGCACCGTCAAGGTCGCTCGGCTCATAGGTTTTATAGATTTCCGTGAACCCCTTGCCCTTGAGTTCGTCGATGATTTCGGGCGAGACGATGGTGATGTCCCGGGTATATTTCTCGATGGTCTGAATCTTGTGCAGGGCGATCTTGCCGCCGCCGACGAAGAGAATCTTCTTGTTGTCCACCCGGATGTTGAGCGGCAGAAACACTTTCATTGATGCGTCCATTTTGACGATAAACAACGGCCCCGGCGCAGGTTCAGTTCCCGCGCCGGGGCCAGTGAAGAGATGCTGTGGGGTCCGTTTTATCCCGAATTCACGCTGGTCTGGACAGACTCACTCCTGCGTTTTGACGGCGATGGCGGTCTTGAGCAGCATGGTCAGCACGAGCAGGCCGATGGCCCAGATGCCAAGCGTGACCGAAATTTCGGTGGCGGTCGGCATGTAATCGACAATCGCTTCGAGCGGCGTCGGCACGAATCCGCCGAAGACGAGACCCATGCCCTTGTCGATCCAGATGGAGACGACAAGACCGATGCAGGCCGCGATGAGCGCGCCATTCTTGCGGCGAAGCGGCGGCGAAAGCAGCACGCTCACCGAAATGATGCCGGTGATCAGCGAGAACCACATGAAGGGCACGAGCGGCGCGTGACCTTCGAAGCCGAAAAAGAGGTACTGCAAGCTGTGCTTGTGCGCCGGAATGTTGCTGTAGAAGGCCGTGAAGAACTCCGTTCCGAGGAAAAAGAGGTTGGCCAGCCCGGCGTAGGAGCTGAGAACGGCGAGCTTGAGGCGCGGCTCCTGACCGGCGTCGAATTTGGCGAACCGCTTCAGGACGAAGGTGAGCAGAATCAGAATGGCCGTGCCGGCGGCGAAGGCCGAGGCGAGGAATCGCGGCGCGAGCACGGCGGTAAGCCAGAGGTGGCGGCCCGGCAGACCGGCGAACAGAAACGCCGTCACCGTGTGGATGCTGAAGGCCCACGGAATCGAAAGGTAGATCAGCGCCTTCACCCACGGCGCGGGAGCCACGCCCTTGCGCTCCGCGCCGAGCACGGCCCAACCGCTGACGAGGTTCAGCAGCAGATAGCCGTTGAGCACCATGACGTCCCAGAAGACCATCGAGTGCGGCGAGGGATAGAGCAGCACGTTGAGCACCCTATCGGGGCGGCCCATGTCGGCCAGAATGAAGAGCATGCACATGAGCGCCGCCGAAACGGCCAAGAACTCTCCGACGATGACGATTTTCGAAAAGGCCTTCTGGTTGTGCAGGTAGTACGGCAGCACCAGCATCACGGCCGAGGCGGCCACCCCGACCAGAAAGGTGAACTGGGCGATATAGACGCCCCAGCTTATGTCACGGCCCATGCCGGTGACGCCGAGACCGATGGTCATCTGGCGGGCGTACGCCGTCACTCCTAGCCCGATGACGACGAGCAGGAAGGCTACCCATGTCCAGTAGCCGCGGCCTCCTTTGAGCGCTTTCTCGATCATGGCTTATGGTTAGATGATGTAAAAGACTGACGGCAGCGTACCGAGTTCCGGCTTGCGCTGCATGGTTTCGTTCGCGGCGAGCAGCTTGCGAATCTCCGAATCGGGCTTGTTCAGATCGCCGAAGGTGAGCGCATTCTCCGCGCAACTGACGACGCAGGCCGGAAGCTCGCCCTTGACGAGCCGCTCCGAGCAGAAGTTGCACTTCTCGACCACGCCGCGCATTCTCGTCGGATAGGCGGTGCTCAGCTCCTTGACTTTCGGACGCGGGTCTTCCCAGTTGAAGCTGCGCGAGCCGTACGGGCAGGCGGCCATGCAGAAGCGGCAGCCGATGCAACGATGGTAGTCGATGGAGACGATGCCGTCCCAGCGCTTGAAGGTCGCCTCGGTCGGGCAGGCCTTGGTGCAGGGCGGCTCGGAGCAGTGATTGCAGAGCGTCAGCACCTGCCGCTCCAGCACCTCGGGATTCTGGAACTGTGTGCTGGCGGTCGGGAAAGCGTTTTCGTAGCCGCTCTTCCATATCCACTTCACCTCGCTCTTCGACTTGCCGAAGTCCGGCACGTTGTGGTCGTGGTGGCAGCGGACGATGCACTCGGTGCAGTTGCCGAGGCACTTGCGGGTATCGATCAGCATACCCCAGCGCACCTTGCCCGGCACGGGTTTGTCGGTAAAGCTCGACATATCGGTCTGTTCGAGCGCGAACGCCGGGAACAGACCCGCGGCAGCGCCCAGGCCGGCGAGAGCGCCAAGCCCCGCCTTTTTCAGAAATTCTCTACGGTTTTGACTCATTGCGGCACCTCCATCGGCGACAGATGACAGTTCCAGCATGTCGGCTTGACATTGGCATACTCGTGACACATAAAACAGAACATCGGGTTCGAGCCGTGACAACCCATGCAGGTGTTCAGGCTCTTGTCGAAGTGAGCGCCTTCGGGATTGACGAAGGTGCGATTTCCATCGCGCACCGAATCCTTGCGCCACTTGTTGAGTTCCTGCATGTGATGCGCCCGCATGTAGTCGGTCGGCAGGATGCACTTCGAGCTGTCGATCGGAGCGCCTTTCGCGGGCGAGGCCGCGGCGGGCGCGACGGCATCGGCGGCTATCGCCGGCACCGAGCCATGATGACCAGCCTGGATGAAGAACCATGCCGCCACGAAAACAGCGAGGCCCGCGGCGATGGCTGCAAGTAACTGACTGAACTTATTCATCGTCGTCGTCCTCCCCGAATCCGGCCATCGGATTCTCTCTCAGGTCTTCGGTTCTCTTTTTTTCTCCCTTCATGATGAGCGCGTTGCCAACCAGCTCGTGCAGGCCGTAAACCGTCACGCCCGGATTCCAGTAGCGCATCAGCGCCGGAAGGCTCGCGCGGTCGATGGCGCAGATGGTGACCAGCGAATCGACCTTGTGCTTCTCTCGAACGTGCGCCACGGCGCTGGCTCGCGGGAAACCGCCTCTCATGCGGGTGTCCATGAACTCCTCGGCGTTCAGGCCGCTGCCCGATCCGCAACAGAAGGTCTGCTCCCTGATGGTGTTCTCCGGCATTTCGTGAAAGACATTGCACACCTTGTTGAGCACGTAGCGCGGCTCTTCGAGCATCCCCATGCCGCGGGCGACATTGCAGGAGTCGTGGAAGGTGGTGCGCAGGTGATCGTTGCGTTTCGGATCGAGCTTCAGCTTGCCGTGCTTGATGAGATCGGCGGTGAACTCGGCGATGTGCACCATTTTCGTCGCTTTCGCGTTGGTGAACTTCGTGCCCGTGATTGGCGAAACCGGCTCCTTGAGAAAGTCCGCCGGGCCGTTCATGGTGTTCATGTACTGATGCACCACGCGCCACATGTGGCCGCACTCGCCGCCAAGAATCCACTTCACCCCGAGACGCTTCGCCTCGTGGTACATCTTGGCGTTGATCTTCTTCATCATCTCGTTCGAGGTGAACATACCGAAGTTGCCACCCTCCGAAGCGTAGGTGCTGATGGTGTAGTCGAGACCGATGTGGTGGAAAAGCAGCAAGTAGCCCATCATGGTATAGACGCCGGGATCGCCGAAAACGTCGCCCGATGGCGTGATGAAGAGAATCTCCGCCCCCTTGCGGTTGAAGGTGGGATTGACCTTGACGCCGGTCACATCCTCGATGTCATCCACCATCGACATGATGTTCTGCTCGAAGGTGTGCGGCTCGATGCCGAGGTGGTTACCCGTGCGGTTGCAGTTGGCCACCGGCGCGAGAATCCAGTTGTTGTTCACGCCGATGAGATTGAGCAGCTCGCGCGCCATCATGGTGATCTCGGCGGTGTCGATGCCCATCGGGCAGAAGACCGAACAGCGGCGACACTCGGTGCACTGATTGAAATACATGTGCCACTCCTTGATCACGTCCGCCGTGAGCGTCCTCGATCCCGAAAAATTCTTCAGGATTTTCGCCAACCCGGTGAAATCGTTGCGATAGACCGAACGCAACAGCTCGGCGCGAAGCACCGGCATATTCTTCGGGTCGCCCGTGCCGAGGAAAAAGTGGCACTTGTCGGCGCATGCGCCGCAGCGTACGCAACTGTCCATGAAAACCTTGAACGAGCGAAACCGCTTCAGGCGATCCTTCATACCGTCGCGGATGGTCTTTTCCCATCCTGCGGGAAGCTGCCAGTCCTTGTCGGTGGCGGCCCATTTTCTCGGGTTCGCGAAATGCAGGTCATCGAGCACTTCCGGCTTGGCGGGAAAACACCAGTTGCCGTCGCGGAACTCCACCGGCAAATCCCACCAGTCCTTGCCTGCAAACTCCCCCTTGAGGAGCCGCGGCTTCTTTTGTTCGAACTCTTTTTTGAGTTCGTCTGGTTTGAGGGCGTATTTATTGGACATAATTAATTATTGCTTTTCGACCGGAAGACCCGCCTTTTTCATTTTTTCGCGGAACTCGTCTTCGTATTCGGCATAAGTCCGGAACTTGATATCGGGGTTCCATGGATTGACATGCCGCCAGGCGCGGCTGTTGTTCGGCAGGTTGCGCGTCGGGCTGAGGAAAATTCCGCCCATATGCACCAGCTTGCTGAACGGAATGTACGCAAGCAACACGCAAACCAGGAAGAGGTGGATATAGAACAGGACGCCGATCGGCTCGGGCGCGTCGAAACCGAAGTGAGCCAGCGTCATGGCCAGCGACTTGACCGGCATGACGTTAACCTTGGTCACGTAGCGCATGCTGATGCCGATGACGGCGATTGCGCCGAAAAGGAACAGTGGAAAATAGTCGGTCGAGAGTGAAAGGATGCGCATCTTTTCATCCGACAGACGGCGCAGCACCAGAAAGGTGATGGCGGCAAGCGCGATGGCGTCGGTGATGTAGAATGCCGGCACGGTCACATCGAGGAAGCTGTCGAAGGATTCGAGCAACCCGATCGGCATCGGCAGGGTTTCAAGGAAAAATCGCGCGTGGCGAACGACGATGACGAGCATCGACCAGTGAAACGCCAGACCGCCAAGCCAGAGCCATTTGTGCGAACCATACACGAGTTTCGGGCCGCTATGCAGTTCGGCTTTGGTATTGCGGAACAGTGAGCGGAACAGAAAAACTTCGGAGAGCACCCGCATCGCGGCCATGAAAGGATTTGACGGGCATTCCAGCGGGTTGGTCTTGACCCAGTCGAGCGACTGCTCCTGACCGCAGGTGGTCGGAATGTTGAACGGGACCGGCCTTCTGATCCAGTCCACCAGCCGGAAAAGCATTCCGAGTACGAGAATTGCCGCCGCGGCGTAGGGAATGACGATAGCGAAAACATAGTCGAGCTTGCCGTAGGTGATTCCAGCGTAGGGAATCAGGGCCAACACGATCACCGCAATCAGCGGATTCAGCACTTTTTTCATGCCTCGGCCCTCCTGAGCGCCATGTGCATATTCCGGCGGCCCTCGTCAAATTTGATCTGGCAGATGGTTTCGCGGTGCTTCATGTAGCTGTCAAAGGCTTGGAGGGTTAACGCTTCGAGGCGGTCGCGGCACGGATGATCGCACTCGGCCGGAAGCTCTTCGATCAGCCCCCTCAGCATAAAAAGGATCGACAGTGATCTGGAAGGCGGAATATCCTGGATGGCAAGGATCCGGGTGATGCGCATGATCGGCTCGGCAGCCTGCGCGGAAGGGTCCGTCACGGCATCGAGCAGAGCACCCAGCTCCTCAGAAATCGCCGCGGCGACCAGTGAGCCGTGGCTCGCGCCGCCGGGCAGCATCGCCACGACCGACGAACTCCACCGATCGAGCAGGGTTTTCCGGTTCTCTTTTACTATCTGTTCCCACGCTCTCGTCATAAGATTGCAGAATAAGAGGTTGTGTCATTCAAAACAGCGCGCCGGCCTTCTGGAGACCGGCGAACTTGAAGCAATGTCCAAACACGAGGGTCAAGCACACTTGGCCATGAACGCCTCGTAAACCGGACGCCAGGTTTTGGCCGCTGCCTCGAAAGGCAGTTCGAGGTACTGGCAAAGATACAGGGCATCATGGACATCAGCAAGATTTCCTTTTTTCAGCGCTTCGAGGGCTTTCTTGCCGGACTCGGCAGTGTCGTTGCCCGTCAGGCGGGCCTGCCGCCAGTAGTTGATCGCCTCTTCGCGATAGACGGCGTTTTTGGGCAGCGACTCGGCGGCCTTGAGGCTGCTCACCTCGACCTGCCGGTTTCCGAAGGCGACCGGCCAGCCGTTGTCCGGCCAGTGCGAGGAGGTTTCGATGGCCTTCTCGACCATCGGGATCATATCGTCCATCATAGTGTTTCGCTCTTTTCAGGTTTCGATGACGCCCAATTTACAGCCCGTCGCCCATGCCCATCTGGATGTAGCCGCAGGGGCAGACCAGGGAGCAGAGGTGGCAGCCGACGCATTTCGAGTA
>NZ_VDCH01000030.1 GCF_006265165.1 Chlorobaculum thiosulfatiphilum
CTGCGGCAAACTCAACATGGCTATCGAATCATGACGGAACAGCAGAAGCCCTTACCCACGATATTCTGCGAAGAACCAATTTTTACATGAACATGCCCTGCCCGCTCAAGGTGGCCTGCAAAATGGCCATCGGCGAATTCGCCTCGCTCCCGAATTTCTCTATTTTCTTGCCTTCAAAGACGATCCGGCGCTTCAGGATCAATTCAAGACTTGGGAGTATATTTCGTGAGGTTGATTTGGGACTATGGGTTTATGATTTCAATTGACGAAAAAAAATATGAAGTTCTGATACTGTCAAGCCGGGATGAAGAAAGGAGCCGCGCCATTTCACATTGACAGAGACGGTGTTCATGTCAGTCTCGATGAAATTCCTGCGTGGGGTTGCACACAATGTGGGGAATCGTATTTTGAGGAGAAGGAAGTCGATGTGATGCAAGCGTTAGTTAACGCGGTTGAAGAGCAAACGCACAAGTTTGCAAAGACGGCGTAGAAATATCGTGCACGTTCGATGTCATCGCGTAAAAGATGGGTTTGATTCTCGCCGTCATCGGAGCGCAGATAGTTATTACTGGAGTGCACGGAGCGTTCGGGCTGGGCGCTGGGTGAATTTGATGTACGGATTTATAATGGTTTAATAATAAGATTCATTATTGTTTTTTTTTGCAATAGTCTGAAAGGAAAATAAATAAAAGAAAAATGGATCATTTTCTTGAAGACAATAATGTTAAAGTCAGTGAAGATGTCGAAATACAAGGTGAGTTAGTAAAAGCAGGTACTAAGATAACTTGCCTTTTGCGGCAAGGTAACTATAATGGCTCCAAAATGCGAGTGCCACCGCCTGAATATGAGGCGCTTTTTATTTTTTTGGCTCTTGAGTCTGCTGCAAAAGCTGAAGAGGTAAAGAAGACTATTGAAGTATCAAAATCTCAGTATGATGGCTTATATGAAGTGGATATTAATGCGGATAATCGATCGCGATTTTTTCTGATGTGCCAGAATGCGATGGCTGCTGTTACATTTTCTATTAGCGCTCTCGAATCATGGGCTAATAAATCTATAGCAATTTATGGGACTAAAGAGGGAAAGCCAATTGAATTAACCATTGAAAGGCCTGATAAGCCGGCTCGTAAGGTAATGTCTAATGCTGTTGCATCTGATTTGAGTATACCTATTAGGCCAAAAGTATTTCAATTAGTGCCTCAGGTTTTTAGTTCTCAACAGTTAAAGTGCCATAGTTCTTTAAAAAAGGAGCTTGATGCTATTGTTGATGAAAGAAATATTATTATGCATATGCAGCAAAAACTATCTTTGCCCCAAAATGAGGAATTTGAGCGAGTTTCTTATGCGATAAAATTATATAAAACAAATGCGTTTATGGCACCAGAAGTGGTGCTTAACTATATGAATTATGTTTATGGAAAATCAAGCATAGAAGAGGCTTTATGGGTTACTAAAGCAAGAAAAAAACTTAAATCATTGAGGAGGTCTCTCAAATAGTTTTTATTAGGTGAGACCTTCTTCAAAATTATTTTGCCTGTCCATCATTTTCTCCATAAAGATTTTCTTCGCATAGCGAAATCAATTTTTACCCGCCGCCTTAATCAGCCGATCCCGTATCGCCCGTCCGATTCCCTCGTCCGGCGGCAGTTCGCAATAAATCGTCCGGATTCCCTCGGCGTCGCATGCCCTGAAAAATCCGAACAGTACGCGGGCGTATTCGTCCATATCGCGGCATCGGAGTGATTTCGTGGCTCCGGTTGGCGGGGTGGCGAGGCCGATCCAGGCGGCTCGCGGGTCAAGCGGCAGGCTTTCTTGCGGCGCTTCGACGAGCACGATTTCGGCTTCGGGGCTGTAGTGGCGGTATTTCTGGCCGGGGCTTTTTGGGGATTCGCCCGGTTTGCAGGCGGTCGCGATTTCCAGATCGGGAACCAGCTCGCGGAGACTTTCGATGCTCACGGCGCCACTGCGCAACAGGCGCGGCGGGTTGACCGAACAGTCAACGATGGTCGATTCGAGGCCGATGGCGCTTGGCTCGCCGCGCAACAGGCAGGCGATTCTGCCGCCGAGGTCGTGATACACGGTTTTCCAGTCCGTCGGGCTTGGACGGCCCGAAACGTTGGCCGACGGCGCGGCGACCGGGTGACAGCAGTACCGCAAAAACTCCGAGGCGACCGGGTGCGACGGGCAGCGTACGCCAATCGTCGGCAGTCCGGCGGAGACGATCTCCGGCACGGAGTCGCGCTTTTTCAAGACGAGCGTCAGCGGGCCGGGGAAAAAGCGTTCGACGAGCATCCTCGCCGTCTCGCCAATCTCCGCCGCCACCTCGCTGATGCGCTCCGGCGTCGCCACGTGGACGATCAAGGGGTTGTCCGAAGGTCGCCCTTTCGCTTTGAAAATCTTCGCCACCGCTTTCGCGTTGAAGGCGTCGGCTCCGAGGCCGTAAACAGTTTCGGTCGGGAAGGCGACCGTTTCGCCACGGTCGAGCCAGCTTGCGGCCTCTTCGGACCGGTCGGTCACGAGGGTTTGCATCGGCGGCGGGTTGCGGTCAGCGGGCGAGCGCTTGCAGCGCTTCGGGGAAAAACCAGATGTAGCAAAGCAAGCCCGCGATGGCTCCGGCGAGCGGTACGCTGAAATTATCATCAATCCGGAAATTGCCGATCTTCAGCACCAGCGCCTCGACGATGGTGCCGACTACTGCCATCACCATGCCGACCGGGAGCAAGAGTCCGGGGATGAGCGCGACGACGGGGATGGCGCTCACGAAAAACGCCAGGCTTCCCTCGAAGCTTTTCTGGCCGAAGCGGTGTCGCCCGAACCGCTTGCCTACCAGCGCCGCCACCGTGTCCGAAATCGAGACCATCGCGAAGGCCCCGACGGCGATGGTTTTCGGGAAAAAGGCGATCAAAGCGAACGCCGCCAGGGTGATCCAGCTCGCGCCGTTCAGGTGCAGCCGCTCCCGGCTCAGCTCGTGGTGCCGCAGCATGGTGCCAAAGGTGGCATGGTACCAGGTCGAAAGAAAGGGCACGAAATGCTTGAACACATCGACGAGCAGAAATCCCGCCGTGACCGGGGCGAGGATCAACAGCGCCTGTTTTCTGCCGATATGCCAGTAGATCAGCGGAATCAGGAGGGAGGAGAGGTGGATCGCCTTGCGCGCGAACTCGTAGCGGAAATCGAGATGGTCGGAATCCGGTTCACCCTTTGCGGTTTTAAACATTCGATCCATTACGTGAAGTGTCCTGAAATATTGCTCATCGTGATGTCACTACGAAAACCCATGCTGAATATACATTGAAAAAGCCGCCCGATGAAAAGAGAGCAGGCAAAGAGGGGACGCCCGAAAATCATCCCTGAACATTGGCTCGCGCCGGGTTCGTTTTATTGTGAAATCGGTTATTTTGTTTCCGGCAGTTTTCGTTATCAGTCTCAATCGCATGTCAACAGAAAAGCTCAGGCTGGCCGCCATCGATCTTGGCACAAACTCCTTTCACATGGTCATCGTCGAGGAGTGCGAAGAAAAAGGCATTGTCGAGATCGACCGTGTCAAGGATATGATCTGCATCGGGCGGGGCAGCATCTCCACCAAACAGCTCGATCCGGCGGCGATGGAGGCGGGCGTGGCGACGCTGCGGAACTTCATCGTGCTGGCTACCCAGCGTGGCGTCGCGCCGCACCATATCCTCGCCTTCGCCACCAGCGCCATCCGCGAGGCCGACAATCGCGACGAGTTCATCGACATGGTGCGGCGCGAAACCGGTCTGAAGGTCAAGGTGATCTCCGGCAGGGAGGAGGCGCAGTTCATCTACTACGGCGTACGCAACGCCGTCACGCTGCGCGACCGGCCCGATCTCTTGTTCGACATCGGCGGCGGCTCGGTGGAGTTCATCATCGCCGACAAGTCGAAGGTGCATCTGCTCGAAAGCCGCAAGATCGGCGTGGCCAGAATGCTGGAGCGCTTCGTGACCTCCGATCCGATTTCGGCGGACGAGTTGAAGCTGTTGCAGCAGTTCTTCGCCGCCGAAATGTATGGCGGCGCGGCGGAGATGGCGCGCGAGCTTGGCGTGAACCGGGCCATCGCCTCGTCGGGCACGGCGCAGAACATCGCCCGCATGATCCGCTCCGGCAAGGACGCCGATGCGACGGACGTGCTGAACCAGAGCGGATTCAGCCGTCAGGAGTTCGAGAGCTTCTACCGGCAGGTGGTCGCGATGGATAATCCGGCGCGGCGCAAGCTGACCGGACTCGACGAGAAGCGCGTCGATCTTATCGTGCCGGGCTTGATTCTCTTCGACACCATCTTCCGGGTGTTCGGTATCCGCGAGGTGGTGATCTCCGATTCGGCGTTGCGCGAGGGGATGGTGCTGCACCAGATCGCCTCCATCCGGGGCCGCGATGGAGCCAGCCAGCACGACATCCGGCGGCAGAGCGTGATGGAACTCGGCTATCGTTGCAACTGGCACAAGCCGCACTCGGAGCAGGTCGCCCGCCTGTCGCTGATGCTTTTCGACGAGCTGCATCCGCTGCACGGACTCAAGGCGCGATACCGCGAGCTGCTCGAATACGCGGCGATGCTGCACAACATCGGCGAGTTCATCTCGATTTCGGCGCACCACAAGCACAGTCAGTACATCATCATGAACGCCGATCTGCGCGGCTTTTCGCCGAC
This sequence comes from Chlorobaculum thiosulfatiphilum, assembly GCF_006265165.1. Lineage (GTDB taxonomy): Bacteria > Bacteroidota > Chlorobiia > Chlorobiales > Chlorobiaceae > Chlorobaculum > Chlorobaculum thiosulfatiphilum. The sequence continues at coordinate 4,667 of NZ_VDCH01000030.1, forward strand.
CGAAATCGACATCATCGGCAACGTCGCCCGCTACCACCGCAAGCAGCCGCCGTCGGAAAAGCATCCACTCTACAGCCAGCTCAAGCCTTCGCACCGCCGCGCTGTCGATGTGCTCTCCGGCATTCTGCGCATCGCGAACGGCCTCGAACGGGGCCATCGCCAGAACGTCCAATCGATCACGGCCCGCCTCGAACCGGAGCGCATCGTGCTGGAAGCGCTCACGCAGTTCGAGCCGGACATCGAACTCTGGGCGGCTTGCGGGCTGAAGGAGTGGCTCGAAGAGGTGCTTGGCAAACCCGTCGTGATCGAAGCCAGGTTCCGGTAATGGCGCTGTACGACCAGCTCTCGAAATCGGGGTCGCTCTGGTTTGAATCGACCGCGCCGGACGCCCGCCACGGCGACTCCCTCTTCTTTTCCGACCCGCTCGAAACGCTGACGCTGCATTCCGGCGACAGCGTCGCGGCGTGGTTCGACGTGCTGGAGTCGCGCCTCGACGCGGGCTTCTGCCTCGCCGGATGGCTCGGCTACGAGGCGGGCTGCCTCCTCGATCCGGCGCTCGCCGGGTGCGCATGGCCCGCCGGCGTCGGCGACGTGCTTGGCTGGTTCGGCGTCTATCGCCGCCCGGAGCGCTTCAGTCGCGAGGCCGTCGAGGCCGAGGACGCGGCGGCAGCGGCGCTGAGCGGCGAGGTTTCCGGCCTCGCCTTCGAGTTCAGCGAGGCGGAGTATTGCCGGAAAATCGACCGGCTGCGGGCGGAGATTGCGGCGGGCAACGTCTATCAGACCAACTTCACCGGGCGGTGCCGCTTTACCTTCGAAGGCGCGCCTGAAGCGCTCTACGTCGCCATGAAGCGCCGCCAGCCCTCGCCGTGGTCGGCCTTCCTCAACACCGGCGAGCGCGTGGTGCTCTCCTTTTCGCCGGAGCTTTTTTTCGTGCGAAGTGGTCGCCTGATCGAAACCATGCCGATGAAGGGCACCGCGCCGCGTCGCGAGCGGCGCGAGGAGGATCTCGCCGAAAAAGCGGGTCTCGCCAGGTGCGAGAAGAATCGCGCGGAGAATCTGATGATCGTCGATCTGTTGCGCAACGATCTCGGGCGCATCTGCGCGACCGGTTCGGTGCGGGCCTCCGGTCTGTTCGAGACGCAGAGCTACCCGACGCTGCACCAGATGGTTTCGACCGTGCGCGGCGAGCTGCGCGAAAAGACGCGGCTGCACGATCTCTTCCGGGCGCTCTTTCCCTCCGGCTCCGTGACCGGTGCACCGAAAGTGCGGGCGATGCAGCTCATCCGGGAGCTGGAGCAAAGCCCGCGCGGAGTCTATACCGGCGCGGTCGGCTTCATGCTGCCCGAAGGGCGGATGGCCTTCAACGTGGCGATCCGCACCATCGAACTGCAAGGGCGCAGCGGCCTGTATGGCACCGGCAGCGGCATTGTCTGGGACTCCGACCCGCGCGCCGAGTATCGCGAATGTATGCTCAAGACGCGGATTCTCTCCGATCTCGTGCCGCCCGCCGCGCCGCTGCCGCCGGGCATTTTCGAGACGATGCAGTGGAACGGCTGGGAGTTCCTGCTGGCGGGCGACCACCTCGCCCGGCTTACCGCGTCCGCCACGGCGCTCGGACTGGCGTTCGACCGCGACGCCATCGTCGCGGCGTTGCTTGGCAAAGAGCGGGAGTTGCGAGCGCTGGGCGGCAGGCGCCGAGTGCGTCTCGCCCTGCATCGCGACGGCGGTGTTTCGATAACGTCGGAGCCGTTCAGCCTCGACCAGTCTGGCCAGCCCGTGCGCGTCTGCATCGCCAGCGAGCAGGTCGATTCCGGCGATCCGCTGCTCCGGCACAAAAGCGTCGTCCGCGAGCGCTATGATCGCGCTTTTCGCGAGGCGCAAGAAAAAGGATTCGGCGAGGCGCTCTTCCTGAACGAGCGAGGCGAAATCACCGAAGGCGCGATCAGCAACGTGCTCGCGCGAATTGGCGGACGTTGGCTGACGCCGCCGGAGTCGTCGGGACTGCTCAATGGCGTCTTCCGCCGCTACCTCCTGCGCACACGCCCGTGGATCATCGAAAAAGCGATTACCCTCGACGAGCTGCGCCGTGCCGATATGGCGCTCGTCTGCAACGCGCTGCGCGGTGTGCGCCGGGCGGAGATCCTCATTTTGGAATAAACGTCTCGAAGTTTGAAGCGCAACGGCCCGCTCAGTATATTGATACAGGAACTCATCTTAAGCAACCCCCAACCGCTTCCGGCCATGAGAGACCACACGCCGAATTTCAAACTTCTCGAACTCTCTCGAGAGAGCAAGAGACTCATCAGAGAGACCGTAACCCAACTTCTTGAAAAACTCGCCGGTGACGGCCAGCTCACGCCGGAGGCACGGCTCGAGTTCTGGGTGGAGATTCCCGGCGTGAGGCATCCGCGCGGCACCTTCCGGGGAGGCTGCCTTATGCCGGACTGCTACCTCTGCCTGTCGGACTGGTTCGCCACAGGCGCCACGGCCCTCGAACCGGCACCGGAGTATCACGGTACGGCAAACCCGCTCGACGTGGCATGGAATGATCTGCTCGACGAACTCTATTACCAGATCGAAATCTTCACCGCTCAGGCCACCGCCAACCAGGGCGTCACGGTAGAACTCTGGGCCGGAACGCGCAATCGCCCCGAATGCGAGTGGATTTACGCCGTGGACAAAAAGGTTGAGCTGCCGTAAAAGGGAGAGTGGACGAGGTGGACTTGGTGGACGAAGAACAAGAACGATTCTCCGCAGAATTATTCTTGTTCTTCGTCCACCAAGTCCACGGCATTACCATCAGGGCAGGCGCGAGGCCTGCCCCTACAGGAGCGTCTTCTCCGGCCAGTCGCAGATTTCCCGCACCGCGCATTTCGCGCATTCGGGCTTTTTGGCTTTGCAGGTGTAGCGGCCATGGAGCAGCAGGTAGTGGTGGAAGTCGATCAGTTTTTCTTCGGGAATGATTTTGAGCAGCGCCTCTTCGGTCTGTTCGGGCTTTGTGGTCTTGCACAGGCCGATGCGGTTCGAGACGCGGTGGACGTGCGTGTCCACCGGCATGGCGGGGATGCCGAAGGCGTTGCCGAGCACCACGTTGGCGGTTTTCCGGCCCACGCCTGGCAGGCTCTCCAGCGCTTCGCGCGAGGCGGGAACCTCGCCGCCGAACTCATCGACGAGGCGCTGGCTGACGGCAAGGATGTTTTTCGTCTTGTTGTTGTAGTAGTTGATCGGGCGGATGATCGTCCTGATCTCCTCCACATCCATCCGGCTCATGCTCGCCGCGTCTGGCGCGGCCTTGAAGAGCTCCTCAGTGAGCTGGTTGACCTTTTTGTCCGTCGCCTGCGCGGCCATGATGGTGGCGACCAGCAACTGGAACGGCGTCTCGAAGTTCAGCTCGCTTTTCGGATTCGGCCAGACTGCCGACAGAGCTTCTTCGATGAAGGCGATCTTTTCGTTCGCGGAAGTGTTCATCCTCTTTGAAAAAAACCGGTTAGCGGTTGTCTTCCGTTTTCTGCATTTTCTGCTCGGAGTGGTCGATCAGGCCGCGGCCGCACTTCTTGATCCGCCCTTCGGCCTTCATGTCGTTGAAAATGGCGTCGAGAATACCGTTGACGAACTTGCTGCTCTTGTCGGTGCTGCTGAATTTTTTGGCGATCTCGATCGCCTCGTTGATCGAGACCTTCGGCGGAATGTCCTCGCAGTAGAGAATTTCGGCCAGAGCCATGCGCAAGATGTTCTTGTCGATGATCGCGATGCGGCTCATGTCCCAGTTGAAGGTGTGCTTGGCGATAGAGCGGTCGATCTCTTCACGGTTTTTGACGATGCTCTGCATCAGGTGGTTGAAGAACTTCATCGCGTTGGGGTCGTCCATGATCTCTTTGGTCAGGAGCCAGTTGGCCGCCGAATCGGTATCCACATCCCGGAGTTCAAGCGTGTAGAGCGCCTGAAGAATTTTTTCCCGGATTTGCCGTCTGTAGGTTTTCATGATGCGGTATTAAGAGAGTTGTGGTGTAAGGATCTCGGCGAGGACTTCGCCGGTCTCCGCAAAATTCTGGAACAGCGCTCCGGGATGGTGCCGGGAGAGTTCCTGCATGGAAAAATTGCCGGTCGCCACGGCGATACAGTGGGCGTCAAGCTCGCGAGCGCAACGGATGTCGTGCTCGGTGTCGCCGATGATAACGATCTCCGAAGGTGAAAAGTTTTTTTCGGCGATGCGCCGGGCGCGTTCGTGGGCGATGCGGGGAAGTTCGTTGCGGTCGTGAGCGTCGTCGGCGAACGCGCCGAACGGAAAGTAGTGGTCGATGCCCGGAAGCTTCAGTTTGTGGCGTCCCGAAGCCTCGAAGTTGCCGGTGAGCAGGCCGAGCAGGATGTCGGAGCGGGATGAGAGCGCGTCGAGCAGCTCGCGAACCCCTTCGAGCAGCGTGATGTCCTCGCGCCGGGCGCGCTCGCGGAAGAGCGCGATGTAGGCCGCCTTGGCCCGGTCAAACTTTCCGGCGATCTCATCCCTCGTGAGGCCGCCCTGTTGCAGCACCTCGTAGATGATGGCGCTGTCCATCTTGCCGGAAAAGTCGTGCGTACCGGTGCTCCCCTCGGTGCCATAGACCTCCAGCAGGGCGTCCGCCAGTACGCGGCGGTTCATGCCGCCGACCCTGAGCAGGGTTCCATCGATGTCAAACAGAACAAGTTTGCGATACATTAGTCTTCAGGCTGACGCCTCTTCTTCAGAACGTGCTTTTTCAATCTTCACCGGAATGAGTTTCGACACTCCTTCCTCCTCCATCGTGACGCCGTAGAGCGCCTGGCATGAGGCCATGCTCTTTTTGTTGTGCGTAACGATAATAAATTGAGTGTTATTCTCAAATTTTTTCAGGAGTTTCACGAATCTTCCCACGTTGGCGTCGTCGAGCGGCGCATCAACTTCGTCGAGGATGCAGAAGGGACTCGGCTTGACGAGGTAGATCGCGAAGAGCAGCGAGAGCGCCGTCAGCGCCTTTTCGCCGCCGCTGAGCTGCTCGATGGCGAGCGGCTTTTTGCCGCGCGGCTTGGCGACGATCTGGATGCGGGCATCGAGCGGATCTTCGTCGGCGTGAATCAACAGATCGACCTCGTCTTCGGGGTCGAACAGGTCGTGAAAAATCCGGATGAAATTTTTGCGAACCTCGACGAAGGTCTCCTGGAATTTTTCGAGCGCCGTGCGGTTGATCTCCTCGATGGTCTCCCGGAGCTGCGCCTCGGCGCTGACCAGATCCTCTTTCTGCGCGGAGAGGAAGTCGAACCGCTCCTTTTCGGCGTCGTACTCCTCCAGCGCCAGCTCGTTGACGCCGCCGAACTGCTCGCGTTGCTTTTGCAGGTAGGCGAGCCGCTCCCGCCCGGCGACGAGGTCGAACCCCTCCGGCGCGTGGGCGGGCATCATCTCCAGCTCGACGCTGTAGCGCTCCATCACGGTGGCCTGCAAATGGGCGATCTCCTGTTCGAGCCTGGCCTTCCGGTTGCCGAACTCCAGGAGCATTTGCTGCGACACCTCGTGCTTGCGGCGCATATCTCGCAGGTTCGAGAGCGCGTCGTGGTTGCGCGCCTGGAGGTCGCGGCAGGCGGACTCCAGCACGTTGAGCGCCTCCTGTTGCCGGGCCGAGACGATGACGGCTTGCTCGTTTTCCGCCGCCGTCCGGGTGATCGACTCGCCGAGTTCGGCCACCTCCTTTTCGGCTCGCGCGATCTGGCGCTGCATTCCGCCGATCTCCTCGCTGAGCGTGACGATTGCCTGCTGGCAGGCGCTGGCGCGGAAGCCGTGCTTTTCGAGGTCGAGCTGCGCGTCGCGGTAGCGCCCCTGCTGCGCCTGAAGTTCCGTGTGCAGCGCCCGGCTGCGACTCTCCCCGGCGGCAAGCTCCTCCTGCATCGCCTGTACCTGCTCCTGGCCTGCCTCGATCTCCGCTTCGAGGCGAAGCGTCTCCGGCTGCGATTTTTCCAGCTCATCCGCCACGCTCCCGACGGAGGCGAAGAGCGCGTCGCGCTCGCGGTCGGCGTGGGCGATCTGCTCCGCGCCGGAGCGCTCCTCGGCTTCGAGCCGCGCGAGGCGCTTTTCGAGCGCCGAAATCTCCTGTCCAATTGTCGCCGCCGCGCGTCGCGTCCGCTCGGTGTCGATGGCGCTGAACTCTTTGCGGAGCGAGGCCAGCGCGTTTTCCGCTTCGCCGATGGACGCCGACACGCCTTGCATCTGCTCCTGCAAGCGGTCGCGCTCCGCCTTTTTGCCGAGTCGGACGCTCTCGCCGCCCTTTGCGCTGCCGCCGAAGAGGATGCCACGGCGGGTGAACTTCTCGCCCTTCTCCGTGACGAAGAGCGCCTCCGGATGCTTCTCCGCAAGCCGTTCGGCATCGTCGAGACCGGCCACGACGTGGCTGTGCTGCAACAACAGCAGCAGCGCTTTCGACAGCTCCGCCGGTGCCTCCACCAGATCGATGGCCCGCCGCGCCCCGTCGATTCCGGCGTAGTCGATCTCGCCGCCGCCGTCGATGAGGTCGAGAATCAGGAAGTGCACCTTGCCCTTGTCGGCTTTGGTGAGGCTCGACACGGCGAGCCGCGCTTCGTCGAGGCTGCGGCAGAGGTAGTAGCCGAGGCTCTCGCCGAGGGCGGCGTTGAGCGCTTTGCGGTCGCCCTCCCGGACGGAGATGAGGTCGGAGAGGCAGCCAAGTCCCGATTTGCCCTCCCTGCGTTTTTCGAGGAAGGCGACCCCTTCGGGCAGCCCCTCGAACTTTTCGAGAATCGAGTTGCAGAGGAGAATCTGGTTGTGCAGATGGTTGTGCTCGCCCTTGAGCGAAAGCAGCTCCTCTTTGCGCTTTTCGCCCTGCTCGGTGATGCTCGCCTTCTGCGCGACGAGGAGCTCCTCCTCCTTTTTCAGCTCGTCGAGGGCGATTTTTTTCTCTTCGATCGTCTCCGACGAGCGGCGGCGCTCCGGCTCCGCCTGCTCCATCGAGCGTTCAAGGTCGCGTTTGCGCTGGTCGAGGCGGCTTGCCGACCCTTCGAGATGCTCCTTGCGGGTGCGGAGTGACTGGCGGGTGAGGTTCAGCGCGTTGAGCGATTTCTGGAGTTCGGCCACGGCGCGGCGCTCCTGTTGCAGCGCCTGACGGCTGGCGTCGAGCGCCGAATTCAGTCCGGCCTGATGCTCCTTCAGCCGCTCGAAACCGGCGAGCTGCGCGGCGCAAGCCTCCTCGAGCGGCGTCCGCTTCTGCGACAGCTCCTTCGACAGCGCCTCCTGTTCGAGCCGCTTGCGCCCTTTTTCGGCAATCGAGTGGTTCAGGCGCTCGATGGTTTGCAGCAGGTTTTTCTGCTGTTCCCGATGTTGCAAGAGCTGCTTTTCAAGCGTGTGCGCCTGCTGGTTCGAGGCGTTCAGCTCCTTCTGGTCGTCGGCGAGTTTGCGTTCGAGATCGAGCTGACGCAGCTCGGACTCCTGATGCTCGCCGTCGAGTTTGGCGATGGTGGCCGACAGCTCGTGGCTCTCTTGCTCCTCGGCGGCGATGGAGTCGAGCAGCGGGCGGAGCTTCTGCAATTGCTCGTCCATCGAAATCGCCGACAACGTGAGGTCGAGCGAGCGCAGCTCCTCCCGAATCTCCTTGAGCCGTTCGGCTTTGCGTACCTGCGAGCGGAGATTGCGCACCTTTTTTTCCACCTCGGCGAGCACGTCGTCCACGCGGGCCAGGTCGCGGCTGGCGCTTTCGAGCTGGCGGAAGGTCTGCTTGCGGCGCTGCTTGTAGCGCGTGATGCCGGCGGCCTCCTCGAAGAGCTTCAGCCGCTCCTCGCTCTTGTTGCTGATGATCTCCTCGATCATCTTCAGCTCGATCACCGAGTAGGCGTCGCTGCCCATGCCGGTGTCGGCGAAGAGGTCGAGAATGTCCTTGAGACGGCAGGGCACCATGTTGAGCAGGTAGTCGCTGTCGCCGTTGCGGTAGAGGCGGCGCGTCACCGTCACCTCGGTATATTCGGTCGGCAGGACGTTGCGGGTGTTCTCGATGGTGAGGGATACCTCGGTGAAGCTGTGAGGCTTGAGCTTTTTGGTGCCGTTGAAGATGATGCTCTCCATCTTGGGCGAGCGCAGGAGCATCGATTTCTGCTCGCCGAGCACCCAGCGGATGGCGTCAACGACGTTGGTTTTGCCGCAACCGTTCGGCCCGACAATGGCCGTCAGTCCTTTGTCGAAGTGAATCCTGACCCTGTGGGCGAAGCTTTTGAAGCCGAAAAGTTCGATTTTCGACAGGTACATGAACGGGGTTTTAGCGGTCTCCGAAAGAGAGGCGACGTCCGCGCGAACGCCGCTGCCGGACGGAATTTAACAAAAAAAGGGGAGGCTGTGAAAAGGTGGGGTGGGGGCGGAACAGTGGACTTGGTGGACGGAATTGTAGGGGCAGCCCTCGCGGCTGCCCAACCACCGAGGCCTCAACGCCTGACCCAACTCGCCTACCTCGCGCCGCGCGTGGCCATGACCACGGCGCGGGCGTCCGCGGCGGCCTTGGCGTCGTGCACGCGCAGGATGTCCGCGCCGTTCAGGAGCGCGATGGTGTTGGCGCTGATCGTGGCGTACAGGCGCTCCGCGGGCGGCGGCGTCTCTTCGCCGGGACGCCGGATCGCCTGGCCGAGGAACGACTTTCGCGATACTCCGGCCAGCACCGGGCAGCCGAGTTCGTGCAGCTCGTCGAGCCGGGCGAGCAGCCGGTAGTTCTCCTCGACGGTTTTGCCGAAGCCGAGGCCGGGATCGACGATGATCGATTCGATGCCGTGCTCGCGGGCGACTTCGACCGAGCGGCGCAGAAAGCCGGTCACGCGGGCCGTCACCTCGTCCGCCTCCGCGCCGGTGTTATAGCTCCAGCGGAGCTGGTCCGGCTTTGCAGGCGTGTGCATCAGCACCACGCCGCAGCGGTGGCGGGCGCACACCTCCGGCATCGCGGAATCGAAGCTGAAGCCCGAAATGTCGTTGACAATGTTCGCGCCTGCCCGGAGCGCCGCTTCGGCCACCTCCGACTTCCAGGTGTCGATGGAGATCAGCGCGTCGCTGTGCTGGCGCAATAGCGCGATGAAGGGTGCGGTTCGCCGCATCTCCTCGTCGGCGCTGACCGGCTCCGCGCCGGGGCGCGTCGATTCGCCGCCCACGTCGATGATCTCCGCGCCGGCGCGAATCATCCCGAGCGCCGATTCGAGAGCGCGTTCGAGCTGCGCCGTCTCTCCGGCATTGCCGTAGCTGCCGCCGTCGAAGAAGGAGTCAGGCGTCAGGTTGACGATGCCCATGATGGCCGGTCGCGCCGAGAGGTCGAGCGTCGCGCCCGCGCACTCCAGCCGGTAGCGGCTTTTGTCGGTTGGTTTCAGGTTCATCAAAAAAATTCAAATGATTGCGAATGGCACCGGCGTGAAGGTGAGAACGAAAATGGCGATGCAGACCCATCCGGCGATCATCCGGCGCTTCGAGAGCGGGCGGTCGCTGCCAGCCTGTGGATGCTTCGTGCCGAGGAAGCGGCGCAGGATGAAGGCCCAGATGATCCAGCCCGGCCACGAAACGCGGATCAGCAGTTCCGGCGCGGGAATGACGATTGCCGGATCGATCAGTTGGAGTATGGCGGCAATGAACGACGGCGCGCCGAGTATGGTGATGAAGGCGAGGAAGAGCTTCGAGATTTTGCGGTGCCCAACGCCCCCGAACATGGCGTAAATGACGTGCCCGCCATCGAGCTGGCCGACCGGCAAGAGGTTCAGCGCGGTGACGAAACAGCCGAGCCATCCGGCGAAGAGGAACGGATAGTGGTAGAGTTCGTACATCGGCGGCAGCCCTTTCGGCGCGATGATTTTTTCGAGCAAAATGAAGAGCAGGTTCTTGCCGAGGCGCAGCGTCTCCGGCGGCGCGGGCGGAATGCCGCCCATGGCTCGGTACTCCGGGTGGATCGCGTAGATGGAGTCGGCGGGCGGCAGGTGCAGGAAGCCGTAAACGAGCAGTCCGAGCGCCACCGCGAATCCGGCGAGCGGCCCCGCTACGCCAATATCGAAGAGCGCCCGGCGGCTCCGGATCGGCTCTTTGATGCGGATGACCGCGCCGAAGGTGCCGATGCTCATCAGAAACGGCAGCGGCGGCAGCGGAATGTAGTAGGGCAGCGTGGCCTGGATGCGATGTTTGACGGTGGCGAAAAAGTGGCCGAACTCGTGCACGGTCAAAAAGGCGAGCAGCGAGAGCGAAAACGGCAAGCCGGTCCGGAGCGAAGCGGCAAATCCGGCGAGGCTCTCCGTCGCGGGAGGAACGCCTGTCCAGATCGCGCCCGCCCAGGTGGTGGTGCAGAGGGTTGCGACAAAAAGAAGGAGATGGAGCGGGTAGTTTCTGCCGGTTTTGAACTTCGGTTCTTCGTATGAAAAATCAGGCATTGGTCATGGTCGTCGTTGTCATCGTTTGTTCCGAACCTTCATAGCCGCACTGGTTTTCGTAACGTCTAAATCCAAATCGAAATCGTTATCGAAATCGACGGCAAAGCGCCCTGCCGCACTCCGGCAGGGCGCCGAAAGCGGGTCGATCAACGGCTCTCTTCTTTCTTCTCTTTTTCCGCATCTTCGTCGCCGAAGGTCGCCACAAGGCCCTTGACCAGCTCATCCTTTTCGGCAGGCGTCAGCTTCGCTTCGGGGTGCGGCGGCAGATAGAACCACGGCGGCATCTTGCCATTCCTGACTTCAGCAGCGGCCTCGTCACCTTCGTTCTTGCCGGTTCGGCCCCACTCGGAGACGTTGAACTTCGAGCGGCCTTCCTTTACGTCGTAGTTGATGAGCCACGAGATGGGGGCGACGTTGCTGTACCAGGGCCAAACGGTTTCGTTCGAGTGGCAGTCATTACACGATCGTTTGAATAACTCCGCCGTCCGGGGGCTGTCCCATTGGGGAGTTCCTGTGACGGGCGGGTTCTGGTGATCGTTGCCGGGGATGAGCTGGATGAGCACGAGTAAGACCAGAACCACTGTCAATGCTTTGCCTATTTTCATGAGCAGGTTCTCCTGTTGTGGGTTGTGACCAGAAAAAGTCAGCTGTTCGATAGGATAAAGTTAAAATCTTTACCGCGGTTTACCAATCATGCCCGGCCAGCGGCTTCAGGCGCGCGTGCAGCAGGGTCATGGGCCAGGAACAGGTCACGCGATGTTCCTGCCTGCCGGTGGCGATGGCGGCGATGATGTCGAGTTCGATTTCGGAGAAGAACTTCCGGGCCGAAATCAAACCGTCCTGCGTGAAGGAGGCGATGCCCTGAAGACTCGCCACGAGCGGTACGCCGCCGGTCAGCAAGAGGCTGCGGTAGCCGTCCAGACCGACGAACGCCGACGCGCCGTGGCGCTCCGCCTGGGCGATCATGAGCGCGAGCTGCCCGGGGGTAAAGTGGTGCAGGCTTTGCGAGATAATCACCAGATCGAGCGCGCCGGGTTCGAGGCCGTCGAAATCGAAAGCGTTCAGCCGCCTGAAACTCACGGGCAGCTTCCGTTCGCCAGCCAGCCGGTTGCCCTCGCTGACCATCTCCGGTACGATGTCCGAGGCGGTGACGCTCACCTCGATGCCGGTCTTTTGCGCCCGTTCGGCGAGCGCGAAGCCGAGGCCGCCCGATCCCGCCGCCAGTTCGAGGATGGCGACCGGTTTGCCGGAGCGGCCAAGCTCCTCGATCACCGGCATGAGCAGGTCGCACTGATGCTCGTAGGCGAGCGTCATCCGGTTCATCCGGTCGAGCGCCCGCACCGCTTCGAGCCTTTCCCGCCCATCCGCCGAGTCGTCATCCATGTGCTCGCTCTCGCCGGTTCTGAGCGCCTGCTCGATCAGCTCCGGAATGAGATAGCCCGGCCCCAGCTCCTTCGACACCTCGAAGCGTTCGCGGCGGAAGCGCTCCATGAAGCGGTCGGTTACGCCTTCGAGTTCATCGATTGTCGTCCACTCCGGCGGAAATTCGCCTCGCGAGCGAAGCTGGTCGAGCGCCTGGTATCCGGCGGTTTTCAGTTGCAGCATGGCGTTGAGCGTGTTCGTCTGATGAAAAAAATGTCACACCGTCCGGGCATTCCTCCGTTGGCGGATCGAGGCCTTATAGTTTATACCGTAATGCGTTGGCGGTGGTTTCCGGTAATCCGAGTTTTTTTTCTGAAACGGGGAATTTTCCCTGATGATTTTGGAGTTTGATTAACTGATACTAAATTGGTATCAGAAATTCGACTCCGATTTTGACCAGTAGAGAAGCAAAGCCGCAATCGGGTCGCGCAACAAGTTTTTCGATCTGTTCTGAAAGGGGATGACTGAATGAAAGTACTCAACAAGGAAACCGACTACGCCGTCCGGGCGCTGATCTCTCTCGGTATGAAATCCGACGGATGGGTTTCGGCCAAAGTGATTTCTGGCGAGCAGGCGATTCCGTACCAGTTCCTGCGGCGCATCCTTCAAGAGCTTATCCGCAACGGGCTGGTGGAGTCGAAGGAGGGCGCGGGCGGCGGCGTCCGGCTGGCAAAGGAGCCGGGCCTGATTGCCGTGGCCGAGGTGATCGAAATTTTTCAGGGCAAGGTGCAGCTCTCGGAGTGCATGTTCCGCAAGCAGCTCTGCTCGAATCGCGCCAACTGTGTGCTTCGCCACGAAATCATGCGCATCGAAAAAATGGTGAACCAGGAGTTTTCAGAAGTGACCATCGGCAAGCTGATCGCCGACCTGAAAGCGGTGGAGGCGATGAAGGGGTGACATCGTCATCTGATCCTGCATCGGCATTCGAGGGCAGCCGCGAGGGCTGCCCCTACAAGACGTTCAGAATGAGAGGAATAGAGGAAATCGAAATTGGATTCGGAGTCTGGCAAAAAAACAGGAAACATGATGAAACGACAGATCATAACCATAGATGAATCAAAATGCACCGGTTGCGCCGAGTGCATTCCGGCCTGCCCGGAGGGGGCGTTGCAGGTGATCGATGGCAAGGCGCGGCTGGTGAGCGACCTGTTCTGCGACGGCCTCGGCGCCTGCATCGGCCACTGCCCGACCGGCGCGATGCGGGTCGAGAGCCGCGAGGCCGAGCCGTACGACGAGTGGCGCGTGATGGCCGAAAGTATCGTGAAGGCCGGGCCGAACGTCATCGCGGCGCATCTGCGCCACCTGCGCGATCACGGAGAAATGGGCTACTTGCGCGAGGCGCTCGACTATCTCGCCGAGCAGGGTATCGCCAATCCGCTCGAAGCGCCAGTCGCCAATGGGCACGCCCGTCACGGCGCCGGATGTCCCGGCAGCCGAACGATGGATTTCCGAAGCAACGCTCACGCCGCGCCCGTCGCATCGACGCCGTCCAGCCCTGTCGCCAGCGCGTTGCGTCAGTGGCCAGTGCAGTTGCACCTGGTCAACCCGATCGCGCCCTACTTCCGCGACGCCGACCTCCTGCTCGCCGCCGACTGCGTGGCGTTCGCGATGGGCGACTTCCACAGCCGCCTGCTCGACGGCAGCGCGATCGCCATTGCCTGCCCGAAACTTGATAGCGGCATGGAGCGTTACGTCGAAAAATTGACCGCCATGATCGACCTGGCCGGAGTGAGGAGCATCACCGTGGCCATCATGGAGGTTCCGTGCTGCGGCGGCCTGACCGCACTGGCGTTGCAGGCACTCGAAAAGGCCAGGCGCAAAGTGCTGGTCAGGAAGATCGTCGTCAGCGTGACCGGCGAGGTGCTCGCCGAGGAGGAGGTCTCATGCTGAAAGATGCGCTCGGCGCGTGGCGCGGCTCGGAGGCGGAGATCAGCCGCCATATCGAGGCCGATCCGCAGAACGCCGATGCTTGGTGCAGCCGGGCGAGCGTGAGGAGCGCGGCGGGCGACAGGCAAGGGGCGCTGGCCGATTTCAGCATGGCGATCAGGCTCGGCCTGCGCTTCCGCGAGCGGATCGTCGCCTGGGGCAATCGCGGAATCATACGATCCGAAACCGGTGACTATCGCGGCGCGATCGAGGATTTCAGCGCCATCGTCGAGGCGCGGCCCCGCAAATCGATCATGAAAGCGGCGCTCGTGCAGCGGGCGCTGGCGAAAGAAAGCATTGGTGACATGGAGGGGAGCGCGGCCGACCGGCGGCTGGCGAGCATCCTGTCACCGGACTTGAACAAACAAACAACAGAACAGTAAGGAGATACTATTATGTCTATGCATTGCGACCAATGTCAGGAGAGCGTGAAAGGAACGGGCTGTTTCGTTCGTGGCGTGTGCGGCAAGGATGAACTGACCGCCAAGCTTCAGGATGTGCTGATCTATGCCGCCGAGGGCATCGCCCTGTGCTCTGAGGGGTTTGAAGGAAAGATTGACAGGAAATACGGGCAGTTCATCAGCGAGTGCCTCTTCGTGACCGTCACCAACACCAACTTCGACGATGTGGCTATCGTCGAGCAGATCAACAAAGCGCTCGCCATGCGCGACGAAGTCCGTGCGCTCGCCGGAACGACGCCGGAGCACGACGCCGCGAGCTGGAGCGGCAGCACGCGCGAGGAGTTTCTCGCCAAGGCCCTCACCTGCGGTATCGACAGCCTGAGCGAGGACGCCGATCTGCGCTCGCTCAAGAGCCTCATTCTCTACGGTATCAAGGGTCTGGCCGCCTACACCGACCATGCCGCCGTGCTTGGTTACACCGACGACGACATCTACACCTTCTACGTCAAAGGCCTGTCAGCGCTGACGAAAGAGCTGCCTGCCGACGAGCTGCTCGGCCTCGTGCTGGAGACCGGCGCGACCGCCGTCAAGGCGATGGCGCTGCTCGACAAGGCCAACACCGAGACCTACGGCAATCCCGAAATCACCACGGTCAAAACCGGCGTCGGCACTCGTCCCGGCATTCTCATCTCGGGCCATGACCTGCGCGACATGGAAGACCTTCTCAAGCAGACCGAAGGCACCGGCGTGGATGTTTACACCCACTGCGAAATGCTGCCCGCGCACTACTACCCGGCTTTCAAGAAGTACGACCACTTCGTCGGAAATTACGGCAACTCGTGGTGGGCGCAGGATCGCGAGTTCGAGAGCTTCAACGGCCCGATTCTCATGACCACCAACTGCATCGTGCCGGTGCGCGAGTCTTACCGCAACCGCATGTTCACCACCGGCATGGCGGGCTGGCCTGGCCTCAAGCACATCCCGGCGCGTCCCGAAGGCGGCAGCAAGGATTTCTCGGAGATCATCGAGCTGGCCAAAACCTGCCAGGCTCCGACGGAGATCGAGAACGGCGAGATCGTCGGCGGATTCGCCCACACCCAGGTGATCGCTCTGGCCGACAAGGTGGTCGATGCGGTCAAGTCCGGTGCGATCAAGCGCTTCGTGGTGATGGCCGGATGCGACGGACGCCACGCTTCGCGCCAGTACTACACCGACGTAGCCGAAGCGCTGCCGCAGGACACGGTGATCCTGACCGCCGGATGCGCGAAGTACCGCTACAACAAGCTGGCGCTCGGCGACATCGGCGGCATCCCGCGAGTGCTCGACGCCGGTCAGTGCAACGACAGCTACTCGCTGGCGGTCATCGCCATGAAACTCCAGGAGGTGTTCGGACTGGAGAACATCAACGACCTGCCGATCTCCTACGACATCGCCTGGTACGAACAGAAAGCCGTCACGGTGCTGTTGGCGCTGCTCTACCTCGGAGTCAAAGGCATCCGCCTCGGCCCAACACTGCCGGAGTTCCTGACGCCGAATATCGCTGCGGCGATTGTCGAGAAGTTCGACCTCAAGCCCATCGGCACCGTCGAAGCCGACGTTGAAGCGATGATGCTGGGGAATTGAGGTGGGATTGATTGGATAGCAAAACTACGACGGCGGGCTTCGGCTCGCCGTTTGTGGTTATGGGGATTTATGATTGCTGGATTGCGGAGCTGATTCTTGATTCGTTGTCAATAATGATCTTGTTTTGGTAGGGTATAGAATCAGTGTTAGATATGGGATTTCTCACAGGTTTTGTTACCTATCAAATGAGGCCGTTAGCGGTGGATTCATTTGTACTGATAGATACGTTTGCTCGAACATTACTTTCCTTCTTTGCCGCTTGCATAGATAGAAATTCCTGCTTATGTGCTTCTCTCAGCTTGGGGCCAAGTGCGGTTCCTTTTGCTACTTGATCGGTAGCTCCTAACTCGCGATATGCTGTAAATGTATCAGTAACTGCGTTCATAATCGATGTGCTAGAAAGTTGTGTGAGATCAACCGCAGCAACCTGTTCAATAGTGGGTTTTGGAACACCACAAGCGCGAAGTGTCCAGAGTGTTGCTACATAGAATCTCAGGTTATTGGAATGTGTGCGGTGTTCGGGTGTTTCGCTGCGCTTAAGTTCAGTCTCCACTGCCTGCACGATGACAGGGCATTTCCAAAAGATGTCCAGAGGGTAGCTAGGACTAAACACCTTTATATAGGTATCATTATTTTTAATAAGGCTTGAGGGTCTAGCTCGTGCGTTGGCTGGATCCGAGAGTGCGCAGGCCATTACAGCCTGTGCGACAAACGGGATGCTAACAATTTTCTTGATGGGTTTCCCGATATTCTTATAGTAGTTCTTGCGTCGGTCATAAAAGTATCCTTTTGAGTAGAGATACTCCTCAATATCTCTGTGAATCTTGTCAGTAGCCCGCAGAGATGCTGCAGGTATTGGGGTTTGGCTGTTTGTCGCCTTGATTATACGATCCCGACTTTCTTCTGTTTGGGGTTTTAAGACACGAAGCATTATATGGCGCGTTTCTGAGGACAAGTCTTTGCCGTGCAGCGTATGGTATATTTCACGGGAAGTCTGTAGGCCATTGACGATTTCTGCGTCTTCGATGGTCAGGGTTTTGCCAGAAAGGCTTGCATTTGTGCAAATGATCGAAACACCATTATTCAGCCACCAAAAGTCTTCAGCACCAGCCATCTCAAGAGAATTGCGGATTTCTTTGTTTACCTCGGTCTGTCCTTGATAGTCGCGAACGTTTCCTTCAAAAAGATGAGCGCGAATATGACCATCTTCATCGGTTATGAATGGGAGGAAATCTTTGAGTGCAACCAAGCAGGCGAAGCCCTCTTGGCCGGTTGAGATGGGCGTCTCAGCTAGGCGTAACGTGGTCGTTCTTGCAGGTGCTCGGCGCGCTGATGCAAGCAGTGCAGATGTATTCAAAAATAGAAACTTGAAAAAAACGGGGTTGAACAATCTTTCAATAGTGCCCTTTAGGTCAGTAACCTTCCTTTCTACGTTCGGATGTACACTTGTCGCTTTCGTCGCGGAAAAGTACTCGAATGAGATTGTCGGAAATTTTGAGACGAGAGTCAAATAGACTGATCTGAAGTGATCGACAGCCTGAAGTAAGTTACGGTTATAAATCGAAGTGAGTTCTGAAATTTCTTTGTTCAAATCAAAAAGATCCTTTGCGCTTGCTATCAGTTTGTTCATCGACTCCTCGGAGAACCCGGTAGTAGTCTTGGACTGAATCAGAACGAGACGCAGAGTCGTGTTTCTCTTCAGTGAGCTAATATCAATATCTTCATTGTAAAGACTATCGTTGATGAAGAAGTATGCAGAATCAACCCCACCGTCTCCTCCTCCATCGACAATGCCAGAGACTATTTCGTCATAGGAGAGATCATCGTCCTTGAGTGCTTGTTCGGCCGAGAATATCTCGAAATACTCCGATTCATCAAGACCTTCGCCGATCTCTAGCATCCGCTGATCAAGAAGTTGATTTAGAAGTACAAGATCATTTGTAGTCATAGTATTCACCGTGTTCTCCGTGATCTAAAATTGAATATATTTTTTCTGTATAAGAAGGTCGGGTCTTGATTTATTTTTATATATAACCTTTCATTTACAGCTAATGACTGAAATTTCTTTGAAAGCTAATCTACCAAAATCCAGCGATTTTCACTCGCTCGTCACCCCATAATTCCAGCGGCCAACCGCCGCCGCGTCGCTCGTAGCGCATCTCGCCCGCAAGCCCATCGCCCGCTTGTAGCTGACATTGTGGCCTCGATTGTTATAGAAATTGCGTATATTTTTTTCTAACACCGTGTTTCTGCCAGTTTGGGGAACCTTGCATTTCCATCAGCATCTTTCTGATCTGAATCCAAACCGGATATGGCGTACTACAAGAACATCTGTTTTGTCGAGGCACCGCAGGCGATTGTGACGCCGTTTCCGCGGTTTATCAGCGACTGTATCGGCGTCTGCTATCTGGCTGGCGCGGATCGCAAAAAAATACGGCGTGACGGTGGTGATGGGCGGCTTCCATCCGACGGCGATGCCCGAGGAGGCGCTCGATTACGGATGCGCCGATCTGGTGGTGATCGGCGCATTGGAGGCGACCTTCCGCGAGCTGGTCGAAAAGGGGCCGTCGCGTGATGTGACAGGGCTGGTCTGGAAGGAGAATAGCGATTTTGTCTATACCGGAATGCGCGAATTGATCATGGATGTGGATTCGATCCGCCCTCCGCGCTTCGGCGAGGAGATCGCCCTGATTCACGATCCAAAAAAGAAAAAGCTGCTCAAAATCCGGGACGCCAACTTCCTGACCAACATCAAACGAGCGCGGCGCTTTGCGGATTTTTCTGCGGGATCTCGGTCAGTTTGTTTTTCTGGTGCTGGTGAACCGGAACATGGAAAAGGAGGAGATCGAATCGGCGATCTATGGGGCGTTCGAGTGCTTTGCGAACACGGAGCCGCGTATCGAGTATCCAGCCAGAGCGCCGCTGAAGAGGCCGGTGTTGTTGTTCCTCGAAGAGAGCGGCGGGCGGCGGATCGAGTTCCGCATAACCGGGGAGAGCGACAAGCGAATGCTCGTCATCCGGCGGCTTTCCGGAGCGGCTCAGGGGTGCGGGCCGGTGGTGAGCGTCAGGGCGGCGGTCGAAGCGAGGGCATCGGTTTCAGGAGAGGTGCTCATGCGCTTTCTGTACCGCAAAGAGCTGATGCGCTACAACGCCTCCGCGAAGCTGCGTCAGGTCGTCGCCGCGTTCTATCGCCTCTACCGGGGGTGCGTCCGAAGTCGATGAAAACGGCGGAGTTCGAGAAGTGAGCACCGAAGAGGTTTTGCCCGCTTCTCGAACTCTCGAAGCGCTCATGAGACTTTGAAGCGGTGGCCCTTATGGTGGCTTCTGTCCATAATCTCGCTTATAGCGTCCATGATGCTTTTTTTTCCGGTGGCTGGCGCTTCATGTTCGCTCTCTTCAGACTCTTTATTCATGGACGCGAGTACCAGTCCCTGCAACGCTAGCAGCAGAACGACTCCGATTCCGATGATTACCAACGTGATGACTTCTCCCATTGCTGCCTCCTTTTATCTGAATTGACCACTTGATGAGCGTTGAAGCGACGGTCGGCGGAATGCAGACGTCTGCCGGCAAGCTTTCGATAAGTTCTCTAAGCGCTTTCCGCAAATCTCTTGCCTCTTCTTTCATGTAATCACCTCTTTAGCCACTCGCCTCAGCCTCTTGCCCTCCTGAACATCAGACGCATCGAGTGTTTTACAAACCAGCGGTTGCTGATGCCTGTCGATCAAATCCGCAGGTCATCGCAGAAAAAAATGTACAGGTGGCTGGTTCTGTGCGTAACTGTCAGATGTATATGTTTCGCGTGTCGAGCAAGGTGACGGCGAGGCGTGAGCGCGTTGTCGATTTTGCTTATTCTTAACATTAGATTATATATATAATGTTTACTAAAAGCAAAGGGTTATACTAATTCCGTTTCCGTTTTCTGAATTTTGTCGTGAGCGTACAAGGTTGACAGGATGCGTATGGTCACGAGGACGTAAGCTTCTCTCCCGGCAAGCGCCGGTGTATTCTTGCCACAGCGGGGGTTTGTCCCCGAGGCTGCCTCGATTGTCCTCTGAATCGCGTATATTTCGGCTTTGTGTGCTCAGTTCACCATGCGGCGGAACTTTGCATCACCATCCTGTCCCTGGCGGACATTTGAACCCAATCCCCAGCTATCCCATTCTTTTATGGCGTATTACAGGAACATCTGCTTTGTCGAGGCTCCGCAGGCCATCGTCACGCCGTTTCCGAGGTTTATCAGCGACTGCCTCGGCGTCTGCTATCTGGCTGCCGCCGTGGAGGACATTGTCGAGAGCATGGCGATGCCGGAGAATTATTACAACGACGGGATTTTCGAGAGTTTCGAGCAGTTGCTGAAGGAGCGGCGGTTCGATCTCGTCGCCATCTCCTCGATGACCGGCTGCTTCAACAATGCCGAGAAGCTGGCGCGGATCGCAAAAAAGCATGGCGTGACGGTGGTGATGGGCGGGTTTCATCCCACCGCGTTGCCCGAACAGGTGCTCGATCTCGGCTGCGTCGATCTGGTGGTAGTCGGCGAAGGCGAAGCGACCTTCCGTGAGTTGGTCGAAAAAGGACCGTCGCGCGAGGTCAGGGGGCTTGTCTGGAAGGAGAACGGCGAGTTCGTCCATACCGGAATGCGCGAGCTGATAAAGGATGTGGATTCGATCCGGTTTCCACTCCGTTCGCTTCGCCCGAAGCGATTTGGCGAGAAGAGTAGCGACTACACCATCGACACGATTTATACGTCGCGCGGTTGCCCGTGGGTCTGCTCGTTCTGCGCGAACGACAAGATGCACAAGCACTGGCGCGGACGGACGGCGGAGAACGTCGTCGAGGAGATCGCGCAACTGCACGATCCGAAAAAGAAGAAGCTGCTGAAAATCTGGGACGCGAATTTTCTGACCAACATCAAGCGCGTCGAGCGGATTTGCGATCTTATGATCGAGCGCGGGCTGACCAACTTCCGGATCGTCACTGAGACGCGGGCCAAGGATGTGATCCGGGCCGAGCGGATTCTGCCCAAGCTGCGCAAGATCGGCCTCAGCAAGGTGGGGCTTGGCATCGAGAGTCCCAACCCGAAGACGCTCGCGTTGATGAACAAGCAGAACACGCTCGACGAGGTGACCACCGCGATCAACTTACTCAACAAGTTCGGCGTCGGCTCCGAGGGGTACTTCATCATCGGCCACTATTCGGAGAGCGTCGAGGATACGATGGCCTATCCGAAATTCGCTCGCTCGCTCGGCCTGCGCCAGACCCTCTACATGGCGATGACCCCCTATCCCGGCACGCGGATTTTCGAGGAGTACGCCCGCGACAACAACATCACCTCGCGCGACTGGGATCTGTACAACAACTTCGTGCCGGTGATCCGCACGGCGCACATGGAGAACCGCGACATCATGCGCATGATGGTCTATTGCAACGTGGCCTTCTGCGACTACCGCTCCGTGCTCAAGCGCGCCGACAATCGCGGCGTGTTGCTCACGTTCCTGAAGGACTTGTTCCAGCTCGTGTTCCTGCTGAAGATCAACAAAACGCTCGACAGCAAGGAGGCCTCACAGATTCTTTTCGAGGCGTTCGAGCTGTGGCTCGGCACGTCGCCGGCGCTCGACTACGCCAAAACGCCGCCCCCGCCGCCGCTCAAACAGCCGACCGGCGTGTGCCTCGCGCACACGGCATCAGGCCAGCGGATCGACTTCGTCGTCGAGCAGGCGGGCGGCAGGCGGGTGCTGAAGCTGCGCAAGGTCGCGTCCAGCGAGCCGACCACGTTTCCAGTCGTAAGCCTCGACGAGGTGGTCGATGCCGCCTTTTCGCTTTCGATGGATGCGCTCATGCGCCTGCTCTACCGCAACGAACTGATGCGCAACAACCCGCGCCTGACCGGCAGGCAGGTGCTGGCGCTGCTCGTCGACCGCGACATCCGCAAGGTCGCGATGCGCTTCTGGCGGCTGTATCGCGGGTGTTTGCGGTGAGGTGATGGGGGGGGATTCGAAATCGACTCATCAGACTCCGATGACGATTTCGATGAAGAGGGCACAATCAACCGGGCGTAAGAGTTGTTACGGCAAGATATTGGGCTGAAGCCCATGATAGAATATGCGCTCTTAAACCCCGGCTTGAAAGCCGGGGCAATGTTGAATATCAGAAGTCGTCATGCTTTCGGGTATTAAAACTCATAAACAATTGCCCCGGACTTAAGTCCGGGGTATAGGGATAAGACAAAATAAATAAGGGCTTTAGCCCAATATCTTCTTTTGTCAATATTTGTGATTTATTGTTACCGCAGTACTATCAATCAAGAAGATGCCAAGCTGGAGCTTGGCGCTCCCAGGAAGCCAAAAGAAATGCTGATCGCAAATCGCCTCCGATTTCGATTTCGATGGCGATTTTGAGTTTGTTGGGGGGGGGGGCGCAATTTCACATTAAACGAAGTA
>NZ_VDCH01000031.1 GCF_006265165.1 Chlorobaculum thiosulfatiphilum
CCCGCCCATCGCCATCACCGCATCTTATTTCTCCTCTTTCCTTCCGCTTTTCTCAAGCGCTTTTTTCGAGATCGCCTAATATCAGCCATAACAAAATCAAATAATTTGCTCACGAGATTCTCTCCCCTGCAACCATTTCTTAAACGACGCCTGACTCTCGCCGGAAGGCTTTCCGGCAAGCAATCCTTCCACGCTAATGTCTTCATCCAGATCGGGCCAATGGATTCCGTGGCCCTTGCCGATCAGCCGCCAGTTTGCCCGCTCTTCAGGACGACCATGCTCAAGGCGCGGGAACCAGCCCAAGGGGACAGAGATAGTTCGGCCATCGCTCAGATCGACGGTAAGAGCATCATCGGTTACGTGAACATCCTGAGCGTAGGGGAAATCGATTTCAACAACCAAAGTATTCATTCCATGCCTCCATGAAGGATTCTTGTTGATTTTCAATTATACCGCGAATCTCTTTCAATTCAAACCGGCTGAAGCCACCGCTATTCTGTAAACGGATCGGATCGAGCCAGAACTTTGCAAGCTTGTCGTCTCGCTCTACATGGATGTGATACGGTTCATTGCGATCACCAGCATAAAAAAAGAACCGGTAAGGGCCAGATTTATAGACTGTTGGCATTCTATTAACTTTTTTGATCAGCCGTTTATCAGCCTCTCCCTCAACCCGCTTCTCCGCTCCGTCTGGCGCTTCACGGCAGCGCTGAAAACAGCATCGTCGCTCCACAGCGTCACCGAGTGCCGTGCTCTCGTGATCCCGGTATAAATCAACTCCCTTGTCAGCAAAATAGTATCCTCTGGCGGCAAAACCATCAGAACTCTGTCAAACTCCGAACCTTGGCTTTTGTGTACCGTCATCGCAAAAGCGGTTTCGTGCTTTGGCAAAAACTCTGGAGGTATGGCGCGAATCATGCAGTCAGGGGCGGCGAAGAAGGCGCGGAGGTTGCCGGATTCGGGGTCGGGGAGGATGATGCCGGTGTCGCCGTTGAAGAGTTTGTGGATGTAGTCGTTTTCGGTGACGAGCACGGGGCGGCCACGGTAGAACGGCGTGTCGCGGCGGATGAGCGTGGCTTCGTGGAGCAGCGTTTCGGCGGCGTGGTTCATGCCGGCGGCTCCCCACGGGCCTTCGCGGAGGGCGGTGAGGATGCGGAACCGGTCGAAAAGGCGGAGCGCTTCGGCGGGCGTTTCGGCGTCGAGATATGCGCGGAAGCCTTCGAGCACTGGGGCGGCGAGTCGCTTTTTCAGCGTCTCTCGCGTCGGCGTGGCTTCGAGAGCGATGGTGCCGGAACCGGCGTCCGCGAGAAGGTGGAGGGCTTCGCGGTCGTCGCCTGCGTTGACGGCGCGGCTGAGGGCGGCGATACCGGAGCCGTCGCCGAAGCGGTAGTTGCGGTCGAGCACGGTGACGCATCCGGCGACGGCGGAGCCGGGCGATTCGGCGGCGCGGCAGATGTCGCCGAGGACGGCTCCGGCTTCGACCGAGGCGAGCTGGTCGCGGTCGCCGATGAGGATGAGCCGGGCCTGCGGCGGGAGCGCCGTGACGAGCGCCGTCATGAGCGGCAGATCGACCATCGAGGCTTCATCGACGATCACCGCGTAGCAGGGCAGCGGGTTGCGCTCGCTGTGGCGGAAGCCGGTCGAGCCGGGAATGGTGCCGAGCAGGCGGTGAATCGTCGTGACCTGGCCGGGCACGTCGCGTTTTACCTCGTCAGCGCACGGCAGCGTGTCCCGAAGCGAGGCGATGGACGCGGCGAGCCGCGCGGCGGCTTTGCCGGTGGGCGCGGCCAGGGCGATGCGCATCCGCTCTCCACCGGGCTGTTCGAGCATGAGGGCGAGGATGCGCACGACGGTGGTGGTTTTGCCGGTGCCGGGGCCGCCGGAGATGACCGAAAAGCGCCGCCTAAGCGCCGTCAGCGCGGCCTGCCGCTGGCGATCCTCCGCGTTTTCGGAGGGTGCAAAGTAGCGGTCGAGCTGCCCGGCAAGCGCGACTTCGTCGATGCCGCCGCTCTCCGATGCGGCGCGGGCGCGAATGGCTTCGGCCAGCAGCGCCTCGTAGCGGAAGTAGCGATAAAGGTAGAGCCGCTCGGCGGCGTCGAGAATCAGCGGGCGGTGCTCCCCCGGCCTGCCGAGCGTGGGCAGCGCACGGAGCAGCGCGACGAGGCTGTCGGCGTCGGGCAGGCGCAGCGGCTCGTCGCTGCCCGGAATCCGCACAAGCTGCCCGGCGATCTCCTCCAAATCGAGGCAGACATGCCCTTGCCCCACCGCCTGGCTGAGGAGCGAAACGACCGTGGGCAACACGCCCGTATCGTCCTTCGCGTCCCGACAGAGGAACGCCGCCGCCTGCCGGTCAATCGGTCGTTCGATGAAGTCGATCATGGGTTTCTCGAAAAAGTTGTCTCGTAATCTGATAGCATGACGGATTGTCGTATATGTTTGTCTTCCACTCTGTCATTCTGAACGAAGTGAAGAATCCAGTTTCTTCCCGAAGCATCATCATGATTGACTGATTAAAAAGACTTTACGTGGCTTCTCTGGATTCTTCGCCCGACTTTGTCGGACTCAGAATGACAGACAAACAAAACGTTGCCATCTAAAAAACATACTCGTTTTCCTATTGACAACATCCGCTCCTCACGAAACTTTTCAGATGCATCCTCACCCATCCCCCTCCCCTGTTCCGGTTTCGACGAGCAGCTCGCCGAGTTCGCGGATCAGCGCTTCGGGCGGGTGGTCGCGGTAGAAGCCGAACTGTTCGCCGCGTTCGGCGCTGACGCCGCGCAGAAAGACGTAGATCGCGCCGCCGAAGTGCGTGTCGTAGCGGTAGCCCGGCACACGCAGCGCGAGGTAACGGTTGAGCGCGACGGTGTAGAGCAGGTATTGCAGGCGATAGAGGTTCTCCTGCATTGCCTTGCCGAGCCGCTCGCGGCGGTACTCTTCGGGCGAATTGCCGAGATGGTTCGACTTCCAGTCGAGCAGCCAGAAGCGTCCCTGCACCTCGAACACCATGTCCATGAAGCCCATCAGCATCCCCTTCACCGGCGCGAAGTCGAGTGCCTGCAATGCGGCGGCAGGATCGGTGCCGGACGGGATAACGCCGTATTTCGCGAGCGTTTCGGCAAGCTCCGGGGCGGTGATGCGCCTGAGCGGGAAGAAGAACTCCAGCTCGCACTGCCACGAGCGCGGCTTGAGGCCGCCGAGGGTGAACGGGCCGTCCGGCGAGGAGAGCGGCGTCGCGAGCACCTTCCGCGTCATGCCGGCGAGGGCCGGTTGCCACTTCTCGTCGAAGCCGTACTTGCCGAGCGCCGTTGCGCAGGCCTCGTCGATGGCGCTCGCGGTCGCCGTGGCGAAGTCGAGCGTCTCGAAGATCGAGTGCATGAGAATGCCCGCTCCGGCCCCTTTCGGAAAGGCGAAGATGGAGCGATCCCCTTCGGGCAGCGCGACCGGCGCGGCGGCGGGTTCCGTAAGGCTTTCGTCGCGGTCGGGCAGCTCGAAGGCCGTGTGCTTGTGGCGGCTGAGGGCGGTGAAGCTCGCGATCCGCCACTCGGTTTCGAGGCTTTTGCTGAACTGACGAAGCACGAGTTCAGGTCGCTCCGCCGCTCCGGCAGGCGAAACGCTCACGCGAAAATCATCGCCAAACGAAAGACGGCGTACCTGCAACGCGCCGCCCGAAGCATCCGCCATCGTTTTCAGCGTGTCCGCCATCGCCTCCGCCCCGATGGCCTGAAGCTCCTGCACGGCTTCGGCGACCGGTTCGGTGCTGCGCCGGGCCTCGTCCGAGGCGTAGAGCAGGTAGGAGGCGGGCGTGAGCTGTGGCGGCTTGCCGCTTTTACGGCCATCGACGAGGCGGGCGGTGAAGAAAATGCAGCGCTCTTCGGCCCTCGTGAGGGCGACGTAAAAGAGGCGCAGGTTCTCGGCGAGGGTCTCCCGCGCGGCGGCTGTCCGGTGATGCGCGATGGACGACGAACCGAAATCGCGCACCATCCGGCCCGCTTCGTCGTGGCACAACACCACCTCGCTGTTGCCGTTGCCGCCGCCGAACTGGAAGGGGCAGAAAACCACCGGGTACTGCAACCCCTTGCTGACGTGCGCCGTGACAATCTTGACCGCCGGTTCGTCGCTTTCGAGCCGAATCTGGTACTCCTCGCCGGACTCGTGCGTCGCCACCCGCTCGCTGAACCACGCTACGAGGCTCTCCATGCCGAGGCCCCGCGCATGAGCCTCGCGATGCAGCAGCTCGAAGCAGTGCAGCACGTTGGTCAGCGCCCGCTCGCCAAAGGTTCCCGCCATGGCGAGCAGCCGCTCGCGCACCCCTTCGCGGCGCATCAGCTCGCGAGCCATCACCATGAAGCCGCGCTCCCGCCAGAGGCGGTGGTACTCGCGGAACTCCTGCAACCGCGCGGCCCAAGCGTTTTCGTCGCTGTTCAGCCGCGCGATGTCGCTGCCGTTCAGCCCGAAAAGCGGCGTGACGAGCGCTGCGCGAACGAGCGGCTCACGCCCCGGATCGGCCAGCGCCGTTATGAGAATGCGCACCTCCTCGGCCTCGATGGAGGCGAAGACGCTCTCGTCGCTGCGCATCACCGAGACGATGCCCGCCTTGCGAAGCGCTGCCTGCATCTGCCGGGCCTGCCGGTGGGTGCGCACGATCACCGCGATGCCGTTCGCCTCCGCGCCGCCGCCGATCGATTCGGCCACCATCGAGGCGCACGCCTCCGCCGCGAAACTCGCCGCGTCGCCGCTTTTGAGGCTGCCTTCCTCCTCGCCGCCATCGAGCAGGCAGATTTCCAGCGGTGGCGCGGCGGATGAATCGGCGACGGTTCGGCCCGCCACGAGTGGTGGCGAGGGGATGTCGTCGAAGACGAATGGTTGGCGGGCCTGGTCGAAGAGGCGGTTAAAGCCATCGAGCAGCCTGGGCACGGAGCGCCAGTTGGTGTTGAGCGTGAATCGGCGCTCCTCGCCAACGTCGCTCGCCGCTTGCAGATAGGCGAAAATGTCCGCCCCGCGGAAGCTGTAGATCGCCTGCTTTGGATCGCCGATGAGAAAAAGCGGCGCGTCCGAACCGGCGTAGATGCGCCGGAAGATATCGTACTGCACCGGGTCGGTGTCCTGAAACTCGTCGATCAGCGCCGCCCGATAGCGGTTGCGCAACGCCTCGGCCAGCGCGGCAGCCTCCGGGCCGTCGGTGAGGGCGTGGTAGAGATCGGTGAGCAGGTCGTCGAAAAAGCGGATGTTCCCTTCTCTTTTACGCTCCGGCAGACGCTGGCGGTAGAACGCGACCAGCTCGGATTTCAGCGCGAGCAACCGTTCATCCGCCGCCGCTTGCAGCCGCTCGCAGGCCTCGAAGAGCGGATGCGTGGGCGGCGTACCGGAGCTTTTCGTGCCCGCCGCGATACCGGATGCTGTCAGCTTCCCGAAGCCGTCGAAAAGGCCAAAGGGATTTCGATCCTCGACGAACGCCTCCAGCGCCGCCAGCAAAGTCTCCACTTTGTCATCCCTATAATACTTTTCCGCACGACTCAGCGCCTTGCTCGTTCGCAGAAGTTCCGCAAGCGCTTCGCACTCGAATTGCCATATCCGGCAAATTTCGTTAAACGCCGCCTGCGCTTCGTTCTCGATTCGCGCAATCTCCGCTTCGCCATAGAGCGGAAGCACCACGTCGCGCTCCGAAAGCTGCAAGGGTCGGAGAAACACCGCGAGGCTGTCCGGCGTCCACTTTTTCAGCAAGGCGTAGGCGAGCAGGCGGTTGGCGCTGCCGAAAAAGCGTTCCCGCCAGAAGTCGTCGATCACCTGCCCGGCAAGCGCGGACTGGTCGTCCATCAGCTCGGTGTCGTAGAGAGCGCCGCTCTCGAAGGCGTGATCCTGCAACGCCCGCAGGCAAAAGCCGTGGATCGTGAAGATCGAAGCCATGTCGAACCCGGCGAGCGCCGCTTCGAGCAGCTCGGCGGCCTGTTCCGACGAACCGATTACGTCAGCGCGGTCGCGTAGTTTGACGAGAAAGTCATCCTCCGTGCTCTCGCCGCGCATCACGTCGAGCGCCTCGCGGATGCGGCGGCGGATTCGCGCTCGAAGCTCCTGCGTGGCCGCTTCGGTGAAGGTGACGACGAGAATCTGTTCGGGCCGCAGCTCCCGCTCGACGAGTAGCCGCAGGTAGAACGAGGCAATCGCGTAAGTCTTTCCTGTACCAGCACTTGCCTCAATGAGATTCATGCTGGAGAGCGCCACGGCGGCGTGGTCGAGAATGCGAATGGTCATGCCTTGCCTCCGTGCTCGATCATTGGTTGCAGCAGGTCGTCGGCGATGGCGGCGAAGCGTTCGTCGAAAGGCGGTTCTGCGCCAAAGCAGCGGCGGAAGGCGGGGTCGCTGCCCTCGCCTTCGCGTCCGCCGAAGCCGTCGAGCCAATCGCCCAACGCGGCTTTGCGCCGCTCCTCCTCCGGCTTTCCAGCCTTTTCGGCCCAGGCGAGTGACGAGCGCGGGAAGAGAGGCAGCGGCTCCGAAAGCCCTTCGCGATAGAGCGAGAGCAGCGCTTCGAGCCGCTCCGTCGCGCCCTCGACCGGGCGGTAGCGAATCGAGCGGTCGAGGGTGACGATCAGCGTGTCGCTCGATGCGCCCTCTTCGACGGCGTGACGGGCGAGGTGCAGGAGCCACGAACGGAGCCGATCCTGCGGGCGCATCCTGGCGCAGCGGTAGAGAAGCTGGCCGGTCGGCAGCAGGTGGTCGAGCCGCCCGGCGAGGCGGAATCCGCCGATGTCGAGATCGAGGTCGAGTTGGCTGAATGTTCCGCCGCCCTTCAGCTCCCGCACCTTCGCGGCGAATTGCTCGACCTCGGCGAGCAACTGCCGGAAGAGCAGCTCGCCATGCATTGCCGGCGGCAAGAGGCCGCGTGACCGGAAGAGCGGCAGCATCGCGCCTCCGTCGCCTGTTTCGAGCAGCGCTTCGAGCAGCTCCTGCCGCATCGCGTAGCGTTCCAGACCCACGGCCTCGAACGGCTCACGCTCTTCAAGCGGCTGGCGAGCGGCCGATGGCTTGAGGCCGAGCCGCCGTTCGAGAAAATACGCCGCCGGATTGGCGAAAAACCGGGCGAGATCTTCGATCGTCACCGTCCGCTCCTCGTCGGCAAGATCGTCCAGCGGCGACTCGATGAAGGGGCGCTCCGTCACCGAATCGCGCCCCGCGAGCGCCCGAAAGTTGTCCGCCGAGTAGCTGAAAAGGTCGGAGCCGGAGGCAAAGTAGGCGGGGCTGAAGCCCTGGAGGCGATGCTTTACGACCAGCCGCGACGCGGCATCTTCGCCATCTGGGAACGCGAAGCCCCGGTCGATGGCGTCGAGCAGTTCGCTCACCAGCACCGAGGGCGGCAGTGGCGTATTGTCGCGAACGCTCTGGCCGACGTAACTCAGGTAGAGCACGTCGCGGGCCGAGAGGATCGATTCGAGAAAAAGGTAGCGGTCGTCGCCCCGCACGGAGCGGTCCCCCTTGCGCGGCTCGCGGGCGAGCAGGTCGAAGCCCGGCGGGCGCTGCTGGCGCGGAAACTTGCCGTCGTTCATGCCGATCATCGCCACCACGCGGAACGGAATGCTGCGCATCGGCAGCATCGCGCAAAAGGTGATGCCGCCGGTCATGAAGCCGAGGCCCATCTCGAACTGTTCGAGGCGCGAGCGCATCCAGGCGATCATCACCTGCGCCGACACCTCGCCTTCGAAGCGGGAGTTTACGGCAAGCGACGTAAGTTTGTCGATCTCCTCCTTGACGTGCGCCAGCTCGCGTTCCGAATCCTCATCGGCTTCGACGAAGAGATCGAGCATCCAGAAAAAGTGATCCCGCCACTCGGCGAGCGGTCGCGGGCGGCTGAAGCGCCTGGACAACTGATCGACGGCGTCGATGAAGTCGGCGAGTTTGCCAAGTGTTTCGGCCTCGCCCGCTACCTCGAAGGGCAGGACGCCGTCGAAAAGCCGCCCCTCGTCCGGCATCGCGTAGCCGAGCAGGAGCCGCTCCAGTCCGGCCCGCCAAGAGTTCTCGCGAAATGGCGGCAGACCCAGCTTGCTGCGCGACCGCTCGTCCATGCCCCAGCGGATGCGCGTCTGTTCGATCCACAGGCGCACCGTGTCGAGTTCGTCGTCGCCAAGCCGAAAGCGGCGGCTCACCGGCGACGACGAAAGCAGGTCGAAGAGCGCGGGCGCGGCGTGGCGGCTGCCGTAGAGTTCGAGCAATTTGAGCATCGCCGGGGCGACGCCGCCCTCGTCGAGCATCCGCCGGTCGGCGATGGAGTGCGGCAGGCGCGGCTCCCCTGGGCCGCTGGCTCCGAACACGGTGGCGATGTAGGGCGCGTAGGTCTCGATGTCGGGCGTCATCACCACGATGTCGCGCGGTTCGAGGCCGGGCAAACGTTCGAGCAGATCGAGCAGATTGTCACGCAGTACCTCGACCTCGCGCAGCGGATTGTGGCACGAGTGCACCTGCACCGAGCGGTCGCTGGCGGCGGGAGCCGGATGATTCGCCTCCGTGCCGTCGCCGCGCAGATTCAGCATGTCGGACTGCAACGCGCGAAGCAGCGTACCGGCGCCGGGGTCGTCATACAGGTCATACTCGTCCTCGACCTCGCCCACGTCGAGCAGCAGTTCGGCGAACTCGCGCCCGCTTTTGCCGAGCGAGGCGAGCAGCGGATTGCCCTCCGTGCTCAGCGCCCGCTCGCGCTCGCTCATGCGGAAAAGCCGCCGCCGCGAAACGATGTCCGTCCAGAACTCCTGCGTCGGACTCAAAAGAAACAGGTTGACCGGAATCCGCGCGGCGAGCGCCTGGAGCATCTCGACGTGATACGGCGGCATGTAGGATACGCCGAAGAGCGAAATCCGTTTCGGGAAATCGTCTGGCAGCGTGGCTTTTTTCACCTTCCGGATGAACTCCGCCTGGAGCTGGCCGCGATGCTTGCCCGAACTCTGTGCGACGAGCGAGCGCCACAGCTCCGGCTGCCAGTCGCGGGCCGCGTCGTCGCCGCCCGCCTCCCACGCGGCGAGCAGGTCAGGGCGGAACAGGGTATATTGATCGAAGGTGTCGGCGATGCGCCCGCAGAGCTGGAAGAGCTTCAGCCCGTCGCGGTCGCCATCGAGATAGCCTCGAAGCGGGGTGAACGAGTCGCCTTCGAGCGTCTCCGGCAACAGGCGCATCAGGCTCCAGCAGATCGCCTCCTTGGAGAAGCACTCGCCCGCTGTTTTCTCCGACAGCCCCAGCCACTCGAAGAGCCGTTGCAAGAGCGCGTTCGGGAACGGGTACTCCGCCCCCGCCCAGACGCCGAACTGCGCGGCGAGCCGCATCGACAGCCACCGCTGCATGCCCCGGCTCTGCACCACGATCCACTCCCGCTCGAAGGGCGACGCGAGAGGCGCTTTAGCCGCCATGTCGCCAAACGCCGAAACGAGCGTTTCGAGCCGATTGCCGGTATAGATTTCAAGCACGGCGTGGCGCTCCGGAGGTTATGGCGTGGCGCGAATGGGGCATGACGTTTTTCGGTTTTACGGTACGTAAAGTTATAAGTACTGAATTGTTCGTGTATTATCAAGCTTGGACGAAGTGGACTGGAATTGGTATGCTGTGACACAAACTTACCTTTTCAATTGACCGAATTCCTTACATTGAAGGCAGGCGTGAGCCTTTTTCAATTTCAAACCGAACGACCGAATTACCATGGACGCGAAAACCATTATTCTCGAAGTGCTGAAAAACGAGGGCGAACCGTTGAGCGCGGGCCAGATCGCCGAAAAGAGCGGGCTTGACCGCAAATCGGTGGACAAGGCGATGAAGAGCCTCAAGGAGGAGGAGCTGATCGTTTCGCCGAAACGCTGCTACTGGACGCCCAAAGCCTGACGCGCGGACTCAAATCCGGCAATATTTTTCTCGGGGATATATTTCCAACCATCAATAAACCATTATGCTGCAATCAGAACGTGCCCATCAACCGCTCTCCGAAGAGGAGCTGAACATGCTCGAAGCGTTCCTCGCCTCCACGGAGGCTCCCGAGGAGTGCATGAACTCTCTCGAAATGATCGATGGCTTTCTGACCGCCATTGTTATCGGGCCAGAGGTCGTCCCCGAGCACCGGTGGATCAAGTACATGCTCGATCCCGAAAACCAGAAGGAAAATCTGTTCAAGTCGCCGGAAGACGAGTCGCGGATCACCGATCTCTTGAACCGCCACGTCATCGCTATCGACACGCAGTTCGAGAACGATCCGGAAGCCTACCTGCCGATCTATGAAATGTTCGGTTACTCCGAAGATGAGGAGCGGCAAATCGCCATCGAGGAGTGGGCGCTCGGCTTTATCCTCGGCATGGAGTTGAGCCACGAAGCCTGGCAGCCGCTCTTCTCCGACGAATCCACGGCCATGCTCGCCGGGCCGCTTTTCGTCCTCGGCAAGGTGACCGACGACTACGACACCATGTCGCAGGAACAGAAGGATCAGATGATCGACATGCTCGACGAATCGATTCTCGGCATCTACGCGTTCTGGCAACAGCAGGCAGCGCAGGAAGAGGGGGAAGAAGGGTAAAAGTACGCTATAGCGCTTCTCCGATAGGACTTATAAGACCTATCGGAGAAGCAAGATTTTACCGCCGCGTTTACAGTAAAAAAGCCAGACTTTTCAGGCCGGCTTTTTTACTGTAACAGCATTACCTCTTCAATTCATAATTCATAATTCATAATTCAGCAGGCCTGCTGTCAATTACGGCCCGGGCCATCCCAGCGATCCGGTCTGCGGTCATCGCGCCTTTCATCACGCCAGCGACGGTCGTAACGGTCACGATGTCTGCGGTACTCATCATCCCTGAAGCGGCGAATCTGTTCGATCCGGTAACGCCTGATCCTTGGGGGCAGCTCGCGTACACGCACGGACCTCCACGGGCCGTTGTAACGCGGTGAACGATACCACTCGCCATGATCATGCAGATAGTAATTGTTACCGTAAAGAACGATATCGTAAGGCGCCCCGTAAGAGACCGAGAATCCGGGCGTCGCAAGCTGTATGAATGTCGGAGGCCTGTCGATGACGTATGCTGCTCTCGGGCCGCCCCCAATATTTACTCGCACGTCGGCCAGCGCTTCGACCGATGGACTTGACATCAGCATACCGGCAACGCCTGCCAGCATCAACATTTTGCTTTTCATCATTGTCTCCTTTTTGTTCATTACCTTTTTGACAGGAATGAGGCTGTAACGATGGGGCCTTTGCTAAACGGAGCCTCATCATAACTGCCTCCTTCTGTATGTTCTGACGACACTTAGGAGCAGATTCCTGCGCGAAAAAATTCGGATCAAAGAAAAATCACCAAAACTATACAGTTCATAATCCTTATGAATACTGACAACCGCAGCCAGCTCGAAGCTCGCTATCGGCCACTCGTCGAAGAGGTCGTCGAGCAATGGGCCATCGACAAGCCGCCGAATCCCTCGCCTGCCGCAACGTCAAGCAAGCCAAGCGGTTACTTCCGCCTGACGAACTGGCTGCTCGATTATCTGGTGGCGAATGGAGAATTTCCCAAAGGCGTCCACATGATGCCGGAAGGGCGTGACCGCTTCGGACAGCTCGAACCTTCGTTTCCGGTCGATTTCGATTCCCTGACCAGCGACAGGGCGCTATCGGAACACTGAGGAATTACGGCTTTTCCGACGCTATTGCGCTGTTGAGAAACGCGACCATCGGCATGACCGCCCGGCAGCACTCTCCGAGCCGATCCGTGAAATCGCGGGAGAGCACTTCCCCGTCGCTGAAAAAGCGCTGGGTGTAGTAGCCTTTGTAGCGCAAATAGTGAATCGCAGGATTCGACTCGTCGTACTCTTTCGGCGCTCGCTTGAGCGCTCCGGACGGTAGCACACCATCCGGAAAAGCGGCGAGCAGTTCGGGCGCGGTCACGATGGAGCGCCACTCGTCGAAACGGCTGTCGATGGCCTGGCGGGTCTGGGCCAGCACCGGCGCTTCGGGCAGGTAGAGTCCGCCGCCGCCGAATGAGTTGCCGGGTTCGAGGTGCAGGTAGTAGCCCGCCAGCGGCCCTTTGCGTCCGCCCACGCTGATGTAAGCGAACAGGCCGGTTTTATAGGGCGTCTTGTCCTTCGAGAAGCGCACGTCCCGGTAGATGCGCATGATGCACGATTTCGGGTCGGGCATCACCTTGGCGATGTCTGGGTCATAACTCGCCAGCGCCTGAATGAACCGCGCGACCGTGTCGAAGAAATCGGCGGCGGCCTGCTGGTAGAGCGCCCGGTGCGCCTCGAACCACTCGCGATTGTTGTTTACCCTGAGTGCAGCAAGAAAATCAAGTGCCGGTTGCGTGATCATACAATAAATATTCACAAGAGCTTGAAAAAGCCGAAGAGTTACAACTCAACGCTCTCGATTGACAAGCCGTTTTCCGGTCGTATCATTTTTTACGCTATTTTTTCCGAAAAGAAGGAGTGTATAATCAAAAAAAGGACGCCGCGGATCGAAGCTTATCTCTCGAAGCGACGAGCCGTAACGGCAAGCAGCGCTGCCCCGCCAATATGAAGTAGTATCGAAGGAAGCTCCGGCAAAACCACCGGTGTGATCGGGTTGAAAAGCAGGGCGAAAATGACGTAAACGACCGCAAGAGCGGTCATCGGGCCGATGGGCTCAAAATTTCGGTATGCCCCCCATCCGAATGTACCGAACGCAATCACGTTCAGGATTTCCCGGTAGCTTTCCGGAACCGGAAAGAGGGCGATCAGCAGCATCGCCGCGGTTGCATAGACTATCTGTACCGGCATATCTGTACTCCTTTTCAGAACATCGAGTGTGCGCCGAGCTCCTGGCCTGCCAGCCCCTCTTTGAGCGCTCGCTTGTAGAAGTCGCGCAGGGTTTCGGTACCGTAGGAGGGGGTTGCATCGGCGTCGTAGCGCTTTTTTACGGGATCCCACACCAGCATCGACTCCGAGCAGTAGTATTTGCCGATGCGGGCGAACTCCGCTTTTTCGGCAAATGACGGCAAAAACTTCGAGAGCAACGTCAGCACGGGAATTATTACGTCAAACATCTGGATCGGCATCTTCTTGAGCTTCGGCTCGCGGCCCAGCAGTTCGAAGAGCATCAGCGCCTGATCGAGATTGGTCACCGGCTCCCCCGGCCCGCCGATGGGCAGAATCTTGTTCTTTTTTGACGGATCTTCGAGGCAATCGGCGATGAACCGCGCCAGATCGCCCTCGCTGATCGGCTTGCACGCCGTCAGCTTGCCGTCGCCGAACATGACGTAGGGCTTGCCGCTTTTCACCTTCTCGATCTGCCCGGCAATCGATTTGAAAAATGCCGTCGGTCGAACGATGGAGTACGTCACGCCGGACTCGCGTAACTCCTTCTCGAACTTCAACTTGGCTCGCTGGAACTCCAGCATCGGCTTCTGCACACAGATGGCCGAGAGCAGCACGAACTGGCTGATTCCTGCGGAGATGCCCGCGTCGAGCGAATTGCGCGTCGCCTGGTAATCGATGTCCCACGAATCCCTGATGCCGCCGTTGCGCGAGGTCAGGCACGACACCACCGCGTCGAAATGCTCGCCGCGGATGCCGTCGCGCAAGAGCGACTTCATGTCGGACACATCGCCAAAACGCACTTCTGAACCCTTGAGTACCCGGCGGGTATCATCCTCGGTGGTCGAGGCGTTCACGCCGGAGCGCGGGCGGGCGAAGCTCACCACATCGCAGCCTCTCGCAACCAGCTCCCGCACGACGAACTTGCCGATGTAACCGGTCGCCCCAACCACGAACACGCGCTTTTTCTGAATGCCGGTACGGGGTTCCGCTGGTGAAGAGGATGATGACATAGTCAGTAAGTCAAGTGTATTTTGGTGAAAACCGGGAAGCGTTATCCAGAACGATTATAAGGCTAAAATCATGATTTTGAAACCCTTCGAAGGGATTTGACCCGTCACGGATTTGCAATCGCGACGTATCGTGAATCCATTTCCCGATCGGGCGTCAGCAATCAAGCCATGCGATGGTTGGCGGATTTTTCTCGGCACCGGCATTGTTCATTCAAAGTGCGGGTCAATGCATAAACAATGGTCTTCTTTCCATGCTCGATACCTTTCTCGGCAGCCTTCTGACGCGACTGGAAAGCGCGTTCGACCTCGAACATCTGGGCAGCCTGCTCGGTGAAGTCTTGATCGTGCTGATCACCGTATCTTTTATTCTGGCAGTCTTTTACCTGTTCTGGCGAATCGTGCGCGTCCTGCTCTCCTCCCGCCTCGGCAGCCGCCTCGACCGAACCAGCGCGGCCTTCGCCGAAACGGTCATCAAATTCTGCATCTTCGGCATCGGAGTGCTCACGGCCCTCGGCGCGGCAGGAATCAAAACCGCCGCCCTGCTCGGTTCTCTCGATGTGGCCGGGCTGACCCTCGGTTTCGCCCTGCGCGACACGCTGTCGAACATCATCTCCGGAATTCTCATTTTCATCGACCGGCCCATCACCATCAACGACCTCATCGAGATCGACAACAACTACGGGCGGGTTGAAAAAATCACGCTGCGCACCACCCGCATCGTCACTGTTGACGGTAAAATGCTGGCCGTGCCGAACGCCGTGATCATGAACAAAACCGTCACCTCCTATACCAACTATCCGCACCTGCGGCTCGACATCGCCGTCACTGAAAACATCGACCGCGCCCGCACAATCCTGCTCTCGCTGGTGCGCCAAGCCCCCGATTGCCTTGACAAGCCAAAGCCGGAGGTCGTGGTGACAACCCTGAACGACTACAACGTCGTGCTCGAACTGCGGGTGTGGATCGAAAAAGAGCGGCAGCACATCCGGAAGCGATTGGGGCTGCGCGAAAAGATGTTCAACGCGCTCACCGACGCAGGTGTGCAAATGCCTTACGAAACCATCCAGCTCGCGCCGCACAAGGTCGAGATCAGCCGAAATTATGCTTCGGCGTGAATCGGACAAATCAACAAACTCAAACAAGGAGACGATGATGATACCCGGATATACGATCAGAACCATGACGCGCCACGAGACCAGACTGGCTGTCGAGTGGGCCGCCGCCGAAGGCTGGAATCCGGGCCTCGAAGATGCCGAGTGCTTCTACCGCGCCGACCCGGATGGATTCCTCGTGGGGCTTCTCGACGACGAGCCGGTCGCCTGCATCTCCGTTGTTCGTTACGGAAACTCGTTCGGTTTTCTCGGTTTTTACATCGTCAGGCCGGAATATCGCGGACAGGGGCTTGGACTCGCAATCTGGAACGCGGGGTTGCAACGCCTCGGCGGGCGGGTTGTGGGACTCGACGGCGTGGTGGCGCAGCAGGAGAACTACCGGAAATCGGGTTTCGTGCTCGCTTACCGGAACATCCGGTATATAGGCGTTTCCAGCCAGAATCGCGAAAATCCGCGCGAGGCCGTGCCGCTTTCTTCGATTTCTTTCGAGGAGCTGGCCGCCTATGATCGTGAGTTTTTTCCGGATGACCGGCGAGATTTTCTCCAGTGCTGGACGAGCCGCGAACAAAGCCGCACGTTCGGCGTTCGCCGGAACGGCAAGCTGGCAGGCTACGGCCTCATTCGCCCCTGCCGCGCAGGCTTCAAGATCGGCCCGCTTTTCGCCGACAATCCCGAGCTTGCCGAAACGCTTTTCGGAGCGCTCGAAAGCTCGGTTCAGGAAGGCTCTGCGATCTTCCTCGACATACCGGAGGTCAACCCGGCGGCGCTCGAGCTGGTTCAACGGCACGAGATGAGCGTGGTTTTCGAGACTGCTCGCATGTACAAAGGCCCAGCGCCACAGCTTCCAGTCGAGCGTATTTTCGGCGTCACGACATTCGAGCTTGGGTAATTTACTTTTTTATACTACAGCGCTTGAGCATATTGAAGTATATTAACGATCATTAAATCATCGCAGCAAACGATCTCGCTTGTTACGATGCAACGGAAAATCCAACAAACCATGCGCCACGGAATCACGAAATTGAGATACCTCTTCATGGTCATTGCCATGTTTGGTTTTGTCATCCTCCTTTCAGGAAAAGCCTCTTCCCGTACCGTGGAAAACGATGAAGTTCCATCCCGACCGCAACAGATCGAAGAGCACTATCAGAGAGCAAAGGTACGCACATCCGATCTTGAAAATGGAGTAACTGCCGTAATTGGAAAAATTTACATCAACGCATCAGCCAAAAACATCTGGGCGGCCATCACGGACTACAACAACCAGAAACATTTCGTGCCCAAACTGATCGACAGCGGTCTTATTTCGGACAATGGCCGCGAGCAGGTGATGTTCGAAAAGGGCAAAACCGGCTATCTTTTTTTTAAAAAAACCGTTTACATCAAGTTGAGCATCCGCGGCGATTACCCGCAACGCCTTTCATTTCGCCAGATAGAGGGCGACTTCAAGATTTACGAGGGCGACTGGCTTATCGACCGCGCGCCTGACGGCAAGGGCTTCGTGCTTACCTTCCAGGCGAAAATCAAGCCGAACTTCTTCGCTCCTCCCATGTTCGTGCGCAAGGTGCAGGAACACGATCTGCCTATGGTGCTGACCGCCATGAAAAAACGCGCCGAGTCGGCTGAATCCTCCTTACGCGCGAGTCGTGCTTCAAGTCAGAAAAAATTCCCCCCGCCATCCGGCAATTCCATCATCGCGGAGTGAGAGGCTTTCGAACGATACGCATCTTTTTCGTTGTCACTCCAGCAATGAAAAGTATCGACAATTGCCTCAAAGCTGTCTCAAAAGCAAAAACCGAGTCGTTTTTGGGCGCTATTCCTTCTGTTTTTTGAGACAGTCTCCGGGTATGCCTATAAGGTATGCCTATAAAGCATAAATAGATAAGGGCTTTGGCCCGATCTCTTACGACTCCCGGAGTAATAAGCAGACCAGTCAGTCCGCATCCTCGCACCGCACCGTCACCCTGGCGGCGTTGGCGATGGCCTGCCGCTTCAGCGACTCCACATCGCTGCCGGGCGCTCCCGACATGAGCGCCACGCCCATGCGGCGGTAGGGGCGCGTCACCGGCTTGCCGAAAATCCGGATGTCGCTGCCCGGTTCGGCAAGCGCCGCCTCCACTCCATCGAACGCCGGCTCGACGCCCGCCCGGTCGGCGAGAATCACCGCGCTCGCTCCGGCCCGCAGCAGCTCGATGCCGGGAATTGGCAGGCCGAGCACCGCGCGGGCATGCAGCTCGAACTCGGAGAGATTCTGCGTTCCGGCGAGCGTCACCATGCCGGTATCGTGCGGTCGCGGCGAGAGTTCCGAGAAATAAAGCCCGTCGTCGGCAAGGAAGAACTCCACCCCCCAGATGCCCGCGCCGGTCAGCGCCGCCGTGACTTTGCCCGCGATACGCTGCGCCTCTTGCAGATGCTCCGGGCTGATGCGGCACGGCTGCCAGCTCTCCTGATAGTCGCCGCGCTCCTGCCGGTGGCCGATGGGTGGGCAGAAGAGCGTCGGGCCGTTTTTTTGCGTCACGGTGAGCAGCGTAATTTCGGTATGGAACGCCACGAACGCTTCGACAATTACTTCGGCGATGTCGCCCCGCTTGCCGCTCTGCGAGTAGCTCCACGCCTTTTCGACCTCCGCCTCGCTCCGCACGGTCGATTGTCCCTTGCCCGACGAACTCATCAGCGGCTTGACGACGCAGGGCAGGCCGACTTCGGCGACCGCCGCCCGCAACTCGTCGAGCGAGGCGGCATAGCGATAGCTGGCCGTGCGCAGGCCAAGCTCGCGGGCGGCGAGATCGCGGATCGCTTTGCGGTTCATCGTGAAATTCGCCGCCCGCGCGGAAGGCACGACCTGAATCCCCTGCTTCTCGTAATCGTAGAATCGCTCGGTGCGGATCGCCTCGATCTCCGGCACGATAATGTCCGGCTGATGCTTTGCGACGATGGCGTCGAGCGCATTGCCATCGAGCATGTCGATCACCTCGCGCCCGTCGGCCACCTGCTGCGCGGGTGCGTCGTCGTAGCTGTCAACGGCGATAACCCTCTGGCCAAGGCGCTTGACGGCGATCACGAACTCCTTCCCCAGCTCCCCGCTGCCCAGCAGCATGATTGTTTTCGGCATGTGCTTTGAATAATTGGCGTTATGGCAAAATCCGATTTATCGAATGTAAAACGATAAGGGGCGTATCTACAACAATCAAGTGTCCGCGACAGAGTATTTTCGCGTGATGGACGACTCGCCGACGTAATTACGGTCCGAATCGCTTGCCGAACCGGTCGATCGATCCCTGGAACTCCCGGTTGACCGCCGCCGGGTCGAGTTGGCCCCGCTTCGACAGTACCCGCCCGCTCTTGTCGTCGATGAACAGATTTGCGCCCGCTGAATTGATTTCGCCGTAGACCCACTTTTCGGTCGATCCGGTCACCAGAATACGCTGTCGTGGTTCCGGCATCGCTTCGCCGCCCACGAAGGCCGCGACGATCTGGCGCAGGTCGAGGTGTGTGCGCAACGACGAATCGCGCCCCGCCGTCACGCCGGGGCCGACGATGAGCAGCGGTACGCGGTAGTTCGAGGCGTTCGCGGCTCCGAAGCGGTTGCCGTGATCCGAGACGATCACGATCAGGCTTTGCGGCCACGAGCCATCGGCGACG
This sequence comes from Chlorobaculum thiosulfatiphilum, assembly GCF_006265165.1. Lineage (GTDB taxonomy): Bacteria > Bacteroidota > Chlorobiia > Chlorobiales > Chlorobiaceae > Chlorobaculum > Chlorobaculum thiosulfatiphilum. The sequence goes on from NZ_VDCH01000031.1 coordinate 18,572, forward strand.
AGCTGGTCGAGCAAATCATTGAAGTATTTGTCATAATACGCCAGCGTGGTGAGGCCGGTTTTGGCCCGCCATGCCGTAGTATGTCCCCAGGCAAGTTCCTGCAAAACGAAAGTTTTCGGATTCGATTTCGCGAGTGACGTAATGGCCGAAATGGCTGCGCGATCCTCGGTCGCCGACTCCATCCGCCCCGACTCGACCGTCAGCCACTCGCCGTGCGCCGGCAGGTCGCGGCGATGCAAAATGCTCGTCCACTCGTTGCGGACAGGCACGAAGGGCTGGGTGTCGTAGGTGCTGACAAAGCAAGTCTTGAATCCCGACTGCCGGAAATCCCGCGCGAGACTGGCGGATTGGTTGACCGCGTCGTAGAGCGTCGTGTCGGTGTAGGAGCGGTAAGGCACCTGTTGCGACGTCAGCATCGCGATCAGGCTGGTGTAAGAGTCGAGGTTGTTGGTGTAATAGTGGGCGAAATAAAGAGAGTTTGTCGCGACCCTGCCGTAAAAACGCGACGAGCGCCCGCGCATGAACTCCTTCTCGAACTCCGCCGCCGTCACGCCTTCGAGCACGATCAGGAAGAGGTGCGTGGCTTTTGCGTCCGCGAAGCGCTTCGTATCCGCCGGAATCGGGCGCGACTCGCCGCTTTGGTGACGCGGCGCGGGCCGAAGCCTCGGCACTTCGCACGGCGCGTTCGCGGAGCGGATGGCCAGCTCCTCGTTCAGGCTGCTGACGACCGGCTGCGGCGAGCGCCCCGGCGACGAGCACGAGGCCCCACGCAGCGATGGCGAGACGCGACACCCATTTGAGCCTCGGCGGAAACGGAGGCGCGAACAGGGCGGCGATGGCCGCGATTGCGGCGAGAAGCGCCGGAGCGAGGCGGTCGAAACCGAGATACTCGCGTATCAGAATCGCGGCGGAAGCGGCATTGCCCGCGAAGAGGTTGACCGGAAATGAGAGATATTCGCGAAGCATCTGCGGATAGAGCGACAGGAGCACTCCCGCAGCGGCGAGGATGGCGGCGACAGCGCCCTCTCCGGCGGGGCGGGCGCGGGCCGGAAGCGGCAGCAGGCAAAGCCTCAGCAGCCCAAACAGCGCGGAGAGCACGACCGTATCGTGCAGCCAGGCAACCAGATGCGGGGCGAAAAGACGGGGATCGTGCGAGCTGAACGCGTAGAAAAGATGCAGCAGGAGCTGCACGAAAACAAGCGAGGCGAAGACGCGGATGGCGCGAGCGCCCTGAGCCGGAACTCCCAGGTGACAGAGAGATGACATGGTCGAGGCAAGATTGGATTCAGGGGAATCGTTTCCTCTCCTCAGACGCCACCCTTGTAAAAACCTTTTGCTTTGATCTGCGCGAACCACTCGCGGGCCTTCTCCTTTGCTGTAATTTTCGGCGGCCAGTGGACGAAGTTGCCGACGTCGCGCAGCTCGATCCGGCCAAGCGACGCAAAATCGACGCTTCGCGCCTCGCCGAGCCTCCAGGTCGAGGGTTGGCGCACACGGCCCTGCTCCGGGTGGTCGAACTCCAGCGGCGGGAACAGCTCGTCGAAGGAGCGAGTACGCCACTCGGTTTCGGGAAAGGTGATGCACGACGCCATCGCCTCATCCTGCGGCCTCATCTTGGCGCAGGCGGCGGCCAAGAGCACCGGACGCCCGAAGACTGAGCCTGTGAACTCCTTCGGCGTACCGGCAAATCCGGCGGCGACGCGCCCGCTGGCGATGCCCATCTCCGGAAGAAAGCGAAGCTCGTCGTGCTCCCCCATCCAGCGAGCGGCGCGAAGGGCGTCGAAAAACGGCTCCTTCGATCCGAACTTCTTTGAAAAAAGCAGCACGATCGAGCTGTCGAGGAACCGCTCGACCACGCAGAAGCGCTCCGCCGCGAGCGAGTCACGCATCCAGACGAGGAACATGTTCAGGTAGATCAGAATCTCGGTCGGCGACAAGTCGATCGTGAGCCGCGCGAAATCGCGCATTCCGACGTAGAGTACGGTCGCATCGAGTTCGATGCACTTGAGCGGAAAGCACCCGGCGGCCTCGTCGTCAACCTCCACATCGACCGTCAGCGGCTGCGACAGGAGAAAATCCGCGATGGTATTGTAACTGTACGGTGTTTTCACGGCTTCGGCGTTTGGTTGGATTGAACGATAAAATAGCGATCACGCGCCGTTATCCCTCGCCAATGCCGACAGAAAGCAGGCGGCAATCACTGCTCCGGAATACCCTCCAGCGTCGCCACGAGGAACTCCCAGAACTTCAGCACCGAGGCGATCTCGACCTTTTCGTCCGGCGAGTGCGGGTGGCGGATGGTCGGGCCGAACGAAATCATGTCGAGCTGCGGATAGGCCGCGCCGATGATGCCGCACTCCAGACCGGCATGAACCGCACGAATCTCCGGCGTTTTGCCGAAGCGGCTGCGATACACTTCGACCATGCACTTGAGGATTGGCGAATCGGGATTGGGTCTCCAGCCGGGATAGCCGTGCTCGAACACCGCCGTCGTCCCGACGCGTTCGGCGACTCCCGCGACCGCGTCGGCAAGCTCCTGCATCCCCTCCTCCGAGGCGCTCCGAAGCAGGCACTCGACGCTTATGGCGCATCCGTCCGAGTACACCCGCGCGAGATTGTTCGAGGTCTCGACCAGCCCCGCCATCCCGGCGCTCATGCGATGAACGCCATTGGGACAGGCCTCTACCGCCTCGAAAAATCGGTACGTCACGGCGACGTCGATCACCGCCGCCGGAAGCGCGGCCATCCCCTCCGCCGGAAAAGCGGCGTTTCTCGACGAGCTTCAGGCGCTTGCCGCGAGAATCGGCGGCGAGCTGGCCGGAGCCGATCCGGGGCTTCGCGTCGAGGTGGTGGAGGCCGCGCTTCCGGCGGAGGGGATGGCCGCCAGCGCCGCCGATTCTCGCGGAATGGCGTTGCGCAGGCTGCCGCCGTCGATGGATGCGAGAAGCAGACCGTGGCGCTCTCGCCCCATCCGCAACAGCCGGTTCATGATCTTGTTGGCGTTACCTCGGCCAAGATCGATGTCCATGCCGCTGTGCCCGCCGCGCAGTCCTGAAACCCAGATTTCGACGCCGAAGTAACCGGGAGGCACAGGCTCGCCGGAATAGCTGAAGCGCATCGTGCCGTCGAGCCCCCCCGCGCAGCCGATGAACAGCTCACCCTCATCTTCCGAATCGAGGTTCAGGAGGATGTCGCCCCGGAGCGCTCCCGGCTCGAGGCCGAGCGCTCCGGTCATGCCCGCCTCCTCGTTGGCGGTGAAGAGCGCTTCGAGCGGCCCGTGGCGCATCGCGCTGGATTCGAGCACGGCCAGCGCCGCCGCCACGCCGATGCCGTTGTCCGCCCCCAGCGTGGTGCCTCGCGCGCGCACCCACTCGCCATCGATCAGGGCGTCGATCGGATCCGTCGCAAAATCATGCGCCGTTCCGGCGTTCTTCTGCGGTACCATGTCGAGATGCGTCTGTAACACAACGCCCCGAAGGTTCTCCATCCCCGCCGTCGCCGGTTTGCGAATGATGACGTTGCCCGCCTCATCGACCAGCCACTTCAGCTCGCAACGTTTTGCGACATCGACGACATACGCCCGAACCACCTCCTCATGGCCCGAAGGGCGCGGAATTTGCGTCAGGTGGTAAAAATGGTTCCAAAGTATTTTCGGCTCAAGCGAGAGAATGTCGGTGCTCATGATGACGTTGGTCGATTCAGTTACGAAATACTACTTCCCGGCGATCTTGCTCGCAACCATGCGGATCAGCTTCCGGCCCGAATTTTTCAGCAGCTCGCGGTAGGTGATGTCGCCCGACATCAGATCCATGTAGCGATACGGCGCGGATGACGAGCGGGCGAGCGCGGTGATGAACAGCGCTCTCGTTGCGGCTGAAAAGAGGAAGTTCCGGATTTTTGCCGCATACGCCAGCTCACCGGTGATGACCGCGCACCGCTTCCGGTACGCTGCGTTGACATTTTTCGTCTTGCCGGAGAGCGCCTCCAGAACCGATTGCGCCGCGAACCATCCGCTCTGCATGGCGTAGGCGATCCCTTCGCCGGTGATCGGATCAACCAGCCCGGCGGCGTCCCCCGCCAGCAGCACCCCGTCGCGGCCCATGCGTTTGGAGTATTCGCCAAACGGCAAGAAATGCCCCTTGACGACGCCAGTGAACGCCTTGCCGAAGCGGTCGCGGAAAAAAGTGTTGAAGTTCGCCTTGAAGTCGCGGTTCTTTGAAAACAGCCCACCGATGCCAACGACGACTACGTCATTTCTTGGAAAAATCCAGCCGTAACCCCAGTCGATGGAATCGAAATAGATCTCCGGTTCAGCGATCTCCCGCGAGAGCGCGGCCACGGGCAAGGTTGCTTCGAGGGCGAAAGCCTTGCCGTTCCTGCTCGTTTTGCCGTTGTGGATGGCGTTGGCGACAACGCTGTTCACGCCGTCCGCGCCGATCAGGTAGCGACAGGTTATTTCTTTTCCTGACTGCAATTTGCAGACGCGATGCCGCAGATCGACCGCCTTCACCTTGTCGCCCTGCACAAACTCCGCGCCATGCTCTTTGGACTTGTCGATGAGGCGGGCGTCGAAACGGGAACGGTCGCAGACGTACAGCTCGCCGTAGTTTTCGATGGAGTTGACAAGCCGTTCGCCGTCAAAAAATTTCGCGCCGTCGCAACGGTGCTCGTACATTTCATCCCACCCCGGCCCAAAAATCGCGGCGTAGTTTTTTTTCGCCCGTTGCGTCAGCAACCCGCCGCACAGTTTCTGGCGCGGAAAACGGAATCGATCGACAACGCAAACATCGACCCCGCTTTTGGCAAGCGTATGCGCGGCGGATGAGCCCGCTGGCCCCCCGCCAACGATAACCGCCGTGTACTGGTTTTTCATGCAAAGGAGATGATGAGTTCGCAAGCTGCTTCGTTTTCAGAACATAACACCTTGCCGTTCAACCATCAACTGTCAGTTGATTTCTCCTCCGAGTCGAGGATTTCCGGCAGCACGTAAACGGTCATCGTTTTCGGGCTTTCGTCTCCGGCGACGCGCATGATTTCGGTTTCGCTTGTGGGATATTTTCGGAGATCGATACTGAGCGGCGCGTCGCAGTAGAGGCATCGCACCGAAATCACCGGCTCGCCTGCCGTGTCGATGAGCAGCGTGAAGACTTCCCCACATTTGCAGCAGCGGATTTTCTTGCGGACTTGGGTTTCAGTAGCCATGTTCGTTTGAATGATTAGAATTTGAACTCTGGATTTGCCCCGTCCACCTCGTCCATTTCGTCCACGCCGTCCACCCGCATCAAAACACGCTCCACGCGGCCAGTGCGATTCCGGCGAAGCTGAAGAGCGCGGCGGCGACGAGGAGGCGGCGTTTGTATTTTGCGCTTTTCGTGAAGAACTCCTCGATGCTCAGCGCCTGCCCTTTCGCGGCGGGTTGGGCGCGGCGCATCACTTGCCGGTCAACCTTGCGCGTGACCGGCACGAGGCTCGCGAGGCTGAGGACGAGCGCCACGAGCCAGAAGCCGAACGCCCAGAGCAAGAGGCAATTGGCAGGCAGCACGGCTTTGTCGCCGCCGGTGAGTTTCAGCACGGTAGCGAACAGGCCCGGAATCGCCAGGCAGAGCGTCACCATCTGCTTGCCCAGCTCGTCGAGCAACTTCGGCTGCTCGACCACCGCCGTCGCCAGCCCCTTCTCAAGCTCCTCATCCCCCTTCGAGGGTGAACAGGAGCCGAGAATCTCCTCCGGTTCTTCGCTCATGATTCCGCTCCTCCATCGTTTTCCTCCATCTGCCGCGACAACTGCCCCCATCCATCGAGCCCGCCCGGAAGGCCGAGATCACCGGCAAGGGATTCGAGAGCCTGCAATGCTTCGGCAAGATTGATGGCTTTGGCAATCCGATACGATGTTACCCAAGCTGACACGGCATTCTGAATATCATCGTTCTGAAGATGAATATGCCCCATATTGAAGAGCGTCACACACAGTCCTGACTTGTCTCCGATTTCCTGCTGAATCGACATAGCGCTCAGACGCCTGCCGTATTTAAAATATATTCGACTTTATCCTTCCAATAAGGGACCTCTAATTTATAATATCGATTATATTTTGGATATAGAACAACAAGATACATCTTTGATATCTTCAAGCCATATCTTCCCTCCAGGATATTTCTATATAAACCTTGCTGCAAACAGTACCGATTATAACTTGTATCTGGAATGTCAAAAAGCTGCCCAAATCCAGATTGGTATTCATTGTTCACTATAGGTTCACCTGTATATTGATCAACCACTTTTTTGCTGCGCTTCCAGTCATACATCTCATAGGCATCTCCCTTTTTAGCCAATAAGTCAATTGTGCCTGCAATCCTATAACGTTCATCAAATATACGCCACTCAGTCCTGTAAGGCTCTAAATAAGAGTGATCATTGATGAATTGATGGAATAGACCCATCTCTTCGATCTCGTCATATTCTTTTCTGAGGAAGTAACTCTCTATTTTTTCATGCAGTAATGTACCGGCCCTCATTGCCGTCTCACCATCTTTTCGCCACTGCTTTTCTAACTCAATTGCGCTCATATTGTATCGTGATGCTTTTACTGCCGACCAATACTTGATATCAAAAACAGGAAAACGTTTCTCGATAATTGCGCTTACCGATTCAGCGGGAGAGCCATCAATAGTATAGATATGCTTTTCAGGGAAGAATCGAATGCGTTTATCTCTACTGTTTTCATGCAGAGTATTATAACTGAATAGCTGGACTGTTTCAGCTTTTCCAATATAACTCGGCTTTACGAGTTTTTCTTCCTCTTGTTCCCTTATATTCAAAATCCCGACATCCTCTTTTGTTGAGCTTAGAATTTCTGTAAATTTGTGATTAAGGTATAATTCACGGTAATGATCTTTTTCCCATTTTTGAGCTTGAAGTACATCCCAAAACTTCTCTAGAGAAACATCTGCTTGATGGCTTAATTCATCTGAAATAGAATAGGCTTGATGGATAATTGACAATATCTCTGCGACAAATTTTAAACATGACAATTCTTGTAAATGCACCTGGTGTTCCGTAAATCGAATAACAATCCAACCTCTATCAATAAAGGGCATCTCTAAAAAGTCAGTACTGACATAAGGTATTGAAATCTATCGATTTAACTGAAATATCCATATCTTGAC
>NZ_VDCH01000032.1 GCF_006265165.1 Chlorobaculum thiosulfatiphilum
GCGTCAAGATATGGATATTTCAGTTAAATCGATAGATTTCAATACCTTATGTCAGTACTGACTTTTTAGAGATGCCCTTAAATCGATATACACGGCGACTGACTCGCTTACCAGATCCGCTAAAACCAATACCTAATGCATTTCCATCTGTTTTTAATCCGGCATGACCTTCACCGCTGTAATCATAAAATTCTTCGATCTCGACTTCTCCAGCAGTTTCGATTCTTCTTGCAATCGCAATCTCTTGAGCAACGCGTGCCTGACTCTCTGCCATCTTCAGTGAAAATTCTTGACGCTCAGCTTCAAGCCGTATTGCTTGAAGCTCACCGCGATCAGTAACTTCTTCAGATTTTTCAACGGCTTTAGTTGTGGAGTTGACAATCTGTCCGATCAGATAACCAGTTGGGTTAAGAGCAAACTTTGCAACTTCGAGCGCTATACTCACTTTTTCTTCCTTCATGATCTTTCCTCGGTTTACGATATTATTAAATTTTCGATTTCGACTGGCATCCTCTCAGCATCACCCTTCTCCGGTTCAACAACCATGCGAAGCTTCGAATGGCTGGACTCGAATTTCGACAGGAAATTGAAGAGCACTTCGCCATAAAACTGATTGATCTTGCTGACAATCTCCGTGTCGCCATCAACCTCTTTGGCAATCTTGACAAGGCTCTCAAGCTTTTCATGAATTGAAAAAACGTGCTGCCTGATCTGGTCGGCTGCGGGTAAGTCATTGTTCTCAAATACGATGCTCATGCCGATGTTCAGTGCTCGAACATATTCCTTTATATCACTAAGTTTCAGGGTGTCGTCCGTCGAGGATTCCAGACGTGAAATCTTGCTCGGTGTGCACTGCATGAGTTCGGCGAGGCGCTTCTGCGAGATGCCTTTTTGCATCCGCATCCGAACAAGGGTATCGATCAACGGGGTTTTGCAAACCTCTTCCTGAATTGCATCCTTGACGGTATCGTCGCCAACAATCGAGGCAAACGCCTCTGCTGCCGAGCTGAATTGCTGCTTGTCCATAATATTCTATCTGATTACCATTGATCGAGTTACCGCCGGATTTCCCGGATGGTTTTTCTTGCTGATGCGATGTCGTCCCGCTGCGACTCCTTTGTCCCTATGTTGAGCAGATAAATCATCATGCCTGCCTCGTCGGGATAGAGGTACAGGCGGCTCTCCTTCGCTCCCGGCACTTTGGTTTGCCCGATCCTGTACAGCCCTTCCCGCTCAGACCTGAAAAACGAAAGGTTCTGCGCCAACACTGAAAGCGGAATCCCGGACTGCAAGTCGGCCAACAGGCGCTCAAGATTTGCACCGCAAGAGGCAAACTCTCGTGGGTGATTCGATGCGAATTTCTTGAATCGACTTGCCGTGACAAATTCAGTGCTGATTTTCCAATCCTTATGCATAAAACAGAAGTCAGGGGTTACTTCGTTGCATTTTATGCATTAATAATAAGAATTAATTTCGCATTAAGCAATCTCAGAATAGACTTGTGGAGAGCAAACCCGTTGTCCAGTTTCACTCCGCCGACACCAGCAGCTCTTCGCTTTCTCCGAAGCAGCGGCGGCGGATGATGAGGGTGACGATGATGGTGCTTATGGCGGTGGAACCGACCAGCATGAACATGACGACGATCTGGTAGCGGATGGCGATGAGCGGGTCGGCTCCGGCGAGAATCTGGCCCGACATCATGCCGGGGATGAAGACGAGGCCGACGCCCATCATGGCGTTGATCGAGGGTATCATGCCCGCCTTGACCGCCCCTTTGAAAATGTCGCGGCTCGCCTCCTTGTAGTTCGCGCCGAGGCAGAGCTTCATTTCGACCACCTCCCGCTGCTGGCGCATCTGCGAGAAGAGGCGCTCAATGGAGATCGCCAGCGCGGACATCGAGTTGCCGATCACCATCCCCGCCGTGGGAATGAAGTAGCGCGGCTCCCACCACGGATGCACACCAATCACCAGCCACGACACAAACAGCGCCGTGAGGAAGTAGCTCGACAGCATCGTCAGGAACGTTGGTATTTCGTAGGCGATCTGCTTCTCCTTCACCCGCCCGCGGATGATGAATACCGCCGAAAAGACCATGACGACGAAGATGCCAAGCGTCAGCCACGGGTTCTGCGCCCCGAAGATGAAGGTCAGGGCGTAGCCCATCACGAAGAGCTGCGAGACGGTGCGGACGGTGCCAACCGTAATATCCCGGTTCAGCCCGAGCTTGTGAACGAGCGAAGTCACTTGCGCGATCACGATGAAAAGCAAGGCCAGCAGGAGCTGCGGAATCGAGATTTCGATGATCTGGTTCATGCGCATTCGAGGTTTCCGTTGCGGAAGATGCACTTTCTGACCCTTGGCACGGCGGGGCTGTAGTCGCTGTGGGTGACGATGATGAGCGTTTTACCCTCCTCGGTGTTGAGCCGCTCGATGATCGAGAAAACCATCCCGGCGCTTTCGGCATCGAGCGCCGAGGTCGGCTCGTCGAGCAAGAGCACGTCCGGCCCGGTCAGAATCGCCCGCATGATCGAGAGGCGCTGCTTCTGGCCAACCGAGAGCTTGCTGGCTGACTGCTCCAGCCCGACGCCGTGCAGGTAGAACGCTTCGAGCATCCGCACGAGCGTCGCGTCGTCCGGAGCGGGCTTGTGCCGACTCTGGGCAAAGGTGAAGGAGAGCAGGAGATTGTCGCGGATCGAGCCATCGATCATTTGCGGAATCTGCGCCACATAGGTGATCGCCGAACGAAGCCGCGAGGGCGAAATGTCGGCGGCGTTTCGTCCCTTGAAGAGAATCGAACCGGAGCGCGGCGTGTTGAGACGGCAGATGAGGCGTAACAGCGTTGACTTGCCGCTCCCCGACGCTCCCTTGATGATGAGAAACTCCCCCGTGCCGACAACAAGCGACAAATCCTCGAACAGCGGCGGCGAGCCTTGGTCGTAGCCGAACGAGAGGTCTCTGAGTTCGAGGAGCTTTGCCATCGATGATTCTGTTTTTAACCAGCCCGCAGAGATACACGACTGTTGAAAAGATCAGAACATATTTCTTTATTTACTAATTCAGCGGATGTACAGATAACATCTTACCCTCCCGGATCATGAAAGCTCCCGAAGAACGCCTCGGCTCGTTTTATCTCGGCGCGGAATATGACCTGCAATCGGGCGCGCGGCTCGATCAGCCGGTGCATTACGACGCCCGCGACCTCACCACCCACGCGGTCTGCGTCGGCATGACCGGCAGCGGCAAGACCGGCCTCTGCATCGACCTGCTCGAAGAGGCGGCGCTCGACAAGGTGCCGGTGATCCTCGTCGATCCGAAGGGCGACATGACCAACCTGCTCTTGCAGTTCCCCGACCTCTTGCCCGAAGAGTTCCTGCCGTGGATCGACCAGGACGAGGCGCGGCGCAAGGGCCAGAGTCCGGAAGAGCTTGCTGCCGCCACCGCCGCGATGTGGAAAAACGGCTTGGCCGACTGGGGAATCGCTCCCGAACGAATCCGACAACTCAAAGCCGCAGCGGAGTTTACGATCTACACGCCCGGCTCCGACGCCGGAATTCCGGTGAACATCCTCGGCAGCCTCGCCGCTCCAAAGCTCGACTTCGACACGGAGGCCGAAACGATCCGCGAGCGCATCGCCGGAACGGTCAGCGCCCTCTGCGGCCTGGTCGGCATCGACGCCGATCCGGTCAAGAGCCGCGAATCGATTCTGCTCTCCGCCATCTTCGAGCACTTCTGGCGAGCGGGCACGGACCTCGACCTGGCCACGCTGATCGGCTCCATCCAGAACCCGCCCGTGAGGCAGATCGGCGTGTTCGACCTCAACACCTTCTACCCCGAAAAAGAGCGCTTCGAGCTGGCCATGTCGTTCAACGCGCTGCTCGCCTCGCCCTCCTTCCAGAGCTGGCTCTCCGGCCAGTCGCTCGACATCGCCTCGATGCTCTACACCGCCGACGCACGACCACGGGTCGCGATCTTCTCGCTCGCGCACCTCTCGGAGAGCGAGCGGATGTTCTTCGTCACGCTGCTGCTCGAAAACGTGCTGACCTGGACGCGCTCGCAGCAAGGCACCTCCAGCCTCCGGGCGCTGCTCTACTTCGACGAGGTGTTCGGCTATCTGCCGCCCGTCGCCGAGCCACCATCGAAACGCCCGCTCATGACGATGCTCAAGCAGGCGCGCGCGTTCGGCGTCGGCTGCGTACTGGTAACGCAGAATCCGGTCGATCTCGACTACAAGGCGTTGACCAACACCGGCACCTGGTTCATCGGCAAGTTGCAGGCCGAGCGCGACAAGGCCCGGGTGCTCGAAGGGCTGAAAAGCGCCATCAGCGAGGCGGGCGGAGGGGACGCGGGGTTCGATTTCGACACGGTCATCAGCAAGCTCGGCAAGCGCGTTTTTCTCATGCACAACGTGCACGAGGAGCGGCCGGTGATCTTCCAGACCCGCTGGGCGATGAGCTTTCTCTCCGGCCCGATGACCCGCCCGCAGATCAGAACGCTCATGGCCGGTCGCAAAAACGGCTCGCCCGCCCAGCCTCCGGCGGCCTCGCCCCGGCCCGTTACCGCTACCGTTGCCGAATCCGCTTCGACGACAAACGCGGCGACGCCGCTGCCATCGGGCTACTCCGCCGTCCCGCCGGGACTCGATCCATCGATCCGGCAGCTCTTCGTCCCGGCCACCATCGACCCGGCGGCGGCGCTTGCCCGGCGTTCGCAGGGAGCGCCAGCGGCGGCGGAGCTGCTCTGCGAACCGGCGCTCATCGGCTGCGCCTCGGTCGATTTCGTGGATGCCAAGCGCGGCATCAGCCAGAGCCGCCGCATCGTGCTCGCCTGCACGGAGATCGACGCGGCGGGCGCGCCCGACTGGAGCAAAAGCCAGCCGCTCGCCGCCTCGCAAAATGAGCTGTCGGATCGCCCGGACACGCGAGCCGCCGGATTCGCGGCGCTGCCCGAAACGCTCGGCAACGCCCGGAAGCTCTCGGCGTACGGGCGCTCGCTTTCGGATTGGCTCTATCGAAATGAACGCCTGCCGCTCTCGATCCATCCGGCCACAGGCCTCTTCCGCGCCGAGGGTGAGAGCGAGCGCGATTTCACCATCCGCCTGCAACAGGCGGCGCGAGAACAGCGAGACCACGAGGTCGATGCGCTGGAACAGAAGTATGCCGCCCAGCTTGAGCGTATTGCCGAGAAGATCAGGAAGGAGGAGCGCGAACTGGCGCAGGACGAGGCGGAGCACCAGAACCGGAAGGCTGGCGAGCTGATCGGGCTGGGCGAAACCATGCTCGGCTTCTTCCTCGGCAGGAAAAGCACCAGAGGGATCGGCAGCGCGATGAACCGCCGCCGCATGACGGCAAGCGCCAAGGCCGAGATCGAGGAGTCGGTCGAGACCATCGATGAACTGAAGCGCCAGCGAGAGGAGATCGAAGCCGCGCTGAAGGAAGAGGCCGCCGGAATCGCCGCTCGCTGGGAGCATCCCGAAGCGGCGCTTGCGACCGAAGAGATCGCGCCCCGGCGAAGCGACGTGGTGATTCAGATCGTCACAACCGGCTGGCTCCCCTTCTGGCGGGTCACGCTCGACGAGGCCGGCGGCGGCGGAACGCTCTTTGTTCCAGCTTACGAGAACGTCGGCGCGTCGTAAATCGTCAATCGATCACGCCTCGTTGCCGCGCTTTTTGCCGATCAGGTCGCGGAAGAAGAAGAGCGCCGCCAAGGCGAGCGTCAGCGCGGCGACCAACCAGACGGTCAGCGAGAATTGCGAGCCGCCCTGGTACATCCACCACGCACCGAAGAGGAAAAAGACGACGGAAGCACCGATGCGGATCGCTTTTTCGGGCAGATTCTTCCCCATCATCCGGCCCACGATGACGGCCAGCCCGTCCGAGAGCACCATGCCGATGGTCGAGCCGAGCCAGACCGGGATGAAGGGATTGGTCGTTGCGAGGCTGATGGTCGAGAGCATGGTTTTGTCGCCCAGCTCGGCCATGAAGAAGGTCGAAAATACCAGCCAGAAAGGATTGATGCCGGTTTTGCACTCACCCGCCTCGTCGTCGTCGAGGCTGTCGCCGCGCAGCGTCCAGAAGCCGAAGATGATGAAGGAGACGCCCGCGATGAAGGCGATCCAGTCGCCCGGAAGCAATCCGCCGACAAACCAGCCGATGCCTGCCGAAAAGACATGCACGGCGAGCGTCGCCCAGAAAATGCCCCACAACACGACGCGCGTGTTGTAGCAGGTTGCGAGGGTCAGCGCCACGAGCTGGGTTTTGTCGCCCAGCTCGGCGAGAAAAATCATGACGAGGGAGAGCCAGAATGCGTCCATGCGAAGGGTTCGGGATTACTGATTTGTCGATTGTCGAGCGGGAAAATATCCTCTTACAACCCATTGTTCCAAATTCGACAACGCATCTCTCATCCAAATCGAAATCGTGATCGAAATCGATATCGGATTTATCCGGCGATCGTGCGAGGTTTCACCCCTGCGCGGTCTTCACCAGCTTCGCCGTATCGATGCCCTTCAGGCGCAACTCATCGAGCAACTGCCGGTAGAGAGCCTCGTCCATATACGGCGTTCTCGACAGCATCCAGCAGCGCGAACCCGCCGGATTCGAGACCAGCGCCCACGAGTAGTCCTCGGCCAGTCCGATGACCCAGTAATCGGCCTTGATCCATCGGAAAAAAGTGACGATCAGTTTGGCGTTGCCGCTGCCTTCAACCGGCGCGGCGGTCGCCCGGATCGAGGCCTCCCGCCCATTCCGGCGGCACGAGTTGCGCACCAGCACACGGCCTGTTGCCAAATCGAGCGTATATTCGGCCTTCGTTTTGGCGCACCCGCGTTGCTGTTTGCTGGGTATGGCGGCGATCTCGTACCAGGTGCCGCAATATTTCAGCACATCGACCTGTGGGACGGTACCCGGCCCGCCGATGTGCAGGCGCTTGCGTAAAAATTTTTTAAACATGGTTGAAACATTGAGTGGTTTTATCAAACTATTGCATCAATGAATAACCAGCGCAGGTAACGGCAAAGTTTCACGCCGCGACGTTTCAATGCATTCGTAACGGCTTGAAATGATTGGTATTGTCCGGGTTTTTCAATAGCATTCAGGCATGAACGAACATCAATCCAATGTTGTTGACATGCCGAATATCCGTATCGCAGAACCCGCTGACATCGAGGCTTGCGCCCGGTTGCTGAATGTTCTTTTCAGCCAGGAACACGAATTCACGCCCGACCCCAAAAAACAGGAGGCAGGTCTCGGCATGATCATCGGCAACCCGTCGGCGGGAACGGTGTTCGTGTGCGAAGAGGAGGGGAACCTCATCGGCATGGTTTCGCTGCTGAATCTGGTCAGCACGGCGCTCGGCAAAAAGGTGGTGATGCTCGAAGACATGATCATCGACCCCGCGTATCGCAGTCAGGGCATTGGCGCATTGCTGCTCGAACACGTCTGTCGCTGGGCGCGCGAGGAGGGTTATGGCAGGGCCACGCTGCTGACGGACGGCGACAACATCCCGGCGCAGCATTTCTACGAGGCGCACGGCTTCGTACGATCGACAATGGTGGCTTACCGGAAGCGCCTGTAAATCGAAAGTGGAATCACCCATGAACGTCAAGAAAATCGAACCGGAACCCAGCGACAGGCAGGAGTGGATGTGCGCCGAGTGCGGCTACATTTACGACCCGGCGGAGGGCGATCTCGAAACGAACATCCGCCCCGGCGTACCGTTCGACAAGCTGCCGGAGGATTGGAACTGCCCGGTGTGCGATCGCCCGAGAAACCAGTTCACGAAATTTGTCTCACAACTCTGAACATCAAAAAACCAACAGCAGTACTATGGAACAGTGGAAGTGCACGATCTGCGGCTACATTTATAATCCGGAAACCGGCGACCCCGAAGGCGACATTCCTGCCGAAACATCGTTTGATTCCCTCCCCAAAACCTGGATGTGCCCCATCTGCGGCGCAGGCAAGGAGGAGTTCACGAAGGGGTGAGGAAGGCAGACAACGTCGATGGTTTTCACGGTGTTCTGTAGGGGAAATCCCTTGCGGTTGCCCCGATCTCTTATCTCTCCGGAAAACAGCTCGTCACAAACTTAGCCCCCGGCTTGAAAGCCGGGGCAATGTGAATGTAAAAACCCGATATGTCCGTCGGGTTAAAACCCTCCTGAATGCAGTACTGTTTTCTTCGCTTCGTTCGTTTACTATCGAATCGAAAAATCTCCCTCACTCCATCTTGCTTTCCAGCGAGCGGCTCGTCGCAATGGCGGCGGCTTTTCCGGCGGGATAGAGGCTGACGAGCAGGGTGAAGAGGATTGCGGCTACTCCGACGGCGAGAAAGTCGCCGGCCTTCATGCTGACGGGGTAGGCGCTGATGATGAACGCGCTTTTCGACGGAAGCTGGACGATGCCCCACAGCTCCTGCGCCGTGCAGGCCATCCACGCGACAAGCGAGCCGAGCGCCGTACCCGCAAGCCCCGTCAGCCCGCCCTCGACGATGAAGATCGTCATGAACTGCGGCCTTTCCAGGCCGAGGCAGCGCAGGTAGAACAGCTCGTGGCGCTTGTCGATGACCGTCATGGCGAGCGATCCGGCAAGGCTCAACAGCGCGACCAGAATCACCAGCATCAGCACGGCGAAGCTCGCCCACTTTTCGAGCTGCATCACGGCGAACATGTCGCGGTGCCGCTCCTCGAGCGTCAGCACACGCAGCTCCTGCGCCAGCCCGTTTGCCGCGATCCATTGCCGCAACCGAGCTTCGAGCGCCTCGTCGCTCACGCCCGTGCGTCCCTGGATGTCGATGCCCGAGTAGCGTCCCCGACCGAAGAGCAGGATGCTTTGCGCCATCTCGACCGGCGCGAGCACGTAGCGATCGTCGAAGACCTTTTGCAGCGAAAAGCTGCTCTGGACTCGCGCGTCGCTCATCGACAAAACAGGCATAAGCTCAGGTTGAGAAAGAGCTTGCAGGCCCGCAGAAATCAGCTCCGGGCTGAAAAGCCGCACCGACTGGCCTGGATAAAGCCGCAACCGTTCGGCAAGCAGATTGCCCGCCGAGATGCCGCCTTCGGAAAAGTAGGGCTGGCGGTTCGACGTCGTTTGCATCAAATAGCGCTGCGCCTCGGCGGTCAGCCCGCGAACCATGATCAGTTCGCTTTTGCCCGACGCGGTGATGATCACCTGCCCCTCCGCGAAGGGCTGCGCGGTCTGAATCCCCTCGATGTTGCGGATAGCCGCGAGCAGCGAGTCGCTCACCACCAGCGAACGGCCTCGGGCGGGCGCGATCTGCACCGGCCCTTCGACGGTCACGAAGAGGTCGCGGGCCAGCTTCTGGAAGCCGTTCAGCACGCTCATCACCACGAGCAGCGTCGAGACGCCGACGACGATCCCCGCGAGGCTGATGCCGGAGATGATGTTGATGACCCGGAAACGCTTCCGCGCGAAGCTGTACCGTTGGGCGATCCAGATGCCTGCTTTCATCGGCTCCTCCTCACGTGGTCAGTGCGGTGCTGGGCCGGAGCGAGGCGGCCACGCGCGATGGAATGAAGGCGAAAAGCAGCGTCAGCGCCGCCACGCCCGCCGACACGGCGAGGTATTGCAGCGGGTCGATTTCGAGCGGCACGTGGCGGATGAAGTAGCTCTTTTCCGGCAGCGTGATGAGGTGAAAGCGCAGCTCGAAGAGCGACAGGCCGAGCGCTAGCAGGTTGCCGAGGCCAATGCCGACCAGCGAAATCATGAACGCCTGCCCCATGAAAACCATGCTCACCGCGCGAGGTTCGAGGCCCAGCGCGGAGAGCATGCCGATCTCTTTCGTTTTTTCGATGATGAGCACCAGCAGCGTCGAAACGATGTTGAACACCGCCACGACCGTGATGGTGATGATGAGCAGCGGCATGATGTTTTGCTGGAGCTTGAGCCACTCGAAAAGGTTGGCGTAGCGCTCATAAACGGTGTAGGTGTAAAAGGGATAGCCGAGCCGCGACGCCACGGTTTCCGAAATCGCGCTCAGATCGCGCAGGTTGGTGACGTTGGCTTCGTAGCCGGAGATCATGCCGGGATGGTAGAGCTGCTGGAGCCGCGCGAGATCGGCGAAGGCGACGATGTCGTCGAACCCCTCGGTGAGGCCGGTGTCGTAGATGCCCGCGACGGCCGCCACGTGCAGGTCGAGGCTCGACAGCAGCTCCAAGACGCTCTCGCCGCCGCTGATGCCGGACGCGCCGTTTTTGCCCGCGATGCCGACGATCATCAGCCGGTCGCCCGCCTTGACGCCGAGCTTGTCGGCGAGCGTCTTGCCGAGCAGGATCGGCAGCGGACTCTCCGCCGAAGCCGATGCCGCCTGGAGCAGCGCCGGGCCGTTCGGGAGAAAGCGTGAACTTTCGCGCGGGTCAATGCCCTGAATCATCGCCGGAGCGATGTTGCCGCCCGCATCGCCGCTTCCGGCGCGGCTCCGGAGCATTACATTCATTTCAAGAAACGGCGACACCGAGGCGACGCCCGGTACGCTTTTCAGCGTCTGGAGGTCGCGGCGGGTTTCGAGGAAAACGCGCTCGTCCGGTTGGCGCACCTGAAGATGCGAGGTAAAACGAATGAGCTTGCCCTCGATGACCGACGCGAATCCGTTGACGATGGAGAGCGTCAGAATCAGCGCCGCCGTCCCCACGGCAATACCCAGCACCGACGCCAGCACGATAAACGTCGGCTTGGAGAGCGACCGCGGCTTGAAGGCAAATCTTTGAGCGATGTACAATTCGGCTTTCATCAGTCATTCATCGGCGCATGGGTAGCAAGCTGTGGTTCATCGGAGGACAAGCCTCCTGGCTAATGGAGGGAAAGATAAGAATTTCCGGGGTTCTGGGGGAGGCTTATATCCGATCCTTCCAATAGTCAGGATTTCTGTGAAGATTCGCAATCGCGACAATCAGGATTTCCTGTTGTCGATTTTGGTAGATAATGCCATAAGGAAAACGGCGAATTTTACATAATCTTGTTCGTTTAGAACAGGGATGCCATGCTTCAGGAAACTGACCGATCCGGTATAAAGCTTTCAGAACTTCAGTCAGAAAAGCATCACCAAGACCGTCAAGCTCGTAATTGTAGTACTGGATCGCCTCATCCAGCTCGACTTGTACAATTTCGAGAAATCTGATCTTCATCGTACTCATCTGTACTTCTGAAGAAGCTTTTCCAGAGAAATCGCTTTCATCTTTCCCTGATCATAAGCATCGATCCTGTCCTCAGCCTCTTTCACCCACATCTCATTAATTTCTGGATCCGATTTGTCAAGATCGGAAATAAGCTTATCAATAAGCCAAGCCTTCTCAATCGTGCTAAGGGCTGACGCCTCATGAAAGATTCTATCTGCTGTGGTCATTGTGATTATTTTTTTGATCAGATTTTTAACTGCTTGCTTTTTGTGTAGAACTAATTATTTGCTTTTTAAGATAAGCCAAATCCTCCACATCCAAAATAGCCCTCATTTTGATAGATAGTGATTGTAGAGTTGCTTCAGAATGCTCTACATTTTTGCCCAGAACATCCACAAAATCACTATATATTTCAAGCATTTCTCTTGCTGCCGCATCGCGATGTCCTTGGTTTGTGCCTAGATCTTTTGGCATTTTAATATACATACTTTTAGCACCTAAAGTGCGCAATTTTTGTTCAAATACCCCCAAATTTTTATCTATTTCTGATGTCAACCAACACATATAGCTCAACCTCAAAATAGTTAATTTTCCTGCAAAATCGTGAGCAACCTCCCAGTCTTGAAGACGTCTAAGTGTTTCAAAAGCATCGAGAACAATAGCAACGTATTTATTCGAAAACTCGACCTGCTTATCGAATACGGTGTTTGCCATATGAGATGAAGCTGCTAATGAATATTGTTGCTCGTGTATTAACAGTTCTTTCTGCCTTTGATGAGCTAAATCATCTCGAATTAACTGAATGAGAATTGAGCACATTGCGCCAATAGAGGGTAAAGCTGCAATTCCTTTCCATATATCGGATAATGGAGCGCTATATACCACACATAATGAGATTGCTCCTATAAAAACAGACCCAAGAATTACTTTATTTTTTAATATATCCACAATAAGATTTATTATACAGTTCCTATAAAAAATACCTCCATTTAAACCATCCAGCTTATTTTTTCCTTCGTATTCAACACTTCTCTCAATCACCTATCCGGCTGCATCACCAGAATCCGGGCATAGTGCTGACGATTGCTGCGAATGCTTTATATCCCATATAATCGTATCAGAACTGAAATCCTGCTCGTTTGGCCACATGATCCCTCGATGGGCTGGGCGTACAAGTCGAAAATAGGATTGATCTTCGAGTTCTTTAAACGCCGACCCCTTCAAATATGGCTTGACATCGAAGATTCCTTCAATACCGCTGCTCGTGACTATTTCGATTTTGTGGTCATCCAACGGCAGCGCTTTAACGATAGTATCCATAATTTATTCCTTTCGTTATTACCTCAGAGGCTCGATTTTAAATACAGGTTCGCCAGCGATTGCCAGCTTCCAGTCCGCCCTTAAATCTTCTTTACGAATCTCGATCCATGCTTGAACCAGTTTCATCTTCGAGGAGGGCAACCCTCCATCCAGTACGGTTCCGTCCTCAATAGCAATGGAGGCGTGATGCTCCCCGTATTCTGCATGAATGTGAGGACAACTGTGCTGTTTGTTATCATAAAAATACATCTGGATCAATATGCCATAATAACATTGAAATGGTCGGCATCACTGCGCTCCTTTCTCTAATTCCAACATTGATGTTTTGGTTTCCGCTTCATCCGTCTTTCAAACAATGACTTACCCCGTCTCCCCGACACTTATCTCCCCTGCCGAGTAGGCCAGCACCATATTCCGTCCTGCTGACTTTGCTTTGTAAAGAGCTTTGTCGGCATTCATAATCAACGCGGTGCCGTCCGTGGCGTCGTCGAGCCATGAGGCGACGCCGATGCTCACCGTCAATTGGTTACCTGGCTGGTTGCGTTCGTACTCGAACGTTTCGGCGCAGATGATACTGCGCAGGCGCTCGGAAATCTCCAGCGCCGTCACCCTGCTGGTTTTCGGAAACAGCACGGCGAATTCGTCCCCTCCAAACCTCGACGGAATGTCAGTCATGCGGCACTCCTCCCTGATGATTTCGGCGATTCTCGCCAGCACCCTGTCCCCGGCAACGTGCCCGTAGCGGTCGTTATAGCGCTTGAAGTTGTCAATGTCGATCATGGCGAGCGCGATGTCACCGTTGAAGCGCCGTGCCCGCTCGACATCGATGATGAGATGCTCCTTGAAGTGGCGATAGTTGTAAAGATTGGTCTTTTCATCGCGAATGTGCAACTCGTCGAGCTTGCGGTTTTTCTCTTCGATGTCGTGACACATGCTGGCGACCGATTCGCTGACGGAGCGCATTTCGGCGGATTGATCCTCGCCGCTCAGAAGCGTTTCGGCGGCTTCGGCGGTGTCGTGCAGACTTTCGGGGAGATTGCAGTTCAACTGGGCAAGCCGTTGCGAAAGCTGGTGGAGGGGAATGATCGAGCGCCGGTAGCTGGAAATGATAAATCTGCCGCCAGCCAGCACGACAACGATCAGCAAGAGCGTAATGAAAACGAGATAGTAATTCAGACTGGCCGTGAGCAACTCGTTTTCATCGGCGATCTTTGAACCCAGGCTCGAAATCATGCCGTCCATATCGACCACCATGAGCTGAAGCGTTTCGCGGCTGAGCGGCGCGACGAGTGGCTTGCGGCGCTTCAGCCACTGGCTGATCTCGCTGCCCTGCGGCATCTCGGGGCTGCGTCCGATCTCCGAAAACCTGGCGCACTCGATCCGGAGCTTCGACTGAAGCTCAGCCTGCTTGCCAACCGAAAGATGTTCATCCTCAAACTGTTGCTCGATCGACGAAATTCTGGTGCGGCATTCGACCAGCCTCATGCGCAACGCCTCATCATCACTGATCTGGTGAAGACGGGAACTCTGGAAAGCACCGAACCAGGCGGTTCCTCCGGCGGCCAGAATCAGCGACACAACGCCGAAAATCATCGTTAACCTGAGGAATCCCTTGCCGGTAATGTCGATATCGTATTTCATCCGGTTATTTGAGAATAATGGTGCGCACAAGTTGTTCGTACGGGGCCATGTCGCCGCGCTCGAAGAGCTTCTGCCCCTCTTTGGCGAGCCATGCGCCGAAGCCGGTCGCCAGCGGATCGTACGGATCGTAGAGGTAGAAAATATCCGTCGAAAGCGGATAGGCGCCGGTGTATATCGTTTCGGGCGAAGCCTCGACCGGCGGCTCGCCGCCCGCGCTTGCGCTCACCGGCAGCGCCTTGATGCGCCCTGCGTAACCGCCGGAGCGCAACGCCGCCGCGTAAGCTGGCAGCGTCATGACGGCGGCGGCGTTACGGTCGTCGCGTACGCGATTCAGGAGGCGCGGCATGTCCGCTTCGGCGGAGGCGACAAGCGAGTCCGCCTTGACCGACAGCATCTCCGAAAGCAGCACCCGCGCCCGCAGATTACTGCCATCGAGGCAGGCGACGATTTTTCCCGGCGAACCGCCAAGCGATTGCCAGTTGTTGACCTGTCCGGAAAACACCGCTTTCAGCTCGGCGACCGAAACGGAGCGAGCAGGATTGGCGCGGTTGACGACCAGCACGAGCCCGTTGCGGGCAACCGGCTGGCGCTTGACGGGACGCTTCAGCGTTGCCAGCAGTGAATCCTCGCGAGCCGAGAGCGCGCCCTCGATGAGCGCCGCTGCGACACGGTGTTCGAGAAGCTGCAAGATGGGCCGGGACGATTGCGAGGTGAGTTTTATGGTCGCATTCGGATACTGTTCCGAAAAAGCGTTCGCCTGGATTTCGGCGACCGGCGTGAGCGATCGGTCAACCGCCACGGCAAGCGTTCCGCTGATGGGCGTTGGGCCGGAAATGGCCGAAGCGAGCGGGTTTTCCGGCAAAGGCGTACGCATCCAGAGCCAGACAGGCGCAACAATGCCTGCGACGAGGAGAAGAGCAATCACGACGTTACGGAACCGGTGATTCATGATATTTTCTTGAATGTTAGGCTTAAGATAGGCAAAACGGCCAAACATCGGAATTGTAAACATTTCGGAAATGCCCTGTTTCTTTATGGAAATAAATTGTGAATTCACTAATATCCGCATTCCTGAATATTTATTCACTCCGATGAATTTGCCTTCAAACCCTGATGAATCTTATCTCGATGCAGCATAACAAGGTGACGGTTTCGGTCATCGGTGCTTCAGGATATTCAGGAGCCGAGCTGGTGAAGCTGCTCATGAAGCATCCAGGCGTCGCCGTCGAAGAACTTTACGCGCACACCCAGGCCGGAAAACGCTTTACGGATTTGTACCCGTCGATCCCCTGCGACAAAGTTTTTCAGACCTATTCGGGACAAACGGATAGCGACCTCTACTTTCTTGCCCTGCCGCACGGCGAGGCGTTGCAGCTCGTGCCGGGCATCGTGGCCGCCGGAAAAAAGGTGATCGACCTTTCGGGCGATTTCAGGCTCACGAGCATCGCCGAGCACAAGCACTTTTACGGCGGCGACAAGTCGGCGGAGGATGTGCTCCAGTACGGAATGCCGGAGCTGTTCCGCGACGAAATCGTTGGCTCGACGGCCATCAGCAATCCGGGATGCTACGCCACGAGCATCATCCTCGGCCTCGCTCCCCTGTTCCGTGGCGGCATGGCGGGACTCGCCGTGGAGTCCGTGAACGTCACGGCGATTTCGGGCATTTCGGGCGCGGGCAGAAGCTCGAAGCTCGAACTCTCGTTCTCCGAAATGAGCGGAAACATGCGGGCCTACAAGGTCGGCAAGCACCAGCACACGCCGGAGATCATGCAGACGCTCGGCGCCTCGGCCACCGATCCGTCGTTCCGATTCGTCATGACGCCGATGATCGCCCCTTACGTGCGCGGCATCTATTCGGTGCTGAACGTGCGCCTCGCCTCGCCGGTGGCGATGGATGCGATTCGCGAACTTTACGCCAGATTCTACGCCAACGCGCCCTTCGTGAGGCTGCGCGACGGCGTGACCGAGGTGAGCCACGTGGCCCACACCAACTTCTGCGACGTCAGCCTCGCCTTTGAAAGCGACGGCTCGCTGGTGATCATCACGGCCATCGACAACCTCGTCAAAGGCGCGGCAGGTCAGGCGGTGCAGAACATGAACCTGATGCTGGGCTTCGACGAAACAGCCGCACTGCTGTAATTATCAATCCGTAATTTTCTTAAAGATTGGAACCATTCGAAAAATCGATTGCCGCCGTCAAGCGCCTTTCCGCCAGAACCGTCTGGCCTGATGGCGTGACGCCGGTTGTTGCCGATCCCGCGTCGGACGGCAACTTCTGGCCGGCGGGCTTCACGCTCTCGGGCATCAACTGCGGCATCAAGCCCTCGCGCAAGGATCTGATGCTGATGCTCTGCGACGAACCGGCAAGCACCGCTTCGGTCTTTACGACCAACCTTTGCTGCGCCGCTCCAGTCGAGCTGTCGAAGGCCGCGCTACGAGCCTCCGGCGGCAAAATGCGGGCCGTCATCTGCAACAGCGGCAACGCCAACGCGGCCACGGGCGCTTCGGGCATGTCGAACGCGCAACGGATGGCGGACACCACCGCCGCCGCCTTCGGCCTCGACGCGAGCGAAGTGCTGGTCGCCTCGACCGGCGTCATCGGCCAGCGGCTGCCGGTCGAGAAAATCGCCGAGGCCATGCCATCGCTCAAAGCCGCTTCCGGCGCGACGCACTGGCGTGACGCCGCCGAGGCGATCATGACCACCGACACCTTTCCGAAGGCGTTCGCCGTCGATGTCGCGCTCTCCGGCGGCACGGCGAGAATCGCGGGCATCGCCAAAGGTTCCGGCATGATCTGCCCCAACATGGCGACGATGCTCGCCTTCCTCGGCGCGGACGTTTCGATTGACCCGGCGCTCCTGCAAGAGCTGCTCTCGGCGGCGAACGCGTTGAGCTTCAACGCCATCACGGTCGATGGCGACACAAGCACCAACGACATGGCGGCGATCATGGCGAGCGGCAAGGGGCCGCAAGTGCTGCGCGGCTCGGAGGATGCGCGGCTTTTCGGCGAGGCGCTGCGCTCGGTGATGACCATGCTCGCCCAGCTCATCATCGTCGATGGCGAGGGGGCGACCAAGTTTGTCGAACTGCGCGTCACCGGCGCGGCGACGGACGCCGAGGCTCGCATGGCGGCGATGACCGTGGCCAATTCGCCGCTCGTCAAAACGGCCATCCACGGCGAGGACGCCAACTGGGGCCGCATCATCGCGGCGGCGGGACGCTCTGGCGCATCGTTCGATCAGGAGGAGCTGTCGGTACACTTCGACGACGAGCCGATCCTCAAACCGGGCCTCGACGCAAACTTCTCCGAAGAGTGTGCCAAAGCGGTGATGCAGCAGAAAGAGTTCACCATCACGCTCTCGCTCGGCAACGGGCCGGGCGCGGCGACCGTGTGGACGTGCGACCTGAGCCACGGTTACATCGAAATCAACGGCAGCTATCGGAGCTGACCGGTTTTGTTCATTATCGACCAGAAATTTGACATGGAAAAAATGTGCAGTGAATTCCGCCCCGAAGGCAAAAGACCCGAACCGGCAATCGGTTACATGCTTGTCGAGGCGCTGCCCTACATCAGGAAATTCGAGGGAAAAACCTTCGTCATCAAGTATGGCGGCGCGGCCATGAAGGACGAGGTGCTCAAGAACATCTTCGCCGAGAACGTCACGCTGTTGCGCAAGGTCGGCATCAAGGTGGTGATCGTGCACGGCGGCGGTGACGCGATTACCAAGACCTCTGCGAAGCTCGGTCTCGAAACCACCTTCGTGCACGGCAAGCGCGTCACCGACCGCCAGACCATCGACGTGATCCAGATGACGCTCGCCGGCAAGGTGAACCAGGACATCGTGCAGCTCATCAACGAGGATGGCGGCAACGCCGTCGGCGTGAGCGGCCTCGACGCCGACATGATTCTGGCCAAGCCATCGCCGAACGCGGCGACCCTCGGCCTCGTCGGCGAGGTGGCCGAGATCAACACCAGGTACATCGACCTGCTCTGCGACGCGGGACTGATTCCGGTGATCGCCCCCATCGGCTACGACATGGAGAGCAACGTCTATAATATCAATGCCGACGACGCGGCGGCGGCCATCGCCGTGGCGCTCAGGGCCGAAAAGCTGATCTACGTCAGCGACGTGGAGGGCGTACGGGTCGGCAACCGCATTCTGAAAACGATCTGCAAGGCCGACGCAGCGGAGTTCATCGAAAAAGGGATCATCACCGGCGGCATGATTCCGAAGGTCGTTTCGGCCTACCAGACCCTCGAAGGCGGCGTCGGCAAGGTGCACCTCGTCGATGGCCAGATCACCCATTCGCTGCTGCTCGAAGTCTTCACCAACGAAGGCGTCGGCACACAGTTTGTCAACGAATACGAACCATCAACCGCTGAAGGAGGAGCATCATGAGCCAGGATAAAACAAACGGATCGAAAAAACGCGACTTTCTCGGATTCACCGGCCTCGATGCGGCCAAGATCATCGAGCTGTTCGACTACTCGCTGCACATCAAGCGGCAGCGCGAAGCCAACCGCCAGAACGCCGAGTTCCGCCCGATCCGCCACAAGACCGTGGCCATGATCTTCAACAAGCCCTCGCTTCGTACGCGGGTTTCCTTCGAGCTGGGCGTCTATGAGCTGGGCGGCCACGCCATCAGCCTCGAAGGAAAGTCGATCGGCGTCGGCGAGCGCGAGTCGGTGGAGGACATCGCCCGCCTCTTGTCGCGCTACAACGACGCGATTGTGGCCCGCCTGCACGAGCACGAGATCATCGAAACCCTCGCCGCTCATGCAAGCATTCCGGTCATCAACGCCCTGACCGACCTGTCGCACCCGTGCCAGATTCTGGCCGACGCCTTCACGCTCTACGAAAAGGGGCTGTGGCGCGAGGATACCAAGGTGGTCTTCGTCGGTGACGGCAACAACGTGGCGAATTCGTGGATCGAGCTGGCGGGCATTCTCCCCTTCCACTTCGTGCTCGCCTGCCCCGAAGGCTACCTGCCCGACGAGAAGCTGCTCCGGCAAGCTCGCGCAAATGCCAAAGGCGCCATCGAGATTCTGCACGACCCGATGGAGGCGGCCCGAAACGCCGACGTGCTCTACACCGACGTCTGGACCAGCATGGGTCAGGAGGAGGAGATGACCGAGCGGCTGAAGGCTTTCGCGCCGTTCCAGATCAACTCGAAGATGCTCGCCGAAGCGAAATCGTCGGCGGTGGTGATGCACTGCATGCCCGCGCATCGCGGCCAGGAGATCAGCGCCGAGGTGATGGACGGCCCGCACTCGATCATCATCGACGAGGCCGAAAACCGCCTGCACGTGCAGAAGGCGCTCATGGTGAAACTGATGAACCACGACGTTTACCGCAAGTTCCACCTGACGCACCGCCTGAACCGCGCCGCCAATCGCCTGAAAGCCTGACGCGAAAACGATGAACAAGGCCAACAGGCAGAAAAAGATCAGGGAGCTGATCGAAAACGGCGAGGTGTCGGGCCAGCAGGAGCTGCTCGGACTGCTCGAAAAGGAGGGCATCGTGGTTGCCCAGGCCACCCTGTCGCGCGACTTCGCGGAGATGGGGGTCGTCCGTCGCCGCACGGCGGATGGCGGCTACCGGCTCGTCGCGCCCGAAGAGCCGCAGGTGGACATCATCAAGGGGCTGGTCGGCATGGAGGTGCTCTCGGTGGCGTCGAACGAAACCTCGATCATCGTCCGCACCCTGCCTGGCCGGGCGCACGGCGTCGGCTCGTTCCTCGACCGGCTCACCAACGACGACATCCTCGGCACCATCGCCGGGGATGACACTGTGCTGGTCATTCCGGCAACCGTCAGGAAAATTTCGTCCGTCAAATCCTATATTCAGAAAATTCTCTCACAACCATAACCGGTACCTACGCATGAGCAAGGAAAAAATAGCGGTCGCCTATTCCGGCGGCCTCGACACGTCAGTCATGATCAAATGGCTGAAGGATAAATATGAAGGAGCTGAAATCGTAGCCGTCACGGGCAACCTCGGCCAGAAGATGGAGGTCGATAACCTCGAACCGAAGGCGATCGCCACCGGCGCGGCGTCGTTCCACTTCGTCGATCTTCGCAAGACTTTCGTCGAGGATTGTATCTGGAAAGCGCTGAAAGCTGGCGCTCTGTACGAGGATGTTTATCCGCTCGCCACGGCGCTCGGACGCCCGATCCTGGCAAAGGCGCTGGTCGATGTGGCGCTCGCCGAAGGGTGCACCATGCTCACCCACGGCTGCACCGGCAAGGGCAACGACCAGGTGCGCTTCGAGGTCACGTTTGCCTCGCTCGCCCCGCACATGAAGGTGATCGCCCCGCTGCGCGAGTGGGAGTTCACCTCGCGCGAGCAGGAGATCGCCTATGCGCTGGAGCACAACATTCCGGTGTCGGCGACCAAGAAAAATCCGTACTCGATCGACGAGAACATCTGGGGCATCAGCATCGAGTGCGGCGTGCTCGAAGACCCGATGGTGCCGCCGCCCGCCGACGCCTACCAGATCACCACGGCTCCCGAAAACGCGCCCGACGAGCCGACCGTGGTTGACATCGACTTCGTCGAAGGCATCCCCGTGGCGCTCGACGGCCAGCAGATGGAGGGCCTCGACCTTATCGTCAAGCTCAACGAACTCGGCGCGATGAACGGCGTCGGCAGGCTCGACATGATCGAGAACCGCGTGGTCGGCATCAAGTCGCGCGAAATCTACGAAGCCCCGGCAGCAACCATTCTGCACTTCGCCCACCGCGAACTCGAACGCCTCACGCTCGAAAAGTCAGTGTTCCAGTACAAGCGCAACATCGGTCAGGACTACGCCAACATCATCTACAATGGCACCTGGTTCTCTCCGATGCGTGAAGCGCTCGACGCCTTCGTTGACGTCACGCAGAAGCCCGTCACCGGCATGGTGAGAGTCAAGCTCTACAAGGGCAACGTCACCCTGCTCGGTCGCACCTCGCCGAACTCGCTCTACAACGAAGCGCTGGCCACCTACACCGAAGCCGACACCTTCAACCACAAAGCCGCCGAAGGCTTCATCCAGCTTTACGGCCTGGGATTGAAGACCTACAGCGAGGTGAATCTGAAGAAGTGATAATTGAAAATTATCGGTTGAAACCAAAAAAAGCAGTCCTGACTTTGTCGGGACTGCTTTTTTTATGGCCTCACGCTGTCAACCTATATACAGGAACCTCTCGGCGTTTTTATTGCACAGCATATCCTTCTCATCGAGCGTCAAAGTGTCTGAATCTATAAAATATCGCAGATACTTGCTATATGAGCTTATATCCTGCAAATTGATCATAAAATCCGAACCAAAAATAATACGCTCCAACAGTCTCGACCTCTTCTCACCATCATGGCCATTAATAAAATTCATCATATCCTTATAAGATAACTCATCAACTCCTTGATATGAAATATCGGCATACAAACTCTCATATTTATATTTACCCGTTTCAGAATCTTTTTCAAGAATCATATCAGCAATTTTTCTGCGCCATTCCTTACCATCCTTACCACCAAAATGAGCGAGATTCAATCTGAGATTTTTATACTTTTTCAGCACTGACTCCCATTTGATTGGACTGGAAAAATCTGAAAAATTTTTATGCACCAGAAACCCTCCCGGATTGCAATGCGCCGTAATCGGAACATTGTATTCTACACAGAAGTCATATAAAAAGCATACTTTATCCCTCTCATCCCCCGGTTCCGGCCACGGATCGAAACCGAGAGGCGGATAGACTTTGATACCAAGGAAATAATGTGACCTCAATGATTCTATATTACCATTGAAATCTTTCCAGGGAATTTCATCGATATGCTTTCGTCTGATCTGAGGAGAGGTATCATCTTTGAATTTTTCGAAATTCTTTTCAAGAAGCTGCTTGAGACTGACAGAGATATTTTTTCCTGTCGCTTTATCTTTTTCTGAATAATAATTCTGCGTATTGATTCCCATAAACGGGATAATCTGAAAAAGCGGTTCAGGATGCCCTTTTATATAATCTTTCCGGTGACGATAGTAATCGCGTATTCCGGTGCACAAATCGTCAACCTGCGCCACGATAGGCTTCCAGCGCACCTTGTAGGTCATACTTGAGTTTCCTGAATCCTTCAGCCCGAAATCCATGATGAGTGGAGTCAGCACCATTTTATCATACTGTTTCGTCTCGCCATTTCCCGAAATGACGAGAGAACTGTTCAGTGGTAAATTTTTTCTCAGATCCTCCTCCATCTGAATAAGGCAGTCCCCTATATCCGTCTCCATGATAGCCAGCAAGTTCATGATATTTGACAACTTGAGCTTTATGAAGGATACCGTTTTGGCTCGAACGACTGGTATCAGAAATATTATAAAGAACATAATAACGATAACCGCAGCAATCAAAGTCAAGATAACAAAAGCATCCAGAAAATAGATCTTTTCTGGTATCCTGATTCCAAAATAAATCAATATTTTCAATCCAATCGTAAAAAGCAATGGAATCAAAAGAAGAGTAGGCGAATACAATAATAATTTTCTTTTTATTCCATCATTAAACGTCCTCTTGATCATTGCCGTGAGATTCGGATGGCTCAGATTCATCATATGGCAATGTGAATCATAGAAGTACCGCATATCTCTTCCCCTTTTCAAAGATTGTTTAGAGACGCTATTTATCGATAAAACAAGGCATCGTAATTCCGGTTTTCCTCCGGGTTTGCCGATAATCCCGACCACATTTCAGGCATTTCAAAAAAACGGAACTATCAGTTTAAGCAGCTCGATCTTTTTCCGGTTATGACCGATAACATCAGCCAGCAAATCGGCTCGTGTTTGTTTTCTGGCTGCAAACTGCATCAGTGATTCCAGAATATACTCGTTGTTCAACAAGGCCTGAAGAGCATACCCGACAGTGAAATCGTGAAACAGGAACTCTTTTCGCCAGAACTTCTCATACCAAACGATGGCCCGCGTCTCGCCAGCCGCATCCAGCGCCCGCGCCGCAGCCTCGGCGGCAAGTTGACCGCTTTTCAGGGCGTAAAAGATGCCCTCGCCAGTCAGCGGATCGACAAAACTTCCGGCGTCGCCGGTGAGCAACACGTTGCCGCGACCTCGCTTTCCCGGCAAGGAGCCCATCGGAAGCGGCCAGGCTCTGAGCGTTCCCGGCTCCATGACTGCCCGCTTCAGCTTTTCCGACGCAGGTGTGCTGCCGGAGACAAACCGCTCGAACAAACGCTTGAGTCCGCGCTGATCCTTGAAGCGGGTGATCACGCCAACCCCGATATTGGCCCTCCCGTCGCCCGCCGGAAATATCCACCCATACCCCGGCAGCATCGACCTGTCGTAATGAAGTTCGATTGAGTCGGTCAGCCCCTCGACCTGCGAAAAGTAGGCGCGAATTGCAAAACCCTGATGGGTTTTCAGGCTGTTTTTCAGGTTCAGCCGGGAGGCAATCGGCGAATAAAAACCATCGGCGGCAAGAACGACTCGACCGAAATACTCCCCTTTTGACGTACTGACGCCACTCGCCCGGCCGCCCTCGGTGATGAGGTCGTTGACGGTGGTATTTTCGAAAAAGGTTATCGAGGGATGGGCCTTCACGGTAGCAGCGAGGCCGTCGTCGAGGATTCTTCTCGGAATGACATAGGCCGCGCCTTCAGGGCATCCGGCCTGAGAAAACTTCCCATGCACAACGGCGGCGGTGGGAGAATAGAGAGTAACGCCTTTAAATACCGTCAGTTGACCAACACGTTGACGAATAACCTCCATGACGCCCATCTCTTCCAGGAGGGCAGTTGAGCGCGAGGTGATGCCGTCACCGCAAACCTTGTCTCTCGGAAAGCGCTCTTTTTCGAGCAACAAAACGCTGTACCCTTTTCGCGCCAGAAACAACGCCGCCGAACATCCTGCCGGGCCAGCCCCCGAAATCACTGCGTCATAAGATGTCATACGAATTTTTGTGGATGTTGAGCGATCGGGTTGATGCAACCACCATTGCCTCGGTAACTTAAGGAACGCTCACTGATTTCCCGCCATCAAGATGCTCATCCCCCCCCGCAAA
Organism: Chlorobaculum thiosulfatiphilum; assembly: GCF_006265165.1. Taxonomy (GTDB): domain Bacteria; phylum Bacteroidota; class Chlorobiia; order Chlorobiales; family Chlorobiaceae; genus Chlorobaculum; species Chlorobaculum thiosulfatiphilum. The sequence goes on from NZ_VDCH01000032.1 coordinate 24,135, forward strand.
AACCATAGCCCTCGGCATCAACCAAATCGTCGTTGGATAGAGATTTTGTGATTTACCGTCACGCACGGGCACTCCCGTCCGCTAAACAGCATGTCAGCAGATAATGCTCATGCCTGCATATCCTGCCTTAATATTGTGGCATCGAACACAAGCCTGATTGCGGAAATCCGGTCGTCTGTAACGGTAAAGAATTCTGCGGTACGAATAATCCCTGCGGGAGAAGCGGTATGACAATCATACAACAACGCCGACCCGGTTTCATCATAAAATTGCTGCAACAGCTCTACGCTCTGCACCATCTGCCGGAACCGGGTCAGTGCAGCGATGAAATCGTCGGCGTTGGTAAACGTATCCATGCTTCCTCTGAAATCGAGGTCGCCAGCAAGAGAGTTGCGGGCCGTGGCAAAATCCCCGCTCGTCCATGCAAGATGGTAGGTTTCGATCAGCTTGGGTCTGTTCAACTAAGTGTGTAAACGGTCGTAATCAAACGGGAAGCCGTCCTTCGAATTTAATGGAAAACTGGTTG
>NZ_VDCH01000033.1 GCF_006265165.1 Chlorobaculum thiosulfatiphilum
TTCTTTCTGGTCATAGTTTTGCTCCTTGTTTCATGAGTGGAATCTATGACCGTTTACACACTTTATCTCACTGACCCTGGATGTGGCCCGACTTTTGGTCTCATGCCTCTTTATGACCATGTCGAATCTTGGCAGAAGGCTATTGCTAAGAGGTTTATCGATGAGCAAGCTGTTCTTCGGGCGATACAATAATTACTGAAGTGCAAACAATTTGTTCTAAAAGCGTGATTTAACGGCTGTTCTTAAAAAGAGTTCCGGCTTCATTTTTCTGAACAACGCAGCCGACATGCTTTCTTTACCCCCGCTTCAGATTCCTGAAAATCTTCAACGTGGCTTCTGAGAGGTTGAGGGTGTAGAAGTGGATGCCTTTGACTTTGTGATCCAGCAATTCCTGCACCTGGTTGGTGGCCCATTCGATGCCGATTTCGGCGACCTCTTTGTCATCCGACGCTTCGAGTACTTTGCGCAGCAGCTTCGACGGGATTCTTGAGCCGAGAGCGAGTTCGCCCATGCGGATCATCCCTTTTTTGCTCATGATCGGCATGATGCCGGGGATGATCGGTACGGTGATGCCCGCCAGATCGCAGCGCTCGACGTAGTCGAAGTAGTCGCGGTTGTCGAAGAAGAGCTGCGTGACGATGTAGTCCGCGCCCGCGTCAACCTTCTCCTTGAGGAATTCGAGTTCCTTCATCCGGTTCGGCGTTTCGGGGTGGCCTTCGGGAAAGCCCGCCACGCCGATGCCCATTTCCGGGAAGTTTTCGCGGATGAATCGCACCAGATCGATGGCATGCGGGAAGTCTTTGATCGCCTCTTCGAGCGTCGGAATGTCGGCGGGTTTGTCGCCGCGCAGGGCCAGCACGTTCTTGATGCCGTGTTCACGGTAAAGCTTCAGGACGCTTTCGATCTCGCTCTTCTCCGCGCCAATGCAGGTCAGGTGCGACACGACCGTCAGGCCGGTCTCCTGCTGGATTTTCGTGACCAGATTGTGCGTACGCTCGCGCGTGGAGCCGCCCGCGCCGTAGGTCACGCTGACGTATGAAGGTTCGAGGGGGTTGAGGTTCGTGATGGTTGCAAAGAGCTTGTCCCAGTCTTCCTGCTTTTTCGGAGGAAAAAATTCCAGGCTGAAGACCGGTTCGGTTCTGGCGTCGAGAATCTCTTTGACAAGCATCCGGGTGTGATTTTTTACTGGTTGAACAGAAAATGACCGGAATATACTAAATTATGCGGTTGCATAGCTTCTGAAATAACCGCCATAACCCCTTTTGTGATGCGGTATTTCCTCCCGGCTTATCCCGCGTTGCGCTTGCTTGTTTGCGCCGTGGCGGGAATTCTGGCCGCCATTTATTTGCCGGTAAAATCCTTCGAGTGGTTTGCCGCCGCGCTTTTGGCGTGTGTCCTGACGGGCCTTCTGTTGCTGCTCAATTGCACGCGGCTTCTGGCGGGCAAGCTCTCGCTGTTTTCGGCACTCTGTTATCTGACGGCAGTGCTCAGCGCGTTCGCGTTTCACGCTTCGGCAGCCTTCAATTTCGTCCCCTCGCCGTCGCTGCTGTCGTGGGTCGGGCGGGATGTGATTCTTTCCGGCTTTATCGATGGCCGCCCAGTCGAAGGCGACGGTATGACAACCATGCAACTTCGCGTGACCGAGGTGTTCGAAAACGGCCAGCGGGCGAGGATTTCGGAAAGGGCGAAGGTTGTCGTCCGGATGCCGGGGGATGAGGAGACGAGGTATCAGGAGGGCGATTTCGTCAGGGTGAAGGGGCGGCTCGCTCTGATTCCGGTTGCGGCGAACCGGGGCGAGTATGATCCGCGCTGGCAACAGCGGCTGAAGGGGATTCATGTCCAGATTTTCTGCGCCGGGCCGTGGAAGGTGCTTCGGGAGCCGCCGAAGCCGGGCTTTTCATTTATCCGAGGCGTTGTCAATCCGCTCCGGAATTACCTCGCGACGGCGTTGGACAAGCATGTGCCGGATGGTGAGGAGCGGCAGTTCGTCAAAGGGATGATCCTCGGTGAGCGGGACATGCTCTCCGCCGAGCTGAACGATGCGTTCCGGCGCACCGGCACGGCGCATGTGCTGGCGGTGTCGGGGCTGCATGTTGCGCTGCTGGCCTACGCGGTCAACCTCTGCCTGCAACGCCTGAAGGTGACGCCCGTTGGCAGATGGCTGGCGATGCTCATGCTCGTCTCGATCATCGCGCTCTACAGCTTCGTGACCGGCCACGCGCCCTCGATCAAGCGGGCGGCGATCATGTCGGCGATGCTCTTCGCGGGTGGCGCGCTCGGGTGGAAAAGTTACGCGGTGAACACGCTGGCGACCTCCGATCTCGTTATTCTTCTGTTCGATCCGCTCGATCTTTTCAATCCGGGATTCGTGATGACCAACGGGGCGGTACTCGGGATTCTCACGCTCTACAAGCCGCTTGCCGCAGTTGCGCCGGATGGCAAGAAGCTGCACCGGCGGCTGATGCGCCTCGCGTGGGAGGCGTTCGCCGTGAGCCTTTCGGCCATGATCGGCGTCAGTCCGGTGATCGCGCTCTACTTCGGGACCTTTTCCGTGTCAGGCATCGTCGCCAATCTTCCGGCGGTGCTCTTCTCGAACTTCGCCATGTACGCGGCGCTGCCGCTGTTTCTGTTTCACGGCCTCGGCGGCTGGATCGCCTCGCTTTTCGGTGCGGCCACCTGGCTTTTCGCGCGGCTGACGCTTTTCTTCGTGCATCTGTTCAGCTCGATGCCCTACGCCAGCATCGCGATACGTCCCGATTTTTTCGACGTGGCGGTATTTTATATCGCCATTGCGTTTGTCTTTTACGCTTTCAGCAAGAGGGCGTGGGGGCGGGTTGTCATTGCTGTCCTTGTCGGTTTGAATCTGCTGTTCTGGCATGTTTTGTCGAGCTCTGTGCCGAAACCGCCACAGGTGGTCACGGTCAATCTCGGCAAGGAGATGGGCGTACTCTTTTCGGCGGGCGGCGAAACTTGCCTGGTCGATGCCGGGCGGCGCGAGGGGAGCTGGCAGAGAATCCGGCGGCAGGCGAATGTCTGGAATCTGGCGACGCCCGTTGAGTCGGTCAGCCTCTTTTCACCCGATCCGGTGATGCGCGCCTTGCCAGTTACGTTGTTGCCGTCCGGCAGTGGCGTTGCCGCTCGCCGCACCTTCGTCATCCGGCGGCTGGATGACAAGGCGCTCCGGATTGACAGCAAGACGCACTCGCTGCTGCTTGTTTCGGGACTGAAGCGGCTCGAAGCGCAGCGGGCGGACGGGGCCGACGTGCTCTTCTGGATTTACCGCTTCACCGGAAAGGAGTGGCGGCGGCTTGACGCGTGGATGGCGGATGCCCGTCCGCGCCGGATGCTGCTGGTGCCGGGGCCGTTCATGACCCCTGCGCAACGCGAGCTGCTCGCTCGTTTCGCCGCGGAGCGCCCGGCAGTCGAGGTGCGGTCGAGGAGTCGGCAGACGGCGTGGTATTGAGGGATTTTCTTGAAAGGGATTGTTTCAATCGACAATTTCCCGTTTTGCCTGTCAGTCTGAGTCCGACGCAGTCGGGCGAAGAATCCGGAAGATTCTCGTAAGATGCTATAAAATATACGCTTATAGTTGATCTTGGGAAGCAGGATTCTTCACTTTGTTCAGAATGACAAAGAACATGAGTTTTGAGAAACTGATTGATAAATGACTTTTGAGACGGCCTCCTATCAGGAATGTAACGGGAGGAGACTGTAGGGGCGAACCTGTGTGTTCGCCCTGTTGAGTTGGTGATCAGCGTTGATTTGCCGGTAACGAAAAGGGGCGAATCGTTGGCTTCATGATTGTCAGCCGATCCCTATTTCGAGAAGGAAGATGGAGCTGCGCTATCCGTTGTCCCTGCTGAAAAGGTCAGTGGGGACGAGGGTGTCGATGATTTTGACGACCTCCGGCGAGAGGCCGGGCGGGTTGATTTTGCGGAGCACCGAGGCGAGGGTGGCGATTTTGCCTTCGATGGGCAGGAATTTGTTGACCACCACGATCATGTTCTCCTTTACCCGGCAGTCTCCGCCGATGAAGCTGCCCTTTTCGTATCTGACCCGGTGGCCGGTCGAGACGAGGGCCGCTTCGAGCAGGTCGAGCTGTTTCTGCTTTTTCATCCAGCGCCTCTCCCTCCGCCGTTCAGCCGCGCTGCAGAAAGTACTTGAGCACCGGCGCCGAGTGCAGGGCCTGAAGCATCCCGCCGTCGAAAACGATCTCGCGGCGGCGGTCGAGCGGCGTCAGGTGTACGGTGATCTCTTCAGTCGGGTCGAGCTGCTGCGAGCCAGCGAGGCTCACCCCTTCAGCGAGGAATGAGTAGGAGATGTTGTTCTGGATGGCCGGATTCGGACTCAGCTCCATCAAGGGCGTCCACGCGCCGCCGCTGTAGCCGGTCCCTTCGAGCAGCTCCCGCCTGGCGCCGTCGAGTGGCGATTCTCCATCGTCGAGCACTCCGGCGGGCAGCTCCCACGACACCTCGCCGAGGCCGTGGCGGTATTGGCGGATGAGCACCGCGTCGTCGCCCTTCGTGATGGCCAGCACGTTCACCCACGCCGGAAACTCCTGCACGTAGTAGTCGTCGATCGTTCGCCTGCTTGCAAGTCGCACCTTGTCCTGCCGCATGGTGAGCCACGGGCGGCGGTGCAGGTAGATCGATTCGAGCACCTCCCAGTGCTCGGGATCGTTGTCGAAGCGCCCGCTCATCCGCGCATCCTCGGATCGAGAGCGTCGCGAATACCGTCGCCGATGAGGTTGAAGCAGACCACCGTCGAGAGAATCGCCACGCCGGGGAAGGTCGAAATCCACCAGTGGTTGAGCAGGCTGTCGCGCCCTTCGTTGATGATGTTGCCCCAGCTCGGCGTTGGCGGCTGGACGCCGAGGCCGAGGAAGGAGAGTCCGGCCTCCGTCAGAATGATGCTGCCGATGCGCAGTGTTGCGGCCACGATCACCGGCGTGAGCGTGTTTGGCAACAGGTGGCGGAAGATGATGCGCAGGTTGGAGAGACCGAGCGACCTGGCCGCCAGGATGAACTCCTGTTCCTTGAGCGAGAGCACCTGTCCGCGCACGATGCGGGCCACGCCCATCCAGCCGGTGAATGACAGGGTGATGACGATCAGGTAGATCGAGTTGCCGAAGGTGGCGATGATAATCAGAATCAGAAAGAGCGCCGGAAAGGCGATGAGCACATCGACGATGCGCATCAGAAAGCTGTCCACCCAGCCGCCGAAGTAGCCCGACGAGATGCCGATGACCGTGCCGAGCGACACCGAGATGAGCACCACGAGAAAGCCGATGGAGAGCGAGATGCGCGAGCCGTAGAGCACGCGGCTGAAGATGTCGCGCCCGTACTGGTCGGTGCCGAGCAGAAAGGTTTTCGTGACGGCGTACTCCGGCTTCTGGCTGCTTCCGGAGAGGTTGACGAGCTCTGCCAGCGACAGGCTTTTTTCCCTCATCCCCTGCCGGAAGAGCATCCGGTCACCTTCGACCCGGTAGCTGTTGACGAACTTCAGGTTGTACTCCTCATTGCGCGAACGGAGCTTCTGGCTGTCGAGTATCAGGGTGTTGGCCGCTCTGGACGTCAGGTCGCGGCCTGCTCTCAGCGGAATGACCACCGTCCGGTGCTGGCGGAGCACCAAGGCGTCGAGGCGCGTCAGCGGCGGCTGGTAGGCGGTGACGAGAAAATCCTGCTGGTCATACGGGCTGAACGGCGAGAGCAGCGGCGCCAGGAAAGCGACCGAGTAGAGCACGAAGATCACCATTGAGGCCGCCACCGAAATGCCGTTGCGCTTGAAGGAGATCATGCCGAGCTGCCAGAGGCTTGCCTCGCCGGACTGCGATTCCTCCCGTTCCCTGAGCGCCTTGCGGTACGAGCGCACGGAAAAGCGCAAGAGCAGGAACGGTACGAGCAGAAGGTAGAGCGAGGCGATCCAGAATTCGAGCGTCTCCGGGGTGAATATCTGGCTGAACCCGGTGGGCGACAGAACAAGCAGCGTTACACCGGCGGCCATCGAGCGGAAGCTGATGATCAGGAGATCGAAACGCGCGACGAGGAGGGCAAGAAACGCCGCCGTCGCCAGCAGGTAAAAGAGGCCCGAAGAGCGTTTGCCAGCGCTCAGAAGGCCGAGGCCCGGCACGATGCGGTACAGGGCTGGTATGGATGACTTATTCGCTCGTTGCGCAACCATCGGGAATAGATGAATGGATCAGTCTCAAAGTATCCTCAAAGTACCCAAAAAACGACACTTGCCGCATGATTGCAAACCGCGATCCGAAAAAAAAGCCGCCTTTTTTGAAAAGGCGGCTCGTGTTCGTGTTGCAAACCGTTTGAAGGCGAATCAGGCCCCAGCGGCTCCTTCAGCAGCAGCTTCAGACTCTTTTCTGGGAGCTAAGACTGATATTACTGATGCGTCGGCATCGCCGAGAATCTGGATGCCTTCCGGCGCGATGGTCTGAAGATCGCGGATATGCAGGGTCTGACCCAGTTCGAGAATGGAGACATCGATGGTGAAGTGCTCCGGCATAGCCTCAGGCTTGCCCTTCAGGGGCAGGGTGTGCACGTTGATCTGGATCTTTCCACCGCCGATCTTCACGCCGGGGCACTCGCCTTCGAGGTGGATCGGAACCTCCATTTCGACCACTTCGTCAGCCGAGAAGCGCTGGAAGTCGGCGTGGATGACGCGGTCCGAGACCGGGTCGAACTGCACGTCCTTGATGAACGAGAGGACGCTTTTGCCATCCTGGTACTGAAGGTCGATCAGGTGCGATTCAGACGAGTGGACGAGTTTGCCCAGGCTGATTTCATCGACGCTGATGGCAACGGTGGCTTCTCCTTTATGGTAAACGACGGCTGGAACCCGACCCTGACGGCGCAGTTTTGCAGCCTCGTTTTTCTTGACTTCGCGAAGGTTGACAGACAATGCTCTTGTTTCCATGCTTTTCCTCTGGCTCCTTTAACAGTTAACTCTTGTAATTAATGATGATTGGTGATTTTGTGAGTGATGTTCTTGCTGTCGAACAGATAGCTGACCGACTCGCCATCGTAGATTCTCTTGATCGCCTCGCCGAAAAGGTTGCTGATGGTGACGGTCTCGATTTTCGAGCAGTAGTCGTGCACCGAAACCAGCGAGTCGGTGACGATCACCTTTTCGAACACCGAGTTGTTGATGCGCTCGATGGCCGGGCCGGAGAGAATCGGGTGGGTGGCCGCGGCGTAGATTTTCAGACCGCCGGCCTCCTTGATCGCCTTGGCGGCGTTGACGATGGTGCCAGCCGTGTCGATCATGTCATCGACGAGCAGCACGTTTTTGCCTCTGACGTCGCCGATGATGTTCATCACTTCGGCCACGTTGGCTTTCGGACGGCGCTTGTCAACAATGACCAGCTCGGTGCCGAGTTCCGAAGCGAACTTGCGGGCGAGCTTGACGCCGCCTACGTCCGGCGATGCCACGACGAGGTTGTCGGCAATATCCATGTTCTTGACATAATCGATTAGCACCACGCTCGAATAGAGATGGTCGAACGGAATATCGAAAAAGCCCTGAATCTGCGGAGCGTGCAGGTCCATGGTGAGAATCCTGTCGGCTCCGGCCTGCGTGAGCAGATTTGCCACGAGCTTGGCGGTGATGGCGACACGCGGTTTGTCCTTCCTGTCCTGGCGGGCATAACCGTAATAGGGCAGGACGGCGGTGATCCGGTGCGCCGAAGAGCGCTTGGCGGCGTCGATCATGATGAGCAGTTCCATCAGATTGTCAGCCGGGGGATTGGTGGACTGGATAATGAACATATCCGAGCCCCTGATCGATTCGAAATAGTTGACCGAAATCTCGCCGTCGGAGAAGTTCTCCGCTTTTGCGTCGCACAGCGGAGTGCCGAGATAATCGGCGATTTTTTTGGCAAGTTCCGGATTGCTGCGTCCAGCGACAATTTTGATAGGTGTTTCCATCGCTCACTGCTTTTTCTGATGAAACGAATTATATTGCGCCTCCATCTTCGGTTACCGGGTACGGCGCACTGCTTGTTGTATCCGGAACGGTAAAAGGATTCAGAATATAGCAAAACGGATTAAAATTTTAAGAAAAATTCTGGTTCGCCTCGTCGGCGAGTAGATCATGAAGATTACAGATATCAAAGCCTTTCTCGGGCGCTATTTCGATCCTGTCGAGCTGGTTGGCGCCGGCGACATCGAGATTACGGGGCCAGCAAAGATCGAGGAGGCTTCGGCTGGCCAGGTCAGTTTCGTGGCCAATGAAAAGTATTACCGCCACATCGCGCAGACTGGCGCTTCGCTGGTTGTCGTCAGCCAGAAGGCTCCGCTTGACGACGCTCCCGCCGAAACCAGTTTTCTCAAGGTGGCCGACCCCTACACCGCCTTTGTTTTTATCCTCCAGCACTTCTCCGGCAAACGCCGCATCGCGGCCCCCGGCATCGCCGCATCGGCCTCGGTCGCCCCGTCGGCGCGTCTCGGTCAGAACGTCTCGGTCGGTGAGTACGCCGTGATCGGCGAGAACTGCGTCATTGGCGATGGCACGGTGATCGGCCCTAACACGGTGCTCATGGATGGCGTGACGGTCGGTTCCGGATGCGAGCTCTATCCGCTCGTGACCATTTACGACGGCACGGTGATCGGCGACCGGGTCACGATTCACAGCGGCACGGTGATCGGGGCGGACGGCTTTGGCTTCGCGCCGCAGAAAGATGGCTCCTACATCAAGATTCCGCAGATGGGCGTGGTCGAAATCGGCGACGATGTCGAGATCGGCGCGAACACCACCATCGACCGGGCGACGATGGGGGCGACCGTCATCGAAAAGGGGGCCAAGATCGACAACCTCGTGCAGATCGCCCACAACTGCCGGATCGGCGGCGACACGGTCATCGCCTCGCAGACCGGAATTTCGGGCAGCGTGAAGATCGGACGCCAGTGCCTCATTGGCGGGCAGGCGGGCTTTGCGGGGCATCTCGAACTTGCCGACCGCACCTCGGTGGCGGCCAAGGCGGGGATTTCCAAATCGTTCATGGAACCAGGTCAGGCGATTCGCGGCGTACCCGCCCAGCCGATGCGCGACCAGCTCCGCCAGGAGGCGCAGGTTCGTGGGCTTGGCGAGATGAAGTCGAGGCTCGAAGCGCTCGAAGCGCGTCTCGCCGTTTTGCAGGAACGGCTCGACAGGTGATTGCCCGTCGCAGGGCAGAGTGCGCAGGCTGAGATCGTTAACGCATGGCGCAACCTGCTCGTTCGGAGCGATTGGCTTTCAGCGCGGCTGGCTGAGCTTGAGCATGGCCGAGACTTTCTGGAGGAACGGCTTGAGCTTGAGTGGTTTGATGAGACTATCGTTGATGCCGCTCTCTTTGGCCAGCTTCAGCGAGGCATTGTCCAGATTGCCGCTCAGGCCGAGTATCGGAATGTCGCGCCAGGCAGAGGGGGTCGAGCGGATACGTTTGGCGGTCTCGAAACCATCGAGCACAGGCATTCGCATATCGATGATCAGCAGATCGCAAGCGTGCGATTTCAGGAGTTCGAGCGCTTCGAGGCCGTTGGAGGCCTCGAGTATGGTGATGCCCAGCTTGCCCAGCATCAGCTTGATGACCCTGCGGTTGAAGTCGAGATCGTCGGCCACCAGCACGGTTTTACCTGAAAGCGACTCCCTGAGCGTTTCCCGGCCCATCTCCAGTGAACTTTTCAGAGTGCCGAGCAGCTCGGGCAGTGCTGGCGGCATCGAGATCAGGGCATCAATATTCTTGTGAGTATCGATGGTCGTGCTTGTCGAGGAGCTGCAAGCGATAACGGGAATATCCAGCCCATTGCTCTTTATGTTGTTTGCGAGTTTTTCTGCGCCATCTGGCGGTAGACTGGCATTGGCGAGCACAAGGTCGTAGCGGTTCGCCGCAATCATTTCAAGGGCTTTGTTGCTGTCGTCGGCGTCGCCCAGTCCGACTTTGAGCGGCGCGAGCTGTCGGCGGAGCAGCGGCGCGTATATTTCGGGAATGCCAGCAAGAAGCACTTTTTTCCCGGCAAAGAACGGCGCATATTCGGCATAGAGGCTCGATTCGAACTTGCTTATGGCGGCCTGTTCGAGCGCCGGGAATTCCAGAACGAATTCGGTGAACTTGCCCTCTTCAGAGTCGCAGGTAATCTGCCCTTTGAAGGATTGCATCACGCGGCGGCAGAAAGCCAGGCCAAGGCCGGTGCCGCCTTTCTTGCCCGAAGTGAAAAACGGATCGAAAATTTTGGGCAGGATTTTGGGCGAAATTCCGGGACCATTGTCACGAATGAGAATTCTGTTGACCGTTTCTCCACGCTGGAGTGAAATATCGATACGGCCGCCAGGGACGGTGTGAAGAATCTGCAAGGCATTGACCATCAGATTGTAAATCACCAGGATGTAGCTGTTCTCCTCTCCAAGAAAGATGAAATCTTCTCCGGGATGAAGGCGGATCATTTGCCGTTCCTGTTCTGAAGCATAGCCATACTCTTCCAGAGCTTTGCGGGTGACAGTCATTGCAGACAGACAGGCAAGCTCTTCATTTGTGACGTCAGTACTTCTGAAATTGCCCAGTGTCATGGTTATAACATGGAGACCGCGATTGACAGCCATCTGGGCCTGGTTCAGGCGCTTGGTCATGATTTCGATAGAGGAGGCGGGAGCTGCGGCGATAGTGTGTTCATCGTTGATATCCGGTAATGCGTGCAGGACTTCGTCAATGTTGTGACGTATCTGAGAAAGTGGGTTACGCATTTCGTGAGCAATGCTGCCAGCAAGGGCTTCGAGGGCGCGATACTTCTCTTCGGCCTTTTGTCTTTCCATATCCTGGAGGCTTTTCCAGTTGCTTAAACTGAAGATATAGCCCGCAAAAACGGAAAAGGCCATGACGAGGCTGTAAACTGGTATGTTAAACGTCGGGTTTAACGGGATATGATGGGGAGACAGTAAGTAAAAAACTACGGCAGCAGCAACTCCAGTACACAGGTCCAAGGTAAATATCACCCAGTTTGGCACGAACATCATTAAAATGAAAACCATGGCAATTTCCGAGTACAGCCAAAGTTCATTAAAGCCATTCATTAACAGGTTTACTGTGAAAATAAAGGGAAGTGAAAAGGTTAGCGTGAAATGCCAGTAGTACAGCGAGTAGAGCTGGAACCAAGATGGCAAGCGATGTATGAACATCAAACTGATACACAAGCAGGTAGCGATCAGTCTAAGCCAGAAATTATCATAAGGCAGATGAAAGCCGTATATGTAAACGAAGTAAAAAAGAAAATGAGCAGAAGCACCAAGCAGTCCAACGACTATAGCATTGTAGTGGGACGCAAGAGTTCCTTCCTTGAGATATTCCTTTAAACGGATGAGTTCTTTCAAGATCAATCTCCAATTACTTCTATGGGTGCTTAATCGGCGTTTTCGGATGATACACCGATACGATAGAGGCCTGTGATCCTGAATAATGCAAGATGCCGATATAATTCTCTATATATTCAGGCAGTATATTGTTTTATTTAACGTTATGAGCACAAGTGCTGTGAAAAATATCCGTACACGAGAACTTGTTTTTAACGTTAACATTTATATTAAGATAGGGAGAGATGATCATTTCACCAAGTCCAATCAGCTCTTCGATACGCGTTTCTGAATTGTGCTATTTGGAATTTGGATAATGAGGGTATATTTGAGGATATTTGTTATATTGAAGCTATAGGTTCCCGTTTTTTTGATCTCTGGTTTCTGTGAAAAGTGATGTTGTATTACTTTTGTAAGTGAAGCGTGTTTTTATGCTGCTATTGATGGTGCCAAATGGTGATGGGGAGCAATGGAGCTGTTTTCGGCATCTCATTCTTGCGCCATCGATTCATATTGTGATCAGGCACAGTCAAAATGATTTTTCGTAAGTTTCATGGTTCTCGAATTTTGCTCTTGGTAGATATCCTATATCCGAAAGGGCTTTTTGGTGATTGGTGTTGTCTTGAGTCAACATAATGGTTTGAACAATCGCTTTAAGTTTTGGGGGATATACGTTCTTATTGCGCTCCTGTGTGTGTTGGATTATAAGTATTAAAAAATATGCATATGGTTGTCGAAAAATCTCAAGCGGTTATAAACTCCTCCGATTTGCCGGATTTTATTGAGAAAAAACTTCGTCAGTGTGATGACGAAATGTTCAGACCCAGAAAAAACAAAAAACCACTTGTTCTCGGCGATCGGCTGCCAGATGCAGGCTCGATCATGTTGCAAAGCAACGACTATCTGAACATCTCGAATCATTCCCGTATCAGAAAAGCACAGCTTGAAATGCTTACGGCCATGAACCGCGAGCCTCTCATGTCTGCGGTGTTTTTGCATGAAGACAGTGCCATGAATCAGTTTGAGAAAAAAATGGCTCTATTCACCGGTTTCGAAAGCAGCATTCTCTGTCAGTCAGGCTGGTCGGCAAATGTTGGTCTTTTGCAGGTGATCGCTGATCCCACGGTACCGGTCTATATCGATTTTTTTGCCCACATGTCGCTGTGGGACGGGATCAAAATTGCTGGTGCGACTCCATACGCCTTTCGTCATAATGATGCCGCCCATCTTGACCGTCTTATTAGCGAATACGGTCAAGGCATCGTGGTTTTCGACTCACTGTACAGCACCTCTGGCGAAATTGCACCGATCAGGGAGCTTGTCGAAGTTACCAATCGACATGGATGCGTGTCTGTTGTCGATGAATCTCACTCTCTCGGTACGCACGGCAAGCAAGGGGCTGGTCTGATCAATGAATACGGCATGTCCGATCAGGTTCATTTCATTACGGCAAGCCTTGCCAAGGCTTTTGCTGGACGAGCTGGTATCATTCTTTGTCCATCGAGGCTGTCGAAATACTATCCGTTTCTGGCCTCTCCATCGATTTTCAGCAGTACCCTTCTGGACTATGAGATAGCTGGATTGAACGCAACCCTCGATGTTATTATCAAGGGGGATGATCGGCGTAAAGCACTTCGGGAAAAATCGAGATATTTCAGGACAGGCCTTTCCTCACTTGGATACTCTATCGCCAGTGAGTCCCAGATTGTATCGATCCTCAGTGGTTTGGAACCCGATACCGAAAAACTTCGGGATGCGCTTGAGGCAAGAAACATTTTTGGCTCGGCATTCATGGCGCCAGCCACCCCCAGAACGCGTTCTCTCATGCGCTTTTCAATACATAGCGGTCTTACCATGGAAGAGCTTGATTATGTCCTGAATGTGTGTGAAGATATTCGTGATGAAATCGGAATGTGGAAGTGGAAATCGACGAGGAAAAATAAGGCAAGTCATTGAATCATGATGCTTTAACTGCCTTTGAGTCATTGGGTTGTTCTCCATGAGGGACGCCGGCAGTTACCCTGCTTCTCATTGGCAATCACGCTTTATCCCGCAATAGCCCAAGCTGATTTACGGTAGTGCTGAATCACGAGATTCACCCGTTTGCGATTCAGACCATTGAACTCAGTGAAGAGCTGGTGAAAAAAAACAGTGAAGATAGGCGTTTTTTTTTGAGATGCCGGTTAACAATCGTTGAGTGTTGGGCGAATCAATTGCCGTGTTTATTTCGGCGTCTGACTGTGGAAATCATTCGGGATGGGGCGCAACATTTGAGCGGGGTGGCATCCAATGAACGCCACGCCCGCTTTTTCTGCGGTCATGACAGGTTTCTCGGAACCTGCGAGGAGTGGTGGTGGATGATCGGACGCTCATGCTCCAGATTGACGGCAAAGGTGAATCTGGAGGGGAAGGTCAGCAGCATCTGATCGACTTCGAACTCGAAGGCGTAAATGCCGCCCAGTATCCAGGCTTTTCCGCCGAGAGGCTGTTTCTTGAGCGATTTTTCATAAAGCCGCACCCGGAGGTTGTCTCTGGTGGCGAGCTGCTCGAAGTAGTTTCGTATGCCGTCCGGCGTACTGACGGTGTGGGGAGAAAAGGTCGGAATGAGCACTGCTTGCTCATGATAGAGCTGTTCGACTTTATCGATCTCTCCGGTGCAGATTCCGGAAATCCACTCTGAAAGCACCTCTTCGGCGTTCGGGTAACGCATGGCTTGTGTCGCTTGTTGTCGATACTCCTCATGGCATGGTTGTCCGGCAAAGCATCGTCGATTCCGGAAAAAACATGCCCGCCCGAAGTTCGTCAGTCAAGGCTGACAAAACCGGACGGGCCAAAGATAAGCATTTTTTCTTTCCAATACATGCGGCTGGATGACCGATGTCTCAGAGCCTCAACTCGCCGGTTTCGGCCTGATGCTTCAGCTCCTCATTGGCGTAAATCAGCACCTCAACGCGCCTGTTCAGTCGTCTGCCAGCCTCGCTTTCGTTGGTGGCTACCGGACGGGTTTCGCCATATCCGATCGCGGACAGACGATAGTCGGAGACGCCATAGGTTCTCAGGAGCGTGGCCACCGACTCGGCGCGGCGCTCGGAGAGCATCTGGTTCGCGGCTTCGCTGCCGATGTTGTCGGTATGTCCTTCGACGACCACGTTGGTATCGTCATACCTGCTCAAGATTCTGGCCAACTTCTCGATGTTGTACCGGCTGTTGGAGGTGAGGGTTGCCGAGTCAGTCGAGAAGAGCAGGCCGGTGTCGAAGACTACGCGGATGCCTTCGCCGATCCGCTCGACGCGGGCATTGCTGACCTCCCGGCGTATTTCGTCGGCCTGTTTGTCCATGTAGTCGCCGATGACCGCGCCAGCCGCGCCGCCGATAGCCGCGCCAATCAGCGCGCCTTTGGCCCAACTGCCGGTTTCACTGCCGATAATGCCGCCGATAATGCCGCCCGCCGCCGCGCCATAGCCAGCTCCGCGTCCGGCGTTCGAGGATGATTCACATCCGGTGGTGAGTGCCGCCGTCGAAAAGAGCAGGACGAAGGCTGCTGGCTTTGAAAGTTTCTGAAAGGTGTTCATCGTTCTCATGGTTTTGTGTTCAGTGGAAACGCGTGTTATCTGGTCAACTTATCCCCGGCAAGTCCGGAACGGATAATCCGCATGGAAGCGGTAGAACGCTATCCAATGTATAAAAATGCAGTTGCGCTATTGTCCGTTCCATGATCACATGCCGGGAAGTCATGCTGTCAGGAGTGAAAATTAATTGCCGTGCGGTGTGGTTGTCAATACAGTAAAGAGGTAAAGTATTCACCATGGTACGTACACGGGAAGAGTGGCGGCAGGCGGTTGAGTCGGAGCTGCCTGCGCCGGAGCGATATGCCGACCGGAATCGCGTGATTACCGCTCGCTATGCGGGCTGGTATCTCGAACATCCGCACATTTTCAAATGGGCAGGCATGGCGTCATTCGCTTCCCGGCAGGTTGGTGTTGCCATTCTGATGGCGGAACTCTTGACCAGGCCGGAGCGTATCGAAGCCGACGCGCTCTTGCTTTCGCTACACCGTTTCGGAGCCGACAGGCTTCTTCTCGCCGATTTTGAAGAGATTCGGCAAGGCAACAACAACATTTACCGGGATATTGCATGGGCTCACGCGGCGTATATCGCCGGCGGGATAGATGAACTGATGGCGTGTGCTTCCGAAACCGACGATGCAAATCTGATCGCCGGATTCGGCATGATCGATCGCGGGCGCGAACTTCTGCGTCGGAATGAGAACGATCACGAGGGAGAGCGCCTCGTCTGGGAGGGCAACATTTTCCTGCTTCGTCACGAGCAGATCAATGTGCTTCAGCCGGTGTTCGACAGACTGAGTCCCGCCGGACGGCTCATGGCTTCGTTCGGCAGCGAACTGGATTTTTCCGGCACGAAGCTTTCCGATTTCCGGTGCCGTGCATCCTTCAGTTCGTTCCACGGTTATTTCGAAACGCTTGCCGGTTTAAAAAGCGTCACCAATCCGGCTGACCGCTGGCAGTGGGTCGAAAAGAGCGTGATTCCCGCCTGGCAATCTGCCGACAGGGAGGCGAAACTCGAATGGTCAGCAAGAAGCGAATTGATGGCCATGGCCGCTGGACAACAGGGGATCGTGCAGCGCTTGTCAGCTCTGATCAGCGCTTTCGGCAATTGAGGAGTTGTCGCGACCGACCCTCGCCGGAGTGGTTCATCGCGCAGCCCGGAGCGCCGTGACCGGGTCGAGGCGCGAGGCTTTCCAGGCCGGGAAGAGGCCGAAGGAGATGCCAATGACCGAACAGACCAGCAGCGACACGACGATCCAAACCCACGGCAGAATCACCGGCAGATTGAATTGCAGCGCCACCAGGTTGCCCGCGCCCGCTCCGGCGACGATGCCGAGTGCGCCGCCGCCGAGTGAGAGCAGGAGCGCTTCAACCAGAAATTGCTCAAGGATCGTGCGGCGGGGAGCGCCGACGGACATGCGTACGCCGATCTCCCGCGTCCGTTCGGTAACGCTCACCAGCATGATGTTCATGATCCCCACGCCAGCGGTGAGCAGCGCCATGAAGCTGATGATGAAGGCTCCGGTGCCAACGATGTTCTGGATGTCGCGGAAGGATTCGACCAGCGATTCGTTGGTTCTGATCTCGAAATCGTTCGCTTTTTTGACCGTCAAACCCCGCGCGAGCCGCATTGCGCCGATGGCCCGGTCGATGGTCTGCCGGTAGCTTTTCTGCGAGGTTGCCTCGACCGTGATCGAGATGCTCGACGTTTCGTTCACCTCGTCGAGATAGCGGGTGATCGGAATGAGCACGAAATTGTCCTGGCTCTGGCCGAACGCCGCCCCTTTCTTGCTGAACACGCCGATGACCGTATAAACCTTGCCGTTGACCCGTATCTGCTTGCCGACCGGATTCTGGCCCTGTTGGAAAAGATAGGCGGCCACGTCGCTGCCGAGTATTGCGGTGTCGGAGGCGTAGCGGAGGTCGCCGTCGTTCAGGTTCCTGCCCGCAATGACATCCAAACCATTGGCCGGGGCGAAGCTTTCGTCGCCGCCGGTCAGCGTTACGTCAGGATTGGTGATTTCATTGCCGTAACTGGCCTGCGCGGCCTGGCTCGTGATGATAAAACCGATGTTCCGGGCGCGCTCTTCCATGTATTTTTTGAAGAGCTGCGCCTCTTGCCAGGTGATGTCCTTGCGGTTGGCGTACAGATTCCGGTTGTGTCCGCCGCCGAAGACCGTGGCCGGATTTTTCTGGATCTGAAAGGTGTTCGCGCCGAGGCTCGACAGGCCCGTGGCAATCGAGCGGTCAACGGCGTCGAGGGCCGTCATGACGGCGATGATCGAGAAGACGCCCACCGCCACGCCGAGCGTGGTCAAGGCCGAGCGCAGCTTGTTGACCGCCAGCGAGGTCGCGGCCTGCATCACGGTTTCGCGGATAGAGAGCGTCATGGCTATTCGTACCTGAGTGAAACGGCCGGGTCGAGCCGTGATGCCGAAATTGCCGGAGCGAGACCCGAAATAATGCCGGTGGCCACCGAAATCAGAAGGCTCGCCAGCACCAGCATTGGCGAGAAGCTGACAGGGAAGTCCGGCAGCAGGTTCTGGATGAGCACGGTGATCGAGAGCGCCGTGGCGAGGCCGATGATGCCGCCGACAAGGCAGATCATCACCGACTCGATGAGGAACTGCATGAGGATTGTGCGGCGTCGAGCGCCGAGCGCCTTGCGCAGGCCGATCTCGCGGGTGCGCTCCTTGACGGAGACGAAGGTGATGTTCATGATGCCGATCGCGCCGACGAACAGCGACATGCCGGTGATAAAGATGCCCGCCACGGCGATGCCGTTCTTGATCGGGTCGAGCTGGCTCTTGAACGCCTGCTGCTCGTTGATGCCGAAGTCGTCCGCCTTGCCGGGCGGCAGTCGCCGGATGCGGCGCATCAGCCCGGTCAGCTCTTCCTTGGCTTCCGGAACGCGCTTTTCATCCCTGATCTTGACCCTGATCGTCACCATCGGAGTTTTGCCATAGACTTTCGTGAACGCGCCGAGCGGCATGATGAGCTGGTTGTCGAAGCTGAACAGGCCGAGGAACTTGCCCTGCTTTTTGAAGACGCCCACGACGCGCACGTTGTGATTTTTCAGGCGAACCGACTTGCCGGTTGCGCGTCCGTCCGGGAACAATCCCGAGGCGATATCGTCCCCGATGACGCACACCGCGTCACCCGCCGCCGACTCCTGCGCCGTGAAGAAGCGCCCCGCCGACAGGTCGCCGGAGGCCGTGAGCGGGTAGTCGTGGCTGGTGCCCATCGCGAAGATTTGCAGAATCTCGCGGTCGCGGTAGCGGGCCGAGGCCTGGATGGTGGACATTTGCGGCACGGCCACGATCAGCTCGGAGCCGGGGTTGCCCTCGATGATCCGGTTGATCTCGGCGGCGTAACGGGTTTCGATATCAGGCCGGTTGCGGTAGCGCCACCACTGACCCATCGTGCTCCAGGAGCCTTTCTGCACATAGACCACGTCGTAGCCGATCATGGAGAGGCTTTTCTCGAAACCGAGGTCGATGCCGTTGATCGCCGTGCCCATCATGGTGATCGCCACGATGCCGATGATGACGCCAAGCGCTGTCAGAAACGAGCGAATCTTGTTGGCCTTGATCTGATAGACGGCAATGTTCAGGCTCTCGCCCGTCTCGTACCGGAACTGCTGAAGCGAGGAGTTCATGGCGCGGAGTCGCTTTCGATCCTGCCGTCGCGGAGGCGGATGATTCGGCGGGTGAAGCGGGCGATCTCCTCTTCGTGGGTGATGAGAATGATGGTGTTACCCGCGTCGGAGAGTCGCCCGAAAATATCCATGATGTCGCGGCTGGTGGCCGTGTCGAGGTTGCCGGTGGGTTCGTCGGCGAGGATAATCGACGGGTGGTTCACCAGCGCCCGCGCAATTGCGACGCGCTGCGTCTGCCCGCCCGACAGCTCGCCGGGCTTGTGGTCGATGCGGTCGCCGAGGCCCACCTCCTCCAGCGCCTTGCGCGACCGTTCGAGCCGCTCCTCCGGCGAGACGCCGGCGTAGATCAGCGGCAGCTCGACGTTGCGCAGACAGTCGAGGCGCGGCAAGAGGTTGAAGGTCTGGAAGACGAAGCCGATCTCGCGGTTGCGCACACGGGCCAGCTCGTCGTCGTCCATTTCGGCTACGTTCTGGCCGTTCAGCTCGTAGCGTCCGGCGGTTGGCGTGTCGAGGCAGCCGAGGATGTTCATCAGCGTTGACTTGCCGCTCCCTGACGGCCCCATGATGGCCGCGTAGTCGTTCTCGCGGAAATCGAGGTCGATCTTGTCGAGCGCCTTGACCAACTGGTCGCCCATCGTGTAATGCTTCGAGAGCGAGCTGATCCTGATGATGAACGGGCGCTCGCTCACGGCTTCTCCTGCGACTTGATGGCGCTGCCGTCGTGCAGTTCGCGACTGATCGCGCCGTAGCTGCCCGACACCACCGCTTCGCCAGCTTTCAGGCCGGAGAGCACGACGATGTGGGTGTTGTCGGTGGTGCCGGTCTTGACCTTCCTGAATCGCGCCCGCTTGCCTTCGACGACGAACACCCCTTCGCTCTCCCTGGGGGCGCGGGCGGCGGCGGCGGTCTGCACCGCTTTGCTGTCATTCGCGGATTCCGCCGGAGTCGCGGGGCCTTTGCCGGAGGCGTCGCGCATCGTGACGCTCTGGATAGGCACGACGAGCGCGTTGGGCACGCGGATCGTTTCGATCTCCGCCGTGCCGCTCATGCCGGGCTTGAGCAGGCGCTGGTGGTTGAGAATCCTGATCTTGACGGCGAAGTTGGTCACCTCCTCCTGGGTGTTCGCAGCCTGCGTGGTCGCCGAGTTGGCGATTTCGCGCACCTCGCCCTGGAACTTGCGCTCGCCGAACGCATCGACCGTCACCGTTACCGGATTGCCGACGCGCACGTTGACGATGTCGTTTTCGTTCACCTCCACTTCGAGTTGCATACTGTCGAGATTGGCGATGCGCATCACCTCGGTGCCGGGGAACTGCCCCGTGCCGACCACGCGCTCGCCGGACTTGCTTTTCAGCGACACGATCGCGCCGTCGATGGGCGAGCGCACCACGGTTTTGCCGAGACGCTCGTCGTTCTGGTCGAGCATACTCTGGTTCTGCTGGATGGAGAAGCGCGAGGCGTCGTAAGCGGCGCGGCTGGCCTCGGCGTTGGTTTTGGCCGTGAGCCAGTCGGTCTGCGAAATCAGCTTGTCATTATATAATATGGAGGCTTTGCGGAAATCGTCGTTTGCCTTGAGCATTCGCGCCCTGGTCTCCATGCTCTGCGCCTTGGCCAGATTGAGCTGCGCCTGGCTCTGCTTGACCTGGTTGACGTAAATATCGGGCTGAATCCTGAAGAGCAGGTCGCCGGTTTTCACCTCCTGACCCTCCACGACCGGCAGCTCGATGATCTCGCCGGAGACGTCGGGCGACATGGCCACCTCGGTTTCTGGCTGAATCTTGCCGGTCGCCGTGACGGTGTGCACCACCTCCTTGCGGAACACCTTTTCGGTGGTCACCTCGACCGCCTTTTCGCGCATGTTCAGCCAGACGAGCACTGCGCTTCCAACGGCGATGAGCGCGGCGGCGATGATCAGAATGGTACGAAGCTTTCCGGAGCGTTGTGTCTTTGCCATAAATCAGTGAGATGATGCGTTGTTGTCCTCGATGTCGAGGCCGCCGCTGGTGTAGTCGAGCAGCGCCTTTTGCAGGGCGAGGTTGTAGAGCGCCTGGGTCAGCGTCGAGCGGGCGTTGAAGAGCGCTGCCCTTGCCGCGCTGAGTTCGACGAAGCCCGACGCGCCGAGATCGTACTTGCGCGTGATTCCCTGAGCCGCTGATTCGGATGCCTTCAGGCTCTGTCGCGCCGCCGCGATCCGCGCGAAGGCCGCCCGGTAATCGCCCGCCACCTGCTTCAGGTCGATCTCGATGCCCTCTTTCAGCTCCTCATAGTCGAGCTGCCGGTTCCGGCTGGTCACCTTGGCCGACTCGACGTTGTAGCGCGTCATGAAGCCGTCGAAGATCGTCCACGAAAGGTTGAGCGAAATGGCGTGATCGATGCCATTTTCGAGCTGCTTGCCAACCGGCGGGTAGGAGTAGTCGTAAGTCTGGCCCAGCATGGTTGTCTGGTAGGAGTCGATGGCGCCGCTGCTCATGGTGAAGGCGAGGTCGAGTTTGGGCAGGCGCGCACCGGCGATACGACGGACATCCTGCCGGGCTGCGTCGCGTTCGAGGCTCTGCGCCTTGAGGTCGGCGCGGCGTTCGAGGCCCGAAGCGGAGAGCGCCGTGATGTCCACCTCGGGCGAGAGCTTCCCGATTGCCGCCGCATTCACCGGTTTGAGCGCGATCTCCGTCGCCGGATCGATGCGCAGTCGCCGGACGAGTTCGAGCTTGCTGCGGCGGAGCTGGTTTTCGGCGTTGATGACGCCAAGGTTGCTGTTGCTCGTCTCCGCCTGTTGCTGGTAGAGGTCGGTGATCGACTTGAGGCCGATGCTGAACTGCCGGTCGGTCAGAGTGAGGAGGTCTTTCGCAGATTTGAGATTTTCCCGCGCGATGTCGAGCAGCTCCTGATCGAGCAGCACCTGGTAGTAGTGCTGCGTCACGTCGTAAGCGATGGTCTCGCGGGCGCGCTGCAAGGTGAATCCGGCGGCCTTTTTCCGGTCGAGCGCCGCTTGCAGGGCGGCATAATCGCTCAGACCGTTGAAAAGGTTGAGCGAAGCGGTCACGCTGAGATCGATGGAGGAGCTTCGGGAGGTCGTGTTGATGGCCGTATCCGATCCGATGCCGGAGAGCGGAGAGTAGGAGGCATAAGAGCGGTTGACCGAACGCGGCGCGTACGATGCCGACGAGGTGACTTTGGGAAGGAAATTGCCGTAACTTCTCAGAAGATCGACGCCGCTGAGATGGCGGGCGTTTTCAGCTTTTTTAACGGAGGATGCGTTGTCGAGCGCGATCGAGATGCACTCCGGCAGCGACAGGGTTTTCGTCTGTTGACTTTCTGCGTGAACAGTCACTACCGGAAGGAACAGGAGAAGGATACCAATGAAAACGTTTTTTTTCACCATTCGACAGCTTGCGGTTTGACCTCGGTTATACGGCGTCGTTGCATCATGTTGCCATGAATATACGCAACGAGCAGGTAAAGCACATAGTTGCAACGGAATGGATGTGTAAAATCCGGATGATGAAAATGGAAATTTCGATTACGGTGAAATCTGATTTCATGAGAACTGTAGGGGCAGACCTGCGTGTCTGCCTTCTCTTGGTGCGTCAGATAATAAAAGGATCACCGAGGGCGAACACATAGGTTCGCCCCTACAGAACATCGTTTCAAACAGGAGGATTGCCTCAACGTCCCGTCACAGCTTTTCGAGTACCCGGTCGATGCACTTGCGGTAGTGATCGGCCTTCGACGGATTGAGCTGGATGAGCGAGGTGAAGACCCGGATCGCTTTTTTATACGCGCCCTGGTCGATGAAAAGGTTGGCCAGCGTCTCGGTCGGCACGGCAATCGAGTCGTCGTCGGGGAAGGGCTGCTTCTGCTCGGCGAGCGGCGTCGGGTCGAAGCACTCGGCAGCTCGCGGCGGCGTGAACCCGGCGAGCGCTATCGAAAGCTGCTCGAACTCCACGGCGAGCGCGTCGAAGGCCGGTTTCCGCTCCGGCTCCGGCGCTTGCGACTGGAGCGTCTTGACCTCGATCAGTTCTCGCCAGGCAACCTGGTTCGACGGAGCGATGCGGCAGCAGTGGCCAAAGTGCTCCGCGGCCTCGTCGTAGCGCTTCAGCCCTCGAGTTGCTCGCGCGGTGAGCAGATGAAAGAGGTAGGATTCCGGAAGCCAGCGCTCCATGCCGGTCAGCTTGTCGAGGGCCGGCTGGAACGCGCCGCATTTGATGTCCAGTGAAACTTCGGCGAAAATGAGATGAGGGTCACTGGTCATTCCGGTTCTGCGGTCAAGGCGGTTTCAGAGAGAGGGAGCCGGGTGGCTCCCGAAAGCTCAGATTTTAGGCGTTATCGACCGCTTTTCCAAAGCCAAAAGCAGCAGTTTTTCAACGAGTTCGGCAAAGCTGACGCCAGAGGCGGCCATCATCATCGGATACATGCTGATGTCGGTGAAGCCGGGTATCGTGTTGATTTCGTTCAGGATAACCCGGTTCGTACCGTTTTCGACGAAGAAATCGACCCGCGACATGCCTTCGCAGCCGAGCGCTTTGAAGACGGTCAGCGCGGCTTTGCGAACTTCGCTGGCCACCTCTTCCGGCAGGTCGGCGGGGATGACGAGCTTCGCTTCGTTTTTGATGTACTTGTCCTCGTAGCTGTAGAAGTCGCTGCCGGGGATGATTTCGCCGGGCGCGGAGGCCACCGCGTTGCCGTTGCCGAGCACGGCCACCTCGATCTCGCGGCCCGAAATGGCGGCTTCGACGAGCACCTTGCTATCGAGCTGGCAGGCGGATTCCAGCGCATTTGCCAGCTCCTCGGCGTTGCGCACCTTCGAGATGCCGACCGACGAGCCTAGGCTGGCCGGTTTGACGAAGAGCGGCCAGCCGAAGCGTTTCGTTATTTCCACGACGATGCCCAGCGGATGGGCGGCATAGTCGCTGCTCGTGACCGTCATGAACTCCGCCACCGCGACCCCTGCGGCCATTGAGCAGAGCTTGGTCAGCGCCTTGTCCATCGCGAGCGCCGAGGCGGTCAGGCCGCAGCCGGTGTAGGGAATGCCGAAGGTGTCGAGGCACCCCTGAATCTTGCCGTCCTCGCCGTTCGAGCCGTGCAGCGCGATGAAGGCAACGTCGGTTTTTTCGAGGAACGCGCCGAAATCGAACTGCTCGCCGGATGCCGCCGCCGTCAGTTCATCGAGCCGCTGCGTGGCGGACTCGGGCGAGCCGCTTCGCAGGAGCGCGGCGATGTCGGTATCGAGCACCGCTTGCGAGCACTCGCTGGCGTACCACTTGCCGTCGCGGTCGATGTAGAGCGGCGAAAGTTCGTACCGGTTCCGGTCGATCTCTGCCGCGATGGAGCGGGCGGAGATGATCGAAATCTCGTGTTCGGCGGACTTTCCTCCAAAGATGAGAGCGACGGTTTGTTTGGACATAGCGATAATACTGAGTGTGAACGGAGATGGTCAGGATTCGAGGTGCATGTGTTCGACGCTGATGCAGCGGTTCTGCACGACATCGAGTCCGGCGTTTCGGGCTTTTTCCGCCGCGGCTTCGTTGGTGATGCCGAGCTGCATCCAGACCACTTTCGCGCCGATGGCGATAGCCTCATCGACGACCGGCGGCACATCCTGCGGCTTGCGGAATATATCGACAATTTCGATCAGGTCGCGCTTTTCCGGCGGAATGGCGGACAGCGAGGGCCAGCATTCGTGGCCGAGCACGGTGCCGAGCGACGGATTGACCGGATAGATGGTGTAGCCCGCGTGAATCAGATAGCGGGCAACGGCATTGCTCGCCCGATCATGCTTGTCCGAGAGGCCGACGACGGCGATGTGTTTGTATTTCGTGAGTATCGCTGCGATGTCCATCGTTATCAAGGTATAGTGTTGCATCAAAGCTGCTGGCAGAGAGCCGTTCCAAGCAAGAATACCACAAAATACCGGTCTGCCACCAGACTCACAACCGGTTGGGGGGAATTTGTGTGTGTGGATGGCTGGGGAGGGCCTTACAAATATGGGTTCTTCGCAGAATATCGTGGGTAAGGGCTTCTGCTGTTCCGTCATGATTCGATAGCCATGTTGAGTTTGCCGCAG
>NZ_VDCH01000034.1 GCF_006265165.1 Chlorobaculum thiosulfatiphilum
TGGCAATTCACCACGGCTGATTCACGAATCAAACTCAAACATCTTTATCCGTCAATATAGTAGTGACGTGACACTAGTAAAGAATAGGACTTATAGGTCGTATAAGTCCTATAGTGATAAAGCCCCTACTCCTCCGCTTTACCATTCTCCTTCTCAAGCAGGGCTTCGACGAAGCTGCTGCGGTCGAAGAGCTGGAGGTCGTCGATCTTTTCGCCAACGCCGATGTACTTGACCGGCAGGTTCAGCTCGCGGGAGATCGAGAGCACGATGCCGCCTTTGGAGGTGCCGTCGAGCTTGGTGACGACCAGGCCGGTGACGTTGACGAACTTCGTGAACTCGCGGGCCTGCTGCACGGCGTTCTGGCCGGTGGTGCCGTCGAGCACGAGCAGCACCTCGTGCGGCGCTTCGGGAATCTTCTTCTTTGCGACGCGCATGATCTTGGCCAGCTCCTCCATCAGGTGGCTCTTGTTGTGCAGCCGCCCCGCCGTATCGACCAGCACCACGTCGGTGCCTTTCGAGACCGCCGAGCTGACCGAATCGAACACCACCGAGGCCGGGTCGGCGCCCTGCCCCTGGCCGATGATCGGCACTCCGGCGCGGTCGGCCCAGATTTTGAGCTGCTCGTAGGCGGCGGCGCGGAAGGTGTCGGCGGCGGCGATCACCACCTTTTTGCCCGCCTTGTCGTAGTTGTGGGCGAGCTTGGCCACGCTGGTGGTCTTGCCCGCGCCGTTCACGCCAACGATCATGATGACGTAGGGCTTGGCCGAGAGAGGCGCGTCGAAATCGACCGGATGGTCGTGGCTCGATTCGACCAGCAGCTTGCGAATCTCCTCCATCACCATCTCGTTCAGCTCCTCCTCCGAACGGTAGGTCTTACCCTTCGAGCGCTCCGTGATTGCATCGACGATGTCGAGCGTGGTCTCGACGCCAACGTCGGCGGCGACAAGGATGTTCTCCAGCTCTTCGAGGAACTCGTCGTCCACCTCGGTCTTGCCTTTGGAGACAAAAGCGAGTTTCTCCTTGAGCGTGTCGCGGGTTTTGGAGAGTCCCTCCTTGAGGCGCGACAGCCCTAACTTGTCAAAAAAGCCCATGGAAAATGAGAAATTGGCTATGTTTACGGACGAAGGGACCGGAACTGATTCCGGCTAAAACTCAATGTACGCAAATATATGTCATTCAAACCTATTTCCGAGATAGGCGAATTCGGCCTCATCGAGCGACTTTCCAGGATTACCGCGCCATCCGCCCGGCAGCGCCCGGAGCTGCTCGAAGGAATCGGCGACGACTGCGCGGTCTGGCAGCTCGGCGAGTCGGAGGTGCAGGTGGTCACGACCGACCTGTTGACCGAGCACGTGCACTTCGATTTGCTGACGACGCCCATGCGCCACCTGGGTAGCAAGGCGATCAGCGTCAACGTCTCGGACATCTGCGCCATGAACGCCCTGCCGGACTACGCGGTGATCTCGATAGCCATTCCGCCCAAGATGCCGGTCGAAATGGTCGAGGAGCTGTACCGCGGCATCGAACACGCCGCTTCGGTGTACGGCCTCGCCATCGCGGGCGGCGACACCTCGTCATCGCCGTCGGGCCTCTTCATCTCGGTTTCGATGACCGGGCGGACAACTCCCGAACAGCTCGCGCTGCGCAAGGGCGCGTCGCCGGGCGACCTCATCTGCGTCACCGGCACCCTCGGCGGATCGTGCGCCGGGCTGCACCTCCTGCAACGCGAAAGGGCCACGATGATCGAGCAGATGCGCAACAACGAGCCGTACAACAAGGAGGTGATGGCCGAGTTGCAGGAGTACGCCGAAGCGATCCGCTGCCACCTGTTGCCCGAAGCGCGCATCGACATCATCGACTTTTTCAGCGAGGAGAACATCGTACCGACCGCCATGATCGACATTTCGGACGGCCTGGTCGCCGACCTCGGCCACCTCGGCCGCCGCTCCGGCGTCGGGGCGCACATCGACGAAAGCAAGCTGCCCGTAATGCCCGAAGCGCGAACCGTCGCCGAAGAGTTCCAGCAGGACGTCTTCGACTGGGCGCTCTCGGGCGGCGAGGATTACCAACTCCTCTTCACGCTGCCGAAGTCGCAGTACGACCTCATCGCCGCCCACCGCGACATCACGGTCATCGGCGAGATCACCGAGAAGGAAGAGGGGATGCTATTGACCGACATCTTCGGCATGACCATCGACTTGGCCGAAATGAAGCGAGGCTTCGACCACTTTGCGGGGTGAGGCGATAAAAAAAACGCAAATCATACGCTTCCCGTAGGGGCAGACCTGCGTGTCTGCCCTCCCCTCGTCATGCATAAATATCACGATACTGTCTCACCCACCGTCTTCCTCGCTGTCCCTGCCGATTACACGAAACCAATGCCGATCCCGATTTCAACGAATCACCTGACCGGTTTGGGGATTCCTCGTAAAGATGCTACATTAAACGAGTTCCAACCGGAACGGATGCCGAAGTGGCGGAACTGGTAGACGCCCGGGACTTAAAATCCCGTGTTCAGCAATGGACGTGCGGGTTCGATTCCCGCCTTCGGCACCAAATCTCTCTTTTAGCGTTTTTTTCCTGTCTTGTCTTTTTCAGTCGGCATCCCAAGCAGTTTTTTTTAGAATTTCACATATAGATATTTGATTTACTCTTATAAATCCTGAAAAGTTGGATCAAAAACCATATCCGAAAAAAAATTATCTCCAAGAAAAGCAACCTTATCTTTTAATTCAAAACCCTCCAAAAACTGTGCCGAATGGAATTTAATTGGTTTCTGTATTTTTTTCATTTTTTTCCTAAAGTGCCTCAATAACTCAAAGCAGATAAAATCAGCAGCAAACAATATTGGCGTAACTTCTTGAGAATATTCAATACTTTTAACTTTACGAACAACAAACAGGTCACCTTTTGATATGATTTTAAATGTGCGCTCAGTCTTTGTCCTTGTTTGAATATCAAATGAACTAGAAACAATTTCTTCCGTATCTGATCGAAGTTTATCCAATAGTTCACATGCTTCTTCTGCTACTCCTTGATCTATTCGATCAGAAATCATATACACTTCTTCTTCGCCAATAGCGTTCACACTTTCCTCTAACATAAAAATAATCCCTCTCAACAATGATATGTAAAGTCGCGTCTTTTCCTTTGGGACGTTTATTCTGATATTGTCTGGCACACTTTTCTTATAATGCCCCATATTCTTAACCATTGATTCATCGAATTTTTTTACCCCAACCGAATACTGCCCTTCATATACAATCTGATAATCTCGAAACTCAGAGAGAATAGAATAAATATCCTTCCTCAAATTCGGATTATCATCATTTTTAAAAACTTCTGAGCAATGAAGCTTTTTATATGGAACGCCTATATTGTTTTGAACTAAAGCATCACCTATCGTCTTTTCCAACAATTCTTTAGCACACTCAGGAATTAAAATACCAGCAACGATTCCATAATCAGATATCGAAAACGATTTTTCCACAAAACCTTTATCACCTGTTTCATCAAAATAATATAGCAATTCTTCCTCCAATGTTTTTTAATGGCTAACAATGCTGAACTCAACCATAACAAGTAATTTATCTATAACGCTTAAGCTGCTTTCTTATTGCTGTTCCAAGACGACTATGCAGCTTATCAAAATCACTTCGCATTGCATCGATTGTCTTTTTATCCTTAGTTGAAATATTGAAAAAAAGTTTTTCTTTCAGAAATACAGACATATCAGAAGCTTTGTTTCTGGTGTCATCATCAATATGAAGAGCAGAGTTAATTTTTTTCTGAAAATCGAACATCATCTTAAAAAGATCGCCTAAGTCGTTTTTTTTATCACCATTAATAGGAGTCAATTGCAAATAAATAAACGCTTCAAGCTTAATGGCCTCCAAAGCAACCAGCAACTCTTTGAGTTCAGAAACCTTGTCCTTATATGCGAAGGTCTTTCTCGCCCACCAAGACGTATAGATTGCCACAGCCACAATAACTATATCTTTAATAACGGACACGCATTCAATCCCTGTCATCTTATAAAAAAAATATTTTATATTAATTTTCTTGTTACAGAACAAGACTTCCATTTTCCCCGTCAACCCGCCATCGCGCCTCAATGGTGTCCGCTGACAGATCAGCGCCGCACTCCCATTCGATGAAGTATCCGCCGTTACTTACCTTCATAAACTCGTCATGATCTCGAAGCTCATCAAACGCTTCGTATTCAAGATAAGGCGAAAGATCAAATCGACCAACACGGCCATCGTCCGCAACAATCGACAACACCCAATCCGGTTGTGGATGAACTTCTGCAATTCTCATTGATCAAGCCCTTTG
Source organism: Chlorobaculum thiosulfatiphilum (assembly GCF_006265165.1). Lineage (GTDB taxonomy): Bacteria > Bacteroidota > Chlorobiia > Chlorobiales > Chlorobiaceae > Chlorobaculum > Chlorobaculum thiosulfatiphilum. The sequence continues at coordinate 4,336 of NZ_VDCH01000034.1, forward strand.
ATTGGAAAACCGCGTCACCGTGAAATCTAAACAACATTCGCAGTTCGTCAAAAATACCAGTCCAACAAGCATTCACCGCCCCCACCATTTTTCTCCCATCCCCCGATTCCCCACCCCCAACCTTTGCAATCCGCCTGCCGTCTCTCTATTTTTACCGATGGCCTCCAGACATCCCGGCCATGAGCACCGGTAACGGCAGCTTTTTCTCTTACTTCAAAGCACAACACGCATGAGTACAGAGCCTACCAAAATCCTCCTCAGCGAGGATGAAATGCCTCGTCAATGGTACAACATCCAGGCAGACCTGCCCACGCCGCTGCCGCCGCCGGTGGGGCTGGATGGCAATCCCATCGGGCCGGACGCGCTGGCGCAGGTCTTTCCGATGAACCTGATCGAGCAGGAGATGAGCACCGAACGCTGGATCGACATTCCCGACGAGGTGCTCGGCATCCTCAAGCTCTGGCGGCCATCGCCGCTCTACCGCGCCCGGCGGCTCGAAGCGGCGCTCGGCACCCCGGCCAAAATCTACTACAAAAACGAAGGGGTCTCGCCCGCAGGAAGCCACAAACCCAACACGGCGGTCGCGCAGGCGTGGTACAACCGGGAGTTCGGCATCAAGTACCTCACCACCGAAACCGGCGCGGGGCAGTGGGGCAGCGCGCTGGCCATGAGCTGCAAGCTGATCGGCATCGAGTGCAAGGTGTTCATGGTGCGCATCAGCTTCGACCAGAAACCGTTCCGCAAGATCATGATGAAAACGTGGGGCGCGGAGTGCATTCCCAGCCCGAGTCCGCTGACGGCCATCGGGCGCAAAATTCTCGAAGAGGATCCCGACACGCCCGGCAGCCTCGCCATCGCCATCAGCGAGGCGATCGAGCAGGCGGTCGAGCGCGACGACACCCGCTACGCCCTCGGCAGCGTACTGAACCACGTGATGCTGCACCAGACCATCATCGGCCTCGAAGCCAAAAAGCAGTTCGACAAGATCGGGCGCTACCCGGATATCGTCATCGGTTGCGCGGGCGGCGGTTCGAATTTCGCGGGCATCAGCTTCCCGTTCCTCTGCGACAAGATTCACGGCAAGGATGTGCGGGTGATCGCCACGGAGCCGGAGGCATGCCCAACGCTGACCCGCGCGCCCTACGCCTACGATTCGGGCGACGTAGCCATGATGACGCCGCTCTTGCCAATGCACAGCCTCGGGCACACCTTCATTCCCCCGGCCATCCACGCGGGCGGCCTGCGCTACCACGGCATGGCTCCGCTGGTGAGCCACGTCAAGCGCATCGGGCTGATCGAGGCCACCGCGCTGCCGCAGACCGAGTGCTACGAAGCGGCGTTGCTCTTCGCCCACACCGAAGGGTTCATCCCCGCGCCGGAGACCTCGCACGCCATCGCGCAGACTATCCGCGAGGCGAAGCAGGCCAAAGAAGAGGGCAAGGAGAAGGTGATTCTGATGAACTGGTCGGGCCACGGTTTGATGGACTTGCAGGGCTACGATGCCTACATGTCGGGCAAGATCAGCGACTACGCGCTGCCGGAGGAGATGCTGCAACGCTCGCTGGCCGCCTCGCTCGCTGGCCATCCGCCGGTTCCTGGCTGCTGATCGGGCGCAGAAATCGATCATCCATTCAGGAGGGTTTTAACCCTCCGGACATTCCAACCTCTTACATTCATGTTGCCCCGGCTTTCAAGCCGGGGTGAGCCGGGATCGCAAAACAGGTTCCGTGTAGGGGCGGGTTTTATGCCCGCCCTTACGAAATCTGGAGTCGATACCGTGTTGGAAAAGCGATGCCTGATGTGGAAATGACGATGACGAGAAGCTACCCCATCCCGCTCGACAAAGGCTTCCGTCTCGATGTGATTCGTCTGCGGGGAAAAGTCATTGCGTCAGGATAAACATCCATAGAAAACCATAGACAATGGTGAAAACAGCGCCATGCCCAAGCCTGTTTTCGGAGCCTTTCGGCTCCGTGTGCCGAGCAGGCGCTCGGCGCTCCCAAGGACAATCGATGCCGACCCCGACTATTGAACGTCAACAAAAAAAGCCCCGCTGAAACGTTGATTTCAGCGGGGCTTCGAGGGAGTTCAAAAGGTTGAGAGTGAGCGTCACTCGTTGTCGAGCTTCTCCCCTTTCTTGCTCTTTTTCGGCGGCTCGGTGGAAGCGCCGTCCTGGAAGCGCAGCTCCTTTTCCTCTTCGTCGAAGGTGATGTGAATCACGCTGCCTTCGATAAAGCTGCCCTTGAGCATCTCCTCGGCGAGGGGATCCTCGACAAACTTCTGCAAGGCTCGCTTGAGCGGGCGTGCGCCGTACTTCTGGTCGTAGCCCTTCTCGACGAGGAACTCCTTGGCCTTCTCGTCAATCTGCACCTCGATACCCATCTCCTTCAGGCGCTTGAAGAGCTTGCCAGCCGTGATGTCGATAATCCTGAAGATGTCCGACTTTTCGAGCTGGTGGAACACGATCGTGTCGTCGATGCGGTTCAGGAACTCCGGATTGAACACGCGCTTCAGGGCATCCTCGATAGTCGATTTCATCGCCTTGTAGTCGCCCGTCGCGTCCGTGGGAGCCGCGAAGCCCATGCCGCCACCGGAGCTGAAGCTCTTGATCTCCTTGGCGCCGATGTTGGAGGTCATGATGATGATCGTGTTGCGGAAATCGACCTTCCGGCCAAGCCCGTCGGTCAGGATTCCCTCGTCGAGCACCTGGAGCAGGATGTTGAACACGTCGGGATGCGCTTTTTCGATCTCGTCGATCAGCACCACCGAGTAGGGTTTGCGGCGCACCTTTTCGGTGAGCTGGCCGCCCTCTTCGTAGCCGACGTATCCGGGAGGCGCGCCAACCAGGCGGCTCACCGAGAACTTCTCCATGTACTCGCTCATGTCGGCGCGGATGAGCGCATCCTCGCTGTCGAACAGATAGCGGGTCAGCGCCTTGGCCAGCTCGGTCTTGCCGACGCCGGTCGGGCCGAGAAAGATGAACGAGCCGATCGGGCGCATCGGATCTTTCAGCCCCGCGCGGGTGCGCTGGATCGCCTTGGTGATCTTCTTGATCGCCTCGTCCTGGCCGATCACCTCTTTCTTCAGCTCCGCCTCCATGGTGAGCAGCTTCCTGGACTCGGACTGCGCCACCCTGGCGACCGGAATGCCGGTCATCATGGCGATCACCGAGGTGATGTCGTTTTCGGTCACGTCATAGACGCTCTCCATCGACTGCTCCTCCCACTCCTGCTTGGCGTGGTCGAGCGCTTCGAGCATGTTCTTCTCCCTGTCGCGCAGGCGGGCGGCCTCCTCGAAGTTCTGCATCTTGACCACCTTGTTCTTCTCGCTCTTGATCTCCTCGATGGATTTCTCGAGTTCGAGAATCTCCTGCGGCACGTGGATGTTGCTCAGGTGCACCCTCGCGCCAGCCTCGTCCATGACGTCGATAGCCTTGTCGGGCAGGAAGCGGTCGGTGATGTAGCGCTCCGAGAGCTTGACGGCCTTCTCGATGGCGTCCTCCGAATATTGCACGTGGTGGTGCGCTTCGTACTTGTTCTTGATGTTGTTCAGAATCAGGATGGTCTCCTCGACCGAGGTCGGCTCGACCATAATCTTCTGGAAGCGGCGGTCGAGCGCGCCATCCTTCTCGATGTACTGGCGATACTCGTCGAGCGTGGTCGCGCCGATGCACTGCAACTCGCCACGCGCCAAGGCGGGCTTGAAGATATTGCTCGCGTCGAGCGAACCCGACGCGCCGCCCGCGCCGATGATGGTGTGCAGCTCGTCGATGAACAGAATCACGTCGCGCGAACGCTCCAGCTCGTTCATCAGCGCCTTCATGCGCTCCTCGAACTGACCGCGGTACTTCGTGCCCGCCACGAGCGCCGCGAGGTCGAGCGCCACGACGCGCTTGTCGTAGAGCACACGCGAGACCTTGCGCTGCACGATCTTGAGCGCCAGCCCTTCGGCGATGGCCGTCTTGCCGACGCCCGGTTCGCCGATCAGCACCGGGTTGTTCTTCTTGCGGCGGCTGAGCACCTGCGCCACGCGCTCGATCTCCTTTTCGCGCCCGATGATCGGGTCGAGCTTGTCCTCCACGGCCAGGCGGGTGATGTCGCGCCCGAAGTTGTCGAGCACCGGCGTCTTGGTACGCTCGCCGCGCTTGGGGTCAGACTTTTTGGACGGACGCTCGGCGCTTCCGGAGGAGTAGGAACCCTCCAGCGGTGGCTCGTCCGCCTCGCTCCGGCCCGTCGTGATGGTGATCAGCTCCTCGCGCACCTGATCGTAGGTGACGCCGAACTGTTCGAGAATCTGGGAGGCGATGTTGTCATCACCCTTCAGGATCGACAAGAGCAGATGCTCCGTGCCGATGATGGTTGACTTGCAGATTTTGGCTTCGAGATAGGTGATCTTGAGCACCTTCTCGGCCTGCTTGGTGAGCGGCACGTTGCCCATCTGCGTGGCCGGAACCTTGGGATGGGTATTCTCCTCGATCTTCTGCTTCAGCCGGAACAGATCGACCTTGAGGTTTTTGAGAATCCTGGCGCCGATGCCCTCACCTTCCCGGATCAGACCGAGCAGGAGATGCTCCGTGCCGATATAGTCGTGACCCAAGCGAAGCGCCTCTTCGCGGCTAAGCCTGATCACGTCCTGAACTCTATTCGAGAAATTTCCTTCCATTATATTCTGTATCGGTAAAATTGACGGAAAGCTCCTTGAGATGCTTTACATATCTATCACTGACTGTCGCCTTTTCCGGCAACAACTTCACTACAACCTGCAAAATAATTATTATAAGTCAGACGACTTTTCAAATCAATTCGTTCAGAAAAAACAGTATCGATAAATTAAACGTTTCAGCAAGCACTGGCCCATGACCGTTCGACACATCCTCATCGACGACCAGAACTCCCTGCACCGCGAACTGCCGATCTACCGCACCGGGCAGGTCGGCGCCGTCAGGCTTTCGGACGGCGAATATAAAGTTTACGACTCGCTGGAAATCAATGCGCGCGATTATGCCGCCCTGTTCCACTACGGCGTCATCGAACTCCTCAACGCCTTGCCATTCATCTCGGAATCGAAGAACGGACTGGATAGCTGGGACGAAGCGTTTCTTGCATCAGCCAACATAGAAGCGATGACCGGAATTCTCGACAAAAGCATCGAGAACATCGCCGGAAAAAGCCCCGAACGCATCATGCTCGGCTGGCAGGACGACCCGGAACCCGTCGCTTACTGGCGCGAAATCGACCCGGCAAGCACACTCGACCTCCTCCGCAACCTCCGCGATTTCGCCGCCAAAGCCACCGCAAAAAGCTACGACCTCGAATTCATCCTGTAGCCCCGGCACTCCGGCAACGATCGAGCCGCTACAGGGCAGCCGCAAGGGCTGCCCCTACGATTGCAATCCCCAATTCATAATTCATAATTCTCAACTCCCTCCCCTTGCCATCGCGAGCGGGTCGGGGTGCAGGAAGCTGTATCCGAGCTTCTGGACAAGCTTGTCGCTGTTGACGATTTTGAAGTGCTTGTCGCTCGACGGCTCTTCCGGCAACGCGGCGAGGCCGTGGCTTTCGGCGGCGGCGGCGTAAATCTCACCCCGCGCCGGATGGAGCGGCGCGCAGGCGTTGAAGATTTCGCCCCATTCACCCTGCCGGATAATCGATGAAATGATGCCGATGCAATCGTCCAGGTGGATGAAGTTCACCGGATGGGCGGGACTGGTGATCTCCGTCATGCGCTGCATGAACTCCGCCGGAGTGCGGCCTGGGCCGATCAGCCCGCCGAACCGCACCACCGTGGTGCTGAAGGCGGCCTCCGAGCGCAGCATCTCCTCGACGTACATCAGCGCCCGCCCGGCGGGAGAGTCCGCCGCATCCGGATCGTCGGCGTCCGCTTCGACCACCTCGCCGCCAAGCGCGGGATAGACCGAGGTCGAGCTGACGAAAAGCACATACCTGACTGGCGAGTCGGCGAGGGCGTCGATGAGCAACGAAATCTGGCCGACATGATATTCGACCACATCCGCGCGGCGTTCCGGCGGAATGTTCACCACGAGAATGTCGCTGTCGAGGAAGGAGGCGATGTCGCCTTCGAGCGTTTCGCCGACGACGATGCGGAACGGCTCGACGCCCGCCGCTTTCAGACTCGCGAACTTCGCCTCGCTCGTCGTGGAGCCTTTGACGGCAAAACCCTCGCCAGCAAGAAAACGCGCAAGCGGCAATCCGAGCCACCCGCAACCGAGAATCGATATTTTTTTCACACTCATGCGTTAAAATTGGTCAAATCAGCCGCTTATTTGAGCGACTGATGGTAAAGAATCAGTGACTTCATCTCGACCGAGTCCAGCGGCAAAGGAGTCCCGTTCAACCCGCGAGCGATGCACATATTGATGATCTGCGGAAGATTGGGCTTCTTGTAAGAAAACTCGACCCCCGCGCCGTCGGGGTGGCAGCTCGCGCAGGTTTTGGTTCCGGTAGCGCCGCCGAGCTTCGGATCGTTGAACAGCTTCTCGCCAAGCGCCACGGATGGAGTTTGCGCCGCGTGAGCGCTCGCGCCCATCGCGATCATCGCTGCGGCCAGCATCGCCGCTTTCGCTGACTTCATCATATCGAATCCTCCTTGTCGATTATCGTTTCCGGGAAAAACGGCTCTTTTCAGAACGGCAAGACAACTCTCGAAATATAGGGAAGAAAGAGGCGGCTCGCCCTCAGAATTGTTCTCCGAAAAGAACGTTACCTTGTCACTGAACGGCTGAACGCCGCAAAACATTGCATCGACACCTGAACCATGAAACTCACCATTCTGACCGACAACCACGCCGCGCCGGGCCTTGCCTGCGAACACGGCTTCGCGGTGCTGATCGACACCGGCGGCAAGCGGATTCTCTTCGACACCGGCCAGCTCACGGCGCTCGACGCCAACTGCCGCTCGCTCGGCATCGACCTGGCGGGCATCGACATGATCGTGCTCAGCCACGGCCACTACGACCACACGGGCAACCTCGCCGACGTGCTCCGGATCGCAGACCGGGCAACGCTTTACCTCCACCCGTCGGCGCTCGTCGAACGCTACAGCATCCGCAACGGCAAGCCCAAACCGATCGACATGCCCGAATCCGCGAAACGGGCGATTGACCAACTTCCAGCCGGACGAATACGCTGGGTGACCGAACCGCTCCAACTGACCGACGGCGTCTTTTTGACTGGCCCGATTCCCCGAAACACCGCATTCGAGGACACCGGCGGCCCCTTCTTTTTCGACCCGGAAGGGCAGCGACCCGACCCCATCGAAGACGACCTGTCGCTCTGGATCGAGGAACCGGAAGGCCTGACCGTGCTCGCCGGATGCTGCCACTCCGGCATCGTCAACACGCTCGACCACATCGAAGCCCAGACCGGCCCGAAGCGGATCGCGCGGCTCATCGGCGGCCTGCACCTCGCGGCGACAAGCCCGGAGCGCCTCGAACGCACCGTCGAAGCGCTCGAAAAGCGCGACATCCAACGGCTCATCCCCTGCCACTGCACCGGCCAGCCAGCCACGGAGCTGTTCCGCCGCGAACTGCGCTGCCCGGTGGAAGCGGGTTACGCCGGCATGGTGGTGGAAACGGGAAAAGCGTGAGGCTGGCTAAGTTTTCTTGTCCACAAAGTCCACTTCATCCACCGCCGCCTCACTCCCCTTTCGCCTCTTCGATGAGCCGGTCGAGGCAGGCGCTGCACACGCAGGTTTCGTAGCGTTCGGCGAGGTATTGCCGCACCGAATCGGGCACCACCCGCGTGGCGCACCAGCAGGAGGTGGACATGCCGCAGGTGAACGGCTCGCCGCAGATCGGGCAAACGACGGTTTTCGGCGCGCCCTCGCGGGGATGATCGTTGTGTGTCATCTTCTCTGGATTGAATGGTTTACGATGCCAGCGTCTGGCGCAGCGCTTTCTGCCAGCCCGCCAGCAGCGCCGCTCGTTCGGCCTCCGGCATCGCGGGGGTGAAGACCCGCTCCACCTCGTTGAGCGTTCGCAGCTCGTCGGCGGAGCGCCACACTCCGGCTTCGAGGCCCGCCAGGCAGGCCGCGCCGAGCGAGGTCGATTCGATGTTGCGCGGCCTGTGCACCGGTACGCCAAGCAGGTCGGCCTGGAACTGCATGAGAAAAGCGTTGCTCACCGCTCCGCCATCGACCGTGAGCGACTGCGGCGTGAAGCCGGTGTCGGCCACCATCGCCCGGAACACGTCGTGCGACTGGTACGCGATCGATTCGAGCGCCGCACGGACAATGTGCGCCCGCGACGAGCCTCGCGTCAGCCCGGTGATCGTACCCCGTGTCTCCATGTTCCAGTGCGGCGCGCCGAGGCCGACGAAGGCGGGCACGAGCCAGACGCCGCCGTTGGACTCCACCGAGCGGGCTATCGCTTCGGACTCGGCGGCGCTTCGGATGAGCTGCAAGCCATCGCGCAGCCACTGCATTACTGCGCCGCCGATAAACACGGAACCCTCGACCGCGTAGCAGGCCCGGCCAGCTCCGTCGAGCGCGAGGGTCGTGAGCAGGCCGTGGGCCGAACGGACGCACTCCGCGCCGGTGTTCATCATCATGAAGCAGCCGGTGCCGTAGGTGTTCTTGACCGACCCCGGCGCAAAGCAGCACTGCCCGAAAAGCGCCGCCTGCTGGTCGCCCGCCACCGCCGCCACCGGTACGCCATCGAGCGCCGGAATCGCACACACCGCGCCGAAGCCGCCCATCGACGGTCGCGCCTGGGGCAGCATCGACTCCGGCACACCGAACAGCTCGCAAAGATCGGATGACCAGCGCCGCTCGTGGATGTCGAAGAGCAGCGTTCGCGAAGCGTTGGTGAGGTCTGTCGCGTGAACCCTGCCTCCGGTCAGCTTCCAGACGAGCCAGGTGTCGATGGTGCCGAAAAGAAGATTTGACGGATCGGCCTCCGGATGCACGTCGAGAATCCAGCGAATCTTGGTGGCGCTGAAGTAGGCATCGAGCGGCAAGCCGGTCTTCGCACGGATCGCCTCCTCATCGGCGCGGTAGCGGTTACAAAGCTCCGCCGTCCGGCGACACTGCCACACAATGGCGCGGTGCACCGGCTGGCCGCTGCGGCGATCCCACACCACGGTAGTCTCGCGCTGGTTGGTGATGCCGACCGCCTCGACCGGCCCGGCGTACGCTCGCCGCGCCTCGGTGACGCACTCGACGACCGTCCTCCAAATCTCCTCCGGATCGTGCTCCACCCACCCCGCCTGCGGATAGTGCTGCGTCAGCTCTCGATACGCGCGAGCGAGCACCGCGCCCGTCCGGTCGTAGATCATGCAGGTGGTGCCGGTCGTGCCCTGATCGATGGATAAAATGGCCATGCGTGAAGGATCGATGGAGTTAATTCGATGTTCTACTGCAAGATACCCAATCACCGATAAATTTCGATCCGCCGGAGGCTTCGGCAGTTGCGGAAAGCATTGTTGAAGCTTACTTTCAAGGCACGTCCAAACCACACTCCGACAAACCTCGACAATGCCGAAATCGACGATCGCCATCCAGACCAGCCAGCTCACCCGCTCGTTCGGCTCGCTCGTGGCGGTCAGGGAGTTGAACCTTGTCATACCGTCGGGCGAAATCTTCGGCCTGCTCGGGCCAAACGGTGCGGGCAAGACCACCACGATCAAGATGCTCACCACCATGCTGCCGCCATCGAGCGGCGCGGCGACGGTGGCCGGGCACAGCATTCTCGGCGACCCAGTCGGCGTCAGAAGCAGCATGGGCTACGTGTCGCAGATGATCTCGGCGGACGGGGCGCTGACCGGCTTCGAGAATCTGCTGCTCTTCGCCCGCATCTACGGCGTACCGAAAGCCGAGCGCCGGAAGCGCATCGACGACGCCCTCGGCTTCATGGGGTTGACCGACGCTGGCAGCAAGCTGGTGCGCACCTACTCCGGCGGCATGATCCGGCGGCTCGAAATCGCCCAGTCGATGCTGCACCGGCCAGAGGTGCTCTTTCTCGACGAGCCGACCATCGGCCTCGACCCCGCCGCCCGCCACCAGGTGCGCGACCGGCTCAAGGAGCTGCGCCGCTCCTTCGGCGCCACCATCCTCGTCACCACGCACGACATGGATGAGGCCGAGGATCTGTGCGACCGCATCGCCATCATGAAATCGGGCCTCATCGCCGCCGAGGGATCGCCGGAGGAGCTGAAGCGGCAGGCCGGAACCAGCTCGATGGACGAGGTATTCATTCACTTTGCAGGAGAGTTCAGTGACACAGCCAACTTCAAGGATGTCGCCCGCGCCCGGAAAACCGCACGGCGACTGGGCTGAGAGGCTCAACCCAGTCGTGTTCCTGCGCGACACGGCGGCCATCGTCTCGACGGAGCTGGTCAAGCTGCGCCGCGACCCGTCGGAAATCGTGACCCGCTCGATCCAGCCTGCGCTCTGGCTGCTGGTTTTCGGCCAGGTATTCGGCAAGCTGCATGCCATTCCGACCGGCAAGCTTGACTACTTCAGCTTCCTCGCGCCGGGCATTCTGGCGCAAAGTGTGCTCTTCATCGCGATCTTTTTCGGCATCAGCGTGATCTGGGAGCGCGACCTCGGCATCCTGCAAAAGCTGCTCGCCAGCCCCGCGCCACGCGGCGCGCTCGTGCTCGGCAAGGCGGTTTCGGCTGGAATGCGGGCGCTGGCGCAGGGGGCGATCATCTACCTGATGGCGCTCGCGATGGGCATCCAGCTCAACTGGTCTCTCGCGGCCATCGCCGGAGTGGTGCTCGCCGTGATGCTCGGCGCGGCGATCTTCTCGACCTTCTCGCTGATGATCGCCTGCCTCGTCAAATCGCGCGAACGCTTCATGGGCATCGGCCAGGTCATGACCATGCCGCTCTTCTTCGCCAGCAACGCCATCTACCCCATCTCGATCATGCCCCCCTGGCTCAAAATAGTCGCGCACCTCAACCCGCTCTCTTACCTCGTAGACATCCTCCGCGCCCTGATGGTAACCGGCGGCATGACCACCTTCGGCATCGGAACCGACCTCGCTGTGCTGACAGGAGTGCTCACCGCGCTGGTGCTCGTCACCTCGAAATTGTATCCGTCGATTGTGAGATAGGAGGATTATGATTCGGACTCAGCAGTAATTCGTTGACTATATAACGTTATCGGATCATTTGACACTCCACGCCAAATTCCTCATATCACCTGTCTCGACAACTACAGGATGAGGATCTATAGGATGAAGGAGCTGTCGTATTTTTTGCTGAACATCTGCCGGATCGATTGCACGCGGGAAAAGCTTCGACGGCTTAAGCGGCTGTTCCATGTGAAAAACAACTCGTATCCTTTGAGCACGGGCAACTTTTGCTGCCATTTCCGCTTCTTCTGACTTAGAGGCATTGACCTTTGCTGGAAGAATTGCAGCAAGAGTATCATAAACTTTTCTGGCAACTTCATCCGGCAAGCTCGTTGGCTTCGTTCTTCTATGTCTTCGAAAATCCTTGGCTTCGATAAGCCAGAAGGTTAATGACGGATCAAGAGCAATAATATCAACTGCCTTGATCCCTTTCCACATTTTCCTGAACTGGTTATGGTAAAATGCCCAATCATCATATTTTGAAAAGCTCCAATGCTCAGGAAATTCAAATTGTAGACCATCGACTTCACATTGAATCATCATCACCTCCAAGCTCAAGAAATCTTTCAGACTGAGCCAATGATTCATCAAGCGAAGCTATGTCACCAATCTCGTCCACAGAAGATCCCTGCAAAACCTTCACACCCTCAGAAGAGTCATGCAGACCGAAAAACCGAACATCGATATTCCCATACCCTGTGTCTGACAACAGGATATCCAACTCACGAAGAAGAAACAAACTGTGAGTTGCGATAAAGACCTGAATACCTGAAACACTCAAATCAATAATGCTTTTGGCAACAGCTTTGATGATTCGAGGGTTGAGATTCGCTTCCGGTTCATCCCAGAACAGATACCCTTTTTCAAGAAGCGCTCCAGTCGCTATCAATCTGGCAAGCATACCAAGCTTCCTGTACCCTTCAGCAACCAAAGGCATCTCTATTCTGCCACTGCTGTTTTTCAGATAAAACCGGCCATTTTTATCCAGCTCGATCTGACCATTCATCGCCTCTTCAAGAGGTGCAAGCAATGTGCGAATCTTCTTTTCTTTCGGACCTTTTTGCAATAATCCGCCAAGCAGCAAACAGGTATCTCGCCAGGTTTCTTCAAATTCAAGATAGTGTCCTTCATAAACAGCAACGAAATTAGGATAAATCGTCAAAAGCTCTCTTGTAGGTAAATAAGCTGGAGCTATATCGGACCACTGTTCTGGCATCTTCTCAATATTCACCTCTGATTTGCTTTGAGTAGCAAAATCGAATGCTATATCGAAAGCTGAATTCAGAAAATCAAGCTGTATATCACACCGTTCACGCCCCTGCTTTCTCCTGACGACTCTTCCAAGAGATTCAGATTTGAATACATTCACCAGCTTTTCGGCAAGCTGGAGCTGATACATCGACTTTGTAGGAAGCGGTGAATGGGACTTTTTCTTGGCATCAAAACTCACAGCTAAAACCGAGTAGAGCATTTTAAGCAGATGAGTTTTACCTGTGCCGTTCTCACCGATAATCACATTAAGGTTATTGCAAAATTCAAGTTCAGCCTCTGCAAATACGGTAAGATTCCTGATTGTTGCCTGTTTTATCACTGTGGTTATTTCGCGGTTCATTAGAAAAATTGCTAATGCCAATATACTTGATAGTGAACGCCCCAACAACCCAGACACTTCCGCCCCACCTCACTCCCCCTGTTTTTCGGTCAGATATTTCCAGTACTTGGCGGGCATGTTGGATTGCTGGAGGCGAGGGTTTTTGCGTTCGGGGATGGCGATGGTTTTGAAGAAGGTTTGCCAGAGCTGCTGCACGGCTCGCTCCTCCAGGGAGAGTTCCGGGCGGCTGAACTGTTCGAGGGTACCGAAGCTGAGATCGTGGCCGTCCCAGTGAGCGGCGCTGCGGCGGCGGGCATCGAAAATGAACCACTCCTGCGCGCGGAGGCGGCGGCTGAAGTGTCGGGCGAGGGGGTGCATGACGTTGCAGTCCGGCTCCATCCGCGCCAGCCAGGCGCCGTCGCGAAGCTGCTCGAAGCGCATCAATCCCTTCATGCGATGCAGTTCGCGCCCAGCCTTGCGAGCCGTGCCGACGATCGCCTTGACGCTTGTGTGCGTCAGGTAGCCGTTGACCCGGTCGCCATGCTCGAAAGCGAGGGCGATGTAGCGCAGGAGGCTCGTCTCCAGCCCGTCGGCTTCGGCCATCATGAAGTACCAGAGCGTCTGCACGGCGTCGGGCGCACGCTGGCGGAGCCGCTCGAAGAGCGCTTCGGCAAAGGCGGAGTCGGTGCGCAGAAACAGCCCCTCCTCGAACAGCATATCCTGCCGGACGGCGAGGTGCGCCTCTTCGGGATTTTCACCTGAGTCGAGAATCGAGGCGATAGCCGAAACCAGCCCCTCAGGCGTGCCGTCGTAGAGGTATTGGTTCATGTTCGCGCCCCGGTTAGGTGTTTGCGGAAATCTCTCTCGTCCTCTCTTGTCCACGCCGTCCACCCTTCACCCCATCCCCGGCAATACGAGCTGCCTCGGCAGCTTCGCTTCGCTGCCGTCGCCAAGCAAGAGCCTCTGGCGGAGGCGGGCGGGTTGGTGGTCAACTCGCTCGAACGGACGGCCCGAACAGGTGATGAAATATTTCGCCCGCTTCATCACCACGCCGATCTTTTTCATCCCCTCCGGCGTGACGGGCGCGAAGCGGCGGGCGGCGATGATGCGCCGGGCCGAGGTGACGCCGATGCCCGGTACGCGCAGCAGCGTGGCGTAGCTGGCGCGGTTGACTTCGACCGGGAAAAATTCCGGATGGCGCAGCGCCCAGGCGGTCTTGGGATCGAACGACTCGTCGAGGTTTGGCGCGTCGTCCGAGAGAATCTCCTCGGCGGAAAAACCGTAGAAGCGCAACAGCCAGTCAGCCTGGTAGAGGCGATGCTCGCGCAGGAGCGGCGGCGCCGAGAGCACCGGCAGGCGGTTGTCGCTGTTGACCGGCACGAAGGCCGAGTAATAGACGCGCTTGAGGTTCATCCGGCTGTACAGCCCTTGCGAGAGGCGGAGAATTTGCAGGTCGGTTTCGGGACTCGCGCCGATAATCATCTGCGTGCTCTGCCCGGCGGGGGCGAAGCGCGGCGCTTTGCGGCTCTTGCGCCGCTCGACGAGGCTCGCGCCAGCTTCCGCGCCGATCAGCTTCATCGGCGCGAGAATCGCCTCTTTCTTCTTCTGCGGCGCGAGTCGTTGCAGCGACTCGCTGGATGGCAGCTCGATGTTGACGCTGATCCGGTCGGCGGCAAGCCCGGCGCGGCGCACCAGCTCCGGGCTACTGCCGGGGATGATTTTCAGATGGATGTACCCGCCGAAACGCTCCTCGTTGCGCAGAATTTCCGCGACGCGCACCATAGCCTCCATCGTGTGGTCGGGACTCACGTTGACCGCCGAGCTGAGGAACAGCCCCTCGATGTAGTTGCGCCGGTAGAACTCCATCGTCAGATCGACCACCTCCCGCGCCGTGAAAGAAGCACGCGGCACGGGGCTCGAGGAGCGGTTGACGCAGTAGGCGCAATCGTAGCGGCAGTCGTTGGAGAGCAGGATTTTCAGGAGCGAGATGCAGCGCCCGTCATCCGCCCACGAGTGGCAGATGCCCCCCTGCGAGGTGTTGCCGGTGCCGCCCGCCGACCCCTCGCGATTGCTGCCGCTCGACGCGCACGAAGCGTCGTACCGAGCCGCCCCCGACAGAATCGTGATTTTTTCCTGTAGCTCCATAGCAGGAATATACACGGAGATGCGAAAAATTGTAGGGGCAATCCCTCGCGGTTGCCCTGATTCGTCGGTTTGTACAAAATTCAGTGCTTGCCCGGAATCCGGGCAGGCGCGAGGCCTGTCCCTACAAAACCGGCCGATTTGAGGTAGGGGCAATCCCTTGCGGTTGCCCAGAATGTAGCCTCACCACCGCAGCTTCGCCGCCCGCTGCGACAGCAGCTCGACCGTCCGGCGAGCGCCGGTGACGACTCCCGGCAGCGACTGGCCGGGGAAAACGGAGTCGCCCGCGAGGAACAGATTCTTGTACTTCGTCTCTGGCCCACGAACGCTGAAAAGCGAGGTCTGCGGGTAGCCGCCGACCAGCCCGTGGCGACGCCCCGTCCACCTCTCCCAGGAGCACGGCGTGGCGGAAGTCACCTGGCGGATCGCGCCGTCGATCTCCGGAAGCTGCTCGCGCAGCAACGCCAGCGCCCGGTCGGTGTACTCCCGCTTCAGCGCTTCGTAGGCTTCGCGCCCCTGCCGCCGCGCCTCGAACCAGCGCTCCGGGCGGGTATGCGTGGAGATGGTGACGGCGCGTTGACCTTCGGGCGCTCGCGATGCGTCGCTGGCCGGAGAGGCCGAGATGAAGAGGCTCCGGCACTCCCCGAGTTCCCCCGTTGGCGCGACGATTTGCAAATGATCGACTCCAGCGTACTCGAAGAGCGACGCATCGACGCCGAGATAGAGCATGAAGGCGCTCCAGCCGGAGCTGATCAGCGCTTCCGGCTCGCCCGCCGGATGGAAATCGTCAAGAAGATCGAAGGAGTCGGGTGTGAGGTTGGCGATGATCGCATCGGCAGCGAGCGCGTCGCCATCGGCGGTTTCGACGCCAAGCGCCTCGCGGTTGATGCTGTCGAGCCGCGTCACCTTCTTGCCATAGAGCACCGCGCCACCATCGCGTTCGATGGAGTCCGCCAACAGCCGTGCCACCGCGCCGATGCCGCCCTCGACGCGCCACGTTCCCGCCACCGGCAGGTCGAGCGCGATGGCCGCATTGAGCGCGTTGGCGTGGCGCGAGGTGGTCTGAACGGAAATCAGGAGCTGCGCGTCGATGAAACGCACGAAGTCGGGATCACCGTGAAGCTCATGCCGACGCAGCCACTCCCAGGCGGTTTGTCGCGCGAACGGCAGGATACGGAGGGAATCCGGCAACGATACGAGCGTCTTGCCGGCGATGCTGAAAAGGTCGCGACCGCCGGACACGGGCCACGGCAGGCCATCGGCGGACAAACGCCAGAGCGTACGGGCGAGGCGGGCCTGCTCGTTCCAAAAAGCTTTCGAGCGGGGAAATCGGGCGATGATGTTCTCGCGGGAAGATGAAAGATCGAGGCGAAGATCGCGGTGGCGGTACTGCCAGGCAAGCGCCTCGGAGCGAACCGGCCAGTCGATGCCGAGTTCGCGGCCAAGCTTGTCGAGCGGCCCGCCGGAGTGAAAGCCGCAACCAACCGTCGCGCCCGCGTCGAAGCTATAGCCGCCGAACGGGAACGTGGCCGCGCAGCCGCCGGGATAGTGCTGCGCTTCGAGCACCACGACCTGCACACCCCGGCGGGCAAGCAACGCTCCGGCAGCAAGTCCGCCGATTCCGGCTCCAATAACAATGCAGTGCAAGTCGCGAAGTTCCATGAGGCAAACGGCGATTGTTAGCAAGACTCTCTTGATCTTGATAACAATCGCCGCAACGGAAAGACAATTCCCGTCAGCCTTCGTGCAGCATCAGATAGACCCGCGTCCTGAGCTGGTCAGGCGGCGTTTCGGCGGGATTGTCGAGGTAGATTTCGTACGCCTCGCCGCTGAGGACGAGATCGTTATCGTCAACCCATTTCATGAGCGCGTCGTAAACCGCTTCGATTTCGCCGTACGGGCCGATGTAGAGGCTGCTCGCGGCTTTGCCCTCGGGGGTCGAGCCACTGACGACGCGACCTTTGCCCTCGACGCCGTTCTCGACGGGAAAGCCGAATTCGACCTCGAACGTCCCGGCGCTCATGCCGAAATAATGCGCGAAGGGCGGCCCCGTCGGCGATTTACCCTGACTCGCAAGTTCTTGCAGAATCTCATGGTAGCCAGTCTCGAACAGCGCGCCGAGTTCGCTCATGGTGGTGCTCGCGCGAATCAGAAGAGCTGGCGTCGGTGCAAGCTCTTTCAGCTCGCACACGAACTCACATTCAAAGTCCATAGATGTTTTCCGGTTTTTGTTGAGAAAGGAACTCTTCCGGATACTGAAGGAGGGAAAAACTTGTCGGCGTAGCGGGATTTGAACCCACGACCCCTACCACCCCAAGGTAGTGCGCTACCAAGCTGCGCTATACGCCGATGAAGGAGTGGATTATAAGAAGATTCGGCCAATTACCATAATATTTTTTTCATCCGCCTGCCGCAATGTTCAGCGGCGCAGGCGATGTTTCAGGAACTCGATGGCCGGAATCAGCAACGACACCACGATAATGCCCACAATCATCAGCTTCAGGTTGCTCTTGATCACCGGCAACTGTCCGAAAAAGTAACCACCATAGCTGAACACCCCGACCCAGAGCAGTGCTCCCGCGATACTGAAAAGGATGAATTTCGGATAGGGCAAGGCTCCGATGCCTGCCACAAAGGGCGTGAAGGTGCGGACAATCGGAATGAAACGGGCGATGATGATGGTCTTGCCGCCATATTTCTCGAAAAAGCCATGCGTCTTTTGCAGATGCTCCGGATTGAAAAAAGCGGACTTCTCGAAATGAAACACTTTCGGCCCGAGGCTTCTCCCGATCCAGTAGTTGACCGTATCGCCCAAAAGAGCCGCGCTGGTGAAGATGGCGAACAGCCAGTGCGGGTCGAGCTGCGACATCGGAATCGCGGCGAGCGATCCGGCGGCGAAGAGCAGCGAGTCGCCCGGCAAAAGCGGGAAAACGACCAGGCCCGTCTCGCAGAACACGATCAGAAAAAGAATCCCGTAAAGCCACAAGCCGTACTCCGAAGCGAGAAGCTGAAGGTGCCCGTCAATGTGCAGAATGAAATCGGCAAGTGCAGTGATAAGCTCCATAAGATTAAAACCTATGGTAAGTATTTTTGAATAAAGGCCTTACAAAAGGATTCGCCTGTTTGACGAATCCGGTCTGCAAACTTGAATATACTGGTATAAAATAAGGGCATCTCTA
Source organism: Chlorobaculum thiosulfatiphilum (assembly GCF_006265165.1). GTDB lineage: Bacteria > Bacteroidota > Chlorobiia > Chlorobiales > Chlorobiaceae > Chlorobaculum > Chlorobaculum thiosulfatiphilum. Next base: position 22,343 of record NZ_VDCH01000034.1, read on the forward strand.
AAAAGTCAGTACTGACATAAGGTATTGAAATCTATCGATTTAACTGAAATATCCATATCTTG
>NZ_VDCH01000035.1 GCF_006265165.1 Chlorobaculum thiosulfatiphilum
TTCTTTCTGGTCATAGTTTTGCTCCTTGTTTCATGAGTGGAATCTATGACCGTTTACACACTTTATCTCACTGACCCGCCCACCTGCGTTCGAGGCTATTCATCGAAATCGAAATCGTGATCGCCGTCGTTTCGATTGGGATTTTTCGGATTATCGGAAATCTCCGCCGGTCAGAATCAGGAAAATTCGATTTTAATATTTATAATTGTCACGAACGCTGTATATTAGCCCTCCGAATAGCGAGAGTGGTGAAATTGGTATACACGCTAGTCTTAGGAACTAGTGCCGTGAGGCGTAAGGGTTCGAGTCCCTTCTCTCGCACTGTTCATTTGTTCATTGGACTCATGCCAAAGTGGCGGAACTGGTAGACGCGCTGGACTCAAAATCCAGTGGGCGCAAGCTCGTGTGGGTTCGAGTCCCACCTTTGGTACACGACCGGCATTCCGGTCTTTCGACAGCATCTCTTTTTTGTCTGCCTCCACGGCATTCCCGGAAACTCTAATAATCGTCATGGCTCCCGGCAAACCGGGGCAAACGCAGCAACCGGATAGCGCAACAGATTAGCAGAAATTCCCCATGCAAAGAATGTACTCACCGTGGCGTGACGTCTATATGCAGAGCTTCAAGGAAGAAAAACCGATCGTTCCGGAAGAGGGCAAATCGGTCTTCGCCGACATTCCGCCCGAACAAGACGAGGAGCGTTATATCCTCTGCCGGGGTGAGTTCTGCTTCGCCATCCTGAACCTCTACCCGTACAACTGCGGCCACCTGATGGTCATTCCCTATTTGCAGACGCCGGAATTCAGTGATCTTGACGAGAAGACAATGGTCGAGATTTTCAAAATGTCCAACCTCTGCATGGAGGCGCTGAAAATCGCCATCAAGCCGCACGGCTTCAACTTCGGCGCGAACCTCGGCAGGGTGGCGGGCGGCAGCATCGACGAGCACATCCACTTCCACATCGTGCCCCGCTGGGAGGGCGACACCAACTTCATGCCGGTGCTCGGCGAAACCAAGGTGCTCAGCAACGACCTCCGCAAAACCTACATCCAGCTCCGCGAGGCGATCCTGAAGCTCCAGAGCGAGCAAGAGAAGCCGTAGTTCCCGCGTAATGAAAACCGTCCCCTGCCCAATCACCGGAAGCAGGGAGTTCCTCCCGCTGATGCAAGCCCCCGACCGCTTCGACCTGCGCGGCCCGTCGTGGCGGCTCGTGCGCTCGACGGCCTCCGGCCTCGTGATGCTCAACCCCCGGCCCGAAGTGGACGAGATGGCCGCCCACTACCCCGCCGAAACCTACGATCCGTTTCTTCACGCCGGAAACGCCCGCACCCTGCGCGACCGCACCTGGCTCGCCGTTACGTCACTTCTGCTCGGCGGAAAAGCGAAAATCGTGATGAAAGGACTCGAAAAACCGGCCAAATCGGTACGAATCCTCGAAGTCGGCTGCTCTACCGGACGGCTGCTCATGCGGATTCATCGCGATTACGGCATCCCGCTGACGAATCTTTTCGGCGTTGAGACCGACCGGCAGGCGGCTGACACCGCGAGAAATGCAGGACTCTGCGTTTCGGAAGCCGGGCTGGAGGAGAGCGATTTCGACATCCGCTTCGACCGCATCGTCTTCTGGCACACGCTCGAACACCTGCACCGCCTCGGCGAATCGCTCGACTGCGCCCGCGAGCTGCTGACGCCCGACGGCCAGCTCATCATCGCCGTGCCAAACCTGGATAGCGACGACGCCCGGCGCTACGGCCCCAACTGGATCGCCCTCGACGCCCCGCGCCACCTCTACCACTTCACGCCGGAAACGCTCGGCAAGCTACTCGAAAAGCACGGCTTCTCAGTGCTCGACCTTGGCACCTGGATTCCCGACACGCTCTACAACGTCTGGTTCAGCGAAAAACTGGATCGCACGATCAACGGACGCCCACTCGGCATCGGCGCGGCGAGTCGAGCAGCGTCCAACGCCATCCGCTCCCTCGCGTCTGGCCGCGACCCGCGACTTGCGTCGAGCATGGTCGTCCGGGCGGTGAGGATGAAGGGGTAATAAGAAGCTTTCCACAATTGCCCCGGCTTTCAAGCCGGGGAGAATCAGCAAATCCCAAAATCAAGAGCTTTAGCCCAACCTTTTCCGGCGTTACTGCTCGGACGCAAAATATGGCCAATGAGCCAACTGAAGATATTGGGCTAAAGCCCAGATTTATTTTGTGTTACCCATGAACCCCGGTCTAAAGACCGGGGCAATTGTTAAGATTTTTACCCGAGATAATAATACACTCTGCCCAATTGCCCCAGCTTTCAAGCCGGGGATAAAACAACGGATAATAAAATTCAGGGCTTTAGCCCAACCTCTTTCCGCATCAATCGCTTGATCTCGGATCGAAGCCTTTCCGTTAAATTCACCCCCTCACATCTTCGCCTCGACCGCGGGATCGATGCGGCCCAGCGATTTCTCCAGCTCCGCCGACGCAACGAGATAGTCGTACACCGCTTGCAGGTAGTTGGTTTTGGCGGTGTCGAGCTGCAACTCGGCGTCGGTGAGTTCGAGGCGGGAACCGATGCCTTCGCGCAGGCGGAGCAAGGTGATGCGGTAGCTGCGCTCGGCGACGGCGATGGTTTTCGACTGCACGTCGATGCGCTTGCGGGCTTCGATGACGTTGGAGAGGCGCACCTCGACGTCGGCCCGCACCTGCGACTTCAGGTCTTCGTACCGCGTACGGGTCTGCAAGCGCTCGATCTTGGCCTGCTGAATCCTCGCGCTCGTGGCGAAGCCGGAGAAGATCGGCACCGAAAGCTGCAAGCCAGCCGTCGATGAAACCGGCCAGCGGGTGGCGTCGAGCGAGGTGCCGTCGTTGAACTGCGTCTGCGCCTCGAGCTGCCCGAAGGCGCTCAGCACCGGCAGCCCCTCGGATCGGGCGGCCATCACCTTCGCGTTCTCGGCTTCGGCCTGGAGCGAGAGGCTCCGCACATCCGGGCGCTTGTCGAGCGCCTCGCTGTACGCCGCAGCCACGCTATGCGGCACGGCGATTTCGTGGAAGGCGAGCGAACTCGTCAGGGTCAGCGGCGTCTCCTGATCAATGCCCATGACCCGCTTCAGATTGGTTGCGGTGATGGCCTCGTTGTTCTGTGCGCGAATCAGGTCGGGCCTGAGATTCTCGACCGACAACCACGCCTTGAGCGTATCGATGTCGGCGGCCACGCCCTGCCGGAAGAGCGCGTTGGTGTCCTTGCGAGCCGCCTCCCAGCGGCTAATGCTCTGCTCGACCAGCTTGCGCTTTTCGGTGGCGATCAGCACGTCGTAATAGGCGCGGCGAATCGAAGTCACCACCCCGGCGTTGGTCTGGCGAAACGACTGGTCGCTGATCTGGCGAACCAGCCCGGCGGCCTTGATGCCCGCGAAGGCCGAAAGCTTGAAGATATTCTGGCTGAGATTGAGCGAGGCGATGGACGAGTTGTCCGAACTGATCTCGATTGCCTGTGTGCCAAGCGACGGATTGCCGGTCAACGCGCCCACCGGCAAAAACATCACCGACGGCTTCAGTGTGCGGGTGTAAGTCAAACTCGACGACAGATGCGGCAGCACCTCCGCCCAAGACTCCCGAACCTTCTGCCCCGCCATCCGCTTATCGAGCCGCGCAATCTCCAGCTCCCGGTTATGCTGCTCCCCAATCCGAACCGCATCGTCAAGGCTGATAACCAGCGGCTGTTTCGCCGATGGCTCCGGGGCGTCCGCTGCGTGAGCGGAAATCGAGCACGCGAAAAAGAGTACAAGCAATGCGATTATTCTGCGCAGGTTGTGGATGTATGGGTAACAATTCATGGGACTTCTGTTTGTTGTGATTTTATGCTTCGGTATCACCTTCGGATGATGATTCGCCGTCTCTTAACTCTCGTAACCACTCAGTGACTTCTTTCTCTATTGGCGAGCCAATTTCTTTAAAAAGAACGATTGCCTTCTGATACATCTCCTCCACCATTTTAACGTCTCCTCGGTCTTTATACACAATTCCAAGATTAGAATACGCATTGGCAATACTCTCTTTTCTTCCAAGTATTTCATCTATGGCTAATACTTTTTTATACATCTCTTCTGCAAGATCAAGGTCGCCTCGCGTTGCATACAAATTTCCGAGGTTGCCATATTGATTGGCCATGTACTCTTTTCGACCAAGCGCCTCATTAATCGCCAGCGCCATTCTGTACATCTCCTCCGCACGTTGAAAATCACCTCGCTTTTCATATACAATTCCGAGATTGCCATAGACGATAGCCATACCCGTTATTCGGCCAAGCTCTTCATTGATGACCAGTGCCTTTTCGTACATCTTCTCAGCATTTTCAAGATCACCTCGCTTTTCATATACAATTCCGAGATTACTATAGGTAATGGCTATACCATCCTTTCGATCAAGCTCCTCATTGATGACCAGTGCCTTTTTATGGATCTCCTCCGCATGGTCAAGGTCGCCTCGCATTCTATACAATATCCCGAGATTGCCAAAGGCAACCGCAGTTTCTTCAGTTTTGTTTTCAGCACCACTAAGAGTGAGCCATTTCTCAAGAACCCTGAAAGCAGAATTCAAATCACCTGTGCGATGAAAAAATTCATATCCCAGATAAAGTATCCGTAAGTTTGTCGTCTCAGTAACCAGCTTCGTAAACTTTTCCCTCGCAAATTCGATCTTTCCCTCTTTCGCAAGTTTCGCGGCATCTTTAGCCATCTGTAACTCCAAAGCGTCCCGTTTCAAACGCTCTATCTCAGCCTTATCATTCGCCTGTCTTGCCTCTTCCGTTTTCTGCAACGCAACCTGTTTCGCTTTCTCGACCTCCTCAAGTGCCGCTATCGGAAGCACAACCGCATCATCACGCTCTTCTGCTTTCGGCAATTCACCTTTCGCATAAGCTCGGAGATGAGTATCAACTTCATTGAGAAAAGATTCAGGGGAATCGAAATAGCGGTAAAGAATCTGGCGTGTCTCTTCAAGATGCTGGCGGAATTTTATCACCTTGCTTAATTGAACTCCCGGATCAGCCTCCGATGCTGCATCGACACGCTTGAAAAACACGAAAATTTCAGGTGAACCCGACTTCTTCCACCGTTCCAACGCCCGGTGAAACTCCTCCTCGGTATACGAAGAATACGGCGCTGCGTCGGGAGCGTATTGTCCCCAGCGGCGGTGCATCGTTAAAATGAAAACATCGCAGGCGTCAATATCCTGATTGATAACGCCCTGACTTCGCCGACCAGTTGAGGCCAGCGTGTCCTCCCATCCCAAAGGGATAAATTCAACATTCGCGCCGTCACCAAAGCCGATGTTGAGCACTGTGATTGCATCCCGGAATTTCCGGCGCTCTTCGACCAGATCACCCGGCGAGGCGATGAAAACCCTGATTTTTCTTTTTTCAGTCTCGCTCATCTCATGGCATTCAGATTCAGGAAGCCGAGGTTTTTTGAGAATCCTTTAAAAATATACCATCTAACCCAATCCATTGCAATTACTCGCGATAGCGATCCTTCCACAAAGCCTCCAGCCGTTCGCGGATGAACTTTTCGCGGCCCTCGCCCGTCGGGCGGTAGTAGGCTTTCGGCTCCATCTGTTCGGGGAAGTAGTGCTCTTCGACGAAGTGGCCGGGGTAGTTGTGCGGGTAGCGGTAGCCTTTGCCGTAGCCGATTTCCTTCATCAGGTCGGTCGGGGCGTTGCGCAGGTGGAGCGGCGGCACGGCGGACGCGCCCGCGCTTTTGACGTCCGACAACGCCTCGCCGATCCCCTCATAGCTCGCGTTCGACTTCGGGCACGAGGCCAGGTAGGTCGCCCCCTGCGCGAGGTTGATCCGCGCTTCGGGCAGGCCGATCAGCTCGACGGCGTGAAACACCGCCACCGAGAGTGTCAGCGCGTAAGGATCGGCGTTGCCGATGTCCTCGCTGGCGAAGATCACCATACGCCGGGCGATGAACTTCGGATCCTCGCCGCCGTCGATCATCTTCGCCATCCAGAAGAGCGCCGCGTCGGGGTCGGAGCCGCGCATCGACTTGATGAAGGCCGACACCGTGTCGTAGTGCGACTCGCCCCCCTTGTCGTACGCCGCCGCGCGGTGCTGGAGCGCCTGTTCGAAGAGCTTGCGGTCGATCACCACCGGCGAGGTTCCGCGCGGCACGAGCGAGGCGGCGGCTTCGAGCGCGTTGAGCGCCTTGCGGGCGTCACCGGCGGCGTAGGCGAGCAGGAACTCCATGTCGCGCACCTCGACTCCGGCGGCCTTCATCGCCGGATCGTCCGCGATGGCGCGTTCGACCACCCGCCGCACCTCGTCGTCGCCGAGCGGCTGGAGGATATAGACCTGCATCCGCGAGAGGAGCGCCCGGTTGACCTCGAACGACGGGTTCTCGGTGGTCGCGCCGATCAACACGACGAGGCCCTGCTCGATGGCGTGCAGCAGCGTATCCTGCTGCGCCTTGTTGAAGCGGTGGATTTCGTCGATGAAAAGCAGCATCTGCCGCCCGTCGATGGAGCGGCTCTTCTGGGCGAGTTCGAGTACGCGGCGCACATCCTTGACGCCCGCGTCGGTGGCGGAGAGCTGCTCGAAGCGGTAGTTCAGCGACCCAGCGCAGATTTCGGCGAGCGTCGTCTTGCCGGAGCCGGGCGGCCCCCAGAAGATCATCGAGGGAATCCGCCCCTCTTCGATATAGCGCCGGATCGGCCCCGCCGCGCCGACGAGGTGCTCCTGGCCGAACAGCTCGTCGATCTGGCGCGGGCGCACCCGTTCGGCGAGCGGCTGGAAGAGCTTCGCGTCGGATCGCTTGCCGGACGGAAATCCGAAGAGGTCGGGCTGTTGCGGCTCTTCAGGCTTCATGCAAACCCCTGGCCACTCAGCCACGATTCGGTGATGCGGCTCTCCGCCGGAGTACCTGCGGAGTTCTGCCGGGCGACGTACTTGCCGAGGATGTCGAATTCGAGGTTCACCTCGCTGCCGACGCCGAGGCCGGTGATGGTGGTGTGGCCGAAGGTGTAGGGAATGATCGCCACCGTGAACTGCCCCGGCTCGACCGAGGCCACCGTGAGGCTCACGCCGTCGATGGCGATGGAACCAGCGGAGACGATCCACTGGTCGAAGCGCGTGTCGAACGCCACCGAAATCATGCGGCTGCCGCCCACCTCCTCGATGCGCGTCACGCGCCCGACGCCATCAACATGGCCAAGCACGAAGTGGCCGCCGAGGCGATCCATCGGGCGCACGGCCCGTTCGAGATTGACCGGCGTACCCGGACGAAACGCGCCAAGCGTGGTCTTTTTGAGGGTCTCGGCCACCGTATCGACCTCGAACCACCCCGGCCCGACCGCCACCGCCGTCTGGCAAGCGCCGTTGATGCTCACGCTCTCATCGATGGACAAATCGCCAAACTCCGCCTGCGAAGTATACCGCACCTTCAGCCGCACCCCGCTCCCCTGTCGCGCGGTACCCTCGACCGCTCCTATATCCTTGACAATTCCTGTGAACATATATTTATTACTGTCGTTTTTTGTGTCGATTCGCTTGCTCTAATCATGACAGGGCGGCCACAAGAGCCGTCCTCTTCTTCGGAATCGTGACCTACTTCGATCTTGGCGCTCCCGGCTTTCGGGACAATCCGGCCATGAATATAGTAACAAAAAAGGCGGGGCCGGAAAAGCTCCCGACTCCGCCACTTTGCTCAATTTTCGCGACAAACGCCGCGCCTCAGCGATAGACGACGAAACCGCCGGACGGCACGGTGATCCGCACCGACGAGCCGCAGATCGGCATCACCTCCGTTTCAGCACCCTCCTGCTCCGGCGACGACGAAAAGACGCATTGCATCAACTTGCCGGGCGGGTTGAGCTGGTGATCGACCACCGCCCACACCGTCAGTTCGCGTTCGAGGCTGGTGTTGATGGCGCACAGGCACTCCGTTTCGGCGATGATGCGCGACCAGGCTACTACCCAGCGCATCTGGCCGTTCATTGGCTGGGGAAAGAAAAACTCCCCCTCGTTGCCGGTCGCCGAAACTTTCCGCAGATACTGCCGTCCCCGGCGCAGGGCAATCTCGCCTTTGCGGAACTCCGCCAGCCTGCCCACGAAGCGATAGACCTCGTGCTCCTCGTTGAAGAAGTGCCGCCCCGTGCTTTGCAGCGAGCCGAACGGCCCGCCGAACATGCACTCGCGCAGGAACACGTCGCCGTACGAATAGTCGTCGCTGCGCGGATCGGCGCCGTTGAACGCCTGCTCGGTGCCGTAGTAGATGCAACTGATCCCCTCGGTGGCGAGGTTCAGCCCCAGCGCGGCTTTCAGGAGTTTCCAACTGTTCAGGGAGTCGCCGCAGAAGCGGTATTTGCGCTGCTCGCCCACCTGGTCGTGGTCGTCGATCATGGTGACGATGTGCTTCGAGTACCACTGCTGGCTGTTCTTTCCGTCGAGCAGGCTGTTGCGGAACAGGTCGAAGTACCCCTCCTGCTCGCCGGTCTCCGGGTTGCCGGGGCTGCGCCACCCCTTGGCAAGGAATTCGAGCTTGTCGGGCAGGTCGCCGATGCCAAGCGCCGCGTCGAGGCCCGTCACGTCGAGAATCTGCATGGCGTAGGAGCGCCCGCCGGTGATTTCGCCGATGATCGTGAAGTTCTCCTTGCCGATCGACTGGGCGAACTCGTGGATCGACGAGGCGAAGTAGCGCACCGCGCCCGGCTCCATGTGCTTGACCGTGTCGAGCCGGAAGCCGTCAATGTCGGCGTACGCCATCCAGAAGCGATAGACCTTCACGAGGTGATCGAGCGCCGCCGAGGGGCGGAACAGGCTGATGCGCCGTTCGAGGTCCCAGCTCAGGGAAGGATCGTTCAGCCCGAAGCCGTGATCGATATCCTTGAGCGAGCAGAAATCCCCTTCGAGATACTCTGGAAATCCGTCCCAGTTGCGAATTTCACCCTTCAGCGTCCAGGTCGTCTCGCTCTGGAGCTCCACCGGCCAGATCGCCCCGTCTGGCCAGATTCCGGGATACTCCCCGCTCGCGTCGAACGGAATGCTGCCAGCATCGCCTTGCTTCATCCGGTAGCCCTTGACCGGCCACTGCCACCCCTCGTGATAAAAATACTGCTGGTTATCCTGATAGGAAAATACGTCGCCGGCGTGATTGAGAATGATGTCGAGAATCACCCGGATGCCGCTCTCATGCGCTTCGGCCACGAACTCGCGCAACTCCTCGCGTGTACCGAAGCGGGGATCGACATCGAGGAAGTTCTGGATGCCGTAGCCGTGGTAGCAATCGCTGCCCGTCACCTGCCGGAACACCGGGCTGACCCAGATCGCCGTCACGCCAAGCCGCTTGAGGTAGCCGAGCTTGTCGCGCATCCCCGCGATGGTTCCGCCGCACCACCCCCGGCCAGCCTCGAACCATTTTTGCCACTCGGCATTGTTCGCGTCGGCTTCGATGCGGAAGAGCGGCGTCGTACGAGCCTTGCCCACCGGGAGCGGCTTGCCGTCGAGATCATTGAAGCCGCCGTGCTCCCTGCCGTCCGAAAAACGGTCGAGCATAAGAAAATAGAGTACTTCATCTTCCCAGGTAGCCGGGGAGGGATGATAAGTTTTGCCTGCGGTCAGGTCAGCGAGGTGAATCTCGGCGAGGCTGCGCTCGACCGGCGAAGCTGCGGGAGAAGCGTGGGGTTGCATGGATTTCAGATTTGCTTTATTTGAAAAGTAGAAACGCCGGAAATCAAGCGGGAACAATGTCAAAAAAAGATATGAAATACGAACGTAATTCCGACTAAATCGCAGGGACGATTCTGTTGCTGAAATGAAAATTCGGGAAGAAATAAAAAAGCCATGCGATCATCAGACGGCATGGCTCCGGAGAGAAAAACGCAAGCAGAAAATCAGGCGAGCGCGGCAAGCGCCTTGTCGTAATCCGGCTCCTGCACGATCTCGGGAACCTGCTCGGCGTAGAGCACTTTGCCGGAAGCATCGGCAACGATCACCGCGCGGGAGAGCAAGCCTTTGAGCGGCCCATCGGTGATGGTGAGGCCATACTCCGCGCCGAACTCTGGCGAACGGAACACCGAGAGCGACACCACATTTTCGAGTCTCTCGGTGGTGCAGAACCGCCCCTGCGCAAACGGCAGATCGGCGGAGATGCAGAGCACGGCAGCGTCGCCCCGCTCGCCAGCCTCTTTGTTGAAGCGCCGTACGGACGCCGCGCAAACCGCTGTGTCGAGGCTCGGAAAGATGTTCAGCACGACCTTCTTGCCAGCAAAATCAGCCGGAGAGACTTCCGAAAGATCGCTCTTGACGAGGCAAAAGCCAGGGAGCTGGCTGCCGACTGCCGGAAGCTCACCGACGGTCTGAATGCAATTTCCCTTGAGCGTGATGGTTGCCATGATGGATATAAATTGAGTGGTTAGAAGAAGATTTCAAAAGCACTTGCACCATAAACCGGAAGCAACGGTGTTCCGTTCCTTGAGAAAAAAAGAACAGGACGAAGAGGTCGAATGGGTCTGATAAGTCTGATAGGATAATCGAGGAAAACTAATCCACCCTCTTTCAATTCATAATTCAACATTCATAATTCATAATTCACCTGCCGGTACCGGCAAGTAAAACCCGTGGCGTTCGATCAGTTCGACGCCGCAGTCGAACAGGCTGGAGACGCCGGACGAGGTCAAAATGGCCTCCTTGTCGCCGTCGGCCACGATGCGCCCTTTGCGCATGAAGATGACTCGCGTAATCTCCGGCGGAATTTCGTGAATGTGATGCGTGACGAGAATGAGCTGAATGCCTTGCTGCATGAGCCGCCTCGCCTTGTCAAGGTAGTGGAATGACGCCGTGATGTCGAGGCCGCTGGTCGGCTCGTCGAGCAAGAGCGCTTCCGGTCGATGCACCAGCGCGCGGCCAAGCAGAAAGCGGCGCTGCTGGCCGGTGGACATTTTGCCGAAGGGCCGGTCGGCAAGCTCCTCGATACCGAGGCGCCGCATCAGTTCCTCGGCCCGCCCGATCTCAGCAGCACCGAAAAGTTGATGCGGCCAGATGTCGATGCTCGAATAGTAGCCCGACAGAATCACGTCGCGTCCTTTGGCGTGAGTACCGTAATTCTGTTGCAGGTCATGCGATACGATGCCAAGCCGCGAGCGCAGCTCCTCGACGTTCCACTGGTCGCGGCCATAGACCAGCATCCGGCTCTGTTCCGACCAGACGGGATAAATTTCCCGCGAAATCAGCTTCATCAGCGTTGTCTTTCCCGACCCGTTCGGCCCGAGAATCGCCGTGTTTTCCCCTTTCCGGATACTCAGGTCAAGCCCGTCGAACACCAGCGTCCCGTTTCGGTAAGCGCTGACATTGCTGAATTCAAAAACGTGATTCAATGCTGTTGCGATGATGTTCTTTATTCCCTCCGATGCAAACACGAAACTTGCGCCGTTTGAGGTGTTATTCTATAAAACAAGGTACCGCACAAGCGACAGATTGTCAATCAAAACCAGCAATTGCGCCAAGTCACTGCCGATACCTGATCTGTAAGCACACCTGCCGTGATCGAAATATCGACAAAGAAAAGCTGCCGAAATATACTGTAGAAACAAAACTGCTTTTAATTCATAGAAAATAATGCTATGAATGGAATCAACATCGAAATGCTGTTTTAGCATATTTCCAACTGGTGAATTACCAGTTTAAATTCATTCCTTTATTCCCTGATGCCCGGAGCACACCGGAACAAACCCTGATTCCTTCAAATTCTCGTATTCAGCGAAGAAAATACAAACCAATTGTCATTGAGCTAAAACAGGCAGGGCGTCAGATTTCGCGGCAGGACAAGTTCTGTAATACATGGCTACGTAAAAAACCGGATTGCAGAACCGGCTCAAATGGTCAAAGAGGCAATCCTTGCCTGCGGTGACGGTCAGAAACCAAAAAAGCGCACATAAATGTTTATTCCATAAGTCTTTACCGTTATCAGACCAGTTTCAGGATTATCAACGGTTGATAAGAATTCCAAAAATCCTGTGACTGATTCAGCCATTTTTTCAGCACTTTTCGCATAACGGGCATCTGCCCCTTAAAGCACAGAATAACTGGCATTGAAGCGTTCTGCGGTACTCATTTGTCAGGTGGCACCATGACGTCAGCGTATTTCATCAGTCATATGGGCGTCAGCGTCATTTTGGTATGCTTTTGCGATACAGAAACGAAGTAATAACAGTGCGTTTCCATTGTAATGCTTCTGAACAGATAAAATTGCTTGCCTTTAATAGTTGAAAATCTTATGTTTCAGCAAAACCACCGTTTTCAGATTTTTGAGTTCCTGCTGACATACCGGTTCGGATATTGATCGACGTTTCTTCGCGGCTTTCATTGCCCGTCCGCGAAGTCGAGCCTCAGAGTCGCTCATTGCGGAAAATTACCAGCAATCGATTGGCTCAGGGTGTAAATTAGTATTCGTTATCGATACTCTTCAGAGTAACCATGGGCTGGTTCATTCGCTTCAGTCAATGATTGTCAATACCGCCGAAACCTGGAAATGTGGAGCTTTTAACAGAGATCCAAACACAGAGCATCTCCCGCATGGGTACGGCTAAACCCGTCAGCAAGGACACAAGGCGCGGATCGATTGAAGCTGCCGGATGGTGGTGACGCAAAACTGAACAGCGCTGAGTCATGGTGGCTTGCGCAGGCATGGCGAGAAAAAACCGGGCAACGGCCTCTGTCAGTCAGTCAAGGCGCCGCAACACTACTCTCCCTAACTGCTTGAAATATTGAACCTTATTGACTGAGCGGAAGTTTCTGTCACAAAATCTGGAGATTGTCGCCGCGTTTATTTCAAGGTCTTAAAAAAACGATTAGCAAATTTTATTTGTATCTGATATATTCGCTTCATACAGATTCGTATATAGAGCGCATAGTGCGCGCGAAGTAAGCACTCAAAAGATTTCCCTTTCTCCTGTTTCAATCATCGTGTCATGGCATGAGAGTGAATTCGTGCCGCGACTCAAAATATAACCACGTTTCGTCTATGACAGTAAGTGTAGCACAACTCATCCTCAAGCATATCGAAGAGGATAAATTTCTCGATGCAATCCAGTGTGTGCAGAATGAAATTCTAAAAATCGAAGTAAAAACTGAAATCGCCAGTGCAGACAGGCGAAAAATCAAATCCCTGACCGCGATCATGGACAAGCTCAGTGAAGCCGCCATGTTCGGCAGCGAGTGGGACGAAGGCGTTCGGGCAAAAAAAGCGGCGATTGTCAAACTTCAGAAAGTCTGCGCTGCCTGACGATTCGTAATCGCCGGAAAAATGCCATGCGCGTTCTGGCGGCGCTCGTTTTTGCAAGGAATACCAATACTTTTTCTGGCACTCATAAGTGCTCTTCTATCATTTCACTCTATTCTCTCTGAACATTGTCAGCGATCTTCTCACGGTAGCTGAATTCTGCAATCCATTCGTCATATTTCGCGCGGATTGCAGAATTCAGTGAGAGGTTCAGCATTGCTGGCGCATCAGTTCCACGGCCCCGTACCTTTCGTGACGCTGTAGCGACCCGCGCCGAGAAAAAAGATGGCGATGGAGCCGAAAAAGTAGAAGGCTTGCAGTTCGAGAGCGTAGCCGCCTTGATCGGTCAGCGAAGCGAGCTGGCCCATGTGCACGAGCCAGACGGCCATGCCCATCAGCACTGCCTCGACAAGCGCTGCGGGCCGGGTGTAGAGGCCAAGCACGATCAGCAGCGGCGCGACCACCTCGCCCATCGGCACCCCCGCGACCAGCCAGGCAGGCAGGTGCGCGGCGTTGAGCTTGCCCGCGATGAAGCCGTAGCCGTGAATCAGCTTGTGCACACCGTGAAACAGCATGAGGCCGCCGACGCACAAGCGGATCAGGAGTTTGCCAAGATCGTTATTGTTCATGAACCCTCCGGATGAAGTGTTGACTCTTCCGCGATTGTTGCCGCCTTTGCTTTTCTTCTTGCCGCCGCTTTTGAAAAATCCCGCCATCAGTGTTTTGGATATGCTTCGAGTAAAATGTCTTCGCCGAACCTCTCGATACCGGCGAAGCTGAGTTTGATGGCGTAATCGGGATGCGTCACGTCGAGCGGGCCGAAGCTCGCCAGGCCGTCGCCACCGAAAAGTTTCGGCGCGATGAAGACGTAATATTTATCGACAAGTCCCGACCTGATCATCGAGGCGGACAACCGGCTTCCACCCTCGACCATCACCGAGAGCACCCGGCGCTTGTGCAGCTCCGCGAATACCTCGGAAAGATCGAGTCCGCCGCCGGACTCGCCGACCGTCGCCACCTCGACGCCCCGCGCTCCGAGCTGACTGACCAGACACTCCTCCGCCTCATCGCGCAACGCGAAAACGAGGGTTTTCGCTTCGGCGTTGAAAATTCGCGTCTCGACAGGAACCTGAAGCCGCCGGTCGAGCAGTACGCGCAACGGCTGACGCCCGGCGCAGTGGCGAACGGTCAGCTCGGCGTTGTCGGCCAGCACCGTCGAAGCGCCGCACATGACGGCGTCATAGACGCACCGCAGCCGGTGCACCTCCCGCCGCGACTCTTCGCCGGTGATCCACTTCGACCCGCCGAGCGAGGTGGCAATGCGCCCATCAAGCGTCTGCGCGGTTTTGAGCGCGACGAACGGGCGGCCCTTGCGATGCGAGGTCATGAACGCCTCGTTGAGCCGCTCCGACTCCGCTTCGAGTACACCGACCGTCACCTCGATTCCGGCTTCACGAAGCCTGGCGATCCCCTTGCCCGCCACCTTTTCGTGCGGATCGAGGCAGCCGACGACCACGCGTGGAATGCGCTTTTCGACGATCAGATCGGCGCACGGCGGCGTCTTGCCGTAGTGCGAACACGGCTCCAGATTGACGTACAGCGTGGCGTATCGAAGCATCGTCTCATCTTCGACCGACGCTATGGCGTTGACCTCCGCATGCGGCCCGCCGTACTGCCGGTGCCACCCTTCGCCGATGACACGCCCGTCGTGGACAATCACCGAGCCGACCATCGGATTCGGACTCACGCTGCCCGCGCCGCGTTTGGCCAGTTCGAGGCATCGCCGCATGTAACCTTCATCCTCCGGACGCGCCGCCGCATCTGGATTCGTCGCCATTCCCGTCCCCCCGCTCAACAATTCTCAGCCCTCACCTGCACGAGCCTGATGCCCGACAAGCGCAGCAGTTCGGCGATGTGCTCGATCTTGTAAGGCTTGTCGTAGTAGATCGTCTTGATGCCCACATTGATGAGCACCTTCAGGCAGTGAATGCAAGGGCTGGCCGTGATGTAAATGTCGGCGTCCTTGATCGATACGCCGTGCTTGGCCGCCTGCCCGATGGCGTTGATTTCGGCGTGGATCGTGTTGACGCAGTTCTCCTCGACGGTACCGTCGGGGTGGGTGCTGCGGTAGATTTTGCAGTTGATCTCGTTGCAGTGCGGCAGGCCGGAGGGCGCGCCGTTGTAGCCGGTCGAGAGGATGTTGTGGTCGCGCACGATCACCGCGCCGATGTGGCCCCGCGTACAGGTCGCCCGGCGTGAAATGAGGTGCGCCACGCTCATGAAATATTCGTGCCACCCAAGCCGCTCTTCCGGCTGACCACTTGCGCCCGAAGCGCCGCAGCAGCACCCACTATTGCCCTCTTCATGCATAAGCGTAGAATTGATACATTGAGTCAGATTTACTTTATGGAAAATAGAGGAAAGAAAGCGCCCGCGCAACCACTCACGCCCATGCTCCGCAACTACTTCACGCTTTACCACGCAGCCGCCGAGTTGCACCAGCGTCTTGCGGGCGGCTACCTTTTTGAAATCCATTCGCAGCAGAAAAACGAAATCACGCTCGCCTTCGTCACGCCGGAGGGCGAGCATCTGCAACTCGTCGTCACCGTGCGCTCGCCGCGCTTCTCGCTTTTCACGCGGGAGGGACTGAACCGCAAGAGCCGCAACACGGCGGGCATCATGAGCCGGATCTACGAGCGACAGATCACCGGCGTCGTGATCTCGCCCGCCGACCGGCAAATCGGTTTCTCGCTCGACGACGGCCACACCCTCGTGCTGCGGATGTTCAGCGCCGAAACCAACATGCTGCTCGTGCGCGACGGACGGATCGTCGATGCCTTCAAGGATGCGCGGAAGCTCGAAAACACGCCGTTCGACGAGACGGAGGCCGACGTACCGTTTTTCCGGGCGCTCGACCAGCTCGCCGCTGACTTGGCGCTGTTCCGGCAAAAGCTCGAAAAGAGCGACAGCACAGAGCCGCTCGACCAGCGACTGCTCTCGATGCTGCCCGGCTTCGACCGCAAGCTCGTGCGGCGACTCCTCGCGATTGCGGAGGGTGAGTCGCCCGAACAACTCCACGAGGCGTTCGTCGCCATCTTCTACGATCTCGCCTCCTCCGCCCCGTGCGTCGTCGAAAATCCCGGCCAGCCGCCAGCCTTCTCGCTCTTCGCTCCGGAGTCAGGCGACGAGGCCGTCACGTTCGAGAGCGTCATCGACGCGCTGAACCACTACAGCCGCAAGATGTATCGCCATCTGCACTTGCGGGAACGCGCCGTCGAGATGCGACGGGAGCTGGCGGCGAAAATCGGCAAGCTCGAAAAGGAGCTGAACGCCAGCGCCGGGCACGATCCGGAGGAGGTTTCGCAGCGCAACGAGCGGTTCGGGCACCTGCTCACCGGAGCCATCGGCGCAGTCGAGCCTTCGGGCAGCACGGTGACGGTGCCGAACCTCTTCGATGCCGACTCGCCCGACGTGGTGATTCCCGTCAAAACGGGACTCAACCTCCAGGAAAATGCTGCATGGTACTTCACGCAGGCGACGAAAAATCGCAATAAAGCCGAAGCGCAAAAACTCCGCCACGCCGAATTGCGAGCGGAACTCGACACGCTCCGCCTGAAACTCGCCAAGCTCGACGAGGCCGACTCCCCCGAGCGCTTGCAGCAAGTGCTCGAAGCGGGATCATCCTCCGGCAAAAAACGGAAAGAGCAGGACAAAACGCCGCAGTTCCGGACGATCCCGATCAGCGACCGAATCACCCTCTACATCGGCAGAAACTCGGCGAACAACGAAAAGCTCACCTTCGGCTTCGCCAAGCCCGACGACATCTGGCTTCACGCAAGAGGAGCCTCCGGCTCGCACTGCGTGCTCAAGGGCGCGGGAATGCACAACGCCTCGGAGATCCGCCGCGCCGCCGAAATCGCCGCCTGGCACTCCTCGGCAAAACACTCCGAACTCGCGCCGGTGATCTGCACCCAAAAGAAATACATCAAAAAAGACCGCAAAACCCCCGGCAACGTCATCATCGAACGAGAGCAAGTGCTGATGGTCAAACCCTTAAGAGAATGATGAATTATGAATTATGAATTGAATAAAGTCGCGAAGAATCATCCTTCACTCTTCCATCCAACAAGCCCCATAAGTTCCAATTTTCTCAACTTTTAACCCACCACCCTCCCATGGAAACACACAAGCTCGTGATGCCGGAACACCTCAACCACTTCGGGTTTCTGTTCGGCGGCAATCTGCTCAAATGGATCGACGAGGTCAGCTACATCGCTGTGACCCTCGACTACCCCGGCTGCAACTTCGTCACGGTCGGCATGGACAACATCAAGTTCAAGAAAAGCATCCGGCAGGGCACGATTCTCTGCTTCGAGTCGAAGAAGAACCGTATCGGCACCACCTCGGTCGAATATATCGTGGATGTCACCCGCGAGGAGATCACCACCGGCAGCAAGGAGCTGGTCTTCACGACGCGGATAACCTTCGTCAGCGTGGATGAGAACGGCAGGAAAAAGGCGATTTCGACTCGATGAAAATGAAGCGGGCCGCATTGAAGCGGCCTCGGAGCGTGATGCGACGGAATATTTATGCGTTGTGCGTCCATCTGAGCGTACGCGAAATAGCGCCCTGCATTTTGCGGAACCGCCAGATACCGAATATGCCGGTAACGATGCCGAGCGGAATACACGCCACGCCAGCCCACATAAACCACATCTTCGTGGCGTAGTGAACGATCGTCAGTCCGGTAATCATCATGGCCACCCCGGATCGCAGATAAGAAAGCAGGGTGCGTTCATTGGCAAGCAGAGTTCGGTCGATGGCGAGTTCGTCACGCAGGATCAACTCCTCGGATTCAAAACGGTCATAAGGTGAAATCGTCGGCCCGGTGTCTTTCGAACCGTACAGATACTTCTTTATCATGAGCAAAACAAAAAAGTTAACAAAGTATAATACCGGTAATAAAACTCTTGCCGTCCCTACCTGCCGGATGAAAAACAAGAGGTGAAGAACAAACAACGTGAGAAGCGAGAGCAATGAGCGATGGAGAAACAAAGAGGACGGATGGAGATTTGACGGGGTGAGGTATGTCGGGCATTATCTAAAACCTGATTCTTAAAGCACACGCTTCTTACATTTAGCGTCATACGGTAATATATTTTTATTCTTTTTTCCGACAAGAACCGTGCTCAAAAAACCAATAAAAAAATCACCGTTTTTTCCTAATCCTGATTCCCCTGATAGCGAGAATCCTTGAGCCGCTTGAGGCAAGACTCGAACTCCACGCCCTTCAGGCAGACTGGCGATTCATCGACCATTTCACCGGCCTGACCCGCTTGCCGAGCTGCTCAGGCGGTACATCATGAAGAGGCCAGCGGCGGCCAGCATGACATTGGGAAACCAGACCACGACGGCCGGTGCGAGCAGACCTCTTTCGGCAATCTTTTCCCCGCCGATCAGAAGCACCCAGTAGAGCACGAAAAAGAAGAGCGAGAGCGCCGCGCCCGCTCCGTATCCGCCGCGCCGCGCCATGACGCCAAGCGGCGCGCCCACCACGGCGAACACCAGGCAAGCGAATGCCAGCGAATATTTCTTGTGATACTCGATCATATAGTCGTTGAACGATTCCCGGTTCTCCTGCATCTGTTCGATGCGCTGCGACACGTTGTCGAGCATCGTATCGACCAACTCGATGGCCCGGCCCGTCACGGCGGGCGGCAACGCTGTCGGCGTCGAAGCGAGAGCGGGCCGGTTGCGAATCGTCGCGATCTCTCTCCTCAACTCCTCGATGCCCTTGTCGATCGAACTCTCCGCCACGTCGCGTTTCAGATGAAACGCTTTTGCCATCGACAGGAGATCGGCAGCCGAAAGCTCCTTGCCCCCACGACGCCGGTTCCGCTCATCGGTGCGTTCGAATCCGTATCCGGTCGCGTCGAAAATGTAACGGTTTCTGGCGAAAACCATTTTCCGGTACCGGTCCATCTGCGGCAGGGAAAGCTCGTGAATCTGCCCGTCTTCGAGCGTCAGCACGAGGTGGCTGTAATCTTGCGTAAACTGGATGCGTCCCCTCGACGCCATGATCACGGTGCGCACATCGGACCGTCCGCGATCGTAAAGCACAATATCGTTCAGTTCGCCGGTCTCGTTGTCGATGTCGCGCACCATGATGGAATAACCCTTGATGACATCGGAGAATGCGTTCTTGTCGAGGCCGAGTCCAGGCTTCATGCGGGTAATGTCGGCAAACAGGGCGTTGGCCTTGTAGTTGGCCTCGGGCATCAGGACGTTGTTGAAGCGCTCCATCGCAAGCGAAAGAGCAAGCGCGATGAGCAGCACCGGCGCGACGAGCCGGTAGATCGAAATGCCGCCGGAGCGCATCACCGTCAGCTCCGAGCTGTTGGTGAGGGTACTGAAGGCCATGACCGTCGAAACCAGCGCCGCCATCGGCACGGCCAGCCCGACCATCCATGCCGACTGCAACAGGACGACCTCGGCGATGATGCTGAAATCGAGACCTTTGCCGATCAGCCGCTCGAGAAACTGGGTGAGGAAAGAGAGGATGAACACAAAAATGATCGTTACCAGCGCAAAAAAGAAGGTGCCGAGATGCGCCTTGAGAATGTATCGATCCAGAATTTTCATCGAATGCCGTTTATCACCTTGCACGTTGCGCTCCCCTTGCCGGAGAGCGGGTCGTTCACAATATACAGCGGAACATTTTTTCTGCAATAGCGCCCGCCCCGTGCGCGGTTCGGCAGAATACATAAAGAAGCTTTGCGCCTTCGCAAGTGTTGAATAAATTACGTGTAATAGCACACGGCCGACAACGCTGCCGGTCAATTTCAACAAGTAAACAGGGGTAAACATGGCGCCATTTGATTTCGGACAGAAAGTCGATCCGGCATTGTTCGACAGACTCATCGAGAAAGATTACGAGGTCAACGCTTCAGACTATGTGCAGAAGGGCTGGGAGATGTTCAGGGAACACATCGGCGAATTCATCGGCTTTACGCTTGTCATCTTCGTGGCGTCGGCCGTGAGTTCGAAAATGGGGGTTTTCGGCTCGCTGCTCTTTTCGGCCTTGGCTGCGCCACTCTATGCCGGTTACAGCGTCGCGGCGTTCAGGCTTGTCAGCGGCCAGCCGCTCCAGTTCAGCGACTTTTTCAAGGGCTTCAACTACTTCCTGCCGCTCTTCCTGGCCGGACTGGCAAGCGGCATCCTCGTAGCCGTAGGCATGGCGCTGCTTCTCCTGCCGGGCATCTATCTGGCCGTCGGCTACATACTGACCACCTTCCTCATCATCGACCACCGCATGGAGTTCTGGCAGGCGATGGAGACGAGCCGCAAGATCGTCACGAAGAACTGGTTCGCCTTTTTCGTTCTGGCGATCGTGCTGTTCCTCGTCAACCTGCTGGGAGTGCTCGCCCTCGGCGTCGGCCTCTTGGTCACCGCCCCGGTAACCGCCTGCGCCGCCGCGATTGCATACAAGGAAATCGTCGGCCTGCACTCGGCGGAATGGTGAACATAAGACGATCTCTGAATGCCCCCACCGGCTATGCGCCCGGTTCGAGATATTCAAGCGCTACCTCGCCGGGCTAATGAGCGCCATGGCGAACGTCGAGGTGAACCTCGCCAGCATCGACGATGCCGAGTTCTGCAAGGCGAAGCGCGAGGTGATGCTCCCGGCGATCGGAAGCATGGGCGTGAACTGGCGGGGGCTGGCGGGCGTTTAACCTGATCCGTTCGATTCGCCTGACTGAACAGAGGGTTCACAAAAAACCTAAAAGCAGCTCCAGCATATGTTTGGAGCTGCTTTTTTTCTTTCCCCGCCCGGTTGTTGAGCTACCGGATGGCTTCGCGCAGACGGTTGACCATTTCGCGGCTCACTTCAACATCTTTTTGCCAGGTGATGTTGGTCTTGTCGAGCGCAGACAACCATTCGTCGATCGAGAGGCTCTGTTCAGCGAGCGGCAGGGCCAATGCCGTCTCGCTTTGCTGTTCGTGGATTTCAGCGATTTTTGTCAGGCTGACGCTGAGATCGCGCTGCCAACCGGCGTGTGAAGGATCGGAAGCCGCCAGTCGTTTCCTCACGGCGAGCGACTCACGGAAAGCGTTGAGAGCGCCGTCGAGATCGCCCTGGTCACGGAGCACGTTGCCGATTTTTTCCTGGCTGACGCTGAGATCGCGCTGCCAACCGGCGTGTGAAGGATCGGAAGCCGCCAGTCGTTGACTCACGGCGAGCGACTCACGGAAAGCGTTGAGAGCGCCGTCGAGATCGCCCTGGTC
>NZ_VDCH01000036.1 GCF_006265165.1 Chlorobaculum thiosulfatiphilum
TTGACAACGTGGCAAACAGGCCACCAGAATGGTCTCGAACTGCATGGTATCCAGATGACGCCATCGTTGCTCAGTGGTATGGTCATAAATGCTGCATGATGCACCGCATACCGGACACGCGACCTGCTTGCCGGTACAGACCAGTCTGATCTCGACCCGCTTGCCGCTCATCGACAGATGAACGTTCTCGACCTTCCAGTTTGAGGAAAGACCTAAAAGTTGGTGGTAATGGCTCGTCAGGCTCTGCATGGGAGTATCAAGGTGCGGTTGGGTAAAGCTCAAAATTACTCTATGTTACCTCATACACACCCTTCTTCCCACGATATTCTGCGAAGAGCCCAAATATGAGGCGATGTCGCATAGTCCCGCAATGTCATTAATGCTGGTTTTTTTGACGCAATATCTTATTTCATGGTCATAACCGTATTTATGTTTTTTCTAAACTCGTCTGCTTCTTTGTCGGTAATCTTTGTTTCGAAGCCTTCAAGCGTAAATGATAGGATTTTCTTCTTTTTCATATGTTCTATCAATAATTTTTCGTATTCGATATTGCCCATCAATACGGCGTGAATTGTTCCAATATTTCCCGCAATGCCTTTAAGTCCATCATCAAAAACCATTGAATTTACACGAGATGACTTTTTTGAATATTTGAAAACCTTGCCGTCAGCAAAATAAATCTCGATTCTTCCTTTATTTACATCATTGAGTTCTTGATTATTGCGGCCATTTAGATAAAGTTCAAAATCTTCATCATCTTCGCCGATATTTCTTTGAAAGACGATTAACTTATTAATAAATTCAGTGGCAACAGCGTCGCTCAATGGAGTCCTGATCTGAACTTTATTTATCACCGGATTGCTCTGAAAAAATCTCGAAATCTTTGTTCTGTTTATACCCTCATCTGGGCCTAATTGAATTTCATTCTGAGAGGATTGATCTTGACAGCCATATAAAGTGCTTGTTGCTGCAATTACTAAAATATAAAATGCTTTTCTCATCTCTGTTGAGTTTATCTTGATAAATACTCAGTTTATGATTTTATCTTGAAAGCCATTTTCCAACTCCTTGCCAGTCTCCCGTTATTAATCCATAAAGAATTGCAAAAGCAATAATTACAAGCATACAGCCCATAACGTAGCTGTCATTCTCTGCTTTTTGTTCAGGAGTCATGTTGTTGTATAAATGCTCAGCTTCTCGACGCCGTGCTTTTCGTGTGGGAGTTCCACCATGTATGTGGCAAAACCCGTTTGCGCTTGCTTGATTACGACACGGATTGCCAGATTTCGTAAAACCTTGACACTGCATTTTATTATGGTTTACATATTCCGCATGGTACGTATCCAGCATTGATCGCAGCCTCACGACCGCTGAACAACACTGTACATTGGGCACAGTTATAATATTTACATCGTGGTTGATGGAATTTTCGTGTACTTGGGTTGCCATGATAAGCAACACCAGCTTCCATGTTAATAATCGTGTTTACAAATGTAAATGCCAGTACCATAAGCAGCATAATGATGAATCGCATTTGCTTACAGTGAAAGGACATATCCAAGAGATTATGGGTTCAGTAAATGGTACTGCTCGGGATACTACTACTGGAATGATACGGAAAGTTTATGAAAGTCCGCAGGAAAAGCCCCTGCTCGCCACTTCTTTTTTTCCCCTGCGCCTGTTATTTTCTCACCGGAAGTCCTTGCCCTGCCAGTTTGTGTTATCTTGATACCCTCATGGAACCTCTTTTTTCATCGGTTTACTGCGTCGATACCGGAGCCTGTTCCGGTCAGTTTAACATGGATTTCGATGTCCGGCTCATGCGGGCGTTTGCGGATGGGGCGTTCGCGCGGGCGTTTGGCGAGGGGGGCTGCCTGTGGCGGTTCTATGCGTGGTCGCCTTCGACGGTGTCGCTCGGGCGCAACCAGAATCCGGCGGAGATCGACCGGGAGCGGTGCCGCGCCGAGGGCGTCGATGTGGTGGTGCGGCCCACAGGCGGGCGGGCGGTGTTTCATGCCGACGAACTGACCTACTCGTTTTTCGCCGCCACGCCGCTGCCGAATGAAGCGATCTACCAGATGGTGCACGAAACCATCGCGCGGTCGCTGTCCAAAGTCGGCGTCGCGGCGGAGTTCTGCCGGTCGCAGCCTGACTTCCGGGCGCGGTACGCATCCCCCGAATCGGTCTCCTGTTTCACCGCCTCGGCCCGCTACGAGTTGCAGGTCGG
The DNA here is from genome assembly GCF_006265165.1 of Chlorobaculum thiosulfatiphilum. Classification (GTDB taxonomy): domain Bacteria; phylum Bacteroidota; class Chlorobiia; order Chlorobiales; family Chlorobiaceae; genus Chlorobaculum; species Chlorobaculum thiosulfatiphilum. Next base: position 2,228 of record NZ_VDCH01000036.1, read on the forward strand.
CGGGCGCAAAATCGTTGGCTCGGCGCAGCGGCGCCAGGGAAATGTGCTGCTCCAGCACGGTTCTTTGCCGCTGACTGCGCGTCATCGGCAGATTTCTCGTTATCTTGCGGGTGCGTCCCGCGAACTTGTCGATGCGGTCGATGCCGACATGGAGCGCAAAACCGCGTCGCTCGACGAGTTCTCCGGCGCGGGTTATGCCGATCTCGTACCGCTCCTCATCGCCGAAGTGGGGAAGGCCGCCGGATCGGGCGCGAAACTCTTGACTTCCGGGGAGATCGAACGCCTTGAAGGTTTTCATTTATCACTCTAATTTACGACCGATATGAACCAGCCCTCCGCCAATAAACTACCTCACGTCACAACCCGCAGGATGCTCGATATGAAGCAGCGCGGCGAGAAGATCGCCATGCTGACCGCCTACGACTACACGATGGCGCGGATTCTCGACCGCTCGGGCGTTGACGCGATTCTGGTCGGCGACTCGGCGAGCAACGTATTCGCCGGGCACAATACTACGCTGCCGATGACCGTTGACGAGATGATTTATCACGCCAAGGCGGTGGTGCGCGGCGTACATGCCGAGACGCGCCGGGCGATGGTGGTGGTCGATATGCCCTTCATGAGCTACCAGCTTTCGTCGGAGGACGCAGTGCGCAACGCGGGCAAGATCATGAAAGAGCACGAATGCGACGCCGTCAAGATGGAGGGGGGCAAGGTGATCGCCGAGGCGGTCAAGCGGATCACCGACATTGGCATTCCGGTTATGGGCCACCTCGGCCTTATGCCGCAATCTATTTACAAATATGGTAGTTACAAGGTTCGCGCGATGGAGGATGAGGAGGCTCGGCAGCTCCTCGAAGATGCGAAGATCATCGAAGAGTCCGGAGCGTTCGCCATCGTGCTTGAAAAGATTCCCTCGAAACTCGCCGGAGAGGTGAGCCGCTCGCTGACGATTCCGACCATCGGCATCGGCGCGGGGCCTGAGTGCGACGGCCAGGTGCTGGTCATCAACGATATGCTCGGCCTCAGCAACGAGTTCCGCCCGAGATTCGTCCGGCGCTACGCCGACCTCTCCTCGGTGATCGAGCAAGCTGTGAAAAACTACGTCATCGATGTGCGCAGCAACAGCTTTCCGTCGGAGGAGGAGAGTTACTGACGCTTCCCCAGACTTTGTCTGACCCAGAATGACCTGTGAAGAAAACAGCGTTATTCGGAACGATGCGCAGCTCTCGATCCCGTCGGGGGATTTTTCAACAATCATCGGCGCGGCCTTCGAACTCTTTGTTGTAAAAGAGTACCGGAATCGCTTACTTTTCAAAACTTTTACAAGGGTATAGACGCACCGGTTCAGGTCGTCGTCCACCGGAGTTTTGATGGTTGTGATGGCAGGTCTGGCGCGAAACGGTGAAACTTTACTGAAGTACATTCATTTATGAGTACAGAAGAGAGAACAGCTCGGCAAAAACGCTATCCTCCGGTTTTGCAAGACGGGGACCAGCGGCCCCGGCGGCGCTTTCCCTTCGTTTCGCGCTCGTTCGTGCCGTCGGTGTTCACGGTCATGAACATGGTGTCGGGCTACGTCTCCATCGTCATGGCGGGCGAGGGCAATTTCATCATCGCCGGGTGGCTCATCTTTGTCGCGGCATTTTTCGACACCATCGACGGCTTCGTGGCGCGACTCACCAACAGCTCCTCCGAATTCGGCGTGGAGCTCGATTCGCTCTCGGATCTCGTCTCCTTCGGAGCAGCGCCAGCGTACCTTGTTTACCAGTTCGGCCTCTCGACTCTCGGTATGCCGCAGGGGCTGCTCTTCAGTTCGCTCCTGATGATCGGCAGCGGATTGCGTCTCGCTCGTTTCAACATCAACCTGATCGATTATCACAAGGACTCTTTTTCCGGCCTTCCCACTCCCGCGCAGGCAATGACCATCGCCTCGTTCGTGCTGTGGATGAGCGTCGAACCCCTGTTCACAGGCGTCGCGCTTCAGAAGGTGCTGCTGGTTCTGACCGTTTCGCTCGCCATTCTCATGGTCAGCAAAGTCAACTACGACGCCCTGCCCAAGCCGAATCTCGAATCCGTTCGCCGTCACCCTTTTCAGATGATTGCGTACGTCATCACGATTTTCTGTGTGCTGGTCTTTCAGGCCAAGGCTTTTTTTGTGGCCATGTTATTGTATATTCTGCTCGGAATCGTCAGGTCCGTGACGCTCATGGTCAGGCAATGGCAGCTCTGATGCGTCATTCCGGCCTCCTCAACTTGCAACGTAACCATTGCTATGGCATTCAAGGCTAAGATCAAAGTGACCCTTCGTCCCTCGATTCTCGATGTTCAGGGGAAGGCGGCGCAGCATGCGCTTGAAAATCTCGGGTATTCGAGCGTCGAGTCGATCCGGATCGGCAAATACATGGAGGTGACTATCGACGAAGCCTCCCAGGCCGAGGCCGAGCGCGTCTGCTCGGAAATCTGCCAGAAGCTCCTGTCGAACCCGATCATGGAAGATTTCAGCTTCGAACTGGAACCCGTCAACTAAACTCCGCACGCTCTTATGGCTGATGTTACCGTTGGAATCGTGGTATTTCCCGGTTCGAACTGCGATCACGATACCGAATACGCCGTCGCGTCGTTTCCCGGCGCAAAGCCGGTGATGCTCTGGCACAACGACCACGACCTGAAGGGGTGCGACGCCGTCATCCTGCCCGGCGGATTTTCCTACGGAGACTATCTCCGCTGCGGCTCCATCGCCCGCTTTTCGCCGCTCATGCGCGAAGTGATCGACTTCGCAGGCAAGGGGCGTCCGGTGCTCGGCATCTGCAACGGCTTCCAGGTGCTGGTCGAATGCGGCCTGCTCGAAGGGGCGCTGATCCGCAACGCCGGGCGAAAGTTCGTCTCTCGTCAGACCACCATCAGCGTCGCCAACAACACAACGATCTTCACCGATCGTTACGAAAAAGGCGAGGTGCTGCGCGTACCGGTGGCGCACGGCGAAGGCAATTACATCGCTTCGCCCGAAACCATCGAGAGCCTCGAATCGAACGGGCAGGTGGCGTTCCGCTACACCGACGCCGGGGGCAACGCCACGGAGGAGGCGAATTTCAACGGCTCGATGAACAACATCGCCGGAATCGTCAACAGGCAGGGCAATGTGCTCGGCCTGATGCCGCATCCCGAACGCGCCAGCGAAGCGCTGCTCGGCTCGGAGGATGGACGGCGCTTGTTCGAGTCGCTCTTCGCGCATCTCGGCGGAGCGTAACCCGGCCTTCCGATGGGCATGAACGACACATCGCAGAAGGCCCGGATTTTTTCATGGCTGCTGTTCGATTTCGCGAACACATCGTTCAGCGTCATGATGGTGACGTTCGCCTTTCCGCTCTACTTCAAGAATATCATCTGCCATGGCGAACCCTGGGGCGACGCGCTCTGGGGCGCGAGCGTAAGCATCTCGATGCTGCTCGTGGCGCTCATTTCCCCGGTGCTTGGCGCGCAGGCGGACTACTCGGGCCGCCGCAAGCGCTTTCTCTTCGCCTTCACGCTCATCTCGGTGCTCTCGACCGCGCTGCTCTCCTTTTCCGGGCCGGGCATGGTGCTCGTGGCGGCGGCGCTCTTCATCCTCGCCAACATCGGCTTCGAGGGCGGCCTGGTTTTCTACGACTCCTGGCTTCCGGAGATCACCTCCCCGCGCAGTATCGGCAGGGTCTCCGGCTACGGCTTCGCGATGGGCTACCTCGGCGCGTTCGCCATTCTCTTGCTCAATCTGCCGCTGCTCTCGAAGGGGATCGTGCCCGCCAACATTTCCAACCTGAAGCTCAGTTTTTTGCTGGTCGCCATTTTCTTCGCTGTTTTCTCCGCGCCGCTTTTCCTGACGCTGCGCGACACGAAAGGCTCGGCAGGCGCGACGCCCGGCGGCGAGCGGCGGCGCGAGCGCGGCTCCTCGTTCGCGCACTCGATCAGGGAGGTCGGCTACACGATCCGGCACATCATGAGCTATCCCGATCTGGCGCGGTTCCTGCTCGCCTACTTTTTCTACAACGACGCGATTCTGACGGTCATCGCCTTCTCCTCGATCTACGCGCAGAACACGCTCGGCTTCACGACGGGCGAGCTGATCACCTTTTTCATGACCGTGCAGACGACAGCCATCGTCGGCTCGGTGGTTTTCGGCTTCGTTACCGACAAGATCGGCCCGAAGCGCACCATCGTCATCACGCTTTTTATCTGGTTCGCGGTGATCCTGATGGCGATTCTCTCTGTGAGCAAAGAGACCTTTTTCATGACCGGCCTGCTTGCCGGAATGTCGATGGGTTCGTCGCAGGCGGCCTCGCGCTCGCTGATGGCGCGGCTGACGCCGAAGGAGCACGTCACGGAATTTTTCGGCTTTTACGACGGTAGTTTCGGGAAGGCGTCGGCAATTATCGGCCCGCTCGTGTTTGGCATCGTCTCCGCCCAGGCCGGAAGCCAGAAGATCGCGCTCGCCTCGCTGCTCGTTTTCTTCGGCCTCGGCCTTCTGATTCTCACCGGCGTCAGGACGCGAGCCACCGCCGAAGCCGCGTCGGAAGTATCTCGAATCGAGTGACGGCGGCGTTTAACCCATTTTGAAAATGACTGTTATGAACGATGAACCGAAACCGGATCGTGCCGGAAACGAACGCGGCTGCGTGGAGTGCCACACGATGAGTTGCTACCGCAAGGAGAAGCGCCTGCCGGACGGCTGCCTCAGCGAGGCGATTGGTAGGGAGCAGCTCGACCAGAGCCTCGAGTTCTACCGTGGCGACGGCATCGACGCAAAGATCGCCAGAGCCGCCGCCGAAGTCGAGGGGCTTTACTACGGAAAGCTGACCCGCGCCGAGGAGATTGTCACCTTCGCCCGGCGCATCGGCGCCAAAAAGATCGGCCTGGCCACCTGCGTCGGGCTTGCCGGAGAGGCCCGCGTTTTTGCGAAGATTCTCGAAGCCAACGGATTCGAGCCGTTCTCGGCGCTTTGCAAGGCTGGCGCGGTGGACAAGAGCGACATCGGTCTCGACGAGGAGCTGAAACTCAAACCCGGAAGCCACGAATCGCTCTGCAATCCGGTGCTGCAAGCCCGCGTCATGAACGAAAAGCCGACCGACCTGAACGTCGTCATCGGCCTCTGCGTCGGCCACGACAGCCTCTTCGCGAAGCACTCCGACGCCCCGGTTACGACGCTCATCGTCAAGGATCGCGTACTTGGCCACAATCCCGCCGCCGCGCTCTACACCACCGGCTCATATTACAAACGCTTGCTCGAACCAGGCCGCGAGCTTTGAGGGAAGCGGCAACTTCGTGAAGTTTCAAAGAACCTTTTGATGGAAATTGTCATGAAAAGATCATGCTGGATAGTCATCATCGCGTTGCTTTCCGTGCAACTCCCGGCGATGTCGCGAAACGCCGTCGCTGCCGAGCCAGAGCAGGTCGAAGTTCCGGCTGGCGTCGGCGCGATCACGGTCAAGATTACCGGTTTGCGCAGCAGCGACGGCAATCTCTCCGTGGCGTTGTTCAATGCGAAAAAGGGATTTCCCGGCAAATACGACCGGGCGATCAGGAAAGCCAAGACTCCGGCGGCCGGTTCGGCGCATGTGGTGGTTTTCGGCGATGTTCCCTACGGTACCTATGCGGTCGCGGTTCAGCACGACGAGAACGGCAACGGCAAGCTCGACGCCAATTTCCTCGGAATGCCCAAAGAGGGGGTCGGGACGTCGAACAACCCCAAATCGAAATTCGGCCCGCCCTCGTTCGACGATGCCGCTTTCGTGCTCGATCGCAAAAGCGTGGAGCTGACCATCAATCTTCGCTATCTCTGAGCGGTTGCGGTCTGCTTGAAGAGTCTGTCGATTGGAAGCTCTATGATCCCGTTCTTGGCGCAGCGTTTCGTTGTTGATTTTTTTTTCATCATACGGTCAGAACGATCGTTCGTCTGCGTCACCCCGGTCAATCGCCCGAAGCTGCCCGAACAGCGTTATCAGCTCCGGCACAGAAAGCGCCTCTGCCCGCAATTTCAGTGTGGCTTCCGGTACGGCTGAGTTGTCGTAATATTCCTTCAGATTGTTCCAGAGCGTCTTCCTTCGCTGATGAAAAGCTCTTCGCACGAAAAGACGAAATCCCTCGCAGTCCTCGACTGGGTCGGCGGCTTTCGGCACCATGCGGATGACGGCGCTGTCAACTTCCGGGCGGGGTTTGAAGACGGATCGGCTTACCTTGAATAAATATTTTACATCGCAAAAAGCCTGCATCTGCACGGCGAGGATGCCGTACTCCTTTGTGCTCGGAACGGCGGCGATGCGCTGGGCGACTTCATGCTGCATCATCAGCGTGGCCGACGCGACGAGATGCCGGTTGTCGAGCAGCCGGAACAGGATCGGGCTGGTGATGGAGTAGGGGATGTTGCCGAGCACGGCGAGTTTGCCGCCAGCCGCGAGCGGTTCGAGTGGCGCCTTGAGGAAGTCGCCCTCGATGAGTTCGATCTGCGGGTGCTCCTCACGAATGAACCTCGCCAGCTCGCGGTCTTTCTCGATGGCGGTGAACGATGGCACCACTTCGAGAATCGCCGTCGTGAGCGCGCCGAAGCCGGGGCCGATTTCAAGCACCCGGTCGCCTTCCCTGATTCCCGACTCACGGACGATCTTCTTCGGGATGTTCTTGTCCAGCAGGAAGTTTTGACCTAATTTTTTTTTTGCCGCTATATGCGTATGCTTATATTCAATTTTTGTCATCGGAATGGGCTTTGTGGGCGCAACTCAATATCAATGGCGGGGTTAACCCGGCAGACACTCAGTTCCTGCGTAACTTTTTTCAAATTTAAGGTATTCTGTCATTAATGGGAGAGAAAATTACCATCGAACAGACCGCGAAGTATTCTTCACGGGGCAACAAGGCTACCCGCACCGGATTTGGCGAGGCGCTGCTTGAGGTTGGCCGCCAAAATCCGTCCGTTGTCGCTCTCTGCGCCGACCTGACCGGGTCGCTGAATATGAACCTCTTCCGTAAAGAGTTTCCGGAGCGCTTCATCCAGACCGGCATCGCCGAGGCGAACATGATTTCGATGTCCGCCGGCTTGGCTACCACCGGCAAGATTCCCGTGGCGTCGAGCTTCGCCGTTTTTGCGACCGGGCGTGTCTTTGACCAGATTCGCCAGTCGGTCTGCTACTCCAATCTCAACGTTAAAATCTGCGCTTCGCACGCCGGCCTGACGCTCGGCGAGGATGGCGCGACCCACCAGATTCTCGAAGATATCGGTCTGATGCGCAGTTTGCCGCGCATGACCGTCGTCGTGCCGTGCGACTACAGCGAAACCAAACGCGCCACCAAAGCCATCCTCGAACATGTCGGGCCGGTCTATCTCCGCTTTGGCCGTCCCAACGTGCCGGACTTCACCTCCGACGAGGATGGCTTCGAGATCGGCAAGTCCATCGAGCTGCATCCCGGCAAGGATGTCACCGTCATCGCCTGCGGCATCATGGTCTGGAAAGCGCTCGAAGCGGCCCGGATTCTTGAAAAAGAGGGGGTGACGGTGCGCGTCATCAACATGCATACCATCAAGCCGATCGACACTCTCGCCATCGTCCGCGCGGCCAACGACACTGGCGCGATCGTGACCGCCGAGGAGCACCAGATGTACACCGGTCTCGGCGAGGCCGTGGCCAACGTCTGCGCCCGCAACATTCCCGTGCCGATCGAGATGGTCGCCGTCGAGGACACCTTCGGTGAATCGGGCAAGCCCGACGACCTGCTGAAAAAGTACAAGCTCACCACCGAGGATATTCTGGAGAAAATTTACCTCGCGCTGCGCAGGAAGAGCTGATTGAAAGAATAGGTCGTATAGGACTTACACGACCTATAAGACTTATGAGCACGATTTCCCGCTTATGAGCACGATTTTCCGGCCTTGAGCCAAAACCACAGGAGAACGAACCATGGCGATGCCTAATTTTGGCGATATGATGAAGCAGCTTCAGGAGGCTGGCTCGAAGATGCAGGATGTGCAGAAGCAGCTCGAAAAACTGGTTTCCGAGGGCGAGGCTGGCGGCGGCATGGTGAAGGCGAAGGTCAACGGACGGCAGAAACTGCTCGAACTTACCATCGATCCCGAGATCATGGATGATGTCGATATGGTGCAGGATCTGGTCGTGGCCGCCGTCAACAAAGCGCTCGACGCTTCGGCGCAGCTCGCGCAGAACGAGATTCAGAAAGTCGCTGGCGGCATGATCAATCCCGCCGACCTGATGAAGCATTTCGGCGGCCAGGGGCAGTAAGCCGTTTTTCATGCGTTACAGCTCAGGAGCCGTCGAGGCGCTCATCGAAGAGTTCGCGAAGTTGCCCGGCATTGGCCGCAAGACCGCCCAGCGGCTCACCATGCACGTCTTGCAGACGAGGCGCTCCGAGGTCGAAAAGCTCACGTCGGCCCTTATCGACGTCAAGGAGAAGGTGATCCGCTGCTCGGTCTGCCAGAACATCACCGATCTCGGCGTTGACCCCTGCCACCTCTGCACCTCCACCGGGCGTGACCGTACGGTCATCTGCGTCGTCGAATCTCCCACCGAGGTGCTCGCCTTCGAGAAAACCGGCCACTACAAAGGATTGTACCACGTGCTGCACGGCGTGATTTCGCCGCTCGACGGCGTCGGCCCCGACGACATCAAGGTGCGCGAGCTGCTCGTGCGCATCGGCCCCAGTGTATCGGACGAAGTGCGCGAGGTGGTGCTTGCGCTCAACCCGACCGTCGAGGGCGAAACGACATCGCTCTATATCAGCAAACTGCTCAAGCCGCTCGGCATCAACGTTACCCGCATCGCTCGCGGCATTCCTGTTGGCGCGGAGCTTGAATTCATCGACGAAGCGACGCTCTCGCGGGCGATGGAGGGGCGCTCGGCCATCTGAGTCGCAGCGATCGCAACAACAGTTATTCAGTCACATTCGGAAGTAATGAACGGAGAGAAAAAAAGGGTTCTGATTATCGGCGGCGGCTTGGCCGGTCTCGCTGCCGCAAAGCGGCTCGTCGATCGCGGATTTCAGGTCAAGGTGCTCGAAAAGCGCCCCATCTACGGCGGCAAGGTTTCGGCCTGGAAGGACGAGGAGGGGGACTGGATCGAGTCCGGAACCCACTGCTTTTTCGGCGCGTACGGCGTACTCTACGATCTCATGAAGGAGATCAAGAGCTACCACGCCGTGCTCTGGAAGGAGCACCAGCTCACCTACACGCTCGAAGGCGGCAACAGCTTCACCTTCAACACCTGGGACCTGCCGAGTCCGCTGCACCTGCTTCCGGCGATCATCAAAAACGGCTACTTCACCTTTGGCGAAATGGCCTCCTTCTCGAAGTCGCTCGTCCCGCTGGCGCTCCAGAAGGCCAACTACCCGCCGACGCAGGATCATCTGACCTTCGCCGAGTGGGCCGACCAGAAGAAGTTCGGCAAGCGCCTGATGGACAAGATGTTTCGCCCGATGGCCCTCGCGCTCAAGTTCATTCCGCCGGAGGAGATTTCGGCCAAGATCATCCTCGACGTCACCGAAACCTTCTACCGCATTCCCGATTCGTCGCGCATGGGCTTCCTGAAAGGCTCGCCGCAGGAGTATTTGCACCAGCCACTCGTCGATTATTCGATAACGAGAGGCGCGGTGTTCCAGAATCAGTCGGCGGTGGACGAACTGCTTTTCGACGGCCAGCAGATTCGCGGCGTGCAGTTGCGCAACGGCGAAATTCTCGATGCGGACTACTACGTCGCAGCGCTGCCGATCCACAATCTCTGCAAGGCGCTGCCCTCGTCGCTCAAGCAGCACGACCGCTTTTTCGGCAACCTCGACCGGCTGGAAGGGGTGCCGGTTATCTCCGTGCAGCTCTGGTACGACCGAGAAATTACGTCAATCGACAACGTGCTTTTCAGTCCGGATGGCGTGATTCCGGTCTATGCGAACCTCACCCGCACCACGCCCGATTACCGCACCCTGCGCGGCGAGCGCTTCGAGGGCAAGACGCGCTTCGAGTTCTGCGTCGCCCCGGCCAGGGAGCTGATGGAGCTGAGCAAGGAGGAGATCATCGCACGGGTTGACCGCAGCGTTCGCGCCAACTTCCCGAAGGAGTCGCAGGGGGCGAAAATCCTCAAGTCAACGCTCGTCAAGATTCCGCGCTCGGTCTATGCGCCGCTGCCCGGCATGGAAGAGTACCGCCCGACGCAAAAGACGCCGGTCAGCAACCTTTTCATCGCGGGCGGCTTTTCGCAGCAGCTCTACTACGACTCGATGGGCGGCGCGGTGATGAGCGCCAATCTCGCCGTCGATGCGCTTGTGAAGGCGGCCTCCGGGAACGGGCATTGAGGCTCGAAAAATTTCCGGAAACTTTTCGAGACCGTGCGAAAGTTGTTCTTTTTCCCGATTTAAATATTATCTTTGCATTCCTGTTTGAATGACCCTTGGGTCACGAGGCCCTTGTAGCTCAGTGGATAGAGCAGCAGTTTCCGGAACTGAAGGTCGGCAGTTCGAATCTGTCCAAGGGCACAAGGTTCAACAGGACACCATCGGGGTGTGGCTCAGCTGGTAGAGTGCTGCGTTCGGGACGCAGAGGTCGTGGGTTCGAGTCCCGCCACCCCGACACCAAAGGCGGTTACAGCAAGTACTGTAGCCGCCTTTTTCTTTTTCCCCTTCCCCCCTCTCTCTTTTTTCATTATTTGAAACGCAATACCAGCTCCTTGCAGCAACGCCTGTGCGTATGTTGGCGAACTGTTTTTCCCTGAACAAAACCCTTTGTCAGAAGTGCGTCATTTTCAGCATGACCTGCATACTGAATTGCAGGTCGTCTGTGGCGAACTGTTGTTCTTTTTTTTGATGGATTTTTTTTGTAAAGCGGTGTAAAAAGTAAAGTATTTAAGTGCTTTGCGTATTTCTTTGATATTAAAAAATATGTGATATATTCTCAAAGTTACGTCTGAATTTTGGTATTCACACTGAGTCTGTTCTCAGCCGTTTGTTCAAAAACGTTCCGCTCAACCAATGGTTTGCCCCTGCCATTATGCCTCACATATCTGTTTCCGTCTGCTTTTTTTCACGCTCTCCATCATGCGCTCAGGATCGACGCTCAAGAACTGATGTTTCCTGAGTGACAAGGAGTCTTGCGTTTGTACGGTTTTTGATTGACAGAATTTCACCAGGAGTTCGATGGCTAAAACAAGGGTGTTCCATGTTTCCGGAACGGAGTCGTCAGTAAGAAGAGCGATCATTTTTTTGTTTCTGCTTGGCTGCTCCTTCATGTTTCCGGCAGCGCTTCGGGCCGACGATGCGAGGCCGGGTATAGATGGCGAGAGGTATCGCTGGCGCGTGAAAGCCGGGTTGCAGGTCGCGCACCAGAATCCGGATTTGACCTACGATCCTGTCAACACGTCGGATACACCGGTCTGGAACGAGAATTCCGATCGGGCGTTGACCGATTTTTCCTTCGTTTCGCTGCAACGCGACCTGACCGATGTCTCGAACATCGAGTTGTCGTACCGAAGAGATGGCGTCGGTGGCAAGATTCATGGGCGCCAGAGGATGCATTTCCTCTTTTTTTATGTCCCCGTTACGCTCACCGAACCGCTGGAAATGGAGTTGAGGCGTTTGAAACTTCAGTATAACCGCGTACTGTGGACGCCGGGGCAGTTCAGTCTTGGCGCGTCGGTCGCCGTTCAGGCCTTGCAGATTACGATGGATGCTACGTTGCCGAATCTGTTCAGGTCAATGGATATAGACGATCATTTCGATTATCTGGTCGTGTCGCCACTGGTTGGGGGTTTTGCCGAGTACCAGACGAAGGGGCCGCTGAAGTATCGGGTTTCTTCCGAATGGGTGAGCGTTCCGCTCGGCGACGTCCGGGGAAAGCTGATTGGCGTCAATGCCGGTGTTGACTACCGGTTGAGTGACAGGTTCTTTCTCGGCTTGGGGTACCGGTTTGCCGACCTCAATATCCGGCTGCATCAAAAGCGGTACGATCTCAGGGGTTCCTATGAGGTTCACGGCTACGAAATGTATGCAGGGTTCGATTTTTAGTTCTGTTTCTGTTCTTTCTGGAAGAGATTTGCTGAAGTAGTTGCACAGCCCCTTTCATGTAATTTTTTCTCAATTCAAAATCCATTAGCAATGACTGCACTAACCCCAACGACGATCGGGTTGTATGATCTGGCAAATGCTGCCTGGAATGATATCGTCAATCTCAGACCGCGCCTTGCGTTTGATAGCGCCACGGAAGCGATTGCCGGTAATCTGGAGACACTGTTCTATGACATCGAAGAGGCCACATCGGACGATCCGATAGTGGACAATCTCAATGCAACCAATTTTACTGGAACCTTTTCAGGCGAATTGGGCGATATGACCCTGTCAGTTACCGGTACAGACATCAACAAGCTTTTTGGCGGTGGCGACTCTATCGGTACCGTTTACATCTCCAATGTTCACTTCGACTATTCCGGCGCCGGTTTTGAATTTGATTTGCAAGCTGCCGGAACGGGAATTGAGATCAATTTCGACGAGGTTCATGAGGATCGCGTCACTCTTCTCGACGGACGGTTCGAGTCGTTCAGCTTTACGACAAATGATCTGAGCGTCACAGCGGAAGGCTTGATTGATTTTGCCTACCATTACTCTGTGCATGATGTGCCCGTCGGCATCGGCGGTTCGTACTCTGTGGAGGAAGCGTCCGCTGAAATAAACGGCAAGCTGACCGACCTGACCATCGAATATCTCTCTGCCCCGGAAAACTACACGCTTTCTCTTGGTGGCGATATTCATTTTTCGATGGACGCCAGTGGTGAAGTTTCTATCGACGGCAGCAGCTTTACCCACTTCAGCATATCGGAATCGGGAAATTACTTTACCTACGCGGGCGATTTCACCTACCATGGAGATATCGATACCGGTCACGTTTCCGGTTCGGTCACCGAAATCACTGCGGCTGTTGCCGGAGCCTCTTTTGTTTTAAAGGGAGATATCGAGGTTGACGATAACGATGTCAGCGGTTACATCACCGATTTGACGCTTCACGCTGAAGGTGATGATCTGGAGGGAAATCCCTACGACGCCACCTACTCCTTTACCGGCAAGCATGTCGATATTCTCGATCTTTTCGAAGAGGGGGATGATAAAATAAAGGATATTAACGGTGATGGTGAGAGTAACGAGTACGATCTCGTTGATTTTATGCTCAATCACATCGACGGCGCTACCCTTACCGGCGTGAACCTGCCTCCCCATGCTGTTGATGATAAAGGTACTACCGATAGCAAGACGACCTTGAGTGTCGATGCGGCCCATGGCTTGCTTGCCAACGATACCGACTGGGAAGGCGATGGCTTGACGGTGAGCGAGGTCAGGTTTGACGGCAAATCATACACTGTCGGTGAATGGCACGTCACCGATGATTGGGACGAAACTCCGGTCTCCAGATTTATAATCAATGCAGACGGATCGTATGAATTCACTCCTTTAGATGATTATTTCAGCGATTTTCACCATGAAGATAGTGAAAGCGGCAGTTTTGATTACAGGGTCACTGATACGTCTGGAAATTCTTCGCTGTATGCGAAGCTGACGATCACGGTGACTGGCGCGAACAACGCGCCCGAGGTAGGCACGACGCCGCTTGAGAGCGATGCCGATGAAGGCGATGCGGCTTATCAGGTCAATCTGTTGGAGGATGCAAGCGACTCAGACGGCGATACGTTGAGCGTGACCGACGTGACTTACGATGGCTCGGCGACAGCGCCTGCCGGCCTGACGCTCGACGGCGATACGCTGACGGTCGATCCGTCCGATCCTGCGTTTGATTCGATTGCCGAGGGCAGCAGCAGAACGATCACCGTTGACTACACGATTTCGGACGGTTTCGGCGGCTCGGTGGCGCAGACGGCTGAAGTCACCATCGACGGCGTCAACGACGCGCCGACGAGCGAAGACGATCTCGAGACGATGACCAGCGAAGGGACGGAGAAGGTGCTGGCGATGACCGATTTCGGCACTTTCAGCGATCCCGATACCGGCGACACGCTCCAGACCGTGAAGATCACCTCTGTGGCCGGAGGTGAACTGAGGCTGTATCCGGATATGGTTCCGTTAGCGGCGATGGTGGTGGGTATGCCAGCTCCTGCTTATACTCTCGTCGGGGATGATGACGAGATTACATGGGAGCAGATCGAAAATGGCCAGTTGAGATTCGCGCCGGGTTCGGGAGTCAACACTGCGACTATCGGCTTCGAGGTTGGCGACGGCATCGATTTCAGCAGCGAATCGTACACCCTGACGGTCAAGGTTGCGGAGTCGGAAGATGTGTCTGAAGGTGGAGACACGGTGCTTGGCGATACGACGGTGACGCTGCCGACGGGTGTTTCCGGAACAAGCGAAACGCTTGCCGACGATTCTCTTACCCCGCTGGAGCAGGTTATAGCTTTTGTCGATAGCGAGGATGATCTCGGCTTCATGGTGAACCGTGAAGATGTTTACGAAAAAGCCGGTGAATATCTGGCGGAGGTGGGCGAGGTGCCGGTCAGGAAACTCACTCTGGAGGATACCGGTGATTCCGATACGCCGATCATCATCGATGGCGGCGAGACGGATCAGGTGCTGATTATCGATGCCAGTGACTTGCCTCCGGGAACGGTGCTCGACCTGAGCGGCGTACCCTTCGCGATCATCATCGGCCCCGGCCATTACGAGGGCGGTGAAGGCAACAACATCACGTATGCCGGTGCCGGTAGTCAGTTTATCGTTCTTGGGCCGGGTAACGATTATTCTGACGGAGGAACTGGAAATGACGTTGTCGGCTCCGAAGGCGGCAATGACACGATGCTCGGTGGTGCGGACAACGACCTTGTTTTTGGTGGAACCGATGACGACGAGGTTTACGGTGGCACGGGTAGCGATACGGTTGTCGGTGGCAGCGTTGTGAGTGCTGCGAGTGCCTCGACTCCCGGTGCTATCACGTTCGATGATGGTGCAGGAAACCTCTTGTATTATGTCGTGACCGACGATGCTGGTGATGACTCGATCAACGGCGGCGATGGCGACGATACGGTCGTGTATGTCGGGCCGCACAGCCAGTACAGCATCAGCTACGAATCCGGCGTTTATACGGTAGTCGATACGTCGGAAGGTGGCGGAACCGATACGGTGACCAACGTCGAGCATTTCCAGTTTGCCGATGACACTTTCTCAACGGATGACACGGTCGATACAACTCCTCCTGAGCTTGAAACAAACAATGTCACGGGTCAGGCTATTAGTGACGATATCGTTATCTCGTTCAATGAGATGGTTATGTCGGGTACGGGCGAGATCACCTTATACAAAGGTACAGACCTTGTTGACACATTCGACGTAACGGACCCCGAAGTGTCGTTTGTCGGTAATACCCTCGTCGTCAATCCGGATGGGAATCTGGAGTACGGCACGGACTACTACGTTACTTTCGCCGACGGCAGTGTCCTCGACCTTGCCTGTAATTCTTACGAGGATGAGCATGACGCATTCCATTTCACCACGATGAATGCAGCGGTGGCGGCTTCCGGCGGTTCGTCGGATGGCATCAGCGCAGGGGCGGTCGTTGCCGGTGTGGCCGGTCTTGGTCTTCTTGCGTTCGTGATCTTTTAGTCGCTTGTACTTGTACAGTATTGTTATTGCGGGGCCTGAAAAGGCCCCGCTGGTAATAAGTTTCTGAGGGGTTTTTCCTGTCGTTTCCATTGTTTGGCTTGGCAAAATGGGATTATTCGGTTTTTCATGATCGCAACTTTTCAAAGTGCTCAGTGTAAGTACATATTTCGATTATTTTCTTTTGGTTTTCATTTGACGGTTTCTTGTGTTTTAGAGTACTTCTAAAAAATGTAAAAACGATAAAGATTTGATGGTTGCTCATAATCGTTATTTCGGTGGATGTAAAAAGAAAATTGTTGTAAATATGGTGTGTTTGTTCTAAATTTCTACCATGATTTTCGTTAGTGTTTTTGCGAAGAAGGTCATTTTATCCCGTCCTCTTTTTTTTGTGTTAACAGTTGTTTTTAGTTTTCAGAGTTTGACTGATACCTGAATTTGCTATCAGGTTTCTTGAGTTGTCTGCTTTTTTTGTTGCTTCAATATGTTATTTGTATGAAAAATGTATAAGAGTAATGTTTTTTATTGGTTTTTTGGGTCTGATGTCAAAGCGGTTTTATTTGTGTTTTTTTTGTTCTTATAGAGTTCTTTAATCTTTAAATGCATAGCTTTTTCAAGCCCTACTCAGGGAAAAGGTGGTCTATAATGAGTTCGTGCTTTGTGCTTGTGTCGTAAAACTGTTGACTTTTTTTTGAATAAATCAAAATTACCAACAATCATGGCTACAACGAAAGTATTCATCGACAGCAGTCTTGATGGCTGGGAGTCGCTGATCTCGAATCCATCAGCTGACACAGAGTATCATGTGCTTCAAGCAGATCAGGATGGTATTGCTCAAATAGTTGAAACTCTTTCTTGTCAGGATGGGGAATACTCATCCATACAGATTATCTCACACGGATCTCCGGGTGCCATAATCATCGGCGATACAGTACTCAGTAGTGCCAACATCGGCTCATATGCTGATGAACTGGCAACAATTGGTCATGCTTTGCGAGATGGTGGAGATTTACTGCTTTATGGATGCAATGTCGGTGAAGGTGCTCCAGAACAACAATTCGTTGAAAACTTATCACAGATGATCGGGGCTGACTTAGCTGCATCAGATAATTCAACTGGCGGGACAGTCGTCGGTGGCGACTGGATTTTAGAGGTGAAAACAGGGCTGATCGAGTCAGAAATATCGATAAGCAGCAATGCATTAGAAAATTATGAGACAACTCTCGACGCAGCAACTGCTGATACGGATGAAAAGCTATGGTCAGAAATGGCTCATTTTTCACAACTTGCTTATCATCCTTCAGGTGATCTTCCGGGTTCATGGTCCTCGTTAGATATACATGTTGGTTCTGGCACATATGCTAATGGTTACTATTCAAATGGAAGCGCAGGTGCTTTTGTTGCTGTAAATCGTGACGCCGCCACTGCTGTTATTTCATTTGAAGGTAGCGATGATGCTGGGGATTGGGTTGCCGATATTATTGATATGTATAGCTTGGCGTTGCTTCCCGAAATACCGATCATTAACGCGTTTGATGAGTATGTGTCGAATCCATTAAATGGTATTAACAAAGTTTATGTGACTGGCCATAGTTTGGGCGGGGCTTTGGCTCAGGCATATATGATGGCACATCCGGATTCTATGGACGTTAGTTACGAATCGATAACATTTGCTTCACCAGGGTTTAACGAGGGCGAATGGGAAGCATTTGTTGCTGGTGGTCTTTATGTTGGCGGTATAGGTGGTGCTCTGGTTGGTGGAGCCATGGCTATACTTGCAGATGCTGTAGATGCTTGGAGGCATTATGATTCTCGTGTACTTCAGTTTGAGGGCATCTCTAAAAAGAGCGATTTGAAATATTCTTCTGACCAGCGACATCGAAACAAGGCGATATTGCCCTGCAAAC
>NZ_VDCH01000037.1 GCF_006265165.1 Chlorobaculum thiosulfatiphilum
CTGCGGCAAACTCAACATGGCTATCGAATCATGACGGAACAGCAGAAGCCCTTACCCACGATATTCTGCGAAGAACCGAAAAAAGAGGCCTGTCCGGATGGCTCGCCCGACAAAAATGTTTTCGATATTCAGCAGGGCGTGAGCATCAATCTTTTCGTAAAAACGGGAAAGAAGAAAAAGGATGCATTGGCAGAGGTTTTGCATTATGATTTGTTTGGGCAGAGAGAAGTGAAATATGATTTTCTTTGGAAGAACTCAATCGCATCACTTCCTTTTGCAAAACTCGACCTCGATGCGCCGCAATACTTTTTTGTTCGGAAGGATTTTACAGAAAAGAAGATTTACGACGCAGGCTTTGTAATCAATGATCTTTTTGATAATAATTCGGCAGGCATTGTAACCGCAAGGGATTACTTTGTCATTGATTCTGATCGCGCATTGTTGATAAACCGCATAAATTCATTTTTCTCATCTGAAAAGAATGAGCTGATGAATAGGTTTGACTTGAAAGAAAACTCTACATGGAAAATTGACAACACAAAAAATACAGCTAAATCTCTTGACGAAAAACGAATCAGAATTATTGCATATCGTCCATTTGATGACCGTTATGTCTATTATGATAAATCATTTATTGATCGACCACGCATAGAGCTAATGGGGCACTTTCTATCAGGCGACAATGTCGGGTTGTGCTGGATAAGACCGATGTCAAGCAATTATGACTTTTCCATATTCATTACTGATTCCATAATTGATCAGTGCTTTGCAGGCAATAAATCAGCAGGCGCAGGAATTTCATATACATCACCTTTATACATTTATCCACAACAAGGTCTTCAGATAACGATTGATGGAACAAATCACCGGACGCCGAATCTGAACCTGACTATTGTCGATCAAATCGCCAACGGGCTTGGCCTGAATTTCACGCCGGAAAAAGATGAAACTCCCGGCACGTTCGCGCCGATTGATTTGCTCGACTACATTTACGCCGTGCTGCACTCCCCTTCGTACCGGCAGAAATTTCAGGAGTTTCTCAAGATCGATTTCCCGCGCATTCCCTATCCCGCCGACCAGCAAAAGTTCTGGAAACTCGCCGAACTCGGCGGCGAGTTACGGCAACTCCATCTGCTCGAAAGCCCGCAGCTCGACCGCGCAGGCACAACCTATCCGGTCGCAGGAAGCAATGTCGTTGACAAGGTGCACTACGAGGACGGCAAAGTCTATATCAATGAAGCGCAATATTTCGACGGCGTCCCCCAATCCGCTTGGGAATTCTACATCGGCGGCTACCAACCCGCGCAAAAGTGGCTGAAGGACAGAAAAGGCCGAACGCTAAACTACAACGACGTCAAACACTACCAGCGAATCATCATCGCGCTGACGGAGACCGAGCGGATTATGGGCGAGATCGATGCAAACTGAACTTCATGCATCGTTGACAAAAAATGACCCCAACAAAAAAAAGCCGGGAGGCTGCTCTGAAAAGCATCCTCCCGGCTGAATATTCATTTCGCGACAGATATTATCCAACCTCTTTACCGGCCATAACCAGGGTCGGCGGCATTCCGAGGTGCTTGCCTGCAAGCAGGACGTTCCAGTAGAGCGGCTCAAAAGCGAGCTTGCCGTACCAGTTTGCCTTGGTCTCCTTCAGCAGCGAGAATGGGCCGAGCTTCGGCAGCGGGAACTTGCCCGGCAGCGGCTCGATTTTGTAGCTGAAATCGATCAGCGAGGAGGTGCCCTTCGAGTAAACGATGAAGCAGGTCGAGTGGCCGTCGAAAATCTCCTCCGGCTTGGCGCCGTAAATCTCCGCCATGATGTTGAACACCACGACGTCCGCCTCGTAGTGCGCCACCGAACCGGCCTTCGAGGTCGGCACGTTGGTGGCGTCGCCAATCACATAGACTCCGTCGTGCTTCAGCGCCTTGAGCGTGTTGTGATGCGTGGGAACATAACCGATACCATCGTCCATCCCCGAATTGCTGATCACCGGATCGCCGATGGTGCTCGGCACGATAACAAGCGTATCATATTTTACCTTGTCGCCCTGCACCGACTCGATGAACTTCTCCTTGCCGTCAACGCGATTCAGCTCGAAGCTCGTGGTGATCTTGATATTCTTCTCTCTTGCCGACTCGGTAAAGACCGCCGCAGCCTTGGGTTTGGTGAAGGCCATCGGCAGCGGCGTAACCAGCTCGATCTCCGATTTGTTCCTGATACCCTTGCTTTTCAGGAACCAGTCGGCCATGAAAACGAACTCGATCGGCGCAACCGGGCACTTGAACGGCAACTCGGCGATGTTCATCACCAGCTTGCCGCCGTCGAACTCTTTCAGGCGAAGCCGAAGCTGATCGGCAGCCTCCTTGACATAGAAGGTAAAGGCATTCTTGCCCCACGCCTCCATCAGGCCATCGTTCTCCTCGGGGGCGATCCGGCAACCGGTGCTGATAACAAGGAAGTCGTAGCTGAAGGTGTGATTTTTGGTCTTGACGGTTCTCTTTTCAGGATCGATGCTGGTGATTTCATCCATCACGAAATTGACGCCCGGAGAGATGTACTTTTTTCGCGACTTTACGAGCGTACTCGACTTCTGGATGCCGAACGGCACGAACAGGAGGCCCGGCTGATAGATGTGTTCATCGTCACGGTCGATAACCGTAATTTCCCAGTCTGCCGGAAGATGCCGCCTCAGATTGTTCGAGACAATCGTTCCGGCGGTACCCGCTCCCAATACAACAATTTTTTTAGACATACTCCAGCCTCCAGCGCTGTTGTTGGATTTGAAAATAAAAAAACGTGAGGTGCGCGACCTTAAGCATCGTGTAGATACATCGATCAAACAGCCGCCATATAACAATCGTTAAAGGATCTCCACAAAAAAAAACCGTCCTCCGGGATTATCAGATCAATACGGAAAGAGAGGGTTTGTCACGACTGGTTTACAGAATAAACCTGCCCCCGCCGTCAGACGAATCGCTTTGCCAACAAGCCCTGTCAATGCCGAAAAGCTTTTTCAGCTCTCCGCGCACAGCCTGCGCGCATAACGCCCAAACAGCCTTGGAAACAGAAACCTGTCACTGCCTTAAAATCAACGATTTAACTATATAACCAAATCGTTTATCAAACAAATGAATATATTTAATATGAACTACAAAACCAAACAAGAAACAGCGCCGGCGCGGAAAAGCCATTTTGCCTGACAGCTCCGTGATGGCCGGCTGCAAATGATCGCCACGCATAAAGCAAGAATCGCTGAACCGGCGCTCTCTCTGGGCCGGTTCAGCGAATGGAGGAGATGGAGAGGATGTTCGGGCAGGGTCGAGGGAGAGGGAAATCCGGGAAGCCTCGCTTCGTGAGCTTACTTTACAGGTCTGGTGTTGACCGCCTTGATGATGAGCGACTCGAAGTCCTCTCTGGTGAGGCCGCCACTCACGGCATTGAGAATCTTGCCATCGCGGCCAACGACGAAGGTTGCCGGAATCGCGCGGATTTTTCCGCCCGGCATGAGCTTGCCAAACGCGGCTTCGAGTTCAGGAGTGGTGAGGCCGACCGGATAGTCGACCCCCATCTCCCAGAGAAAATCGGGCAGCGTCGCGGGGCGATCCCGAAAAGCGATGCCGATAAAAGTGAAGCCCTTGTTTGCATACTTTTTCTGCAATGCCACCATGCCGGGCAGCTCCTCACGGCAGGGCGGGCACCACGAGGCGAAAAAGTTGACGATGTAGGGCCGTCCGGCAAGCTGCGAACTCTTCAACTCCTTGCCGTCGAGCGTTTTGATCCGGAACGCCGGGGCGACTTTGCCCGCGACGGCCTGGCTCGCGGGAGGAACCGCCGCGCTCGCGCTTGTTGCCGGAAGCGCGCCAATCATCGAAAGCGCCACGATTGAGGTGGCGAACAATTTTTTAATGGATTTCATGAACCATTCATGGATTGAGCTTTTCAAAACAAACGAAGTCCGTCAACAGGCTCTTTCAGAAAAAAAGCAAACGGAGTTCTCAAAAGCAAAAATCTGTTGGCTGACGAAGGGTGCACATTCCAGCCCTCCGTTCAGGACAGAAACGGGAATCAGTCGCGGTTTCGCTTCTGCAACAGCCTTGTCCGCTGACGATCTTCGCCTCAGGTGAGATCGATTCCCGGATTGCTGCCCATGTTTTTGAATTCGGGCTGGTTGAGCTTTTTCACTTCGACCACCTTTTTGTCTTTCAGATAAGCGGCCACGGTATCCCAAACCGGCTCGCCCGGCGACTTTGCGCCCACGGTCGCCCAGCCTGCAACACGGTACTTTTGCGAAGCATCCACCACCTTGCCGTTTTCGAGCCGCATGTTGTCGATGCGCTTGCCCATCGAGGCCATCGGATCGATCCGATAGCTCAGACCGCCGGTGCGCACCATGTCGCCGCCCTGCTGGTAGAAGGGATCGAGATTGAAAAGGTTGTCGGCCACGTCTTCGAGAATGTCCTTGATCTGCTGGCCGGTCATGTCGCGCACGTAGGTTTCGGGATAGGTCATGCAGGTCTGGTCGAGCACGTGCTCCATCGTGATGGTCTGGCCGGGCAAAATGCTCGTACCCCAGCGGAAGCCGGGCGAAAGCGAAATCTGCGCGTCGTTCTGCTGGCGAAGCGCGTTGCAGATGATCTGGTCGAACGGGCCGTCGAAATTGCCGCGCCGGTAGAGCAGCGATCCGGCCACGGCGAGTGGCTCGTTGAGCTTGTCGAGGTAGGGTGCGCGGGTTTTGTCGATCAGCGCCTGCATCCCGTTGTGCGCCGGAAGTTCGTTGGAAAAGACGGGAAGCAACTTGTAATTATACTCCTTGACGCCGCCATTGCCGAGCTTGAGGTCGATGACGCCGAGGAATTTGCCGTTCGATCCGGCGTTGGTGACGAGCGTTCGCCCCTTGGCGTTCTGCACGACGAAGGGCTGCGGTACGCCGTCATGGGTGTGGCCGCCGAAAATCACGTCGATGCCGCTGACCACCTGCGCGAGCTTGACGTCAACATCCATGCCGTTGTGCGAGATCAGCACGACCGCGTCAGGCTTCTCCTTGGAGCGAACGGTATCGACAAGCTGCTGCATGTCGCTGGCATTGATGCCGAAGGTCCAGTTCGGAATGAAGCGGGCGGGATTGGCGATCGGCGTGTAGGGAAACGCCTGGCCAATCACGGCGACGCGGTGCTTGCCCACCGCTTTGACCACGTAGGGACGGAAGGCGTGTCCGGAATTCTCGTCGAACGCCTTGGCTCCGTTGAAGAGCGCATCCTCCTTGACCTTGATATTCTGCGCCACGAAGTCGCCCTTGAAAGCCGCGAGGTTTTTGAGTACCTCCTCTTCGAGATAGGTGAACTCCCAGTGACCCGTCATCACATCGACGCCGAGCAAATTGCAGGCCTCGACCATGTCCATGCCGCGATTCCAGAACGCTGTTCCCGAACCCTGCCAGGTGTCGCCGCCATCGAGCAGGAGGGTCTTGTCGGATCCGTACTCCGAACGCATCCGGTCAACGAGCGTCTTCAGATGCGCGAAACCGCCAACCTTTCCGAACCGCTGCGCCGCCTCGGCATAGTTGATCGCGGTATAGGCATGTGCGAGCGGCGTACCAGGTGCGATGCCGTAATATTTCAAGAGCGACTCCGTCACGAGGTGAGGAGGACGTCCGAATGCCTGGCCGAGCCCGAGGTTCAGGCTGGGTTCACGGTAGTAGATCGGCATGAGCTGGGCATGGGTATCCGTGATGTGCAACAAGCGAATGTCGCCGGACTGACCGAGATCATAAAGATCGGAGGGGCTGCCTGCCGCGGAAGCCAGCCCAGGCAGAAGGCCTGCGGCTCCGGCAAATCCGAGAATGCGGAGAAACTCACGACGGGATAGGTTCATGAATCGGGGCGGTTTGGGTTGCCGTAAAACTACTGATCAATGAAGATCGGGACGTCGGTGAGGGGCTCAGCCGACATCCCGACGGAAATCAGTTTTTGGGAATCATCATCTTCCAGTTCTTTGCCATGTACTGGCCCTGCGCTGTCGCCGCGCGGGCCTGGAAAAGCGCTTGCGAAGCGAGTTTGTCGGACTCCGCCTGCTGGCCTTTCTGGAGCGCATCCTTGGCGGACTGAATCAATGCGCCCGTATCACGCCACTCGTAACCGAGCGCGTCCGCCTCCTTGCGCGCCGCCTCTGCCTGGTCGATCAGCGGCGAAGAGACCGCCGGAGCCGCCGTTGGTTCGGCCAGCAGCAATGAAGCGGAAGGCGTGAGTAGCAGCAAGCTCAAGAGCGATAACACTTTTTTCATGGTTTCTTCTTCTTATTTTCTTGATGCCGGGCCATTGAACTTCAGGCCGTTTGACATGACCGTCTGGAAAAATTCCAGATCGCGATACTCTTTGCTCTGCGCAGGGAACGGCTTGGCTCCGATGTTTTCGTTGCAACCGGCGTAGCGTCTGTGCAAGGTGCCGATTTCGCCCCATTTCGAGCGGAACACCGGGAAGTGCGTGGTGTGTCCGAGCGCCGGGCTGATGATTTCGGCCCTCAGGTGACGTCCGGAATACTCCATGTGGCAGCCGGAGCACGACATGTTGAGTTGCCCGCGCTTGGCGTAAAACATCTCCTTGCCCTTCATGTAGGCGTCGTAAGCCGCCTTGCTCTTCACCTTGACATCGATTTTCTGGCCGCGGCTGATCGAGGCGATGTAGGCCGAAACCCTGGCAATGTCCCCTTTTTTCGGGGCATAGGGTTTTTCGCCATTGGCCACGCGGCACTCGTTGATGGCCATTTCGAGCGTTATCACCTCTTTGCGCTTCTCGTCGAAGTAGGGATACATGCCGCGCACGGCTCCCCCGTTCGAAAAGCAGCTCCCCAGCGATTTGCCATTGGCGAAGGGCTTGTTGAAGAGCGCCTTGCCCGCCTCGACATCGAGTTCATAAGGCGGAAACTCCTCCATCTCCTTCCACTGCTTGCGGGAATCCTCATCGAGAGCGTAAACGCCATCGCCGAAGTCCTCAAGCTTCACGCCCGGAAACTCCTTGAGAAAATAGCCCTGGAATTTTTTGACATCCGCATCGACCAGAGCCTGGTAATTGACGGCGGCGTGAGCCGGCTTCGACGTCATGGCTGTCAAGAGAACGAGCGCGCCGGTAAACAGCCCTCGCTGAATTGTTTTTTTCATGGATGGGTTCTCCTGTGGTTGGGAATTACATCGCCGTAATGGCTGCCTCAGCGGTTTCGGAACCGCCTTTGTTGTCAACCCAGGAGACCTTCAGCATGTCGCCTGCCTTGGCGCCGGTGAACTGGAAAGACAGATAGGGATCTTTCGAGACGCCGGGGCCGAGTTCGGCATGGAAAACGGTCTGGCCGTTGTGAGTGGCCGTCACCTCGGTGATGAAATGGTGCGGGACAAGCGTACCGTTCTGCTCTTTGCGGCGGCCGGTCTCCATCGGATGCGGGATGAGCATTTTGACCGAGACGGCGTCATTCTGGACTACTGCTTTGATTTTCATTATTTCACTCCTGAAATGTGTTTTGAATGGTTATCGATTATCCGCCACAGCCGCCGATGGTCACCTTGACTTCGCGAACCGCCCGGTAGAGCTTGCCGCCCGCCTGGACGACGACGACGAGATTTTCGGTCTTGGCCATCCTCATGCGAAGCGAAACCTCGGGCTTCATGCGCGGCAGCACGTCGAACGAAGCCACCATCGGGCTGAAGTTTGCCGGAGTGAAAATGCTGATATTGGTCGCGCCGGGAATACTGGTCGCTACCGTTACTGGCACGAAAGCGCCGTTCTCGGCGATCTCGGGAGCCTTGATCTGGATTGCCGTTGATTCCTGGATCGGAAGGGATCCGAACTTGGCCGCGATGGCGTCGTCGAGTTTGCTGGCGGAAAAAGCTTTCTCGCTCCAGCTCGCCAGAAGATTGCCGGGCATGAATGCAAGCACCGCGACAGATGCCGCCGAACCGGCTACCGATTTACAAAAATCTCTGCGGGTAATACCCATGGGAGCCTCCTAAAAAAAAGAGTGTTATTGGTTTGACCCCGCGCGGGGCCTTGTCTTAAAAAAGGTGAACTCAGAGCGTATAGAGATAATCGACGATCTGATCGATCTCGGAAACGTTCAGAATGCCGTGCTTTCCGAATGGAGGCATGATGCTCTTCGGATTGATAATCGTCGCATCCCCGATCTGTTTATGAAGCGCCGCCCGGTCTGGATAACGCTCTTTCATCTGGATGAGGGGCGGGCCGTAATTGCCGGGGAACTCTCCATCGCCCATCATGTGGCAGGCGATGCAATTGCCCTTGTTCGTATCGAGCGCCAGCGCCTTGCCCTTCTCGACGGAAGACTCGCCCGCCGGAGCTGCCGCGATGCCGAGAGATGGCAGCAGAAGAATGGCCGCCGCCGCGATAATGCCTGAAGACTTCATATGTCCTCTCTTGTTTAGTGAGTTGAAATCCTGCGTGAGTAAAAAAAATCCGCGATCACCCGCGGCAAAACCGCGCGCCGCTACGCTAAAAGCTCAATCCCAGGTATCCTGCGAAATGTTGTGATACCAGTTATCCGCCTGTTCGGCCTCGCCGGCCAGTTGAGCGGTGGTCGCCTCCATCGAGGTGAGATGGATGGAGTCGGGATTGTCCTTGATGCCTTCCGGGCTTTGGATGTAGCCGCCTGCAACGGAGATTGCGTAACCGGGAGAGAGCATGCTGTAACAGAGGCTGGCCAGATCGTGCTGGCCGGCAGCAGGGCCGCCGAACGAAGCGACAAGCGAAGCGGCCAGCGCCTTGGCCTGGGTATTGGCCGCCGTCCCCGACTTGGGCATGGTTCCCACCAGAGCCGCATCGCCGATCACATGAATGCCGGGATGCAGAAGCGATTCGAAGTTCGCGGGGTTGACCGGGCACCAGCCGGAAGCGTCGGCAAGCCCGGCATCGATGGCGATGCGGCCAGCTCGCTGCGGAGGAATGACGTTGATGACGCCGCCCTTTTCATCGCCGAACTCGGTCGAAACGGTCATCGCCGCCGGATCGAGCCGCTCGACCTTTCCGCCAGTCGAGCCCGATCGCCACTCGATCTTGCCGGGATAGAGCCGATCCCAGCCAAGCATGAACAGATCCTGCTTGGTGAAGACCTCCTTGTCGTCGAGAATGATGACCTTCGATTTCGGCTTGTTCTTTTTCAGATAGTAGGCTATGAGACTTGCCCGCTCGTAAGGAGCCGCGGGACAGCGGAAAGGATTTTTCGGAGCGCAGATGATCACGTTCTCGCCATCTTTCATGGCAAGAAGCTGCCTGCGCAACAGAAGCGTCTGCGGACCAGCCTCATACGCATAAGGCATCTTCGACTCTCCCGCCTCGCGGCTGTAGCCTTCGATGGCATCCCAGATGAAATCGACGCCCGGCGACACCACGAGACGATCATACGCGAGCGAGCGACCTCCCTTCAGCCTCACGGATTTCTTCACGGGATCGATAAGCGTGGCCGTATCGTGCACGACTTCGATGCCGTAACGATTCCGTAAAACATTGTAGGTATGGGCGATATCCTGCATCGACCGAAGCCCGCCGATAACCGAGTTGCTCATCGGACAGGTATGAAACACCGTCTTTGGCTCTACCAGCGTCACCGAAATCGCCGGGTCCAGCTTTTTGAGATAGCGCGCGACTGTAGCGCCACCAAATCCCCCGCCAATCACGACGACGCGGGCTTTTGAAACGGAGGCCATAAGAGGCCCGCCAGACATGAACAGAGACGAACCGGCAAGTCCGGAAAACAGCAACTTGTTGAAACTCCTGCGAGAAATCGTATTTCCCATAACGCAATCAGGTATTTACCGTTAAATGCAAAACTCGGAATGAATGGGGCTAACTGCCATAACGTTGAAAAGACTTTTGCTCAGACGAACAGCAAAGCACCAAATCATCGTAAGCTATATATGATTATGTAGTTATATAATGAAATACGAGTAAATATGCAAGACTTAACCTCTTTTTTACACTCACATAAATGCGTCAAAGAGAAAAAAATGTGAAGAAAAATGAGCGGTTGCCGTGATTCTGCATGAACAAGGGGCGTTCAGACGAAATCGATGCCGCACAAAAACCCGAATTGGCGTAATTGGAATGTATCGTCATATAGCGAAAAAAACTGGATCGTTCGCTATATTAATAACGTGATTATGGTTGACTCTTGTGCTCCCCGTAGCGCCCCGTCGATCGTAATCGAAAATTCCTTTCGCGCCAATCACATCAAGGGAGAAGCATCCGTGCCGTCAACGCCTGCCTCGCAACAGAACCAGCTCCCGTCAAGAGCTTCAATGATCGAAGCGGGAATGAGATGCGCCCACTCGCTGATGATGGACGAAGACGATATCTGGTCACGGTACAGCAACGACAAAACCGACATCGGAGAACATCTGGCGGGAGTCATCAGAACCCTGTCGGCGGCCCTGCCGCTCACCCGGAAGCTTCGCGCGCTCTCGATCGGATCGAGCAGCGAGCCGCAGTTCCGGATACTCGAAACCGCGTTCAGCGGTGCCCTGTACCTGCTCGACATCGATCCGCAGGCGCTGGAAACGGTCAGGAAACGGGTGAACCGCCAGAATATCCGGCATGTGCGGACGATCACCGGCGACTACAACCATTTACTCCGGCAGCCGGAGAGCGTGAAAACCTTCTTCCGGCAATCGCTCGACAACCGCAAGCTCGACCTCATCACCCTGCACCATTCACTCTACTATTGCTGCATGGCCGACTGGTTGCCGTTGTTCCTCAACATCCACAAGCAGCTTCTCGCTCGCACCGGTGCGATTCACGCTGTGCTGATGTCTCCCGACAGCCGCGACCGGCACACCACCTCCTGGCTCTACAACCACTTCGCCGGAAGATATTTCGGCATCACCAACGACCAGAGCCTGCCCGCGTTGAAACGGCAGCTCGAAAACCACCCCGAGTTCCGGGACGCGAGAATCATCCTGAAAAGCAGCCTGGTTCGCTTTTTTGTGGAGGATTTCGAAAAGCTGATGAAGGTGGTCTGGATGGTACTGCTCTACCCCGGCGTCCACGATTACAGTGAAGATCAGAAAGAACAGATCGTGTCGTTCGTGTACGACAACTTCTACCTGAAAAAAAAGCCGCTCTTCCAGAAACAGCACCACCTGATCCTCTACCGGGGCATCGGCTTCCCCGATCCTGCCTGAAAACCGCTGAAATCTCACACTTGAAACCTCTGAACCCAGACCGGCAACCGTCAGTATAGTCACGAATCGCCCGACCGCTCGGCCAGTAAAATTACGCATTTTCTCTATACTCATGAACAGCTCATACGGCCGCGCCATTGCCATCCTGAGCGTTGAAGCAAAAGACAAAACGCATCAGCTCACATCGGCGCCATATATATAAATGTACGCGGATTGATAGAAATCACCGGCGCTCCATCAGTTGTCATGCAGAACAATCAGCAATTCGCTCGTCATGCTATCATGCATTCATAATAATAAAACATATCCTTAAAAAACTATACAAAAAATAAACGTCCAATAATACAGAAAACAATATCACTATACGCGCATTAACAGCATCACCAGACAGAATCAAACAAGATCACCGGAGGCATAAACAAACATCAAAGCGACGATCAAGACCATCTAATAATACACCTCTCCATTGCCATGCGCCGATCATGAGCGACCAGATAAACCCAGTCAAGATCAGCCTCAAAACAACACCCCCTCAAATAATAGAAATACTTTTTATTTTAAAGCCCACATAAATATCCGCAGCAAAAAAGCCGCCATGCACCATCTCGAAACGATAGTGCATGAACGAACGGGGATAGTCGATCAAATGCGTTAACGAAAAGAAAGGAAAAACGGCAACCTGCATAAAAATCCACGCGCCCACAAGGGGCGCGACCTTACCGGTACATGTCGGTATTCATATTTGTGTTCGTTTCAACCCACGCGCCTTTTGAGGACGCGACCTTGAAAAAATTCACCAAGAACACCAATCATCGACTGAATTTGACCATATCATATTTTTTCCTTTTATACTATATGGAATTATAACAAAGCCAACTCTTACGAGACGTCGATAATTGACGATCCAATATAGTGACGATTTCAGCAAAACAAAAATGTTTCAATCCGCGCGCCCTTTCAGGGCGCGAAAAGCAAGCCAAAATCAGCCCTTGTAACCTATCTGGTTTCAATCCACGCACTTATCAAAAGCACGACTATTTCCAAACCGCTATCTTCCTCCTTTTTCTTTGTTAGCAACTTCTCCGACAGCTTTTCCATGAAACAATATTTCATATAAAAAACACCCACACTTATCCATTAAATTTATTTACAATACTTCGAGTCCAGCGCAATTGAAAGCGCTTGCGTAAAGCAGCTTCCAGATGCCTCAAATCGTTAGCATGTGAAAATTCATCTCGCATTATTCTTATTTCTGATAATCCCTTTGTCAATAAATAGCCACAAAACCTATAACCGTCGTTTATAAAAAACGCTACGACTCTAAGCTCCGAGCCTGTGCACACCCTGGAGTCATGAGGGGATCGAAATGTTTCGATTCTGCGAATACCAATACCGTACCAGTTCATTAAACCATAAAAGAGTGGAATAGGCGTGTAATCATACGGGGCTTGACCGGCGGGATAGAGAGTGCTTGACTGGACACAAGCTGAAAAAATAGTGTACACGCTTTGTATTGTCCGTATTTGATCAACTTCCAAGCATTCGAGCGGATAGATAGCGTTGTCAAAAAAGCTAATTACAAACGCATACACGGCAATCACAAAAGGAATTTTCCGTTTTTCCATTTGCCGGATCGATACGTTCATCTGAATCAAGCGAATTTTTTCAGACTTACGTGACGCAATGCGCTTTCTGCAAGTTGCTCCATAGCTATGCGCCTCAATCGCCCGTTCCGTCCTATAAAGGCGAGACCACGACCGAATGCCGATTGAGGTTCCACTTCAGCGTTCATCAACGATACTGAAGCTCCGCGATCAACGCTTGATTTACGCCCTGCCGATACGGCCCACAATGAAGTGTCGCGACAACCGGTAGCGAGATCAAATGTCTTCGACATCGGCTTCCCATAATGAGCACAGCACTAATCCGTACAGTGAAATCGCTACGATGTCCCGTACATCTCTCGCATTGCCTCCCTGCCTGATCTGATTTCACAACCATCCTTCCCCGGATGGGCAACATCTTGCAAAACCGTCATCACCCAAGCAACTTATGCAGTATAACCCCGTCAAGCCCGCTCTCATCAACCAGAATATCATAGTCTTCGAAAGAACGCGCGGGGCCTTCGGAACCGGATTTTCTCACGATGTTGATTCGCTCGAACAATCTGTGCGCCGGAGCGTTGCCCAATGCCGAACCGTGCTCGAAGACGTAGAGTCCCCGCGTGGACATCAACCCCTTGGCTGCCGAACGGTCATGCTCGAACATATATAGTAAAGACTCCCAGAAAAGCGTCAGATCCTCCTCCGTAAAGCCTGTTTTGAAGGCCAAATGCGCTGAAATAAAACCATGAGCCCGGTAGAGACCATAGGGAATGGTGTATTTTCGCCCCATCGTACGGTTCTCTCCGCTCTGCTTTTCAGCCTCTGCTTCAGTAGCCACCGCCATTCGAGTGATGCTGTGCTCCAGAGCCACCACCGGTTCAACAGAACGAGCAAATGTCATTTGAACCGGACCGCGAACCTGACCGCAATTCGGAGCCGATTTGAGAGCCATCACGGCGCCAAACGTTCTGATATCGAAATAGTCCTGACACATTTTGTCCCGGCCTTTGCTGGTTTCGTCCGGTGTAGGTTTCCTTGGCTTTGAATCTTTCAGTGTTTGCTCGATAACCGTTATCACCCCCTTGGCAACCACGCCTTTATTTTCTTTCAGCCAGTTTTTGATCTCGTTTTTATCGGCATCAGCCTCGATGACAAGCAATCCTTTTTCGTCGTTCATTTCAAACCGTACGCCTTCCGGAAAATCAACTTCGCTCAGGTTTTCGAGCAACTCTTTATCTGATATCTCTTTCCGGGAAACCTCGCCTATATTGATACCAAGCTCGCTGAATGCCTGAAAATGGGCGCGTCCCAACACCCCTTTTTCCTTGACATAAATATCATAGGGTCGATCTCCGCCTTTTACTATCCAGATAAAATTCCTGACCTTTCTTTTCAGGCAAACATCAGTCACAAGGCCGACCCCGGTTTCCGCATCGATTCGAGGAAGGTTACCAGCATCAGGATCCCCATTAGGATTACCATCCTTCACATCAAACAGCAGAACGAAATCATATCTTTTATCGACAAGTTTCATAAATCCCCCTCTTCTCATTGTATAATTAAGGATTTGTTTAAATCGCATTTTTGATGATAATATCCAATAGCAAAACGTGCCTGTTCTTCCATAACCAAACCAGAGGGCATATCGGGCGGAATCCTGTTTATGATTTCGGCAAGCAACTTTTCGTATTTTCTCCGTACGCCTCTAAACTTAATCTTCTCAAGATGGTAATTTTTCATTTTCAACAACTGAGGAAACACCGTCGCTGGCGTTGACGATGCCGTAGCATAATAATGGTCTCGGATAGTACTATTGATACCAGGAACACCCTGCTCTTGTATCTTTTCAAGAACAGCAAACAACCGGCCAAAAAGGTAACCTGCATTCACGTTTGTTTCATCAAGACTCACGGATATTACCTCCTTTTCTTTGAATGAATGAATTCTGGATGAACGGTTCAGATATGCCTTTAATATCCCCGCCTGCATTCTCCTTACGTTCCGCATAGCACGAATACGCAGAACTGTCTGATGAAGCATCGTTAACGGATATGCTTCGCCGGTAATGATCGCGCGGACGATTTGCGAAGCCATATTCTGCGGAATATTATCGATCTTGTTTTCTGCCGCCATTGCAGACAGAAGCCAAAAAACGGAATAATATCCAGTATCATAGATCGATCGCACAACATCAATATCTTCATAATGCTGTCGTATGGCATCCGCAATTTCACTATCAGTGCTTTCATGCCAGAATCGCACCGATATTCTGGCTGCATTGGGCCCCAGCCCCAATACGTAAAACCGCGCAGCCGAGCCGTTTTTACTGGCAAAAGAGGCGTTACTCTTGAGTGCGGCAACGGCTCGAACATCGACGTCGGGGTCATCTGGGGAGGGAAAACAAAAAAAAGAAGGAAACTGGAGTTCTAATTCACTTTTTTTCTCTGCCCAAAAAACTATGGTAATATCACCAATCTGAGCTCTGTTTTGTGAGTTACGGGCAAGTAGCCAGTTTAGTGCTGTTGAATAGGCGAATTCAGCCGATTTGCTTATTGGAGCATTATATGCCTGCTCTTTTCCATAGGAATCGTAACCTGAATTCCTTTGAAAAGAAACAATCTTTTTCGAATCCTTGTTTATTGGAGTATCACTATGTATTCGAGCTATAGGGCCATACCGTCCTGTTAAAAGACATATAGCACCCCCCTCTTCATCACTATGATTCGACTCAAGGGAATCAATATATGATCGCACATTTTGACGACATGGAATCAGAAGAATTTCATCATCGAGCCGGAAACTCATGTTGCAACCAATAACTTTCATACATTCTCGCCAATTGTCAGAACTTGAGACTTTATTATACTCACCATTCTCATAAAAAGAAATAACTGCAGCAACGCCATCATCCGTTCCAAGCGATTCCGATAATGACTTGATTTTTTGTATAAATGCAGCTAACTGCTTTTTTGCCATTTCTATACTTTTCGCATCACCACCTCTTGGAGCACCCAAAACATAGCCATAATGATCCCAAAGCAAATTGCTTGTCATCCATGCATTTGAACCAGACCTTGCGATAGACTTTGGAAGCAGATATGCCTCACCTCTTTTCTTTTTTCCTTTTCTCGTATCTTCAAGGGCAATAAAACTCCCATCATGATCGAGAACTATGATAAAAGGTATCTCCTTCCACTCAAATCCCGGCGGTGCGATGCCGCTTTCCGGATCGTCTGCCTTTTGCCGGTAATAGTTATAGAGTGCCTGTAAAATCATTTTTTTACCTCTTCACTTTCCCAATCTGGCACTTCGATGATCCCGGAATTCATTTTTGCACGAAAAAATGCCGGCGTCGGATCCTGAGGATTTTTGAAATCGAGATCATAGAGCATGAAACCAAGATCTCTCGTTTCATCAATTGGTACTGGCTCATCTGAAAAATCTTCGACATACCTGAATTCACAACTAAACTCGCGGCAACCGAGATATGGCTGGTTAAAACACTGTCCTTTTCTGGCCCGACGCTCAAACATGGCATAGTATTTCCCCGGATTCTCATCTTTCCTCGACATCTCTTTTTCCCATACTTCTTCCGATGGCGCAGATACGATATTGCAAGCTTTCTTCCTGTCTGAGAGTGGTATAAATTCAAGATCGGCATACAACCGGTAAGCAACATCTCGCAGCAAAAGGCTTGCTCTTTGCTGACGATGCTTTAATCCCCCCTGATTATCTGTATCATCGATATAAATCCCCCCATTATCGCTCATGACAACACCCAGCTCATTGCGGCGAACAGATATCCATTTGACTGGCTGCAACACGTCAATCTTACGAATTCTCCACCTCACAGCGGGCTTCCAAAAAATGGATTCGAACACAGCACGAGCCGCAGATGGTGTAATCACATCGTAACTTACTCGTTCAACTTTCATTTCAGGCCTTGTGAAACAGGCGAACTCCCCTTTTACTTCAAGACAGAAAGTTTTGTTGAAATATTCCATACTGTTGTTCCTTTAAACTCTTTTTGTAAAAAAGGCTTCCACACCATGAAACGCATGCCTGGGCACTTTGCAAAAATCTCCCGATTTACGTTAATCATCCAACTCGCAATAGAACCATCCGCCAAATCGAGGTAATTCCACCCTTCTGAAAACACAACCCTGCGAAGTACTGAACCATTACTGCGATTTTCAATCAAAGCACCGTCTCATAAAGATGCCCCGTCCCACATGAAACTACCGTCCAGGAGATACTCTTCGCTCTCTCAGCACCAAGCACATCGAATATTCTGGATACGTCATATCTTTTCAAACGAAGAGTTCATTGGGAATTGCCCCACCATCATGCTTGGCCTAAAGCCAAAGACCATGGCGATCCATCTGTGACTGCCTTCGCTGATTCCACGTGGATTTGCCGCGTCGCGATGCTCCTCGCAATGGCGGGGGCTTCAGGACTGCGGGCCATTAACAGGTCACTACTGGCCAAACATTCATGACGTGATCGGCCAGTTCCTGGCTATTATGAATTGGTGACTTAAAGCCGAATATGCTATACATCACAAGAGCACGAACACTACAAGAAAATCACCTCAACAAAAGCACTCAGCCAGAAATCCTGGCACCGAAGCATCAGCGACAAACAATACTGCAGGAAGGCCTTGACCATCCGTTGTACTCTGAATATTCAACAATTATGCTCATGGAGAAAAAGAAATCTTCAATATATATGTAAAATAATAAGCACCACTTATTTCATGGGTTTTATATACATCAAAACACAACCCAAGCTCCTGATCAAGCTGGACTTCCAAAATCCAGGCTAACGATGTCGGGTTCAAACCAATACCTGATGGTGCCAGGATGACAAAATTCTGAAGGCATCGATTTACCGATTGAAGACCATGACCGGGGTAAATCTGGCCTGAAAGAGGAGA
Organism: Chlorobaculum thiosulfatiphilum; assembly: GCF_006265165.1. Classification (GTDB taxonomy): domain Bacteria; phylum Bacteroidota; class Chlorobiia; order Chlorobiales; family Chlorobiaceae; genus Chlorobaculum; species Chlorobaculum thiosulfatiphilum. Next base: position 17,720 of record NZ_VDCH01000037.1, read on the forward strand.
GGACTTACACTAAACACTGAAAAATTGAGGCGCTTGAATAGAGCGGCATACTGGCGTTAGGGCTTGTACCATAAGATCACCTCTAAAAGCACCATGTTGCCGGGTTGAACGGCACCCTAAATCCCTTCACCGCCTGCCGGAACCATGACACCTTTTAGAGACGCCCATATGAAGTGCGGAAGCCGGAACATCCCGCATCATGCGGATCATTCCGGCTTTTGCGCTCAGTTGGCCATGTATCCCTTGAGAGGTAATGCACGGCATAGACGAATATACTTATCGTTTATTATTGCATAAAGATTGTTTCAACCCACGCGTCAACGAACACGCGACTTTTAATGCGTTTTAAAATAGCATCTTATAAGCAATAAGACAATCATCAAATCGGCAATCAAACGGCGCTTGTCACATCTCGGCATAAACGTTCAAGGCAGATTTTGCTCATCACTGCAAAAATAAAAAACGTAATATCGGCGTCTTTTATCAAAAATGATGACAGGCAGGTAACATAAATACTCGTCAGAAACAAACTCGGAGAAGCGTCAGCAAGCCAGTTGACACCTGGCAAGGACAAAAAACGCTACCGCGTACAATCAACAGAATTATGCTCGACGCAAAGGCATGGTGACTTGATTTTACAGTGATGACGAATAAAGGCTCTCATAAAAAAGCACCGATTACTGAACATAGAAATCATAAGAAATATCCACACGCCCTGAAGGACGCGATAAAAATGAAAATCACACAAACAATCATAATCATAGTTTCAACCCGCATGTCCAGCAAAGAACACGACCCTGTCTTGAGGGTCAGTGAGATAAAGTGTGTAAACGGTCATAGATTCCACTCATGAAACAAGGAGCAAAACTATGACCAGAAAGAA
>NZ_VDCH01000038.1 GCF_006265165.1 Chlorobaculum thiosulfatiphilum
GTCAAGATATGGATATTTCAGTTAAATCGATAGATTTCAATACCTTATGTCAGTACTGACTTTTTAGAGATGCCCTTGAGATAGATGGCGATGTGGTTCCCCACCTGTTATTATCTGCAATCGGAGAGAAAATATATATTAATACAGGTTTGTCATATGTTGATATGGGCTTGATTGATGGCATTAAAACAATGCATTCAATGAGTTTGTATCAGGGCGCTGTGGATCTCGTTGATCGATCAATCTACTCTGAAAGCGATATATCATTTGGCGATAATGTAATGCTTCAGGCGGTAAAGATTGGGTCGAACGAGTTTGAAGCTGGTACAGGGGATGATAATCTCACGGCTGATTTTTCTTTGATAAATCCAATTGAATTTATGTTTGGCGGAGAGGGTAATGATACTATGGGTGGATTTGGCGTTAACTCTATGTATGGAGGTTCTGGTGATGATATTTATAAAGTGAATGATGAACATGATTTTGTTTATGAGAAGCTGAATGAGGGGGCTGATCTTGTCGATAGTGAAGTTACTTATACGTTGCCAGATAATGTTGAAAATTTGACACTTCATCATAATCTTATATTTTCTGATCCGGCAATAAACGGTACTGGAAATGATCTTGATAATCAACTGAAAGGAAATAATGCAGCAAATGTATTAAGTGGCGTCGGTGGAGATGATATTATGGATGGCGGTGATGGTTATGATACGGCTGCTTATTATGGCTCACCGCTGGATTATGATATCAGGAGAGCTTCGGATGGATCATGGAGTGTCAAGAATGTGCGAGGTTCAGAGGGAGCGGGTTCTGATACGCTGATTAACATTGAGGCAATACGGTTTGATACCGAAGAAGGAGGACATCTCTCGTACAGGCTTCAGAAGAACGGACTGACCTTCCAGACCGATTTTGCTATTGTAGTTGATACAACTGGAAGTATGTGGGATGATATAGATAGCGTGAAAGTGGTAGCTTCGGATCTGATTGATGCGGCATTCGCTGATGGCAATGCAGATGCTCGTATTGGCGTCGTCAGTTTCAAAGATGCTGAAATCGGCGAGCCTTCGTCTGTTGTTTTATCTTTTACCGATCAGGATTCATTTGCTGAAAGAAAAGACGTAGCACTTTCAGCCATTAACAGCTTGGGTGCTTATGGTGGTGGTGATTGGGCTGAAACCGATTTTGACGGTTTGCGCATGGCGCTTGATGGATCGATGGGCGAATGGAGAGTAGGAGCCGGTATTCTCAGGATAGCGCTCTTTACTGATGCGCCAGTAAAAGATACTTATCTGGCAGATGAAGTGAGTGCTCTTGCCCACAACATAGGCGCTACGATTGACGTGCACACATCAATGGTTGGGTCAGTTGGTACAGTTGATACTTTTACTCTTTCTTTCGAAAGTACGGATTTGCCTGTTGCTGTTGACGAAGATGGTGCGTTGTTACTGAGTGCGGATTCTTCTGAACCGCTTGTTGCGGTAGATGCTTCGCTTGAAACCGCACAAGTGCAGATATTTACGATTGTTGTCGGCTCACCATCTTTTGATACGACGCCTCTGGAGTCGATTGCTGCTGAAAATGGCGGTGGTTTCCTCATTGCTGAGGATAATGATGCTTTGGTTGATGCGCTATTTTATATCATTGAGAACACAGCACCAACTGATATTCAGCTTGACAATAATACAGTTTCTGAAAATTCAGCAAATGGCACTGTCGTTGGTAATCTGTCGGCTGTCGATCCGGATTCAGGAGAGACATTTACCTATTCCTTGATTGATAATCCGGAAAATCTGTTCGCTATCGATGGTAACCATCTTGTAGTGAACAATGCTATCGATTACGAGGCGGCAGCGTCGCATGATATTACCGTACGGGTATCGGATTTTGTAAGCAATACTTTCGAAAAAGTATTTACAATCAATGTGACCGATGTGCCTGGTGTTACCATAGAGGGCACAGCAGAAGCCGATCTTGTCGATGCCACCCATACGATCGAAGGTCAGTCATTGCCTACTCCCGAAGCGGATACGATTAACGGGTGTGATGGTGACGATAGTATTGCTGGTCTTTGCGGTGATGATGTAATAACCGGAGGTGCCGGGAATGACTCAATTGATGGCGGTGACGGCGATGATACGGTGGTGTATGTCGGGCCGCAAAGCCAGTACAGCATCAGCTACGAATCCGGCGTTTATACGGTAGTCGATACGTCGGAAGGTGGCGGAACCGATTTTGTAATCAACGTCGAGCATTTCCAGTTTGCCGATGAGACCTTCTCGACGGATAACACGGTTGACACGGCACCTCCGGTGCTTGATCCGAACGAGGCCCCGGCTGACCTGGCTGTTGGTGACGATATCGTTCTCTCGTTTGACGAAATGGTAATGCCTGGCACAGGCGAGATCACCTTATACAAAGGTTCGATCGCCGAGGGAAATGAGGTTGACGGTATCGATGTTTCGTTTGTAGGCAATACCCTCGTCGTCGATCCGGATGGAAACCTTGCTTACGGCACGGACTACTACGTAACCTTCGAGAACGATAGCGTCCTCGACCTTGCCCGTAATCCTTATGATTACGAAGATGAAGATGACGCCTTCCACTTCTCGACGCTCGATGCAGCGGTGGCGGCTTCCGGCGGTTCGTCGGATGGCATCAGCGCAGGGGCGGTCGTTGCTGGTGTGGCCGGTCTTGGTCTTCTTGCGTTCGTGATCTTTTAGTCGCTTGTACTTGTACAGTATTGTTATTGCGGGGCCTGAAAAGGCCCCGTAAAACGTTTATCGCCTTATCTTTTAATTCATTGTTCATGTTTTTATACCATTGACTTGATATATATTGTGACAAGTCGTAGCTATGCGTGTTTCTGGCGCATATAAAAAAGGCCAATCGCTGTTGCCCAGTTGATCTTCTGGATTGATCGACGCTCGAAGGGGCGAATGGACTCAACAGCACACGCTTCATTTTTTTATTGATTTCCCCACTCAATGGTTCAACCTGACAAGAAATCTGAAGTTCGAGAGGCTCTCTACTCCCTCAGCCCGTGGGTTATCCGGGCGCTGCTTTTCAGTATCGTCACCAATATTCTCGTGCTCACGCCGAGCGGTTACATGCTCGAAGTCTATGACCGGGTGATCAACAGCCGCAATCACCAGACGCTCGTGATGCTGACTATCCTCGTCGTCGGTCTCTATGTCATGCTCGAAGCGCTCGAATGGGTGCGCTCCGGCATCATGCACGAGGCGGCTCGTGCTTTCGACGAGCGGTTGCGCAGGCGCGTGTTCGACACCGCGTTCGCCGCCCGCCTCAAGAACCTGCCTGTCGGCAGCGCCGCGCAGGTGGTCGCCGATCTCAAAACTGTCCGTGACATCATCGGCGCGCATGTCACGCTCTCCTTCATGGACGCGCCGCTCGCCCTCCTGGTGCTGATTATCCTTTTCCTCATGCATCCGCTGCTCGGCTGGTTTTCGGTCATCGGCGCACTGATTCAGGTGCTCATCGGCGTTTTCAACGAGCGCCGCATCAAGAGGCCGATGATGCTGGCCAGCCGCGGCTCGACCGGCTCGCAGATGTACGCGGGCAGCGTGTTGCGCAACGCGCAGGTGATCCGCTCGATGGGGATGCTCGGCAACATGCGCAAGCGGTGGCTTGCAAAGCAGCGCGAGTTCCTCGCCAGCCAGGCCGACGCGTCGGATACGGCGAGCGCTAACGCTTCACTCTCAAAGCTGGTGCAGTCGCTGCTCAGCTCCTCGCTGCTCGGCATCGGTTGCTGGCTGACGCTGGAGGGCAATCTGGGCGGATCGGGCATGATTGTCGGCTCGATTCTCGGCGGCAAGGTGCTCGCGCCGCTGGTGCAGATCATCGCCAACTGGCGGCAGGTCGAGGGGGCGCGTGAAGCCTTCGCGCGCCTCGACGGAATGCTGAAGGCCTTTCCCGCCGAAGAGGAGCGGATGCCATTGCCGCCGCCGAAGGGACAGCTTTCGGTCGAAGGCGTCATCGCCGGAGCGCCGGGCAGCCAGGCGCAGATTCTCAAGGGTATCGGCTTCCGCGTCGCGCCGGGCGATTCGCTGGCCGTGGTTGGCCCTTCGGCGTCGGGCAAAACCACGCTGGCTCGTCTGTTGACCGGGGTCTGGTCGCCGATGAGCGGCAAGGTGCGGCTCGACGGCAGCGACGTCGCCACCTGGAACAAGGAGGAGCTGGGGCCGCACGTCGGCTACCTGCCGCAAGCGGTGGAGCTGTTCGACGGCACGATTGCCGAAAATGTCGCCCGCTTCGGCGAGCCGGACGCCGACAAGGTGCGGGCCGCCTGCCGGATGGTCGGTCTCGAAGCGTTCATCGCCACCCTGCCGAAGGGTTACGATACGCCGGTAGGCGACGACGGGGCGTTTCTCTCCGGCGGCCAGCGGCAGCGCGTCGCGCTCGCCCGCGCGGTTTACGGAATGCCGCGCTTCGTGGTGCTCGACGAGCCGAACTCCAATCTCGACACCGACGGCGACGCGGCCCTCATCGACACGCTCCGACAGCTCAAAGCCGCCGGAACGACGGTGATCGCCATGACGCACCGCATGAACATTCTCCAGTCCGTGGGCTACATGCTGGTGCTCATTGACGGGCAGATCAAGCAGTTCGGCCCGAGAGACCAGGTGCTGTCGGCGCTCAAAGGCGAACAGCCGCCAAAGCCGCAGACCTCGTCAAAACCGCAGCCGCAGCAACCGAGGGGCATCTCGCTGAACCCCGCGCCGGGAGGTCAGTCGTGAAGCCGAAGCCGTTTTTCGACCGGAGCGAACTGACCCGCCATTTGTGGTCGTTCCGCAAGGAGTTTCTCTGGGTGGGATTTTTCAGCATGATCGCCAATCTGCTCATGCTGACCCCGACGCTCTACATGCTGCAACTCTACGACCGTGTGCTCAAGGGGCAGAGCGAACTGACGCTCATCGTCGTCACGCTGCTCATGGTGTTCCTCTACGCCATCATGGTGGTGGCCGAGTGGCTGCGCTCGCGGCTCCTGGTTCGTGGCGGCGTCCGGCTGGACGAGGCGATGAACGCCATCGTTTTCAACGCCAGCTTCGAGAAAAACCTGAAGCGGGCGGGCGCGAACCCCTCCGAAGCTATCGGCGACTTGGCAGTGATCCGCCAGTTCCTGACCGGCAACGGCATCTTCGCCTTTTTCGACACGCCGTGGACGCCCATCTACATCGCGGTCATCTTTCTGCTCAACCCGTTCCTCGGCTGGGTCTCGGTGTTCTTCAGCATCATTCAGCTCGTTCTGGCCTGGTACAATCACAAGGCCACCGTCGATGACATCGAGCGCTCCAGCAAGGCGGTCAGCGAGAGCAACGCCTACTTTTTCAGCAAGCTGCGCAACATCGAGCCGGTACACGCTATGGGGATGACCGGCAGTTTGCGCCAGCGCTGGCTCGATCTGCACGAAGACGCTCTCGCTCAGCACGGCCAAGCGCAGCACAAGCAGCACCGGCAGCAAGCCTTCTCGAAGTTCGTGCGCTACACCATGCAGTCGCTCACGCTCGGCGCGGGCGCGCTGATGGTGATCGAAGGAAAAATGACTACGGGCGGCATGATTGCGGCCAACGTGCTCATGTCCCGCGCGTTGCAGCCGCTCGACCTGTTGATCGTGGTGTGGAAGCCCTTCATCCAGGCTCGCGACGCCTTTTTCCGGCTGGAGAAGCTCTTCGACGATTTTCCGGAATCGCCGGACAAACCGTCGCGTCCCGCGCCGCAGGGCGATGTGCGGATCGACGCTCTCGTGGCCACCGCGCCGGGCAGGCCGGAGCCGATTCTCGACGGCCTCGACGCCTCGTTCGCCGCCGGAACCGTGACGGCGATTATCGGCCCGTCGGGGTCGGGCAAGTCCACGCTGGCGAGGTGCCTCGTCGGAGCGTGGCCGGAGGTGTCGGGCGGTGTGCTGTATGACGACGAGCCGATCGGGAGCTGGGACGGCGAGGAGCTTGGGCCGCATATCGGCTACCTGCCGCAGGACATCGAGCTGTTCGAGGGAACCATCGCCGAGAACATCTCCCGCTTCGGCGAGGCCGATCCGGCCAGGGTTATCGAAGCCGCGCAGCGCACCGGCATTCACGAAGCGATCCTGCGCTTTCCGAACGGCTACAACTCGCCGATCGGCGAGGCGGGCGCGCTGCTCTCCGGCGGCCAGCGCCAGCGCGTCGGCCTGGCGCGGGCGATGTACGGCAACCCCTCGGTGCTGGTGCTCGACGAGCCGAACTCCAATCTCGACGACGCCGGTGAAAAAGCATTGGCCCAGGCGATCGGCCAGCTCAAGCAGTCAGGAAAAACGGTGTTTCTCATCACCCATCGTCTGAACATCCTCGGCGCGGCGGACAGGGTTCTGGCGCTCAGGGATGGCAAAATCGAGCATTTCGGGCCGCGCGAGGGCGTACTCGAAGTAGTGAACGCGCAAGAGGCTGCAAGGAACGGAAATGCGCAAACTTCCGGCAATCAAAACGGACAAGGTAAACAGAACGGACAATGAGTATCAGTTCACTTTTCAAACGAAAAAAATCTGAACCCGAACCGGCTTCGCGCGAAGGCCTGAAGCCCAGACACACCGACACGCGCAGTCCGGTGAAGATCGGCATCTGGATCCTCGTGATCGGTTTCGGCGGCTTCATGCTGTGGGCCTCGCTGGCTCCGCTCGACGAGGGAGTGCCGTGCCAGGGGGTGGTGAGCATCGCCACCAAACGCAAGGTGGTGCAGCACCGCTTTGGCGGAACCGTGACCGAGGTGCTCGTGCAGGAGGGGCAGAAGGTCGGCAAAGGCGACCTCTTGATGGTGCTCGACGACCAGACCGCCAGGGCCCGCTACGCCGAGGTGCACCAGCACTATCTCGGCCTCCGCGCCACCGAAGCCCGGTTGCTCGCCGAGGAGCGCGGATCGGCGAAAATGGAGCTGCACTCCGACCTCACCTCCGATCCCGATTCGGTGCTGGTCAGGCGGCTGGTCAGGACGCAACGGGAGCTGCTCGGGTCGCGCTTGCGGATCATGAGCCTGCTTCGCCAGCAGCTCTCCGGCATGAAACAGCTTGCCAGCGAGGGATTCGCGCCTTTGAGCCAGCAGCGAGATCTCGAAATCAAGGTGGTTCAGTTCCGCGCCGACAGCGAGGCGCAGCTCGCGCAGGTGCAGGACGAGGTCAAAGCCGACGCGGAGAAGTCGAAAGCGCTGAAGCAGGAGCTTGCCGACACCCGCGTCACCTCTCCGTCGGACGGGCAGGTGGTCGGCCTTCAGGTGCAGACCGTGGGCGCGGTGATCCAGCCGGGCCAGAAGCTGATGGACATCGTGCCTTTCGGCGAGCCGCTGCTCATCGAGGCCAAAATCGCGCCGCATCTGATCGACCGGGTTCGCTCCGGCCTGACGGTCGATCTGCATTTCACCGCCTTCGCACACGCGCCGCAACTGGTCATTCCCGGCGCCCTCGAATCGGTGTCTGGCGATTTGCTGACAGAATCGCCTTCCGGAGCGCAGCCCGCCGTATCGTACTATCTCGCCCGTATCGCGGTCACGCCAGAAGGCATGAACGCGCTTGGCCGCCGACGGATTCAGGCCGGAATGCCGGTGCTGGCGGTCATCAAGACCGGCGAGCGCTCCATGCTGACCTACATCCTGCATCCGCTGATGCAGCGCATGGCCGCATCCATGAAGGAGGAGTGACAGGGATGAACGAACAGCATGGATATATCCGGTCGCTTCAGGCTGGCCGGCAGGGACGATTCGTGGCGAGGTTGCTTGCTTTCGCGGCGCTGCTTTTTCCCTCGGTGTCGGGCGCTGAACCGCTCGGTCTGAAGCAGGCCTGCGACCTCGCATTGCACTACGATGCCCGCTATCTGGCCGCCGAAGCGGACACGCGTATCGCCAGAGAGGAGGTCTCGAAGGCCAAAGCGGGCTTTCTGCCCAACATCAAGGCCTCGACCTCGCTCGGTCGGAACCAGACTGACCACTCGACGTTTCTCGGAGAGGAGCCGACCGTCTGGTACAACACCCTGAGTCACAGTTTTTCCGTGCGGCAACCGCTCATCAATCTCGCCAGCATCGCCAGCTACAAGCAGTCCCGGGCGGTAAAAGCCAAGAGCGAATCGCTGTTCGAGGGCGAGCACTCCTCGCTGATCGTTCGCACCGTCGAGCTGTTCTGCAACGTGCTTTATTCGGAGGAGAATATCGCCTTTACCGATGCTCAGCTCAAAGCGCTGCTCGCGCAGCTCGATCAGTCGAAAAAGCGGTACGCGAACGGATTCGGCACCATCACCGAGATCAACGAGGCGCAGGCCAGTTATGACCTCGCGCTTGCCGAACATGCGAGCGCCCTGGCCGGGCTCGAAAACAGCCGCCGCGAGCTTGAACGCACCACCGGAGTCTATGCCGAAAAGCTTCGCGCCCTTGACCCGCGCAAACTCGTGCTTGCCGAACCCGATCCGCGCAACGTCGAGAGCTGGGTTGAAATGGCCAGAGCGCAGAGCAGCAGCATCAGGGCGGCGCGGCAGGAGGTGGAGATCGCCCGCAAGGAGATCGACAAGAACAAGGCCTCTCGCTATCCGCAGCTCGACCTCTGGGCCGGGCGGAGCTACTCGGTGAGCGAGAATAACTACACCATCGGTTCGACCTACGACACCTGGTCGGTCAGTGTGCAACTGAGTGTACCGGTTTACACCGGCGGCTACACGGGCGCTTCGATCCGGCAGGCTTTCGCGCGGCGACTCAAGGCCCGCGAAGAGCTTCATCTCCGGGAGCGAGCCGCGCTGACCGATGTCCGGAAGTATTACAATGCGCAGCTCAACAGCATCGTCCAGATCAGAGCATACGAGCAGGCGGTGAAGTCCGGTGAAATAGCGCTCGAAGGCACCCGGAAAGGGTTCATGGCCGGTTTCCGCACCAACACCGAGGTGCTCGACGCCACCCGCAAACTCTTCGAAACCCGCCGCAGCCTGGCCAGGGCGCGATACCAGTACATCCTGAACCGCCTCATGCTTCGTGACGCCGCCGGAGTGCTGGCCGAAGACGCGCTCGATCAGGTCGATCGATTCTTTGCCGCAGGCGGCTCCTGACCTTTGCAGGGCATGGCGCTTGGCCACATCGCGCACGGAAACATGACGGCTTCCGGGAACTTGTTTTTCTTCCGATCTATTTCAAGGATAGGAAGCTTGCTGAACAAACCGGAAGTCATGGACATCACTATGAAACATCGCCTTGAGAAAATGCTTGGCTATCTTGAATCGGAGAGCTACCTCATGGCCTACAGGACGCTGAGTGCGATTGTCGCGGAGAACGAAGCATCCGGAGTGTCGCTTTCTGTTGAAACCACGACAGCTATCGATGTGATGCAGACCTGCCTGCGCATCATTGTCGGCGAAAGGGTGGGTCATCCCGAAGTGGCGAAGCATTTCGCCCAGACGGTGAGCTTTTACGAACGCCTTGCCCTGCTGCTGACGAAAAAACTTCTTGGCGACAGCGACGCCTCGGAAGAGGTGAATACCCTCATGTTCTGCCACGACGCGCTTGCCAAGCACAGGCGAAACTGACCGCTCAGCCGGAAAAGCGTCAACTGAAACGCCGGGAGCGCGAACCCTGGATTTCGCTCATCAAAGCAACAATGAACGATTTGCCTGCTCTGTCGTTTTTTGTTATCGTATGAACAGGTGATCATATGTAGGAGATGTCGATGCCAGAAAAAGATGACGGGCTTTGTCAGCAGATTTGTGACCATCCCGAGGTGGTCGATGTGGTTCGTCAGTCAATGCCGCAGGATGGGGCGCAGGAGGAGCTGGCTCAGCTTTTCAAGGTGCTCGGCGACCAGACGAGGGTGAAGATACTGAACGCCTTGTGCCGGTCGGAGCTTTGCGTTTGCGATCTTGTTTCCGTTCTCGGCATGAACCAGTCAGCCGTATCGCATCAGTTGCGGGTGTTGAGGGATACCAGGATCGTCAGGTCGAGGAAGCAGGGAAAGAATGTTCTCTACAGTCTCGATGACCGTCACATCGCCGAACTCATCAGGATCGGCTTCGAGCATGTTCAGGAGGGGCGCCGATGATCTCTCTTTTTGATTTACATATGAACAGGTGATCATGCGATAATATTTAAAGTACGAATGAGGTGCAGTATGACCGGGTCGCTCGCTATTGTTTTCCATATTCTTTCGGCCTCTTGGGCCGTGCTGCTCGACGCGGCTCCGTGGGTGCTTTTCGGGTTTCTGGTTGCCGGTCTCGTCAAGGCGTTCGTGCCTGAAAAGCTCGTGGCGGCTCATCTTGGACGCGGCCTGTCGAGCATCGTGAAGGCCTCGGCGATCGGCGTACCGATTCCGCTGTGCAGTTGCGGGGTGATTCCGGCGGCGGCAGGTCTCAAAAAACAGGGCGCGGGAAAGGGCGCGGTCTCGTCGTTCCTTGTTTCCACTCCCGAAACCGGCATCGATTCGATCGCGATCACCTACGCCCTGCTCGATCCCTTGATGACGCTTCTCAGGCCGGTGGCGGCTTTCGTTACGGCAATCGCGACCGGCATGGCCGTCACCTTCACCGAAAAAGGGGAGCCTGCCGCCGAACCGCCGTCTGACGGCGTGTCGTCGGACGGTTGCTGTTCGTGCGGTTGCATTCACGAAAGCGTTGAGAAGCCGGGGGTGGCGCAGAAGATCAGGTCGGGCCTCTCCTTTGCGTTCGGTGAGCTTCTCGGCGACGTGGGCGTCTGGCTGTTGGGCGGAGTGCTGCTTGCCGGCCTGATTTCAGTTTTCGTCTCCGGAGCGTTTGTCGAGCGTTACCTGTCGAACGACCTTGTCGCCATGCTCATGATGCTGGTGATTTCGGTGCCGATGTATGTCTGCGCCACCTCGTCAACGCCCATCGTCGCGGCGCTCGCCCTGAAAGGCATCTCCCCCGGAGCGGCGCTCGTTTTCCTGCTCGCCGGTCCCGCGACCAATGCCGCCTCGCTTCCGGTGATCGCGAAACTGCTCGGCAAGAGGGGCACGGCGGTCTATCTCGTGGTCATCGTGCTGATGTCTCTCCTTTTCGGAGTGCTCGCCAATCACCTTTACGGCTGGCTTGGTCTGGATCCGAAAAGCTGGGTGAGCCGCGAAACGCATGAAGAGGGCGGAGCGCTCGCCGTTGTCTCGGCCATCGGGCTTATCGCGCTGGTGCTGCGCGCTCGCCTCTCTTCCTTGCGAGCGGCTCGTCGGCACTGATCTCACCCTTTTTTGCCCACAGGCGCGAGGTAGATCGTGAACTCCTCCTCGCCGTCAACGCCAAGCAGGCGATCCATTCCGGTTTGATCGTAAGCTGCAATCGCGCAAGTGCCCGCGCCGATGGCCTGGCAGGCGAGGTAGAGGTTCTGGCAGACGTGGCCCGCGTCGAGCGCGATCACCTTGTGCGCGGCAAGGCCGTAGCGCCACTCCATGCGGCAGGGGAGCGCCGTCCAGATGAAGGTGACCGCCGCGTCGCCCGTGAAGCGCTGGCCGAGTGTTGCGCTGACGATCAGGCTTTCAAGCTGTTCCGGCGCGTGTGAAAACAGCAGCGCGTGTTCGAGCGGCAGGTAGCGGTAGATTCCTTTTTCCAGTCCGTCAACGTTCAGTACGCAGAGCCAGGTCTCGAAAGCGTGACGGCATCCCGCCGAGGGCACCGTCCGCAAGGCGTGGCCTTCGTCGAGTTTCAGCCGGACGCCCTGCGTGGCCCAGAGCAGGAGCGAGAGTTCGTCGAGGTTCAACGGTTCGCCGGAGTAGAACCGGCAGCTTTCGCGTTGGGCGATGGCCAGCCAGAGGTCGATGTTTCCTGCGAACTTCGCCTTGTCGAGCGGCGGCAGGGGGATGGTTGTCGCGCCTTGCGGCCACGGCTTTTCAATCGGCGGCGGCGGAACGCGGCGGTTCTGCGGAGTTTGCGAGAAGTCAATTCTTTGGCGAATGTTGTCTTTCAGGAACTCGCGTGAGGTTTGGAGCTGCTTGTCCATTTTTTATGATTTTTTTAATCTGTCCGCTCAGTCTGATCAGACCGATCTGTTCAGCTTCGCTGCTCTCAGCCTGAGCGAGTTGGTGACCACCGAAACGCTGCTTCCGGCCATCGCGATGCCCGAGAAGGCGGGGTTGAGGAAGATGCCGTAGAGCGGGAAGAGCGCTCCGGCGGCGACGGGGATGCCGATGACGTTGTAGATGAAGGCCCAGAAGAGGTTCTGGCGGATGACGCGCATCGTCTTCCGCGAGAGTGTGATGGCCTGGGCGACCTTGCCGATGTCGCCGCCGAGCAGCGTGATGCCAGCTGATTCGATGGCGATCTCCGTGCCGCTGGCGAGCGCGATGCCGACGTCGGCCTGCGTGAGCGCCGGGGCGTCGTTGATGCCGTCGCCGGTCATGGCGACCGTGCGGCCTTCCGACTGCAACTTCTTGATGGCATTGGCTTTATCGCCGGGCAGCACTTCGGCGATCACCTCCTCGATGCCCGCTTGCCGGGCGATGAACCGCGCGGCGTGGCGGTTGTCCCCGGTGAGCATCACCACCCGCTTGCCCATCCGTCGCAGGTCAGCGACCGTTTCGGCGGCTTCGGGTTTCAGCGTGTCGGAGAGCGCGACGAGGCCGAGCGGCTTGCCGTTGCGCTCGACGACGACCACCGTTTTGCCCTCCTCCTGGAGCCGCACGACTTCCGGGCGGGCGCTTTCATTGTCGCCCGGCTTGCGCACCCGCACCGGCTCATCGCCGAGCATCGCATCGACGCCGACCCCTTCGAGCGCCTTGAACTCCGTCACCTGCACCGGCTCGACATTCCGCTCCCTGGCGGCGTTGACGATAGCCTGCGCGAGCGGATGCTCCGAGTGCTTTTCGATGCCTGCGGCCAGCGAGAGCAGCTCGTCGGACGTGGTCGTTTCGCCGAATGGCTCGACGCCCGTTACCGACGGTTCGCCGCGCGTGATGGTGCCGGTTTTGTCGAACACCACCGTATCGACGCGGCTGAGGCTTTCGAGGCTCTCGGCGTTGCGGACGAGAATGCCGTGCCGCGCGCCGAGGCCCGTGCCGACGATGATGGCCGTCGGCGTGGCCAGGCCGAGCGCGCAGGGGCAGGCGATGACGAGGATGCCGACCATCGCCATGATGGCGTAGGAGAGCGCGACGTTGAAGCCGAGCGCGGGTGTGCCGACAGCGAGCCAAAGGAGAAACACCAGCGCGGCGAGCGCGAGCACTGTCGGCACGAAAACCGCGGCCACCTTGTCGGCCAGGTTCTGCACCGGCGCTTTCGAGCCTTGCGCATCCTCGACCATCGAAATGATGCGGGCGAGCATCGTCTCCGCGCCGACGCCGGTGGCCGTGAAGGTGAACGCGCCCTGCTTGTTGATGGCGCCGCCAATGACCGTGTCGCCTTCGCGCTTGTCCACCGGCACCGGTTCGCCGGTAATCATCGACTCGTCGATCGACGAGCTGCCCGAAAAGATCACGCCATCCACCGGAATTTTCGCGCCCGGCTTGACCAGGAGCATCGTGCCCTTGACGACCTTCTCGACCGGCACTTCGATCTCCTGGCCGTTATCGTACACAATGGCCGATTTGGCCTGCAAGCCAATGAGCTTTTCGATCGCCTCTCCGGTCTTCAGCTTCGAGCGGGCTTCGAGATATTTGCCGAAAAGCACGAAGCCGATCACCACGATGGCCGCGTCGGCAAAGCTCTCGTGCGGCAGGCCGAGCCGGTCTCGCAGCGTCGGGAAGAGAATGGCGAAGGCGCTGTAGCTCCAGGCGACCAGCGACCCCAGGCCGATGAGCGTGTCCATGCTCGCCGCGCCGGTGCGGATGAACGAAACGACGCCGCGCAGGAAGGGCTTGCCGAGATGGAAGAGCATCCACGCCGCCACGAGCAGCGCGATGGAGTTCCAGCTCTCCATGTCGATGGGGAAGTGCGGCAATCCGGCAATGGCGGAAGCGGCGCCGTGCCACAGCATCACCGAAAAGAAGATGAGCGCAAGAGGAAGCGCCACAAGCACTTGCCGCTTCTGTCGGAGCAGCTCGTCGAGCTTCTCCTGCTTTTTGGTGGCGTTGCGGTCGGCGGCAGGTTCCGGTTCGGCGGCTTTCGCGGGAGCCTCTTCGACCAGCGAGTAGCCATACTTTTCGAGCACTCCGTTCAGCGCCTCGACCTTCAACGGTTCTCCGCTGAATTCGATACGCGCCCTCTCGGTCGCCAGGTTGACATCGGCTTTGGCGACGGCGTCGAGCGCCGAGAGCTTTTTGGTGATGATCGCCGCGCAACTCGCGCAGTGCATCCCTTTGACCGAGTAGTTGCGAATGGTCATGGCGAGGTAGGCTGGTTTTTTGAACTGCTCACTACTACCAGCCCCATCAGGCAATGGTTCCCCGCGTCATTCGCTGGCCATGTTGTCCACCGTAGGGGCGGGTTTGGCTGCAAGGCGAAGGATTCATCGTGGCATCGAGGTGTTTCGTGGCAGGGCAACCGCGAGGGTTGCCCCTACGAGGGGTGGGGTGTTTTGAAATATTTCGTAGGGGCGGGTTTTACGCCCGCCCTCTTGGCTCATCCTTCAGGCGTCTTCACCTTCAGTTTTGAATTCCGAGGTGGAGTGGAATTCGATCTCCGGGAAATCCTCTTTGGCGATTTTGAGCATCCACTCGGTTTCGGCGAAGAAGACCGGGTGCTCCTCCTTGTCGAGGGCGATGACGTTCGAGCGGCGGCGCATGAATTCGTCGAGCTGCTCCTGGTTGTCGCTGGTGAACCAGAACGCCTTGTGGAAGCGCAGCGGCGTGAAGGCGCACTGCGCGCCGTACTCGTGTTCGAGCCGGAACTGGATGACGTCGAACTGGAGTTCGCCCACCGTGCCGACGATCTTCCTGGTGCCGTACTGCACGAAAAGCTGCGCCACGCCTTCGTCGGTGAGCTGGCGAATGCCCTTTTCGAGCTGCTTGGTCTTGAGCGGGTCGCGGTTTTCGAGCACCTTGAAAATCTCCGGCGAGAAGCTCGGAATGCCCCGGAAGTGCAGGTTCTCGCCCTCGGTGAGCGTGTCGCCGATTTTGAGCGAACCGTTGTCGTACAGGCCGATCACGTCGCCCGCCCACGCTTCGTCGATGACGCTTTTCTCCTGCGCCATGAACTGCGTCGGGTTGGAGAAGCGCAGCTTTTTGCCGAGGCGCGTGTGCTGGTAGAACTTGTTGCGCTCGAAGCGCCCGGAGCAGATTTTGAAGAAGGCCGTGCGGTCGCGGTGGTTCGGGTCGAGGTTGGCGTGAATCTTGAAGACAAAGCCGGAGAGCGCCGGTTCAGAGGCGTTCACCATGCGCTCGGTCGCCTCGCGCTCGTGCGGGCAGGGAGCGACGTCGATGAAGGTGTCGAGCAGTTCGTGGACGCCGAAGTTGTTGACCGCGCTGCCGAAAAAAACCGGAGCCTGCAATCCTTCGCGATACATCTCCAGCTCGTACGGCTCGTACACCCCCTCGATCAGGGCGACATCTTCGCGCAGTTTGTCAGTATAGCCCTTGCCGACCCAGTGTTCGAGCTTCGGATCGTCGATCCCTTCGATGTCGGTCAGCTTCTTGCCGATCTGCGACGAGTTGGCCTCGAACAGGTTCAGCGATTTGTCGAACAGGTTATAGACCCCCTTGAAGTTCTGCCCCTGGCTGATCGGCCAGGTCATCGGGCAGGTCTGGATGTCGAGCTTCTCCTCCAGTTCGTCGAGCAGCTCGAACGGGTCGCGCCCCTCGCGGTCGAGCTTGTTGATGAAAATGATGACCGGCGTATGGCGCATCCGGCACACCTCCATGAGCCGCTCGGTCTGCTCCTCGACGCCCTTCATACTATCGACGACGAGAATGACGCTGTCCACGGCGGTCAGCGTACGATAGGTGTCTTCGGCGAAATCCTTGTGGCCCGGCGTGTCGAGGATGTTGATGCGCTTGCCGCGATACTCGAAGCCCATCACCGAGGTCGCCACCGAAATGCCGCGCTGCTTCTCGATCTCCATGAAGTCGCTGGTCGCCGACTTGCGAATCTTGTTGCTCTTCACCGCGCCCGCCGTGTGGATAGCGCCGCCGAACAGCAGCAGCTTTTCGGTGAGGGTGGTCTTACCCGCATCCGGGTGGCTGATAATAGCGAACGTCCGCCGCCGCGCGATCTCCTGTGCTAACTCCATGGGATTCTTCTCTGCTTCTGATGTGTCAAGTCCGGTTCTCTCGAATAAGGCCGGAAAATATGAAATTATTGAGAATATCGGGCATGGGAGGGTAGCCCGGCGAAGGATTGCGACCAGGTGCGATTAAAGGCGAGTCATGAGCACTGAAGATGTTCATATCTCAGCAAAATTCGGTATTTTATTGTCTTCGAAATACTCAGAAATAATTAGGAGGTATATTATTATGACAATTGTTTATAAATATCTGGGTTTGTCAACATGCAGACAAAAACAAAATGTTGAGAGAGGTCTTATAAGTGGCGAGTTGTGGTTTTCAAAATTTTTTGACCAAAACGATCCTATGGAGGGGATTTTCTGGCATGAAAATGGTCTTGAAAAAGTTGCTAAACAGATAACAAGTAATAAAAATAAATATGTTATCTGTTCATTTGGCTCAAATGCACAGAACACTCTTCTATGGTCTTATTATGCAAATGGATTCAGAGGTGTCTGTATGGGTTTCGAAGTGGATGATAAATTATCAGATATTCTAGTGGAGCCTATTAATTATGTTAGGATGAGTGAGTTTAAAGAGGCGGTGATTAATGAAAAACCTCCCCAGGAGATCGCTAAAGAGGTTATAACAAGAAAATTGGATTTTTGGAAAAAAGAAGGAGAAAAAAGGTTGCTAAAAGAGGCAAAGTCTGGATTCGTCAAAGTTGGTCAATGTACGTCTCTTTATTTTGGGATGAATATTGGTAAGAATGAACTTAATGAAGTTATAGAGTATATTAATTGTTCTGATTTTAGGGCATCTCTAAAAAGAGCGATTTGAAATATTCTTCTGACCAGCGACATCGAAACAAGGCGATATTGCCCTGCAAAC
>NZ_VDCH01000039.1 GCF_006265165.1 Chlorobaculum thiosulfatiphilum
GGAACTTCACCAGATCCCAGTGACCCTCTTCCATCGCAATATCCTCGCCCTCGGCGATCTTCACCGCCACATCCTCGGTCCAGTCATCCAGGTTCACCAAATAACCGTTCTCGTCCGTCTCGACGCTCATACCGTTGACTTCAATTGACATAATGAAGCACTCCCTTTAATTAATTATAGTGATTGTAATACTTGATCCTGACCCCGACAATGTAATCTCCCGCAAGGGGAATCGATACAACCTCAGGGCAATCGTGATTGATAAACCAAACCGTGTCGCGCGCTGTTCGCGATGCAACTATAATTATATGAGTATATAGTTAATTATTATCATTTTTCAAACGGGCCGCCGTTTTTTTCCGCGGTCGCCAAAAGCTTGTCTCAAGGTCATGCTTGACTTTTTTCGCAGCGTTTTCAAGCCGTGAGACATTTCCGGAAACAGAGAAATTCAACCATCCTTCGGGGAGGCAAAAAAAGAAAAGAACAGCGTTGGGAGAAGAAGAGATCAGAGGGAAACAGTTCACGGAAAACAGCATGGTTATGAAGCTGAACCGGTGATGCGGAATAGCAATACAGCTCTGGTCAGGCAAGCGGTATGGCAGTTCTTCCGAGGTCCGGGACAGTCGATGTGTCATGGCATCGGTATGAGGGTTGTTTCAATCTTTCAATGACGGTCGATCATCATTCGCCAGAACTGTTCTGAAAACCGGAATTCCGGTCAACTCCAGGGTATTCAGAAGCGGCGCTCTCCAGTCAAATCGCGATATGACAGAGAGCGCCGCCCGGAATCATTTTTTCTTGATATAGAAGGTATGCTTGCCGCCCTCTTCGGTGTGCTCGACCAGATCGTTGCCGGTGCGCTTGGCCCATGACGCCATGTCGTTGACCGAACCGGGATCGGTGGCGATCATTTTCAGCACCTGGCCGCTCTGCAGACTGTCAATGGCTTTCTTGGTTTTCAGGATCGGCAAAGGGCAGTTCAGACCTTCACAGTTCAGCTCCAGATCGCTTGCGATTCCGCTCATAAAAGACTCCTTGTTGTGAATTGCTTGGATATTGTTGTATTTGCTGTTTAAAAACAGATACCTCGCTCATGGCATCAAAAGAATAACAGATGCCCCGTTGCATTTGATGACAATGCTGCCGGGAGCCGGTGATTCTTTTCCAGATTTACCGGCCTGTATGACTCCATTACAGGGTGAATCGTAACTGCCGTATGAAAGCCGTGTCGGTTAAACGACCAAGTGAACGCAATAAAAATCCGACAAATAATTAACTGCGAAAGGTAATCAAATAAACCTATTCGGGTCAAAACAAAAACCGCATGAGACGTATAACGAGCGCATATTAAAAGCAAGAGTCCCGTAAATAATAGCGTATTCCATCTCCTTTGATCACAATCTTTCCGGGAACAACGATGATGCGCCAGACTCGTTCATGACATCCAGACCACCGAGCCAAGTACAAGCGCGGCGAGAAATACGGTTTCGGCAACCATGATCGTAACCGGCTTCCAGCCGACCTCGAAGAGCGATTTCAGCGATGTTTTCATGCCGAGCGCGCCGATAGCGGTCACCAGGCACCAGCGGGAAGCGTCGTTGACGAACTGGGTTGCCGGTTTCGGGACAATCCCAAAACTGTTGATGCCGACAAACACCACGAAAAAGATGATGAACGGCGGAAGAAGAAAGCGTTTCGGCGCGTTTCCCTCTTTCTGATTTCGCGTGTGAAAAATCAGCGAAAGAATGAACACGGCGGGAACCAGCATGGCAACCCTGAGCAATTTGATAACCGTCGCCGTGTCGCCAGTCTGTTCCGATACCGAATAGCCCGCGCCGACCACCTGCGCCACGTCGTGAATCGTGCCGCCGAGGAAAATGCCCGCCGCCTGATGATCAAGGCCGAACCAGTGTGCGACCACCGGATAGGCGATCATGGCGATCGTGCTCAGCGCGGTGACACTGATAACCGTGAAGATGGTGTTGCGCTCGCTGTACTCGTGCTGCGGCAGGATCGCCGAAATGGCCAGCGCCGCCGATGCGCCGCAAATGCCGACGCTGCCGCCGGTCAGTACGCCGAAGCGTTTGCCGCGTCCCATCATTTTGGAGAGCGCCAGACCGAATAAAATGGTGAGAAGCACCGAAAAAAAGACCATCGCGATTGGCTTGATGCCCAGCGACTGGATCTGGCCGAGGGTGATGCGCATACCAAGCAGCGCAACGCCGATCCTGAGCACCGTGGTGGATGCAAACTGGATTCCCACCAGCGCCCGCCCCTCGTCTTCGGAGAGGAAGCGAAACGCCATGCCGATCAGCAGCGCGAAGAGCATCGTCGGCGCGCCGTAATGGTCGGAGAGGAATGTTGCCGCCGCCGCGACGGTTATCGCGGCAAGAACACCGGGGAAATATTTGTCGAACCTGACCCTTGCCGCCTGAACCTGACTGTGGAATCCGTACTTCTCGGCCTCGTGAATCTGCTCTTCCGTTGGAATTTCAGTATCGACATGTTTCAACGACTTATCGATGACCTCTTCACGGCCGTGCTTCTTGTTCCCCATCAGGCTCCTTTAAGTCAATATGTGTTAGAGATTTCCGGGATGCTGAGCCCGGCGACTCCTCGATAGATGCAATCTCGCGTGATTGCGCAATAAAAATAAGAAAAGAAGCTTCGAAGGCAAGCGAAAAAATCGCTATATGACCATACAGTAATATTGATTCACTACAGTATTTTCATCATCATACACTTTTTGGACGCATCTGATCGGGGCGAAGCTTGGCAGTGAAGTACTTATCCGCAAAATCAGGATCGACTGTCTCCCCCGCCCTGTTCACCAGCGGCTCCTCGTAGTCGTTCCAGCCGCGCAGTCCCGATTTGAGCGAGACGACATTTTCATAACCCAGCACATGCAGTGAGTGAGCGGCAAGAATGCTGCGATGGCCAGAACGGCAAACCACCACAATTTCGCGATCTCGCGCATTGACCAACTCAGGCTCGGTCTCCTCGAAATCCCATTCGCAGGCCGACTCGAGTATGCCGCGCGGCACGTTCAGAGAGCCGGAAATATGCATGGCATCGAACTCGTTCGGCTCGCGAACATCGAGAAGAAGCAGGCCGGGATTCTCTTTGAGTCGATCCACGAGAGTCCACGGCAGAATCTCCTTCACGTCCGACAGGCAGTTGCGAATCAACTCTATAAAACGCACCATAGCGGGAAACTCCTGTTCAATAATTGTTTATTTTTTATGATGTTAGAGCAGCGGGCACTCCCCTCGCCTGAAGATCAGCGCCTGCCCGACGGCCAGCAACGACTCCCTCTTCATAGTGTGGATGATACTGCGGATGATGGCGATGGCTTTCGGGTTACGACAGGCATCAGCAGCGTCTGGCGGGCGGCAATATACTCACGACACCGCCAAGCCTCCAACCCGGACAGGAAGAATTCAGGGGGAAAACCTTTGCAGAAAGAGTATTGAGCACAAACTCGCAATATTTTGCGAAAAACCCATAAACACAAAACTTAACACTTGATGTAACATACCACCGGCGAACAAAGAAAGCTTGAGGCAGTAATCGATTGAGAGGTTAGAGGTTAGTATCCAGTCTTTCAACTACCCCAAAAAAGTGCAATTGCTTCGATAGTTGAAGCTGCCAGAACGAATTTAACTTCCCATCGAGTTCTTTTGTATATGCATAACTAAAGAAATCCGGTGCGACAATGTGCCACTGTAGAACTGATTCAAAAGCCGGCGGCACTTCCCAACGCATTACACCGCATGTCACTGCAGCATCAGGAATGGCGTACCCAACTTTGTGTACGGCAGCCAATCCGCGGACTATTCGTCTAAGAATCAGATTGAATCGAGCATCTTCAGTAGGAGCGATAACGAAGCGTCCCGGAACGCCAGAAACACTTGGCTTCATCAGTACAAGAAGCTCTTTAGCTCGCCGACGCCCATCAACAGATTTAAAGCCACGCCACATAGCATCGACTCGGTTGTCAACTGGCAATACAGTCGGATTCCATATCCCAAGCAATATATTCCTAAAGTGAGGTTCGGCATCTTCCCAGAGCTTTTTGCATTTCTCGCATTCGGCAACTGTAATTCGTTGCACCTCAGGCATATTATCTGGGTACAAGTTTGCTGGAAGGACATGTCCTTTAGTGCGAGGGACATCGGTACATCCACAGTATGCGCAAGGACGATGCTTCAACATGCTTTAGAAAGAGTGCAGATTATCGAGATCATAAAGTCTAACATTGTTTATCAAGTTTCCGAAGAAAATTCCAGATTTATGATTTCTGTCATTTTAAAACACTTCTATTATTTCTCAATCGATCAGTAAAAACGATGCTTTTAAGCTTTAAAACGGGTTCTAACTGAAAAATCAGTAATCCTGCGGTTGAACGTAACCATTCAAAAAAGATTATATAGCTCAGCAAAAGCAAACACACAACTGCGGCATCCTCGTCATTCCGCCTCAAACAAAAAAAGCGCCGGAACCTCATCGATCCCGGCGCTTTTCAAGACGAAAAATCTCGCCGCTTTAGCGGATCGATTCGAGGAATCTCTCGGCTTCGATGGCGGCCATGCAGCCGGTGCCAACGGCGGTGACGGCCTGGCGGTAGGTGTAGTCCTGCACGTCGCCGCAGGCGAAGACGCCTTTGACGCTGGTCTCGGTGGAGTGGCCTTTGGTGAGGATGTAGCCGTAATCGTCCATGTCGAGCTGGCCCTGGAAAATCCTGGCATTCGGTTCGTGGCCGATCGCCATGAAAACGCCGTCGCAGGCGTGTTCGGTCAGCTCGCCGGTCTTGAGGTTTTTCAGCCGGATGCCGGTCACCTTCATGTCGTCGCCGAGAATCTCGTCCACCACCTCGCTGAGCATGGTGGTGATCTTCTCGTTCTTGCTGGCCCGCAGGCTCATGATCTTCGAGGCGCGGAACTCGTCGCGGCGATGCACCAGCACCACCTCGGAGGCGAACTTGGTGAGGTAGAGCGCCTCTTCCATCGCCGTATCGCCGCCGCCAATCACGAACACGCGACAGTTGCGGAAAAAGAAGCCGTCACAGGTGGCGCATGCCGACACGCCGCGCCCGCGATAGGTCTCCTCGGACTCGATGCCGAGCCACTTGGCGTTCGCGCCGGTGGCGATAATGAGCGTCCGGGTGACAATCTCCTCTCCGTCGTCGAGCGTCAGGACGAACGGACTGCGCGACACGTCGGCTTCGCTGACGCTGCCGAACTGGAACTCGACGCCGAAACGCGCTGCCTGTTCGCGCATCCGGCCCATCAGCTCGGGACCGGGAATGCCTTCCGGGAAGCCGGGAAAATTCTCGATGTCGGTGGTAATCATGAGCTGGCCGCCAGGCTGGCGCCCCTCGATAACCAGCGGCTTCAGATTGGCCCGTCCGGTGTAAATGGCTGAAGTATATCCGGCAGGGCCGGTTCCGATGATGACGACGTCCCTGATTTCTTTGTCCATCGTATGGCTCCGGGAGGTAGGGTTTGGATTATAACAAAACTATCCCGGCTTGAACCGGGATAGCAAAGAATAGAAACGGATGGAAAATCAGCCGATATGCTCGTCGATCTTTTTGGCGATCATGTTCTTCGGAAGAGCGCCGACCATCTGATCGACAACCTTGCCGCCCTTGATAATCAGCATGGTGGGAATGCTGCGGATGCCGTACTGTCCTGCGATATTCGGATTTTCATCGACGTTGAGCTTGGCGATGATCGCCTTGCCTTCGTAATCATCGGCAAGCTGCTCGATGACCGGGCCGAGCATCATGCACGGGCCACACCAGGAGGCCCAGAAATCGACCAGCGCAACTTTGTCCGAATCGAGAATTTCTGTCTGAAAATTCTTGTCCGTCGCCTCGAAATATTTTCCGCTCATAAGTTGTCAAAATAAAGGTTAACAATTGATAAGAGAAACCAAGTTACTCCGAGTAAATATAATTGAATAAAATGCAACTTGGCAACAAATGCCGAAATTCTATCCGGTAATTTTGACATTGTCCGGCCCGAGAAGCTCTTCGAGTTGATCGAGCACTTCGTCGTCGGCCTCGATCGGCGTGTTGCGGGCGAAGAGCTTCAGGGTTTCGTTGCACGAACCAATGGTGGCCCGCACCTCGAAATCGACCGGTGTGCCACCCTTGTGCTGCTCGAACAGCTCGCGCACCTGTTGCAGCTTGCCGAGTTGGGCGGAGTCGTCGGCATCGATGCGCAGCACCACCTTTCTGACCAGCGCCGAACGCACCTTCTTGAGCGGCGCGACCTCGCGCACCAGAAGCTTGAGGCTGCCATCTTTCGCCTCGGCCTCGACGCTGAGCATCACCGCCTCGTCGGTCTGAAGCATGTGGCGGCACTGCTCGTAAACGCTGGCGAACACCGTGAAGTCCGCCTTGCCGGTGAAGTCTTCGAGTACGCCGAAGAGCATCTGCTTGCCCTTGCGATCCTGATAGGGCTTGACCGACACGATCACGCCAATCGCCTTGTAGAGCTTCGAGGGCGTCACCTCGCGCATGTCGAGCGTCAGGCTGGCGAAGGCCTCCCAGTCGCGCCGGTAGCGGTCGAGCGGATGGTGGCTGAGGTAGAAGCCGACCAGCCGCTTCTCGTGCTGGAGCCTTTCGCTGTCCGGCATCGGCTCGGCGTTGTCGAGATCGGGATAGTGGACGCCCACCTGCTCATCGCTGAAGTCGTCGTTGAAAAAGCCGCCCTGGCCAAGCGTGACCGCCTTGTTCTGAATCTGCCCGAACTTGATCGCCTTGTCCACGTTGGCGAGCAGTTTGGCGCGATTGGGGTCGATCTCGTCGAGCGCTCCGGCCTGGATGAGGCATTCGAGGGCCTTGCGGTTCATGGCGCGAAGATCGACCGAGGCGGTCAGGTCGAACAGGTTGAGGAACGGCTTGCTGTCGCGACGCAACCGGGCGGCCACCACAGCCCTCGCGCCGCCGCCAACCTGCTTGATGGCGCTGAGGCCGACGCGGATGCAGGACTTGCCCTTGAATTCATCGACCGAGAAGAGCGCGTCGCTCTGGTTGATCGAGGGCGGCAGGGTGAAGATTCCGAACCCTTTGGCCTCGTCGGTCAGGTGCTTCATGCGCTCGGTGTCGCCGATTTCGCTGTTCAGTACCGCCGTAATAAACTCGATGGTGTAGTGCGCTTTCAGATAGCCCGTCCAGTAGGCCAGCACGCCGTAGGCCGCCGAGTGGCTTTTGTTGAAACCGTAGCCCGCGAACTCGGCCATCAGGTCGAAGATGCGCGTGGCGAGCGCTTGATTGACATCGATACTTACCGCGCCATTGACGAACTCCTCCTTGAACTTCTGCATCAGCTTCGGGTCCTTCTTGCCCATCGCCTTGCGCAGGTTGTCGGCCTTGCCGAGCGAGAAGCGCCCCATCACCTGCGAAATCTGCATCACCTGCTCCTGATAGACGATGACGCCGTAGGTCTCCTTCAAAATCTCTTCGAGCATCGGGTGCATGTAGTCGATCTCCTCGCGCCCGTGCTTGCGGTCAACGAACAGATCGACGGCGTTGCGGTGCTCGTCGATGACGGCGTTCAGCGCGCCCGGACGGTACAGGGCGCTCATGGCGATGATATCGCCGATGGTGGTGGGCTGGAGCCGCGTCATGTAGCTCTGCATTCCTGAGGACTCGAACTGGAAGATGCCCGCCATCTTGCCCTCCTGAAAGATGCGGAAGGTCTGCCGGTCGTCCATCGGCACCTTTTCGAGCTCGATGTCCAGGCCGTGGCGCTTCCTGATGAGCCGCAGCGTTTCGTCGATCACGGCGAGCGTTTCGAGGCCGAGATAGTCGATCTTGAGCAAGCCCGCCTGTTCGATGCAGTTCTTGTCGAACTGCGTCACCACCTGCTTTTCGTCACTGCTCTCGGACTTCGTGCCGTCGATGTCGTTCTGGTCGAACTCGTCGGCGTACTTGCGCTCCTCGGTCTCGATCTTGTTGGAGACGTAGAGCGGCACCTGCTCTTCGAGCGCGCCGTCGGTGATCACCACCGCGCCGGCGTGCATCGAAACGTTGCGCGCGCGCCCCTCCATCGCCCGCGCGTACTGCATGAGCTGCTGGTACTGCGGATCGGTATCGACGAGCCGTTTCAGCTCCTTGACCTCGCGGAAGGCGTCTTCGAGCGACGTGCCGGGTTTGGACGGCACCAGCTTGGCGAGCTGATCGACCGCCTTGAGCGGCACGTCGAGCACGCGCCCCGCGTCGCGGATGGCCGCCTTCGCGCCGAGCGTGCCGATGGCGACAACCTTGGCGACACTGTCCGGGCCGTATTTCCGGACGGTGTAATCGAGCACCTTCTGCTTGCCGACCGGCGTGAAGTCGATATCGATATCGGGCATCGAAACACGCTCCGGATTGAGGAAGCGCTCGAAAAGCAGCTTGTACTTCAAGGGATCGATCCGGGTGATGCCGGTCAGGTAGGCGATGATGCTGCCCGCCGCCGAGCCGCGTCCGGGGCCAACCGAGTAGCCCATCTGGCGCGAAGCGGCGATCAGGTCGCTGACGATCAGGAAGTAGGCGCTGTACCCCATCTTTTCGATGACGCCGAATTCCAGCTCGATACGCGCCTTCACCTCCTCCGGAATCGCGCCGTCCTCCACGCCGTACTTGTTGCGCGCCCCCTCCCAGGTCAGGTGGCGCAGATACTCCTTCTCGCCCTCGAAGCCTTCGGGAAGCGGAAATTTCGGCAGATGCGGATCCTGATCGATGAAGGTGTAGGCGCACTGTTCGGCGATCTTCACCGTGTTGCTGAGTTCGCCGTGGGCGTTGTCGAACAGCGCCGACATCTCCGAGGCCGACTTGAAGTAGTTCTCGTGGCCCGGCAGGCATTGCAGGTTCTGGCTGTTGAGCCGCTCCTTGGTGCGGTTGGCGATCATGGCGCGGTAGCAGCCCGAGTCGCGCCGGTCGAGGTAGTGCGCGTTGTTGGTGGCCACCAGCGGAATGCCAAGCGCTTCGGCGAGCCGGATGGTAGCGGGCACGAGCTGCTCCTCGTACGGAGCGCCGTGCTTCTGGAGTTCGAGGTAGAAGTGCTCGCCGAACAGCTCGCGGTAATAGCTCGCGAGCTTCGCCGCCTCGGTTTCGTCACCGGAGAGCAGCGCCCGACCGACCAGGCCGGAGTGCGCCGCCGAGAGGCAGGTCAGCCCTTCGCGGTACTCTTCGAGCACCGAGCGATCGACGTGCGGCAGCCCGTTGGAGAAGCCGTCCCGCGCCGCCCGCGACAGGATGACGCACATGTTGCGGTAGCCGATGTCGTCGCGAATGAGCAAAATGAGCGTGGCCGGACGGCCGCTGTCGCGCGAGTCGGTGCCTGCCAGAAAAATCTCCGCGCCCATGATCAGCTTCACCTCGGCCTTGCGGGCCTGGCCGAACAGCTCCGGCATGTTGAACATCGCGCCGTAATCGGTCACGGCGACTGAACTCATGCCCTGCTTTTTGCAGGCTTTAAAAAGCTCGCCCGGAAAGATCGGGCTGCTCTGCATCGAGTAGTGGGTGTGGGTGTGAAGATGAACGAACTCCAAGGCGCTTTTCATGTCTGGTTGCAATCGCCGGACGGCGTAAAAATTCTCCTTCGCCCCGGCGCGTCACCCATCATAATAACCTTTCGAGCCGTTCCTGCAAGATCAAAATTGGAGTTCAAACCGGCGCTGTCACTGAGGCCATTCCAACCGGTAATCAGGCTCGACATTCAATGGTCATTCTGAACGAAGCAGCCCGAAGCGAAGCATTCCGATTTGCCGAAATATCACGATAAACGCCATATTGGCAATAGGTTACGAAACCTCTTCAAATTCTTCGCCAGGTTGTGCCAGGCTCGGAATGACCGGCAACGGAGATCGTCGTGATCAGGCTGATGCGGCGGCAATGATTCTCCGGTACAAGGTCTCGTAATTGTCAACCATGTGGCGCTGGGTGAAGCGCTGCTCGAATTCGCGCCTGCACGCGGCTCTTGAAATCGTATCGATATTGTGGATCGCATGGATGAAATCGAGCTGGCTGTCGCAGACAAATCCGGTGACGCCGTGAGTGATCACCTCGGGGCTGGAGCCGCAGCGCCGCACGATGACCGGCGTACCGCAGGCGAGCGCCTCGATCATCACCAGCCCGAACGGCTCCGGCCAGTCGATGGGGTTGAGCAGCGCACGAGCGTTCCTGAGCAACTCCCCTTTCCGGCTGTCGTTCACCTCGCCGATGTATTCGATATACGGACTGTCGAGCAGCGGTTCGATCTTCGCCTTGAAGTATGCCTTGTCGGCGGAGTCAATCTTGGCGGCCAGCTTCAGGTGAATTTTGCACACCTTGGCCAGCCTGATCGCCTCGTCGGGCCGCTTCTCCTCCGAAAACCGGCCAAGGTAGAGAAAGTACTCTTCGGGATCGGGGTTGAACTCGAACAGATTCTCCGGATAACCGTGATAGACCGTGCCCGCCCAACTGATGTCCGGCGCTGGCGCACGCTGCGAGTCGCTGATCGACACCCAGGCCATCGAGCGGTAGCGATGCAGAATCTCGACATAATCGGGAACATCGAGCCGCCCGTGCAAGGTCAGGATGGTCGGCGTTCTGGAGCGGCTGGCGTAGGGCAGGGTGAGATATTCGAGATGCGAATGGATGATGTCGAACTCTTCCGACATCTCTTCGTACACCTTCGAGAGCATCAACATGTGCATGATGGTGGTCGAGTGAATTTTGCGCCCCAGCCGGAGGCTTTGCGTCACCGGCGCGATCAGCCGGGCGCTGGTGACCGAGTCCCCGGAGGCGAAGAGCGTCACCTCGTGGCCCCGCTCCACCAGCCCCTCGGTGAGGTAGTAAACGACCCGCTCCGTGCCGCCATATTTCTTCGGCGGGACGCTTTCGATCAGGGGCGATATCTGCGCAATTTTCAGCTTTTTCATTGTTTCGCTCCCGTTTCATCTTGTTGGGCAATAACTCAGGGTGAATGGTTCATTGGTACGAATCTTGTGCGTCTGGCCGTAAAGCGTACAAGGCAGCGTCATATCCGAAGCAGCTTCGATCGTAATCACCACCTCGCTGTGAGTGATGTCGAGCTGCACGATGCGTTCGCGCCACCGGACGCGGAAGGCGAGGTGCTCCCACTTTTTTGGCAGCCACGGGTTGAGCACGATCCGGTCAGACTTGAGCGTCAGGCCGCCGAAGCCGTGGATGACCGTCTGCCAGCTTCCGCCGACCGACGCGGCATGGATGCCGAGTTCGGTGTTATTGTGCAGGTTTTCGAGGTCGAACAGCGCGGTCTTCATGAAGTAGCGATAGGCGTTGTTTCGCTCGGAGACGGCAAGCCCCATCATGGCGTAAGTGCAGTGGCTCAGGGAAGATTTATGCGCCGTGCGCGGCTCGTAGAAGTCGTAGTTGGCCCTCTTCTCCTCGAAGCTGAACGAGTGCGGAAAGAGCAGCATCATGAGCACCACGTCGGCCTGCTTGATGAGGCGGGTGCGCCCGATGTTCCGGTAGTTCACGCCCGGAGGCAGCACCGGATGACCGAAGCGATCGTGGCGCGAGATCACGTGATCCTTGAGGGCGAAGTAGCCGTCGAACTGCTCGACCAACCCCGTTTCGGCATCCTGGGTGAACTTGAGGCAGCGGCTGATCTCGTGCCAGCGATCCGGTTCGCCGTCGCCGAGGGAAATCTTCTCCGCAAGCTCTTGCAGCACCTCCGGCGCGGTTTTCCCGACATGCCGGTAAAGCATGGAGGCCAGCCGCAGATGCCACTTCACCATCCAGTTGGTGTAGGCGTTGTTGTTGACGTGCTCGTGAAATTCATCCGGCCCGATCACCGTGTGGATTTCGTAACGCTCGCCAACCTTCGTCACCCGGCACGCCCAGTAACGCGCTGTCAGGAACACCATTTCCAGCCCGCAGTGCAAGAGGAACCCCTCGTCGCCGGTCACCCTGAAGTAGCGCTCCACGCCATAAATCACGTCGGAGACGATGTGCTCCTCCTCGGTGCCGGTGTAGATGAAGCGGATGATCTTTTCGAGTTTGGAGGCGAAACGCGGCGTCACATCCTCGCCGGTGGTGGCCGACTCCCAGGCGAACCGCGCGCCCTGGCAGCCCGACTTTTCGGCGTTCGCGATCGCGCCGGGCAGCGTGTTGAAGCGGTACATCAGCGCGTTACGCGCCATCGCCGGGAAGTTGTAAATGTAGAACGGAAGGATGAAAATTTCAGTGTCCCAGAACACGTGCCCCATGTACCCCTCCGAGCTGAGGAACTTCGCGCCGATTGAGCCGGGTTTGGCCGGGCCGTTGATGAGGAGCTGGTAGATATTGTAGCGCAGCGCCGCCTGGGCGGCAGGGTCGCCATCGATACGCACGTCGGCCTGCTTCCAGAGTTCGCTCCACACATCGAGATGCCGCCTGATCTCGACCGACGCTCCCGTGCGGACGTAGCTGCGGAGATTGCAGATCGCCTCCCGCATCATGGAGCGCGAGCGCTCCTCCGGCACATCCCGGCTGGTCATGACGACGGCGAGCTTTTCAAAGGCATACGAATGCCCGCGTGCAGCATCGATGGTGATCTCGCTGGTGAACTTCTCGCCGTAAATCCTCGGCTCCCAGCGCAGCAGCCGACCCGTGTCGGAGATCATCTTCCACGACGCGCCGACGGCGATGCGAATCCCCTGCTGGCGGGTCTTCATTTCGAGATACATGAAGTTCCGCCCCCGCTCGATCCGTTCAAGCTGCAAGTGTTTGTACTGCTCGCGCGGGAAAAATCCCCGGTTATAGACCTGACCGTTCAGCCCCGAGAGGACGCGGATCTGGCCGGAAAAATTCCTCGGCGTGATCTTCACCCGCATATAACCCCGATGGGGATCGTGCATGAAAACGAGCCGCGAGATTTCGAGCGTGAGGATTTTTCCGTGAGGATTTTTGAAGGTGGTGCGGCGGTGAAGAATGCCTTTTTTCATATCGAGAATCTGCTCGTGCTCCAGCGCCTGGCAGCAGGAGAGACAGAACTTCTCGCCCTCGTGCCAGACCGACACGTCGGTCCACATCGGGCACTTGACCAGCTCCTCGACATCGGCCTCCGATTTGTCGTACACGCCAGCCAGATACATGCCGCCGCAATGGCCCGGCGGAAGCTCTTCGAGACTGCCCCGGATATTGAGATAGCCATTGCCCGTGGTCAGCAGGGTTTCGTTGATCTGGATCGCTTTCGCTCCCTTGCGGAACCCTTTTTTCCTCAAAAGCCACTCTTGCGGTGAAAGCTCGAACAAAACGTCCAGCTCATCCACCGGTTTGTCGGCAACAGACAATGAACTTCCGGTCATGACATCCTCCTCGGGCGTAAAGCCCATTGCACAGGTGATCAACGGATCGACGCATCTTCACGGAAAAACGGCGCACAGGCCCGAGAGCCGATCGATAAAAAGTTCTGCTGGCAGTCGCCGCTAACTTTAAATAACAAAGCAAACAAGGCAGAAAGTTCACTCTTTCGCGCCGCCTCCTTTTTTGATTGAATTTTCCCTCTTGCGCAAACGCAAATGGCCCGCGAGAGGAGGCGGTGGGTTCCCGGCCAGTGGTTTGTGGCTGTTTTTTTATTATTTTATGCAACGATAGCAGACTAACCCAACTCTTCAAGGCCATACCCAATTGGAGCAAAATATCTACAAGCAGTGCCCGGTCTGCGGCTTTCCGCTAACCCGGCAGAATGCGATCTGTCCGAGATGCGGCAACGACATTCTCGAAGACATCAACACGCTCGACGAGCAAAATCACGAAAAGCACTACCGCGTCATCGAGGACAAAAAGGCCGACTGGTACATCCGGTGCTTGGCAGAAAACCTCGATACCGGCAAATCGCCAATCGTGAACTTCCCGAACGACTACACCGGCCCGATGCACTCGGGCTTCCGCAATCGCCTCTCCGCCGCCGAAGAGGAGGCGCTGGCCGCGTCGCGGGCCGTGCTGTTGCGAGACCCGCAGAAGCGGCACAACTGGTTCAAGGCGCTGGGCAAGGACTGGAAGGAGGTGGTCAAAAACACCCTGAAAATCCAGCGCGACCCCTCGGACGACGAGTTGCTCGGCTTCCTGAACGCCACGAGCATCCGGTGCGACAACATGCGGATTCACAACCTCGCGCCAGTCAGCCTGCTCGAAAACCTGCAACAACTGCGCTGCGACGAAACTCCGATCGAGAGCCTCGAACCGCTCCGGAACCTCCGCAACCTCAAGCGTCTCTACGCTTTCGACTGCGACTACACCTCGCTCGACCCGCTGCGCGACATCCGCTCGCTGAAGCTGCTCTGGGTATCGAGCACCGAAATCAATGACCTCGAACCGGTCAGCGGCCTCGTCAATCTCGAAGAGCTGTACTGCTCCGAGACGATGGTGAGCGACCTTTCGCCCCTCAGCGGCCTCGTCAATCTCGAAAAGCTGAGCTGCTACAAAACCGAAATAGCGTCGATCGAGCCGCTCCGGAATCTGAAAAATCTCTCCGAACTCGGCATCAACAGTACGCCCGTTTCGTCGCTCGAACCGCTGGCGGGGCTGGAGGATTTGGAATATCTCCGGTGCAGCCGCACGGCCATCACGAGCCTGGAGCCGCTGCGGAATCTGGCGTCGCTCAAGGAGCTGAGCATCGAACAGACCGCCATCCACAACCTCGAACCGCTGTCGGGACTTGTGGAGCTTGAGGAGCTGAGCATCACCGGCACACTCGTCGATTCGATAGCCCCGCTGATGAACCTGGTGAATCTCGAAAAACTGGAACTCTCGGCAGGCCGAATCCCGCAATCCGAAATCGACCACTTCACGCAACTGAACCCGGCCTGCGAGGTGGTGATAAAGGCGTGAGGCTGGGGGGACATAGACGATAGTAAAAAAGGGATAACGGTAATATGAGCAAGCCGTTATCCCTTTTTTTGATTCTCCCCCCTGGGAACGCCAAGCTCCAGCTTGGCAATGGAGCCAAAGGCTCCACATTATTCAGGCTTCAACGCATTTCATGTATAGCGCAATAACGTTAACCTGAAGTGAATAAACGATTTGATTGTAAAAAAGATGCCGAGCTGGAGCTCGGCGCTCCCAGGAAAAACAAGAGAATGGACATTGTCTTAGCTTTTAGGTTCTTCGCAGAATATCGTGGGTAAGGGCTTCTGCTGTTCCGTCATGATTCGATAGCCATGTTGAGTTTGCCGCAG
>NZ_VDCH01000003.1 GCF_006265165.1 Chlorobaculum thiosulfatiphilum
GCAAAGTCGAAAAACTGTTTGATCATCCCAATGTTCGCTATGCCAAGAATTGATACCTTTATTGGCCGGAGTAATAAGCGTTTGGCATCTGGCCGTGACGGGTGGCGTCGAAGGTGCATGAAAGGCGGGGTCTGTCGGATCGATTGGCCGTGCCTCCTGAACGTACAAAATTCACCATGAGAACAGCCTCGGTCGTGGCGTTCTCGACCCGATAAACCATCATGGAGCATTTCGCGAGTATTCTCTTGCTGCTGTTCGTGGCGATTAGCGTTGTGCTGACCTTTCAGCGTATGCATGTTCCGACCAGCCTTGGCTATCTGCTGGTTGGCGTGATTCTTGGGCCGCATACGCTTGGGCCGACCGTCACGGTGCCGGAGCTTGAAACGCTCGCCGAATTCGGCGTCGTCTTTCTGATGTTTACCATCGGGCTCAATTTTTCCCTGCCGCAATTGCAGGCTTTGCGCCATCAGGTTCTCGGTCTCGGAACCGGGCAGGTCGCCTTCACCACGCTGCTTGTCGGCCTCATTGTGTGGCTTTCGGAGGTTCCGGCGGCCTCGGCCTTCGTGTTCGGCGCGGTGTTCGCACAGTCCTCGACCAGCATCATCGCCAGCCTTCTGAGCGAGCAGGGGGAGGACAACGCCAAACATGGACGGCTCGGCCTTGCCATGTCTGTGTTTCAGGACGTCACAGCGGTTCCTTTTCTGGTGATCATTCCCGTGCTGGGAACATCGGTCGCTGCGGATGTGCTTGCCGGGGCGCTTGGGTGGGCGCTGGCCAAAGCCGTGCTTGCGTTCGTGCTGGTGTTCATCGCTGGCCGCTGGTTGCTGCATCCGCTGTTTCATTTTATCTCCCGCCGCCGTTCGCTTGAAATGTTCACGCTCGCCGTGCTTCTGGTCGCCCTGGTCGCTGCGTGGGCTACCAACAGCCTCGGCCTGTCGCTCGCTTTTGGCGGATTTCTTGCCGGTATGATACTCGGAGAGACGGAGTTCCGCCATCAGGTCGAATCGAGCATCCGCCCGTTCCGCGATGTTTTGCTAGGCCTGTTCTTTATCGGCATCGGCATGAGGTTCGACCCTGCGGCGGTGCTTCCGATCTGGCATCTGGCCATGCTCGGCGCGTTGCTCATCATGGCGGCCAAAACGCTGATCGTCGCGGCGATGGTGCGGCGAATGGGCGTTGCCCTCCAGGACGCCTGGCGTACCGGCATATTGTTGAGCGTGGGCGGCGAGTTCGGCCTCGCGCTCGTTGCCATTGCGCTGGATTCAAAAGTCTTCGATCTTCGGCAGGGGCAGGTCGCGATCACCTCGGTGCTGCTGGCGATGGTGCTTGGCGCGGTGCTCGTCCGGTTCAACGGCGCGATAGCGTCCCGGCTGGTCAAGGCGCGTCCCGCCGAAACCGGAACGACGCCGGAGTTGCAGGAGGAGACCGGGCGGCAGGTCGTGATCGGCGGTTATGGCCGCGTGGGCCACGCCATCGCCGTGCTGCTGCATTCGAGCGGCATTCCGTGCGTGGCTTTCGATACCGATCTGGCCAGGATCGCGCAGGGCAAACAGGACGGTATTCCGGTATCGTTCGGCGATATTTCCGATCCCGAACTGCTGTCGGCCATTCATGTGGAGCGCTCGTCGCTCGTCGTGTTTACGATCGATTGTTCCGACACCGCGTTGCGAGCGATTTCCCACTTGAGGAGAATGTATCCGCAGGTTCCGGTGATCGCAAGGGCGCGTGACCTGAAGGCCAGCGGTCAGCTTCTGGAGGCCGGTGCGATACACGCCTATCCCGAAACAATCGAAGCGAGCCTCCGCCTCGGCGCAACGGCCCTGAAAATACTCGATGTTCCGACGGAGGATATCGATGAAGTGATTCAGGGCGTGAGAAACTGGGGATACAAGCCGGTGCTGTAATGATTTCGATGGATTCTGTCTTTGCCATCGCCGGTTTGTACTGTTGCGCGAGGCGTCGAGAGTGACCCGGCGCGGCGGCAAGGTGGTGACGGTCTTTTCGCACCGCTGGTTTCCGGGCAAGGAGATTCGGCTCTGGCCGGAGCGGCACCCCTTCGAGCGCCTCGGCCTGGTGCTCGGCTGCTACCGCAAGTCTGGCGGTCAGCACCGAAACCGTGCGCGGCAATTTGAGGCCGGACGATGACCGCCATATCCGGGAAAGTATCTATTCCGACCCGCTGTTCGCGGTGTGGGGGAGCGTCGGAGCATGAGGGTGACGGGGGCGGCGATGTCAGAAATCAGAAATATCGATTGATGCGACGGTCTGGCGGCAGGACGAGGGTTGCGTTCTTCTCTGCGATTGAACGCAGAATTGGAGAAGAGTCAGTGATCGCGTACTTTGATGAAGTGCGATGAAATACGATAAACTTCGATGGAGCAAGCACCATGACGACAACCGCAAAACGTGAACAGGTCAGCTTCAAGCTTGACGCCAACACCAAGAGGCGGCTAGAAGCCCTTGCCGTCGCCACCAGAAGAACCCGGACTTTTGTTCTCGAAGAGGCCATCAATCAATACCTCGATCTCAATGAATGGCAGCTCAAAAGCATCGAAGAGGGGTTGGCTGATGCGAAGGAAGGCAAGGTCATTGACAGCGAAACTCTCGTGAAGCAACTGGAGGCGCGAGTTGAAAGTAGTCTGGACTGAGACGGCGCTGAAACGCCTCGATGAAATCGAAGCGTACATCAAGCAGGAGAGTGAGCGGGCAGCCAGAAAAACGATTTTAAGTCTGGTCAACAAAACCATAGACCAGTTGACCCTCTATCCCGGAAGCGGCAAGCCCGGACGTCTCTACGGTACGCGAGAGTTGTTTTTTGTGGATATTTCTTATCTGGTTGTTTACACAGCCGATACCGAAAACGTGACAGTCATTACCGTGTTCCATACCGCTCAAAATTACCAGCCGTAGTTGGCGAGAGGCTTTTGATTGAGAGTTGGTGGAGTGATTTCTTATAATAAATTGTTTTTTTTCAAGAGGATGCGTGCTATGAAAGAGCATTTAAGGATTCTGGAATTGGCTGCAAAAAATGGTTTACCTGAAGAGATGGACAGCGCTTCTGAGCTGTCTATTGAAGTGGTTCAGGAGTTGGTTGAGGTGGGTTATCTTAAGGCAATTGATGCCTCGTCGGATGATGGAATATCTTATTTAGAACCTAAAATTACATTGGCTGGTAGAGAATATTTGCAAGGACTTATATCACGGAAGAAGCAAGAAAATATGCAAGAAAATAAATCAGAAATCCGTTTGTTCATTAGCCATAGCAGCACGGATTCAGTATTAGTTGAACACTTAGTTGAATTTCTGCAAGTGGCCCTAAATCTTTCAGCTTCAAAAATTAGATGTACGAGTATTAACGGTTATCGTCTTCCTGGAGGCGTGAATACGGACGAACAGTTAAAGCGTGAAGTACATGAAGCGGATGTGCTAATCGGCGTTATTTCTTCCGATAGTCTTCAGTCCTTGTATGTTGTTTTTGAATTAGGTGCACGCTGGGGCGCTGGTCGCCTATTGTATCCTCTGCTTGTTCCTGGCACGACTGCAAAAATCCTCGGAGGGCCTCTTGCAGGTCTCAACGCATTGAGTATTGGCGATCGATCACAATTGCATCAATTGGTTGCAGAGTTAGGACATGTTTTAGACATTCAACCAGAAATGCCTGCTGTATATGATCGATATATTGATGCTATTGTAAAGCAAAATAAATCAGTAACCTCCAAAGCCGAAGAGTCATCAAATCGCTTTGATTCTGATGATCTAACAGCGGAACAAACGAAGATATTACAGCTTCTTGCCCGCGCTGGTGACAAACAGTTATTTCTTCAGCAAATCTCAAAAACTATTCAAGAGAGTGATACTCGGGCAGAATACCATGTTGAACAACTAATTGACAAGACGCTAATAAGCCCTTCTTATGCAATAGGAGAACCTCCCACCTATTGTTTGTCGAAAAATGGTCGTGCTTATCTGGTTGAGAGAAATCTCGTATAATTATATCCTTCCCTCTCACCCCAACCGCCGGAACGCCGAGGCTTTGATCGCGGCGAAGAGCGTTGTGCCGGTCGCGATTTCCAGCTCTTCGGCGGCGGCGCGGACGATTTCGGCGACGAGCCTCTTGCCGCCGGATTCGAGCACCACGCCTTTGCGGCCGTCCGAGTCGAAGAGTTCGGCGACGCAGCATTCGAGCAGGTTGCGGGCGCTGATCGCTTCGGGGTGCTGCTTGAAGAGGATGATGTCGCGCGACGAAAGTTCAAAAAGCGACTCTTCGCCGGTGCGCCCCTCCGAGATGATCAGTTCGCTGTTGCCCCAAGGGCAGTGGAAGAGACCGTCTTGCTTCTTCGCGCCATTCAGGCGCAGCAGATTGAGATAACCTTTCGGGTTGCTTGCCATGCCTGCGCGGGCGAGCTGGTCGGGGGTCGAAATGCCCTCGATGCGCCCCTCTGAGACCACCATCACCTGGTCGGTCATAAGCTGCATTTCGGAGATCGAGTGCGAGATGAAGAGGTAGGGAACGCCAAACTCTTCGCTGACGCTGCGCAGGTAGGGGATGATCTGGTAGCGGAGCGAGTCGTCGAGCGCCGAGAGCGGTTCGTCCATGACGAGCAGGCGCGGGTTGGCGAGCACCGCGCGACCGAGGGCGACGCGCTGCTTTTCGCCGCCGGAGAGCTTGTTGACGCCGCGTGTCATCAGGTGGCCGAGGTTGAGCACCTCGATGAGCGCTTCGGGGCTGATTTTGCGATGTTCCGGGCGGCACCGCTTGTAGCCGTAGAAGAGGTTCGCCTTGACGCCGAGATGCGGGAAGAGCCGCGCATGTTGAAAAACGATGGCGATGCGCCGCTTTTCGGGCGAGAGGTTGATGCGCTTGCGGCTGCTGAAGAGGCAGATGTCGTCGAGGTGCAGCTCGCCGGAATCGGGCGTCATCAGCCCGGAGATCATGTGCACCAGCGTTGACTTGCCGCTGCCGGACGCGCCGAAGATGCCGGAGTGGTCGCCCTCGATGACGCTTTGCATGGCAAGGTCGAACGAACCGAGTCTCTTTCGGATGTCGATGCTGAGCTTCATGCCTCCCTCCTCGTTTCGAGCTGCTTGCCAATCACTTCATGCAGCAGCAGTATGATCACCGATAGCGCAACCGATACGCCGCAGAGCGACAGGGCCATCGACGTACCGGTCGGCGAGCTGGCGTAATCGTAGATGGCGAGCGGGATGGTCTGCGTCACGCCGGGAATGTTGCCCGCGACGATGATGGTCGCGCCGAATTCGCCGAGGCTGCGGGCGAACATGAGCGACGAACCGGCGATCATCCCCCGCAAGGAGAGCGGCAGCACGACCGTGAAAAGCGTGTCGTACCAGGTCGCGCCGAGGCTTCGCGACGCTTGGAGAAGCTGCCGGTCGATCGACTCCATGCCGAGCCGGATCGAGCGCACGAGCAGCGGAAAACCGACGGTGGCCGAGGCCACGACCGCGGCTTTCCAGGTGAAGATGAACTCGATGCCGGCGCTCTTGAGCATTGCGCCGCCCCAGCCGTTGCGCCCGAAGAAGAGCAGCAGGAAGTAGCCGATCACCACCGGCGGCAGGGTGAGCGGCAGATTGACCAGCACTTCGAGCAGCACCTTGCCCCGGAAATGCCGGAACATCATGAGCCATGCCGTCGCGAATCCGAAGGGCAACGAAAGAAGCGTTGCCGTCACGGCGATCTTCATCGAGAGCAGAATAGCCGTTATGTCTTGCGGCGACAGGTTCATGGTGTTCGTCAGGAACGAAAGATTACTTCAGGATAAAACCGTATTTCTTCAGGATCGATTTTGCCTCGCCGCCCTGAATCCAGGCGAAGAAGGCTTTGGCATCGGCATTGCCAGCTCCGCTCACCGTCAGCGCCATCGGATAGACCACTCGTGCGTGGAGCTTTTCGGGCACGACAAAGCGAATTTTCGCCTTTTTGGCCTGCATTGCGTCCGTGCGATAGACAAACGAGCCGTCAACCTCGCCCATCTCGGCGTAGGTCAGACACTCCCGCACATCCTTGGCCATCACGAGCTTCGCGGCGAGCTTCTTGTCGAGTCCCGAATTTTTCATCGATTCCATCGCATACTCGCCCGCCGGAACGCTTTTCGGGCTGCCGATGGCGATCCTGTCGAGCTTCGTCAGGTCACTCATGCCGGAGACCTTTTTGGTGGTCGCGCCAGCAAAGACGAGCGCATTATACGCGAAATTCTTCCGGCTTTTTGCGTCGAGCATTTTTTTGTTCAAAAGATAATCGATCCACTCGGTGCTTGCCGAAATGAAAATGTCGGAGGGAGCGCCGTTCTCGATCTGACCGGCCAGCGCGCCCGACGCGCCGAAGTTTTTCACGATGGTCGTGCCTGCGTGAGTGGCCGTGAATTTGTCCGCCATCTCGTTGATCGCCTCCTTGAGGCTTGCGGCTGCCGAGATGCTGACTTGTCCCGCCATAGCCGGAACGGCGGTTAACATGAGGGCGAGGAGCGCGGCGATAATGCGCGGCATTCGGAATTGCATGGTTTTCATGGTTGCGTCAGGGTTTTGGTTTTGGGTTGATGCCGGTGGAAAAATCCGCTGGTTTGCCGAAATAGACCGATGAGAGCACGAGAATGTCGATGCCGGTCGCGGCGTAGCTGGCGGCGTTCTCGCCGTTGATGCCGCCCGCCGCCGAGATGGCCACGCCGGGAAAGCGGCTGCGGATCTCCGTGACCAGCGCCGCGAGATCGGCGACGGGCATCTTGTCCACCTGCACCACGTCCGCTCCCGCCGCCGCGATGCGGAGCGCCTCTTCGGCGCTGTCCGCCTCGACGAGAATTTTCTGTTCTGGAGCGCGGCTCTTCAGCTCCGGGAGCTTTTCGAGGAACGC
Source organism: Chlorobaculum thiosulfatiphilum (assembly GCF_006265165.1). Taxonomy (GTDB): domain Bacteria; phylum Bacteroidota; class Chlorobiia; order Chlorobiales; family Chlorobiaceae; genus Chlorobaculum; species Chlorobaculum thiosulfatiphilum. Next base: position 6,866 of record NZ_VDCH01000003.1, read on the forward strand.
ATCGAGTCCGCCGAGGAACGCCGTGTGCTGGCTGAAGACGAGGATCGACTCCGAAAGTCCGAGGCGATGGGGAAAGGCGCCGCCCGCCATGATCGCCTTGATGGCGATCTTTTTGGTGCCGGGAAAGGATTTGCGCGTCGTCACGACGCTGACGCCCTGATTGGCGGCGCGCGCGCGTTCGACGATGGAGGCGGTGCGCGTCGAGATGCCGGAGGCGTATTCGAGCAGGTTCATCGCCACTTTCCAGCCCGCGTGCAGCGCCGCCGCCGGGCCGGAGGCTCTCAGAATCACCGTGCCCGGCGCGGCGACCGTGCCCGACGGAAGCGCGAAGAGCACCTCCGCGCCGCATTTCGCGAGCACCCGCCCGGCCTCCTCGGTGCAGCAAAGCACCGTCCGCTCACGCGTGGTGAAGGCGATCTCGCCCGGCTCCGCGCCAATGCCGAGCAGGGTAGTCGTCAAATCACCGTAAGGCGCGTCCTCTTCGATATATCGTTCAATTTCGCTGTCGGGAGTGAGGCTGTACATTCGTGAATATTTTAGAACGTTATGTGATTTCTGTTATAGCGTAAAGCGCAGGTTCTGGAATTTCTGTGTCGTCCGCGTAATCGTTCTGTTCTCGTGCTTTTCGGTGATGGCCCTGATAAATTTAGGGATAAATGCGATTAATCCTAAGAATATTTGTGTTGCGCGTTGCGATGACTTTGAAAAACCTACGGATATGTTGTCGCGCCTGTTTTCGGTATGTTTTACGGGAAATAACGAATTCTTCCTGACATTGGCAAAAGTGTCCTGGAGCGATGGATTGTCAGGTGGAATGGAGGCTCCTGATCTGACTCCTTGTTCAGCGCAGTTGTTGCCGGGTAATAAACGGAGCTTTTTTCTTATACTTCAAGGCGCTCGGAGCTTTCGATTTCGATCTGAATGGAGTGGAGCGTGATCCGTAACGATGAACCAAACCCAAGTCGATGGCTGAATCGATTCTCAGGCTTGAAGGAGTCCGCAGGGAGCTCGAACTGTCGCGAGATGTGCGTCAGACGATCATTCCGAATCTTTCGCTCGATATTTTCGCGGGTGAGTTCGTGGCCATCACCGGGCCGTCGGGGTCGGGCAAATCGACGCTGCTCTACATCATGGGCGGCCTCGACAAGCCGACTTTCGGCAAGGTGTGGCTCGACGGGCAGGAGATTACCGGCCTCGACGAGGCCGAGATGACCGTGATCCGGAACCAGAAGATCGGTTTCATCTACCAGTTCCACTTCCTGCTTCCCGAGTTCAGCGCGGTCGATAATGTGATGATGCCGATGCTGATTCGCCGCAAATACGGCAAGAAGGAGATTCGCGAGCGGGCGATGCAGTTGCTCGACATGGTCGGCCTCGAAGACAAGTACACGAACAAGCCGAACCAGCTCTCCGGCGGCCAGCAGCAGCGCGTGGCGATTGCGCGGGCGCTGGCCAACGAGCCGAAGGTGCTGCTCGGCGACGAGCCGACCGGCAACCTCGACACCCGCTCGGCTAACAATGTCTATGAACTTTTCGCCCGGCTGAACCGCGAACTGAACCAGACCGTGATTGTCGTCACGCACGACGAGGAGTTCGCCAACCGCGCGGGCCGCCGCATCCACCTCGTTGACGGCAAGATCGAGAGCGATTCGCACACGCCGCAACCAGCATCCGCCTGAAACCACACGGAGACGATCCATGCTCGAACAGATCAGGAACACCCATCCGCTTGTCTATAAAAACTTTAGCGCCCTGCCCGACGGCGAGCGTCATCTTTGCGCCATCCTCGCCATCGACCGCTACTGGGAGAATCTCGACCTTCCGGTACCCGACGTGATCCGTGACGGCTCGCGTCTTCCTGTCGGCGTACAAATCGAAGGCGAGTTCGACATTCTCTACGCGGGCGGTACGCTGGGCCTGCTCCACGCGGCGGTAATGGCGAAAAAGTACGGGCGCAAGGTGACGGTGATCGACCGCGCCGAACCGGGGCGCACCACGCGCGACTGGAACATTTCGGAGGGCGAGCTTTTCCGGCTTGCCGACACCGGGGTTTTCTCGCGGTCGGAGCTAGACTCGACCATCGTGCGGCGCTACAAAACCGGCTGGGTCGAATTCCACGCGCCCGTCGAAAAGCGCAAGCGGCTCTACATCGACGAGGTGCTCGACTGCGCGGTCGATGCCGACAAGCTGCTCGGCATGGCTCGCGACAAGCTGCTCGCCAGCAGCGGCTCGCAAGTGCTGGGGCGCACCAGCTTCGTCGGCTGCTACCAGTTTTCGGATCATCTCGTCGTCCACGTCGAGGACTCATCCGGCCAGCCGCGCTACTTCCGGACGCAGGTGCTGGTCGATGCGATGGGCATCGTTTCGCCGATAGCGATGCAGCTCAACCAGGGCCGCCCGCAGACGCATGTCTGCCCGACGGCGGGCACTATCGCCAGCGGCTTCGAGGGGGTCGATTTCGAGGTGGGCGAAATTCTCGCCAGCACCGAGGACGCCGAGGTCTCCGGCAAGCGCGGACGGCAGCTCATCTGGGAGGGCTTCCCGGCCAGGGGCGACGAGTACATCACCTATCTCTTCTTTTACGACAAGGTCGATTCGCCGAACGACAAGTCGCTGCTTGCTCTGTTCGAGGCGTACTTCCGCAAGCTGCCGGAGTACAAAAAGCCGGGGGCGAATTTCAAGATTCACCGCCCGGTTTACGGCATCATTCCGGCGTATTTCCACGACGGCGCGGGGTGCACACGGGTGGTGTCGGATGAGCGCATCGCATTGCTCGGCGATGCGGCCTCGCTCTCATCGCCGCTCACCTTCTGCGGCTTCGGCTCGGTGGTGCGCAACCTCGACCGCATGACCTCCGGCCTCGATCGGGCGATGCGCGGCGGCCACCTCGGCGCGGCGGATCTCGCGAAAATCAGCGCCTACGAGCCGAACGTGGCCTCGATGGCAAACCTCATGAAATACATGTGTTACGACCCGGAGACCGACGAGCCGGGCTTCGTCAACGAGATGATGAACGAGGTGATGATCGTGCTCGACGAGCTGCCACAGCGCTACCGCCAGGCGATGTTCCGCGACGAGATGAAGGTCGAGGAGCTGGTGACGGTGATGTTGAAAGTCGCGTGGCGCTACCCGAAAATCCTCAAGGCGACCTGGGACAAACTCGGCGTCGGCGGGTCGGTCGGCTTCGTGAAGAACCTTGCCGGATGGGCAGTGTCGCAGAACGATAAACGCAGTTGAAATCGATGGATAAAGCGAAAGCACAGCAGGAGATTGGCAGGCTCCGGACGGAGATCGAGCGGCACAATCGGCTCTACTACGTCGAAGCCAAACCGGAGATTTCGGATTTCGAGTTCGACAAGCTGCTCGAACGGCTGATCGCGCTCGAACAGGAGTTCCCGGAACTCGTGACGCCCGACAGCCCGTCGCAGCGCGTCGGCGGCGGCATTACCAAGGAGTTCCCGACGGTCATCCACCGCGAGCCGATGCTCAGCCTCTCCAACACCTACTCCATCACGGAGGTGACGGACTTCTGCAATCGCGTCGAAAAGCTGGTCGAGGCCGAGGGGGGCGGTACGCCGGAATACGTCGCCGAGTTGAAGTTCGATGGCGTAGCGATCAGCCTGCTCTACCGCGATGGCCTGCTCGTTCGCGGCTCCACGCGCGGCGACGGTCGGCAGGGCGACGAGATTACGGCGAATCTCAAAACTATCTCGACCATCCCGCTCCGGCTCGACTCTCCGGGCGGCTCGCTCTTCGACTCGGTGGTCAGCGGCGAGATCGAGGTGCGCGGCGAGGTGTACATGCGCAAGGCCGATTTCGACCGGCTCAACGAGGAGCGCCCGGAGGAGGAGCGCTTCGCCAATCCGCGCAACGCCACCGCCGGAACGCTCAAGTTGCAGGACTCGGCGGAGGTCGCCCGGCGCAGGATGCACTTCGTGGCCTACTTCCTCAAGGGGATTGCCGACGAATCGACGCCGCACATCCAGCGCCTGCAACGACTTGAAAGCATGGGCTTCGCGACCGGCAAGCACTACAAGCTCTGCAAAAGCGTCGCGCAGGTCGCCGCCTTCATCGACGAGTGGGCTGATAAGCGCCACACGCTGCCGTACGAGACCGACGGCGTGGTGCTCAAGCTGAACGACGTCACGCTCTGGGATCGCCTCGGCGCAACCGCAAAAAGTCCCCGCTGGGCCATCGCCTACAAGTACCCGGCGCAGCAGGCCAAGACCGTGCTGCAAGGCGTGACCTTCCAGGTCGGGCGGCTCGGCACCATCACGCCGGTGGCCGAACTCAAGCCGGTGAAGCTCGCCGGATCGACCGTGTCGCGCTCAACGTTGCACAACTTCGACGAAATCGAACGGCTTGGCGTGCGGGTCGGCGATTACGTCATGATTGAAAAATCTGGAGAAGTAATTCCCAAGGTGGTGAGCGTCGTCCTCGACGAACGTCCGGAGGCGGCTGATGCCATCGAGGTGCCGGAAGAGTGTCCGGAGTGCCACACGAAGCTGGAGCGGCCCGAAGGGGAGGTGAGCTGGTACTGCCCGAACGAAGAGGCATGTCCCGCCCAGAGGCGTGGCCGCATTCTGCACTTCGCCTCGCGCAATGCCCTCGACATCCAGAACCTCGGCGAATCGCTCGTGGCGCAGCTCGTTGAGCGCGGCCTCGCGAGCGACGCGGGCGACCTCTACAAACTCACGCTGGAGCAGCTCGCGGGCCTCGATCGCATGGCCGCCAAATCGGCCCGTAACGTGCTCGACGCGCTCGAAAAGAGCAAGACGCGCCCCTACGCCCGCCTGCTTTTCGCCCTCGGTATCCGTCACGTCGGTGCGGCTACGGCGCGTGAGCTGGCCCACGCCTGCCCCTCCATCGACCACCTCCGCGAGATGGGCGAAGAGGAACTCGCCGCCGTGCCCGACATCGGCCCGGTCATCGCCGCCAGCATCCGCGACTTCTTCGCCAAACCCTGGGCGCAAGCGATGCTCGAAAAGCTCGCCAAAGCCGGACTGCCGATGCAGGCGGGAGCCGCCAAAGCGCTGATAAACAACAACTTCGAAGGCCAAAGCGTCATCTTCACTGGCGGCCTGGAACGCCACGTCCGCCAGCAAGCCGAAGAAATGGTGCGGGAAAGAGGCGGTAGAATCGTCAGCTCGGTGAGTAAAAAAACAACGCTCGTCGTTGCCGGGAGCGAGGCTGGAAGCAAGCTGGAGAAGGCGATAAAGCTGGGAGTGAAGGTGATAAGCGAGGATGAGTTTGAGCGGATGCTGTGAAATGTATATTTTTGATTGATAACATCATCAAGCAAGCAATATTATGCTACAAAAATTATCCGATAGATTTGATCAGCTTTTGTCTGAATTGACAGCAATAGAGTTGACAATAAAAGAAGGACGTAATGGACATGGAACACTCTACAAGTCTATGGATAAAGAGAAAGCCTTGACTTGGAAGGTTAAAGTCAAAAACTTGTTGATTGCTACTTGTGGCGAGAAGTCTCAGCATTTTCAAGAGATTACAAAGATTGAGGATGCAAAAGAATATTATGAAGTAGATCGGTTTAAAAAAATGAAAGCAGTATTTATTGCTGCGATGGATGATTATAAAGGTGGATATTTGACGTCGATTAAAAATCTCATTCAAGCGGATGTTTTCGATAGCGAACTTGACCAAGCCAATGGGCTTCTTTCGAATGGATATAAGCTTGCGGCAGCAGTGATTGCCGGTGTCGTTTTGGAGACGTCTTTAAGAGATTTATGCAACAAGGAAAGCCTTCCGATAGGGAAGCTTGATAAAATGAATGCTGATTTAGCGAAAGCAGGAATCTATAATAAGCTTCAACAAAAAAGAATTACTGCACTTGCTGATATTCGGAATAGTGCAGCTCATGGCAAACCCGAAGAGTTTACAGAGTCAGATGTAGAAACTATGATTCGCGACATAGAACAATTTTTGGCTACTCATTTAGCTTAATAATGTTTTTAAACTGGAATCAATCATAAATTCATGGAACCGCATTATCGTGTAACCATTTTCGGGTCGGCCCGGATCAGTGAGGGGGACAAGGAATATCGGGATGTTTTTGAAATCGCCAAGGGGCTGGCTGCCGAGGGATTCGACATTGTGACCGGCGGCGGGCCGGGGTTGATGCAGGCGGCGAATTCCGGGTCGAAGAGCGTGTCGAACGGTGGGCAGTCGATCGGGTTGAACATCAAATTGCCGCACGAGCAGCATTCCAATCCCTGGCTCGACATCAAAGAGGAGTTCGACCGGTTCAGCGGTCGCCTCGACGCCTTCATGGCCATTTCCGACGCGGTGGTCGTTGCGCCCGGCGGCATCGGCACGCTGCTCGAACTTTTCTACTCCTGGCAGCTCGTGCAGGTGCAGCACCTTTGCGAAACGCCGATCATCCTCTTCGGCGAAATCTGGACCAGCCTGCTGCTCTGGCTCGAAACCGAAGTGCTGCCGCGCCACCTCTTCGAGCGCAAGGACATGCACTCGATATTCCACGTCATGGAGCCGTCGGAGGTGGTCGATCTCATTATCAAAATCCACAAAGAGCGTTTTCAAATGGAGCATGTGTGCCGGAATTTCAACAAGTACCGGCTTGAGATTGCCGGGGAGGCAGGAAAAACGTGAAATATGCGTTCTGGGACGATAGGGACTTTTGGGACGAGTGGGATAAGAGGATGATGGGATTGTGGCGGGTTTTGTATATTGTGTGCAATACCCCTGCAATTTCCAAGTGACAACAGATGGCTGGTTCGGGGCGGATTATTCTGCCGCATGGCAGCTATAAAAAGCTGCATTCGTACCGGAAAACCGAGATCATCTATGATCTGACGGTACGGTTTTGCCGGAGATTTCTTTCGGTTCGCGACCGCACGGTTGACCAGATGGTTCAGGCGGCCCGCTCCGGCAAGCAGAATATCGTCGAGGGTTGCATGGCTTCCGGCACTTCAAAGGAGATGGAGATCAAGCTGGTGAATGTGGCCCGCGCGAGCCTTGAGGAGTTGCTGGAAGATTATTGCGATTTTCTGCGGACGCGCGATCTGTCGGTTTGGGAGAAAAATTCACGAGAAGCGCTGTTCGTCAGAAAGCTCTCGCGCGAGAGCGGCGTGAGTTACGAGTCGTTTCGCGAGTTCGTTGAAACCCGCCCTGCCGAAGTGGTTGCCAACATCGCGATCTGCCTGATCAACCAGGCAAGTTTTCTGCTCAAACGCCAACTCGAAACGCTCGAACAGCGGTTCATCGAAGAGGGCGGCATCCGCGAGCGAATGACCAAAGCCCGCCTCGACTCCCGTCAGAAAAGGTGAGAACCCATACATCTCTTCCGTCCCACCAGTCCCAATCGTCCCAAAAGTCCTACCAACCACTACTTCGTCGCCACGTACAAAATTGAGGTCTCGAAGGTCATCGGGAAATACTCAGCCTTTTTGAAGCCAGCGTTCTTCAGGATTTTCGTGAAGGCTTCGGTCTGCGGGAACTGCTCGACCGAGTTGGGCAGGTAGTCGTAAGCGAAGGTCGATTTGCTGAACATTCCGGCGATTTTCGGCAGGACGTTCTTGAAGTAGATCAGGTAGAGCTTTTTCATCACCGGGTTGCGCGGAATCATCGGCTCGATGATGTAGGCCCGTCCGCCCGGCTTGAGGACGCGGTGGAACTCCTTCATGCCCTGTTCGAGGTTCTCGAAGTTCCGGACGCCGAAGCCCGCGCTGACGACGTGGAAGCTCCGGTCGGCGAAGGGCATCTTTTCGGCGAAGCCTTCGATGAACTCGATTGACGGGTACTTCTTGCGCGCGATGGCGAGCATCTCTGGCGAGAGATCGTAGCCGGTCACTTTCGCGCCGGGAATCTTCGCCATCGAGGCGGCCAGGTCGCCCGTGCCGGTGGCGACGTCGAGAATTTTCGGCTCACGCTCGCCTTCCACCTGCTTCCGCGCCTTTTTTGCGGCAACGACGCGCCAGTAGTTGTCGATGCCGAGGCTCAGGAGGTGGTTGAGGAAGTCGTAGGTCGGCGCGACCTCGTCGAACATATTTTTGATCGAGGAGCGCGACTTGGTTTGTATGAGGGACTTTGCGGTCTCTTTGGAACTGCTCATCTGCGGTCAGCTTTGTTTGCCGTAAACCTCTTCGGGATCGAACATCAGCGTGTCGCAAATCTCCATCGACTCGCCGTCCACCGTTTTGCGGTAGAAGCAGGAGTGGTAGCCGACGTGGCACGCGCCGCCTTTCTGCGAAACTTTCAGCAAAAGCGTGTCGCCGTCGCAGTCGATGAGGATGTCGCGCACCTCCTGCATGTTGCCGGACGATTCGCCTTTGAGCCAGAGCTTGTTGCGGCTGCGGCTCCAGTAACACGCCTTTTTCTTTTCGAGGGTCATTTTGAGGCTTTCGAGGTTCATCCAGGCCATCATCAGCACCTTGCCGGTTTCGTGATCCTGAACTATCGCGGGAACCAGTCCCTTGCTGTCGAATTTGACCGTTTCGAGAAAGCTCTTCTGCGTCTCTTGATTCTCGCCCATTGAAGCTGTAGATTAGAATTTTTTCCGTAATGCCTGCGTTCAATTCAGCCGAAAGAGCCATTAGAAAACGCCCGGCAGAAAGATTTGCAAGATTGTTAAAAATATTGAAAAACCAAGGCTGCAACCGGGAAAAAATCACCAGCTTTCCGACGCGGCCTTTTTGAAAAAACTGCCTGGCCTCGTCCGCCTGGCAGATTGGTAACGCTCAATTCCCATTCTCTCACGATATGCAGAATTTGCAGAAGATGCTTCCGAAGTTCTCGATAGCCCTGGCCGTGGTGTTCGCCGCGACCATTGGCTATCTGCTTACCCGAGGCAACAGCGTCGATGTCGAGGCGCGCAAGATTTCGAGATCGGAACTGGTCGAGGCGATCTATGCAACCGGCTACGTCGAGGCGGAGAACATCGCCAACCTCAGTGCCGAGTTCTCCGGCACGGTTCGCTCCATCGGCGCGCTCGAAGGGCAGCAAGTCTCGAAAGGGCAGGCGATCATCGTCTTCGACAGCGTCCAGCCGCGCCTGGCTGTCAACGAAGCGCGGGCGGCGGTGGCCGAAGAGCTGGCCGCCGTGCGCGACAACAACCTCCGGCTGCAACGGAACCGCTCGCTGTTCCAGGCCGGCGCGATTTCCCGACAGGATTTCGAGGCGGCGGAGCGCAACAGTGTGCAGTCCGGCGAATCGCTCCGGCAGCGCCAGATGCAGCTCAAGAGCCGCGAGGATGACCTGAACAAGCTCCAGGTGGTCGCACCCTTCGCCGGGATTCTGACGCTTCAGAATGTCAAGGAGGGTGATTACGTCCAGTCCGGTACGCTCGTGGCGACCGTCACCGATCCCGCCCGCTACCTCGTGGTGGTCGAGGTGGATGAACTCGACGTGCCGCGCCTGCGCACCGGCCTCAAGGCGGTGATCGCCTTCGACTCGATGCCCGAAAAGCGCTTCAATGCCGCGGTGGTGCGGATCGTGCCGCAGACCGACCGCGTGACGAAGACCTCGCGCGTCTATCTGCGCCTCGCCGAGCCGGTTCCGGCGATTCAGGGCGGCATGACCGCGACGGCCAACATCGTTTACAACACGCGCAAAGGAGCGCTTCTGGTCAGCAAAAGCGCCGTGTTCGAGGAGGAGCGTCAGAGCTACGTCTGGAAGATCGTCGATGGCAAGCTGAAAAAGCAGCCGATTCGCACCGGCGACAGCGATCTCGTCTATATCGAGGTGGTCAAGGGCCTCGATGCCGGGGATGTCGTCGTGACCTCGCCGCAGGAAAACTTCCGCGATGGCATGGAGACGCGGCTCGTCAAGGATACGCCGAAAAAGCAGTCCTGAGCGTAATCCGTGAGCGCGAAGCGAATGGCCGTGGTGCTGGCAGCCCACGGAGAGGCCGAAACCAGCGGGTTTTTCGAGAATTATCAGGTGAGCCTGCACACCCTTCAACGCGCCTCGGAGGTGATTCACGTGCCCGCGCCTCTGCGCCATTTCATCTCCTTCAGCTCATCGGTCAGAAAAAAGATCGGCAGAAAAACATCCGGATCGCCGCAGAATCCCCTGACGCGCCTTCAGGCTCGCGCGTTGCAAGCGCATCTCGACGCGACGTGTGCCGACGTCGAGTTCGAGGTGATGGCGGCGTTTTCGGCTTCGGAACCGGGCGTCGAAGCGGTGCTCGACAAGCGCCACGGTTATGACGGCCTGATCGTGGCGCCAATGGCTCCGGTGGACAATGCCATGAGCTGCGGGTTGCTCTGCGCCCATCTTTCGAAGTGTTGCTCGCCCGGGGAGCTTGCCCGCACACGAGTGATCGGGCGGCTGTGGGAGGACGAAACGCTGCATCGCGGTTATCTCGACTATCTCTTCGGAAGCGGGCGGGCGCTGCCGAGTGGCCCGAAAGAGCGGAATGCGCTGATGCTGCTCTTTCACGGCACGCTCGTCGAGGATCGCAACGGCGCTCCGCCCGCGTTCCACACCGGTCACGCGGAGACGGTCGAGTTCGCGCGGCGGCTCACGGCTCTCATCGAAGCCGATCCGCGAACGCCGTGGGGCACGGTCACGACCGCATTTCTGAACCACGCCGTGGGCGGCAAGTGGAGCACTCCGTCATTTGACGAGGCCGCGCGGATGGTGATCGGCAAAGGATTCCGGCATGTGTCGCTCTTCGCCGCCGGGTACTTTTCCGATGGCAACGAGACGCTGCATCGTGAATCGGCGTTCTCCGCCATCGCGCCATCCGTGAGCGTCGAAACGATTCCCTGCCTGAACGATTCGCCGCATCTGATCGCGTGCCTTGCCGGAAGAGTCGTCGCCGCATCGCGGCAGATTCTGGCTTTTTCCGGCGATTTGCAAAGCCGGGCCGTATGAATCGAACATTCGCGGCTTTATATTGCAAAAGGTGAAAAATTTTGCTTACCGCTCAGTAAATGCCATTTGGGGAGCGGGGCTGCCGACACCTTTCAACTGCCCGCGTCTCCTTCTGTTAGAAAGATGCCGGGTTTTCAACTATTTCTTTCCGCTTCCTGACGAGGGGCCGGTAAGACCAACGAGGATACCATTATGGAGCATAGCCGGGAAACGATTGCAATGCTTATCGATGCCGACAATTCGCCGAGCGACAAAATCGATTTCATTCTGGCCGAGATGGCCAAATACGGCGTGGTCAACATCCGCAGGGCCTACGGCAACTGGAAGAGCCACTCGCTGAAGGGGTGGGAGGACAAACTGCACGATTACGCCATCCGCCCGATCCAGCAGTTCGATTACACCAAGGGCAAGAACGCCACCGACATGGCGATGACCATTGACGGCATGGATCTGCTCTTCAGCAAGAAGCTCGACGCTTTCTGCATTGTGTCGAGCGATAGCGATTTTACGCCACTTGTCATGCGTATTCTTTCGGAAGGTTTGAACGTTTACGGGTTTGGACAGAAATCGACCCCGTCGCCATTCGTGAACGCTTGCTCGACCTTTCTCTATATCGATTCGCTCGGTGGCGAGAAGGAGCAGACCAAAAGCGACAGCTTCCGCCGCAAGAGCAGCCACGAGCTGCGGAGCGACGGCAAGCTCCGGACGCTGCTGCTCAACGCCGTGGACAGCGCGCAGGAGGATGATGGCTGGTCGAACCTGGCCAAGATCGGCAAGAACATCGCCAACCAGGCGTCGTTCGATCCGAGAAACTACGGTTACAAAAGGCTTTCCGACTTGGTGCGCTCCATCGACATGTTCGATATCGAGTTCCGCAACAATCACTCTGAACTCTACATCCGCGACAAACGCAAGGGCCGGAAGCCCGATGCGCTGCCTGCCGAAGCTTCGGCGGCAGCTCCGGTTTCGGTCGCGTTTGAACCGGTAGCCGCAAAACCGGTTGCGCCGCAGGCGGAAGAGCCGAAACAGGCTGCGCCGGAACCCGCTCCGAAGAGCGCGTCCGTACTGTCGTCGGCCGCACCCGAAGCGGCTGCTCGAAAGTCCGGCGTTCCGGCATTGTCAGCTCCGAAGCAGGGTTCCGCGAAGCCAGTCAGGGCGGACGCTCCGAAATCCGCCAGGCCGGAGCCAGCGCCTGAAAAGCCAGTTGCGCCGGAAGCCTCCGCATCCGGGGCACAGGTGACGGAGTCCGCTGCCGAGCCTCCAGCCTCGACCGAAGCCAAGCCGAAGAGATCGACGAGGTCACGAGCGACCAAGCCGCGCGCGACCTCCACGCGGAAGCCGAAGGCTGCCGATGCGACGGCGGATGAAGCGCCAAAGCTCGCCGCGTCACCAGCGCCGAAACCAGCACCAGAACCCTTGAGCGTCGCAGTCCCCGAGGTTGTTCCGGCAACAGCCGAAGCGCCCGAGCCGGAGAAGAAAACCCGCCGTCCTGCACGTCGCCGCACGACTCGCAAAAAGAGCGAGCCGGAGAGCGGAGCTGCAACGGAAGAGTAGGACGGATAGGTCAGATAGGACGGAGGGGATGGAAGAGATGAAGAGGATTTTTTCGGATTTTTGATTTTACGCTGTAGGGGCGGGTTTTATGCCCGCCCTGTTTTTTTTGGCGCAGTAGTGTTGCAAGCATTTTGGCCACGTTGACCTAATAAAACCTGCATTTTATTAGGTCAACGTCTGTATAAATAACAATCTCACCCTATAATGAGCTATAGCCGACAAAAGCAAGGAGATAAAAATATTTACCTTGCTGTTTTATGAATCAAGTCACGATATTCTTGATAGAGCTTTTGATTAAAAAATGTAACAAATGGCTTAAGGGCATCTCTAAAAAGTCGAATACTCCTCTGAAAATCACCTAAAAAACTTTATTAATACATCTGTAAAATCGCTTACACACTGCAATTCTCACTAATTCAGCTACCTCATAAGACTTTTTAGAGATGCCCTTAAATATGAAAAAAATAAAAGAATCAACTGAAAGACTTATTGCCTATTTATCCCTTTGTGTTAATTTTGTATTTAAAGATTTTTTTAAAAAAGTTGATGCAGTTTTTGGAAGCATCTTTGTCACTGTGATTTTTTTATTTATTCAGCATTATCATTGGTTTTCGGATTCGGATTTTAAAAATTCACTATTCTGCATCATTTTTGGAATTCTTTTGCTGGTTTTTATTCGGTTTTCATTTGCTCCATATTATGTTTGGGGTAAAGACCAAGATGCAATTTATGAACTCTTAAAAATAGATAAAAGTGATTTGGAAAATATGTTGGGCGGAAGGTTTATTTTTCAAAACACATTTTTATATGGTGGTGATATTAATATATGCAAGAGCTATGTTGGGACAAAAGAGATTATGAGCTTAAATAATGTCTATACGGCCGTTAAAGTAAGAGCGCCAAAAAACTCTTTGGCAAAAATCAAGATAAATACGACATACTGTTCATTTTGTGGGCAATGCAGATTTTATTATAAGTCTAACAATAAGGAAGAATTTTTTATGGATGATGCTTGTGATTCACATGGATTTTTTGATGTTTACATAGATGATAATTCACGCTTTTTTTTGAAAATGATATGCGATGATAATATTACTGTTGAGAATGATAGTACTCTTTTGATTGAAATAAAATCATGGATTTATTTGTATTGTATTTTTTAAAATTCTCGCTTGCCTTAAAATGCACGAAGACATAAAGCCACTGGCTAATACGATTTTGAATAACTGTTCAACGAATTATCCGTTTTGTAAAGGCTATTCATTTTCGCATTTGAGGATGAACAATCTGTTGGAAACCCCCATTTGGGCAAGGATCATATTTTTCATTGTGTTTGTGTAAGTCGTAATTTTTTATGGTTAATCCATCAGTTAATTCTGACTCATCAATTTCCATGGTTTGTTGCTCGATACAAGTAGCGCCTAAACTTCTAATTGCTTCAGGCGTTCCCCAACGTCCAGATATTATGAATTCATCAGTACGAATATCATACATCTTAAATTTAAATACATGTACTATACTCACTGTATTTCCTCCTCATTTATGTTTTTGTTGTTCGTGATAATATCTGCAATTTCTTGCGGCTTCTTATTTGATAATTTTCTCATCCCATTGATGACAAGTAATTGTATTCCATCTTTTATAAAGCCAGATGCAATACTAAGAGCTAATGACTTTGAAATTGTGACAATAAAATGAAAATCTTGTGGAGACCCAAGTGCATGATCAAAAGCCATCGTTACTGGCTTGTAGATTTCCTTATATGATAGTGCTGCATTATCAAGATATTGAGTAATCTCATTTTTTCTTGCATAAACAGAAAGCTCAAATGTAATTTGGTCGTTCATGGCTTTGTTATTTAAATTATTGAGCGATAGCTTTAATCTAATAAAAAAAATCAAAGAACAACAATCACCCTATCCCCCCTGCAATCGCAGCGGCAGCTCCAAGCCATTCGCTTCCAGCAACTCACGATCCGCGAGAATATCTTTTGTCGGGCCGTCGGCGACGATCTTTCCTTTGTTCATGATGCAAACTCTCTCGCAGGTTTCCCAGATGAAATCGAGGTCGTGGGAGACGGTGAGTTTTGTTGTTTGCAAGTTGTTGACCAGGCCGATGAGCATCCGGCGGTTGCGGGGGTCGAGGTCGGAGGTGGGTTCGTCCATGACGAGCAGCTCCGGCTGCATGACGAGCACCGCCGCCAGCGCGGCGAAGCGCTTCTGCCCTTGCGACAGGTGCGCGGGCGGCTTGTCGCGCAGCTCCCACAGCCCGAACAGCCGCAGCAACCGCTCGGCTTCGGCGCGGCTCTGTGCTTCGTCCATACCGAGATTCGACGGGCCGAAAAGCACGTCGTCGTAAACCCTCGCCATGAAGAGTTGATCGTCCGGTTTTTGGAACACCAGCCCCACCATCTGCCGAATCTGCTCGACCGTTTTCCTTTCCACCGCGATGCCGCCGATTCGCGCCGATCCCGCCTGCGGCAGATGCCAGGCGTTCAGGTGGCTGACGAGGGTCGATTTGCCTGCGCCGTTCGAACCGGCGATGCCGACCGATTCGCCCTTTGCCACGCGCAGGCTGAGGCCGTCGAGCGCTTTGGCGCCATCGGGGTAGGTGAAGGCGAGCTGGTCGATGTCAATCAAATCGGGTGCTCCTGCCGGAAAAAGCGTTCAGAAAAAATAACGGACGAGAGCCAAAATCGCCGCCGCGCCCGCGATTGCAGCGAGGTCGCCGGGCTTCAGTGGCATGGCCGGGCGCGAATCCAGCGCCGCGCTGAAGCCGCGAGCACTCATTGCCATGTAGATCCATTCGGCCCGCGCCGTCGTGCGGATGAGCAGCGAGCCGATGAGCCGCGCCGTCACGAGCGGCCCTTTGCCGCGTCCCCCGAAGCTGCGCAGGTCACGAGCCTTCTGCATCATTTCGGCCTCTTCGGCAAGTAGGAAACTGTAGCGCCAGACCAGCAGCAACTGCGTGACGAACGGCTCCGGTACGCGTAGGCTTCGGAGCGCCATGCCGAAGCGGTGGAACGGCATCACCGCCATGAGCGAGAGCAGCGCGGCGAGCGTCACGAGCGTTTTCAGCACGATCACCGAGGCCGAAACCGCGCCGCCGGTGATGGCCAGTCCAGCGACGGTCACGGCGGTCGAGCGGTCGAGCGCGAGGTTGCTCGCCGCCATGAAGAGGATGAAGGGCGAAGCGATCACGAGGCGTTTCACCAGCGGCAGTAGCGGGATGCTGGCGGCGGTCGCGAGCAGCAGCGGAAAGGCGGCGAAGGCGATCACTCCGGCGAGGTCGAACTTCGGAACGGAGATCACGAAGAGGATGAAGAGCGCGAGCATGACGATGGCCGCGCCGTCGCCGACGGGCAGCTTGCGCGATGGATTGTCGTTGCGCAGAGTGCCGATGTCGAAACGCTTCGTCACAGTTTTTCGGACATTGGCGAGCGTTTGCGCAGGAAGAGGCCCGCCGCTCCGGCAAGCACGAGCACCATCAGGCTGCCCGCGATGCCGGAGAGCGAGGTTCCGGCGTTGACGGGCGATGCCGGGACTGTCGTCTTTTCACCGGTTTTCCTGAAATCGTAGTCGGGCAGGATGGCCAGCTTTTTCTGCAATCCTTCGAGGAACTCGTGAGCTGTTTCGGCGGGTGAGGCCAGCGCCTCCTTGCCGGTCACTTTGGCGACCGACCATTCCAGGCCGTCCGGATTCGACGAGGCGAACCACGAGAGCGCCCCGCCGATGGCGAGGGCGGCGGCGAAGAGGCTCGCCGTCACGATGCCGGTTTTCGGGGCGCGAGTTTCGGAGGCCGCGTGCAGAAGCCCCGGTTCGGTGGAGGCGATGAACGACAGTACGCCCCAGGTCAGCACTCCTTCGACGATGCCGATAACCGCGTGGATCGGCAGCATGAAGAGCATGAAGAGGTTGAACGGCAGGTCGGAGATGCCGGAAAGCATGGTCTGCGTCACCACCGAAAAGGCTCCGGCCAGCAGGCCGAGCGTGGCGGCGGCGATGCTCGCCGTGGCGAGTCGCATCGGAGCGCTGCCATCCCCCGCGATGGGGCGGAAGAGGAGCGGCCAGGCGACGAAGGCCGGGATGAAGGCGATGTTGAAGATGTTGCAGCCGAGGGCGAGCAGGCCGCCGTCGGCGAAGAAGAGCGCCTGGATGACGAGCACCGAGGCGAGCGCGATGAAGGCCCGCCACGGGCCGAGCAGCACCGAGAGCAGGAGGCCGCCGCCGATGTGTCCGCTCGATCCGGTGCCGGGAATGGTGAAGTTTATCATCTGCGCCGCGAAGACGAACGCCCCCATCACCCCCATCAGCACGGTCTTCGAGCCGTCCGGTTCCGCCGGGATTTTCCTCGACGACAGGCCGATCACGCCGGCGCTGATTGCCCAGAACGCGCCACCGACAACCGGCGAAAGCAAGGCGTCCGACATGTGCATGGTTCGCTCTCCCGTGGTCTGGTTAGAAGCGCATCGTCACGCCGGCGAGCAGCGTGGTGTCGGTCTCGGCGTCGTTCAGGCCGCCACGAATGCCGAGGTCGAGGTCGGCGTTGTCGGCGACCGCGTAGATCAGGCCGCCGAGAATGTAGGCCGGATCGGAATCGGCATCCTTGTCCGAATTGGTCTCGATGCCAATATCGCCTACCGCTCTGAGCTTCTCCGTTACGTTCAGCTCGGCGGCCAGCGAGGCTCGCCAGATGTTTTTTCTCGACGATTCGCTGAGTTCGTCGAGCTTGTACTCGCTACGGTTGTAGCCAAGGTTGATATGATAGCTGGCCAGTTTGGCCTCGCGCGTGGCGATGAGCGTCACGTTGCCGGAAACCTTGCCGGAGCCGAGGCCCTTCTTTTCATCGCCGGTCGGCAGGGTGAGACCGGGTTTGAGGGCAAGGCTGAAGCCGGTGTCGGGCAGTTCGTAAAAGCGCCACTTGATTTGCAGCGCGACGTCGCCAATGCCGTTCCCGTCTGCCATCTTCACGCCATCCTCTTTTTCGGTGTACCACTCCCACGGCATACCAGCGACCAGGTCGATAGTATCCGAAAGGCCGTAGCTGAGCGTGGTCGACACCGCGCCGCCGGTGGTTTTGCATGAGACGCCTGCTTCGCGCTCCTTGTCGCTGACGGATTCAAATCCGATTTCGATCTGGCTGTGGCCTTTTCCCTGAGTGCCGGTGTCATCGGTCTGGAGGGGCATGGCGGCAAAAAGCGGCGTCGAGCAAAGTATGAGCGCCGAGGCGAGCAGCGTGGTTTTTTTCTGCATGGCGAAGCGATGTTGTGGTTGTCGATAGCATGAAAATAAGATTTGTGCTATCGACAAGCAACAGGTAACGGCCTTGAAACTTGTCGCGGAGAGCGTTTCAAGGCCGTTATGTCCGGATGCCCGTCAGTCGGCAGAGGAGAGGGAGAGGTCGAGATGCTTCACGCCGACCAGCACCTTGAGGGCGCTGGAGAGCTTTTCGATTTCCGGGGCGTTGCCCTTGACGGCGATCACTTCGAGGCAGTTCTCGTGGTCGAGGTGCACATGCTGGGTCGAGATGATGAGGTCGTGGAAGTCGTGCTGGATGTCGATCAGGCGGTTGACCAGCTCGCGCTTGTGGTGGTCGTAGGTCATGACGATCGCCCCGGCCACCGTGCCGCCTTCGGCGGTCGTTTTGCGGAGCAGCTCTTCGCGAATGAGGTCGCGGAGGGCTTCCGACCGGCTCTGGTAGCCCTGGGCCTTGATGTGCCGGTCGAAAGCCTCGATCAGTTCCCTTTCGAGCGAAATGCCGAAGCGGTACAGGTCGCTCACGCGATTACCACTCCTCGAAGCTCTTTGCCTTGCCGGCGAGCTTTTCGTTGATGGCCGCCGCCGCCGTGCGTCCAGCGCCCATCGCCAGGATCACCGTCGCGCCGCCCGTGACGATGTCGCCACCGGCATAGACGTTCTCCTTGGAGGTCTGCATGGTGTTGATGTCAACGACGATGGTCTCCTTCTTGCTGACCTCGATGTCGGGCGTGGTCTGCCTGATGAGCGGGTTGGAGCCGTTGCCGATGGAGATGATCGCCATGTCGATGGGCAGCACGTACTCCGAGCCGGGCACGGCCACCGGACGGCGGCGTCCTGAATCGTCGGGTTCGCCAAGCTCCATCTTCTGGCACTTCACGCCAGTGAGCCACGCCTGCTCGTTGCCGATGAATTCGAGCGGAATGGTGAGCAGCAGGAACTCGACACCCTCCTGCAGGGCGTTGTGAATCTCCTCCTGGCGGGCGGGCATCTCCTTTTCGGAGCGGCGATAGACGATGTAGGCGTGCTCCGCGCCTAGCCGCTTGGCGGTGCGTACGGCGTCCATCGCGGTGTTGCCGCCGCCGAAGACCGCCACGCTCTTGCCTTTGCAGTCGAAGACCGGCGTGTCGCTGCTGTTCGGGAAGTCGTAAGCCTTCATGAGGTTCACCCTCGTGAGGAACTCGTTGGCCGCGAGTACGCCGACGAGGTTCTCGCCGGGGATGCCCATGAACCAGGGCAGGCCCGCGCCGACGCCGATGAAGACCGCGTCGAAGCCCTCCTCTTCCATCAGCTCGTCCACGGTGATGGTGCGCCCGACCACCACGTCCGTCCTGAACTCGATGCCCATGCGGCGCAGGCCGTCGAGCTCCTCGCGGACGATCTCCTTCGGCAGGCGGAATTCGGGGATGCCGTACATCAGCACACCGCCGAGTTCGTGCAGCGCCTCGAAGACCACCACTTTGTGGCCGAACTGCGCAAGGTCGTTGGCGCAGCTCAGGCTGGCCGGGCCGCTGCCGACGACGGCCACCGTCCTGCCGGTCGGAGGCGCGATTTTCGGATCGATCTTCTGACCGCTCATGCGCTCGTAGTCGCCGACGAAGCGTTCGAGGTTGCCGATAGCCACCGGCTCGTGCTTCTTGCCGATGACGCACACCTTCTCGCACTGATCTTCCTGCGGGCAGACGCGACCGCAAATCGACGGCAGCACGTTGTCCTCCTTGATCTTTCTGACCGCGCCCATGAAGTCGCCCTCGGCGATCAGCTTGATGAACTGGTCGATCTTGATGTTGACCGGGCAGCCCGCGATGCAGACCGGATCCTTGCACTGGATGCAGCGCAGCGCCTCCTGCCGGGCCTGCTCGGGAGTCAGGCCGAGGTTGACCTCGTTGAAGTTGCCGATGCGAACCTGCGGATCCTGCGCCGGCATCTCCTGGCGCGGAATGGCCATGCGTTCCTTGGCCGTGATAGTACGAGCGTCCATGATACGATTGCTGGTTTAGCGGTGAAACGTGTTTTCGTGACAGCCCAGCCCGCCGGAAGCCGCTCGAAACGGCTCCGGAAGTGGAACTGCCTGGATGAAAAATGTCAGATTATGCAGGAATTACGCCTGCCCGGTCAGATTGCACTGGTGGCCGGCGGCCTGGTCCGCCTCATGCTCCTCGTGCTGGTAAATCCTGTTCCTGTCGGCAAGATTCTTGAAGTCCACCTGGTGAGCGTCGAACTCCGGCCCGTCGATGCAGCCGAACTTGACCTCGCCGCCGACCGTGACGCGGCAGCCGCCGCACATGCCGGTGCCGTCGATCATGATGGGGTTGAGGCTCACCACGGTCTTGATGCCGTAGGGGCGAGTGACCTCGGCCACGGCCCGCATCATCGGAATCGGGCCGATGGCGAGCACGAAGTCGATCTTCTTGCCCGAATCGATCAGCTCCTGAAGCTTCTGCGTCACGAAGCCGTGGAAGCCGTACGAGCCGTCGTCGGTGGTGATGTAGGCTTCGTCGCTGACCGCCTTCATCTCGTCTTCGAGGATCACGAGGTCTTTCGACCGCGCGCCGTTGATGGTGATGACGTAGTTGCCAGCCTCTTTCAGCGCCGCCGCCGTCGGATAGGCGATAGCCGTGCCCACGCCGCCGCCGATGCTGACGGCCGTGCCGAAATTCTCGATGTGCGAAGGGGTTCCGAGCGGGCCGACCACATCGGCGATCGAGTCGCCTGCCTCCTTGCGGTTCAACTCACGTGTCGATTTGCCCGCGCCCTGCGCGATGATGGTGATGGTGCCCGTTTCGGGATTCGAATCGGCGATGGTCAGAGGGATGCGTTCGCCGTTCGGGTTGATCCTGACAATGACGAACTGGCCGGCTTTTCGCTTTTTTGCGATCCTCGGAGCCTCGATTTCGAATTTTTTAATATTTTCAGCTAAAAAAATAGCGGAAACAATCCTGTACATTGTTCTTGCGATTACTCGTGATATGTGGATTGGAATGACTTTCAGCAGGGAAGCAAGGCAGAAGGTGAAAGCCACATAAGCGTGTATAATACGGCGAGAACTTCTTAAAAAAAAGACGCGTTGATACTTTTTCGAGGTTTCATGCGCTTTTTTCTCCATCCGGAGCCCATCAGCAACGTTTTAATCTTTCTTTCATGGTATTTATCGCAGACTATGGCGCCGGAAATCTCAGGTCGGTGCACAAGGCTTTCGAGTATCTCGGCATCGAGGCGGTTGTCAGCGACAAGGCTTCGGAGATGAGTCGCTACGAAAAGGTGCTCATTCCCGGCGTCGGCGCGTTCGGTCCGGCGATGGAGGCGCTGAACCGCCAAGGGTTTGGCGAGGCGCTCAAGGAGCATATCGACAAGGGGCGCAGCGTACTTGGCATCTGCCTGGGGATGCAACTCTTTCTGTCGGAAAGCGAGGAGATGGGAGCGCATGAGGGCCTCGACATCTTGCCCGGCAAGGTGCTCCGTTTCACGAGCAGCACCGACAAGATTCCGCAGATCGGCTGGAACTCCGTCGATTACTGCAAGGACTCAGTCCTTTTCCGCAACATTCCCGACCAGTCGTATTTCTACTTTGTTCACACCTACTATTGCGTTCCCGAAGAGCCGGAAAGCGTGGCCGCGACCACCTTTTTCGCCGGGAAAAATTTTTGTTCGGCCATTGAGAAAAATGGTATTTTCGCGGTACAGTTTCACCCTGAAAAAAGCTCCGAAGCGGGCTTGCAGGTGCTGAAAAATTTTGCAGAATTTTAAGCTATTGAGGTTTTATACGTTATGCTCATCATACCCGCTATAGATATAAAGGAAGGAAAGTGCGTCCGCTTGACCAGGGGTGACTTTGCCCAGAAGAAAATCTATCTCGACAATCCTTGCGACATGGCGGTCATCTGGCGCAAGCAGAACGCCAAGATGATCCATGTGGTCGATCTCGACGCCGCCCTGACCGGCGAGACGGTCAACTTCGAGAGGATTCGCGAGATCGTCAACGTGCTCGACATTCCGATCCAGGTCGGCGGCGGTATCCGCTCCGTCGAGGCGGTCGAGAAGTATCTCGAAATCGGCGTCAGCCGCGTGGTCATCGGCTCGGCGGCGGTCACCAACCCCGGCCTCGTCGCCGATCTTCTCAAGAAATATCGCCCCTCGCAGATCGTCGTTGGCATTGACGCCGAGCACGGCGTACCCAAAATCAAGGGGTGGACCGAGAGCAGCAACATGCAGGATTACGAACTTGCCGCCGAAATGAAGAAGCTCGGCGTCGAGCGCATCATCTACACCGACATCACCCGCGACGGTACGTTGCAGGGGGTTGGCTACGAGAGCACCAAACGTTTTGCCGAGAAGGCGGGCATGAAGGTGACCGCGTCGGGCGGCGTGTGCAGCTCCGACGACCTGCACAAGCTTCGGTCGCTCGAAAAGTACGGCGTGGATTCGGTCATCATCGGCAAGGCGCTCTACGAGTGCAACTTCCCGTGCCAGGAGATGTGGTACGCCTACGAGGGAGGACTCGGCATCGACGGCGAGTTCTCCACGGCCCGCAAAAAGGAGTGCTGCTCCTGACCTCGTCGGCATCGCGTTCGCAACCATCGACAGCCACCGTGCAGGAGCCGCGCCAACAACAACTCCGGTCGCTCGAAGCGCTGATCTTCTCCTCGGAAGAGCCGGTGAACCTTCAGACGCTCTGCCAGATCACCGGCCAGAAGCTCACGCCCGGCGAACTTCAGGAGGCGGTCGATGAACTTAACCGGGACTACGAGGCGACCGGCAGAACCTTCCGCATTCACGCCATCGCCGGAGGCTACCGCTTCCTCACCGAGCCGGAGTTCGCCGATCTCGTTCGCCAGTTGCTCGCGCCGGTGATTCAGCGGCGGCTTTCGCGCTCCATGATCGAAGTGCTTGCCGTGGTGGCCTGGCATCAGCCCGTCACGAAGGGCGAAATCCAGCAGATCAGGGGCGCGAGTCCCGACTACCCGATCGACCGCTTGCTCGCGCGCGGGCTCGTCGAGGTGCGTGGCAGGGCCGATTCGCCCGGACGTCCGTTGCAGTACGGCACGACCGCGGCATTCCTCGACCTGTTCCACTTGCCGAGCCTGAAGGATTTGCCCAGGTTGCGTGAAATCAAGGAGATACTTCGGGAACACGAGGAGCAGCAATATCTGGCCGAAGGCATATCGCCGGAGGCTACGGATGACAATGATAACGGCCAAATTGAAGTAAACGAATGAAAAAGCAGGTACAGGAAGAGAAGGTCAGGATCAACAAATATCTCGCCATGTGCGGGGTCGCGTCGCGCCGGGCTGCCGACCAGCTCGTGCTCGAAGGCAAGGTGAGCGTGAATGGCCGCATTGCCGACGAGCCGGGCTTCAGGGTCGATCCGCGTAACGACGAGGTGATCGTCGATGGGCGGATCATGGCAAAGCCTGAAGCAAAAAAGGTTTACATCCTTTTCAACAAGCCCCGGAATGTCATTACCACCAGCCACGACGAGCGCGACCGCCAGCAGATTCTCGACTTTATCGATGTCCGCGAGCGGGTCTTCCCGGTTGGGCGGCTCGACCGGAAGAGCACCGGTCTGTTATTGCTGACCAACGACGGTACGCTGGCTCACCGGCTGATGCACCCGTCGTCGCAGGTGCAGAAGGAGTACCTCGCCGCGCTTGACGAGAAGTTTCCGCCCGCGATGCTCCAGAAGCTGACCAGCGGCATGAGGCTCAAGGACACCGGCGAAAAGGTGAGTCCCTGCCGGGCCAAAATTCTCGACGACGGCATGAGCGTGCTCGTCGGCATCCACGAGGGCAAGAACCATCAGGTGCGGCGCATGTTCAGCACGCTCGGCTTCGAAGTCAAGCGCCTCGACCGCGTGGCCTACGCCGGACTGACCCCCGGAGAACTCCGGCGCGGCGAGTGGCGCTTCCTCAGTCGCAATGAGGTCGAAAAACTCTATCGCTTGTGTGGCGGCCACTGATTATATTTGACAATTCCCGTTTCGTGTAACGGGAATTTCGCCTCTCTCTCTCCAACCTTCATCGACCCCTTGCGATGAAACCGACATACCTCACTCTGCTGCGCCGCATGACGGCGTCAGCCCTTCTTTTGGCGTCCGTGGCCTCGCCAGCTCCGGCGCTTGCCTTCGACTCGTTCGAAGAGCTTCTCGACCGCCCGGAGCCGGAGAGCACCGCCGAGGAGCTGTTCAGCGATCTCGAAGAGCTGCGCCGGAAGAAAATTCCGGTCAATCTCGCCACCGAAGAGCGATTGCTCGAACTGCCGCTGATGAGCGCCGCCGATGCGGCGAAGATCATCGAATGGCGGCGAAAGCGCGGCCCGCTCGACTCCATCGCCCAGCTCGAAGCGGCGATCGGCGTCGATGCCGCCCGCCGACTCGCGCCGTACCTTTCGTTCGAGCCGCCGCCCGCGGCAAAGAAAAAAGAGCCGTCCGGAAAACTCCGGGGCAGCGTGATCGGGCGCGTTTATTGGGAGGATCCGCCACGCGCGGGGATCGAAAACGGCAAGTATGCCGGAGGCAACCGGCACGTTTACAGCCGCTTCCAGGCGGCCACGCCGCACTTTGGCGCGCATCTCCTGTCGGACAGCGATGTCGGCGAGCCGGAGATCGACGACTTCCTCTCGTTCAACGTTCACGCCGAGCGGATCGGCATTCTGAGGCAGGCGGTCGCCGGAAATTACAAGCTCAGCTTCGGGCAGGGCTTGCTCTTCGGCCAGGGGCGCTACTTTTTCAAAGGCTCGGACGCCATCGACGGTGTGCTGTTCTTCGCCTCGGCGCTTCGGACCTACAACTCGGCGGGTGAGGACAACTTCCTGCAAGGTGCGGCGGCGACGCTCTCGCCGGGGCCATTCGAGGTGACGGCCTTCACTTCGAGCAACAAGGTCGATGCGAGCATCAAGAATGAGGTGGTCACGAGCATTGCCACCGGCGGCTATCATCGCACGGAGAACGAACTCAAAAAGAAGGACAACCTCACTCAGGAGGTCAAGGGCGTGAATCTCCGCTACCGCTATCGCGCCGGAGCGCTGAGCACCGCCATCGGCGCGACCTGGGCAAGCTACCGGTATGGCCTGCCTCTCGAACTGCTTGACGGCGAGCGTGGCGGCCAGCTCGCATCGGTCGAAGCGAGCGCCGTGTATCGCAACGCCCAGGTTTTCGGCGAAGCCGCATACGCCGATGCCTCCGACGCCACGTCATGGATCTGCGGCGTTCAGGCCGATCTGGCCGAGGGGATTACCGGCGTCATCTCCATGCGTGACTACGCCTTCGATTACTACTCCCCGTTCGCCGGGGCATTCGCCGAGCGGGGCGACAACGCGGCGAACGAGTCGGGCCTCTATCTTGGACTCAAGGCAAAGGTGCTCGACAACCTGACCCTTGCCGGTTTGTACGATAAATTCAGATTTCCGGTGCTCGACAAGCGGTATTACGCCCTCTCATCATCGGGCTACGAAACGCGATTTTACGCCACCTGGAAGCAGAACCGCTGGATGAGCTGGGACGTGATGTATCAGCACAAGGAGAAGGAGGAGGCCAAAAAGCAGTTCGATAAAAACGTCGGGTTTTCGCATTACGTGCCGGTACCCAAAATTACCAACCGGGCGCAGCTCAGCCTCGTGGCCCGGTGTTCTCCAGGCATCACGCTGAAATCGCGAGCCGCATTCAAGAGCCTCCGGAGCCACTTCATCAGCGGGACGGAGAGCGAAGAGGGGTGGCTTCTCTACCAGCAGCTCAACTGGAAAAGCGGCCCCGTCACCCTCAAAACCCGCCTGGCCCGCTTCGACACCGACAGCTACGACGCCGCGCTGTATGCCTACGAAGACGACCTCCCGCTGGTTTACACGATCAACGCCTACTATGGCCGGGGCAAAGCGTGGTTCATTTTGCTCGACTTCGAGCCGGTGAAAAACTTCAACCTGACCGCCAAATACGAAACGACGTGGTACGACGACCGCGAAGTTTACAGCAGCGGCAACGACCTCCGCAACACCGCCTCGCCAGCCTCGTATCACGTGGGGTGTATGCTGAAGTTCTGAGGTGGAAGAGCAGGACGAATGGGCGAACCAAACAGACAGGAGTGAATCGAAAATGGTTCGGTGCGCTCTCTTGTGGTTGCTGAATTCTTACATTGTCAGAAAGGCACAGGTTGAATTGTAACGGGGCAGGCCATCTTTTTTGTCAGAGAGCGGTTCGGGAGTTTTCCCGTTAACCCGGCAAGAACTGGATAGTGTATGGAAAATTTGTGGATTCACGCGCTGACGGTGTTCATGGGGTTTTTCGCGATTATGAACCCTATCGCCAGTGTGCCGATTTTTCTGAGCCTCACGGAGGGCGATGATGAAAAGACGACGGCGATGGTCGCGTCGCGCGCGCTGCTGCTGGCGTTTCTGATCGTGACGATCTTTTCGGTGGCCGGGAAACTCATCTTCGACCTCTTCGGCATCACGCTGCCCGCGTTTCAGATTACGGGCGGGTTGCTGTTTTTTCTGATTGGCTTTCACATGCTGCAAGGCGACCAGTCAAGTGTGCAGCACCCGAGCGAAAAGGACAAAAAGAAGTCGCTCGAAGCGGCGCTCAGCGTAACGGTCTCGCCGCTGGCGATGCCGATTCTGGCCGGGCCGGGCACGATCGCTACGGCGATGAACTTCTCGACGGGCGAGAATTTTATGGATATGGCCGTGACGATCGCCATGTTCGGCCTGCTCTGCATCATCACCTACGTGCTCTTCGTTTCGGGCGAAAAGTTCGTCACTTACATCGGAGCCAGCGCCCTCGGCGTCATTACGCGAATGATGGGTTTGATTCTTGCCGTCATCGGCTCCCAGATGGTGATAACCGGAGTGCGCGGCGCGTTCGGTCTCGCCGCCGGGTGATGATTTCGATGCGCCGGAAGACGATCTCGTCGAAATGGTTTACGGGGTTGCGAGAAGTGAGCTTGAAAAGGCGGATGTGGCAGTTTTTATGCGGAGGTGGGTAAGAAAGAGATGATCGTGGATGAGCAAATGCTGCGAGGTGTTGGGAGTCAGACTTTTTTCTCTCAGGCGATTATTTGTGCCAACCAGAATGACGTAAAAATCACCAGCCGTAAGCATAGCGGCGCAGCAATCCAGAGTGTGGCAGCGGACGTGTTGAGGGGCAAGTCAGGAAGCATAGCATGCCGCTGTTTGCGGTCAGGTGGATTTACTGGTTATACGATTTTTTAAATACGGTAGCATCACTTGCCAGTCTTGTGAAACCCTATCAACACCATTTCTATTTCTGTAGTTTTGACCATGTGGGCCTGTATGGGCTTGAAAAAAAATTTCCGTGCCTTGGTGTGAAAAATGTGATTTTACTGCTTCTTCCATGTCTTTTACAGATTCTAAACCGCAAGCCTTTCTGATTGCATCAAATGTAGCTCTTCCAAGACATATTGCAATTTGCGGTTTAATAATTTCAATGATAGGTAAAGTAAAATCTTTTGCGGCTTTAAGTAGATCTTTTTTGGGAATGTACGCATCCATTGGGCCAGGTTTTATATATGGAAAAAGATTGGTTGCATATGTTTGCTCAAAAGTTACATTAAGATGTTTTTTAAGTAATTTTTTAAGTTTTATGTTTGTTCTTACGGAGGGGGTATACCCATATTCCAATGTTTCCTGACATACATTTTCCTGAAAACTTTCTTTTGAACACCAATCCTGTAAGATTATGAGAATATCTGCATCAGTATTATGAGCTGATTTGCTATAGGGTGATACATAATCACACTCCCATATTCCACCGTTATAATCTCCTATCGCAGTGTACCCTTCATAAGTTATTGCTTTACGTTTTTCTGCTAGGGCAAATAATTTAGCTGATTTGCTCACTTTTACCTCTGTATAACATTAATTAGATTGATCCGCGCAAGACGTGGATTTTTGATTACTTAGAATTTAGTGTTTCATCAGAAAATCCCCACATAGTTCCGCCAATCTGAGCGCAACAGACCGCAGATTTTTTATCAGCTCGACGAAGCTCCTCGGCATCACTATCCCATTTCCTCATCCCCCAACAAAATCCTTCGCCCTCACCCTTTTTCAGGATTATCTTTTATCTTGGCGGCGGTAGTGTGAACGAAGTGAAACAGTGTTATGGTGAATATGGACGAAATGGCAACGAAAGAATCAGTCTCCCTGCTCAGAAAGCTTGAGTTTGACAAGGTGGCGCGTCATGCGGCGGGGTTTTGCATCTCGGCGATGGGGAGCGATCTCGTTATGGAGATGGGGCTTCCCGATGAGTGCGAGCGGGAACTCGTGCGGGTGCTTGAGTTGAAGAACTTTCTGCTCGAAGGCGAGCCGCTGCCGTTTTCGCGCCTGCCCGATACGCGCCACTTGCTCGACAAGCTCGAAGTGCTCGACAGTTGGCTCGATGCCGCCGAGCTGCTCGATATTTTCCATCTCCTGCAAAGCGCCGCGCAACTGCGCAAGTTCATGTTCGCCAGCCGCGAGCGCTTTGTGGAACTGAACGAATTCACCATCCGCCTCTGGCTCGAAAAGAGCATCCAGTTCGCCATTTCGCAGGCTATCGACGAGCGGGCCGTGGTGCGCGATACGGCCAGCGACGCCCTCTACGAAATCCGCAAAAACCTCGGCGAGGCGCGTGACGGACTGCGGCGCAAGATGGAGCGCATCCTGCGGCGCTGCCAGGCCGAGGGGTGGCTGATGGAGGAGACCGTGGCGCTCAAAAACGGACGGCAGGCGCTGGCGTTCAGGGTCGAGAACAAGCACCGGCTGCACGGCTACATCCAGGACTACTCGCAAACCGGCCAGACCGTCTTCATCGAACCCGCCGAAACGCTCGAAATCAGCAACCGGATTCAGGAACTTGAAATCGCCGAGCGGCGCGAGATCGAGCGCATCCTCAAGGCGCTCTCCGCGCAGGTGCGCCAGGAGCTGGAAAACGTGCGCCACAACGAGGGGATCATGGCCGCCTTCGACTCGCTCTATGCGCGGGCGAGGCTCGCCGTCGAGACCGCCTCAACGCTGCCGCAAATTTCGGCGGGGCGGCGGCTGAAGATCGTCAAGGGCTACCATCCGTGGCTCTTCATTTCGCACGGTTTTTCGAAGGAGAAGGTCTTTCCGCTCGATCTGGAGCTTGGCGAGGAGGAGCACACGCTGGTCATTTCGGGGCCGAACGCGGGGGGCAAGTCAGTGGCGATGAAGACTGCCGGGCTGCTCGTCTGCATGTTGCGCCACGGCTACCTCGCGCCGTGCAGCGAGAGCTCGGTTTTTCCACTCTTCAACGGCCTCTTCATCGAAATCGGCGACGAGCAGTCGATCGAGAACGACCTTTCGACCTTCAGCTCGCACCTCTCGGCGATCCGCGACATTCTCGACCACGCCGCGCCCGACAGCCTCGTGCTCATCGACGAGCTGTGCTCCGGCACCGACGTCGAGGAGGGGAGCGCCATCGCCCGCGCGGTGATCGAGGAGCTGCTCGCGCGCGGCGTCAAGACCATCGTGACGACGCACCTCGGCGAGCTGAAGCTCTACGCCCACCGGCGCGAGGGCGTCGTCAACGGCGCGATGGAGTTCGACCAGCACGGCCTCGCGCCGACCTTCCGCTTCCTGAAAGGCGTGCCGGGCAACAGCTTCGCCTTCGCCATGATGCGGCGCATGGGCTTTTCGGACGAGATCGTCAGCAGCGCCACGAGCTTTCTCGAAGGCGGCCACGCGGGGCTGGAGGAGATGATCGAGGATTTCCGGCAGGGGGTCGAGAAGAACCGCCAGCTTGTCGAGGGACTCGAAAAGGAGCGCCGCGAGCTTGACGCGATGCGCACGAGTGCCGCGTCCGAAAAGGCGGAGCTGCGCAAAAAGACGCAGGAGCTGAAAAGCCGCGGCCTGCGCGACCTCGACCGCCAGCTCGAACAGGCCCGCAAGGAGATTCGCGATCTGGTGCGCGAGGTGAAGGAGCATCCCGGCGACGAGGCCACGCTGCACAAGGCGCGGACGCGGCTGGCCGGAATGAAACAGGAGGCCGGGGCGAAGGAGGAGGCCGTCGAGCGGGAGCTGGCCCCGGCGGCCGACCTGAGCATCCGGCCCGGCGACACGGTCAGGATCGGCGACACTAACACCACCGGCGAGGTGGAGTTGATCCAGGGCGACTCCGCCGTGGTGCGGTGCGGCAACTTCCGGCTGACCACCGCGCTCAGGGGTCTCGAAAAGATTTCCCGCGCCGGAGCCAGGAAGCTGCAAAAGGATGCCACGACGGGCGCGGCGGCGGCAAAGAGCTGGTCGGTGCAGTCGGCGCCGCTCGAATCGACACGCCTCGACCTGCGCGGCCTGACGGGCGAGGAGGCCATCGCCGAAATCGGGCGCTTCATCGACGCGCTGGCCGTGCGCCGGATGCCGTCGGGCACGATCATCCACGGCAAAGGCTCCGGCGCGCTCCGGCTGCGCACGTCTGAATTTCTCAAGCAGCACCCGCGCGTCAAGAGCTTTCGTCTCGGCGACTGGCAGGAGGGAGGCGCGGGCGTGACGGTGGTGGAGCTGCGCTGAGGCGGCACTTGCAAAAGTTGCGTCCGCGCATGGCCGCAGGCGTTGAAAATAAGCGAGGGATGAAGTATCTTTCGCCCTTGCGAACGTCCGGGCAAGAATTTGTCATTCTGAATGGCACGGAGCGAACTCATGCGCAAGTCCCGACTTCGCCCGACTCAGAATGACAATCAGGGCTATCAGAATCGATAGCGCTCAGCGTCGGAATAATATCAGCCTTCATCACCAACATGACCTTTTCCAACCAGCTCACCATACTGAGAATCGTTCTTGTGCCGGTTTTCGTGATTCTGCTCATGCAGTCCGGCGCGTGGTACAAGCTGGCGGGGGTCATCGTGTTCGTCGTCGCGTCGCTGACGGACATCTACGACGGCTACCATGCGCGAAAGTACGGGCAGATCACCCGGCTCGGCGCGTTTCTCGACCCTCTCGCCGACAAGCTGCTCATCACCTCGGCGTTTCTTTTCTATGTCTGGCAGGGGTATCTGGCGCTCTGGATGGTGCTGCTGGTGGCCGCTCGCGACATCATGGTCACGGGGCTGCGGGTCTGGGCCGAGCATATCGACCATCCCGTGGTGACCAGCCAGGAGGCCAAGTACAAAACTCTCGCCCAGAACCTGTTCGCCTATTTCATCATGCTCTTCATCCTTTTGAAAGAGCAGAGCTTTTTCGGCCCGAAGGCGGCGGCGCTCATGGATGAAATCCTCTATTCGCCCTGGCTCGATTACGTGATGCTCGCCATCACGCTCTTCACGGTCTGGACGGGCGTTTCGTATCTCATCAGCAACCGGACGCTTTTTGTTCGCAAACCGGCGGGAGGCCGCTGACGTCATGCAGAAATGGCTGGCCAGAATTTTCGGGAGCGCCTTCGGCATCGGATACGTGCCGTTTGCTCCGGGCACCTTCGCCAGCGGAGCCGCTGCGCTTCTTTACCTTTATGTGCCCGCGATTCGTGAGTTGCCCTTGCTCGCGTTGCTGATCGTGCTTTCGACGGTGATCGGTGTCTGGGCAAGCGGGGTGATGGAGAAGGAGTATGGCGAAGATCCGTCGCAGGCGGTGATCGACGAGGTGGCGGGTCAGTGGATTTCGCTGCTCTTCATCCCGTTTTCGCCGCTCACGGTTTTATTGTCCTTCATCCTCTTCCGGCTCTTCGACGTGCTCAAGCCCGGTCCGGTTGATCGTGCCCAAAATCTCCCCGGCGGCTGGGGCATCATGACCGACGACGTGCTGGCCGGCATTTTCGCCAACCTCTCGCTCCGGCTCGTGCTGCTCGCGCTGCCGATGCTGCCGTTCGGCGTGGCGGTGTAGGGGCGGCCCTTGCGGCCGCCCGGATTCCGGAGCTGTAGGGGCGAACCTGTGTGTTCGCCCTTGCGGAAATGTCACAGTATTTCAGAAAAGGGCAACCGCAAGGGTTGCCCCTACAGAAGAATCACCATTATGCCTCAGACCGATCCGTCCGATCTGTCTGATTATTCCCTACACCGTGCTTTACCCCTTGTTCCCGTAAAACTCCAGAATTTTGCTTGCCAGCGTTCCGGCGTCGAGGCCGACTTCGCGGTAGAGTTCAGCCATGCTGCCGTGGGTGACGAAGTCGTCCGGGAGGCCGAACGACATGCACTTCACGCCGGGGTGGGCGTGGCTCAGGTAGCTCGTCACGCTGCTGCCGAAGCCGCCGATGATACTGTTCTCCTCGATGGTGACGATGTGCGAGCAGCGCGATGCGGCCAGGTCGATCATCTCCATGTCGAGCGGCTTGATGAAGCGCATGTCGCACACCAGCGGATCGAGACCCGCCGCATCGAGCAGTGCGGCGGTTTCGAGCGCCCGCGCGCTCATCGTGCCAATGCCGAGCAGCGCGACCGATTTGCCGTCCCGCAAGATTCGCCCTTTGCCAACCGGAACCGGCGTGAACTCCTTGTGCAGCACTGCGCCGCTACCGCTGCCTCGCGGGTAGCGGATGGCGACCGGGCCGTTGATTTCGTAGAGCGCCGTGTAGAGCATGTCGCGCAACTCCTGCTCGTCGCCGGGGGCCATCACCACCAGGTTCGGCACGGCGTTCAGGAACGAGAGGTCGAACGCTCCGTGATGGGTCGGGCCGTCTTCGCCGACGAGGCCCGCGCGGTCGATGGCGAAAATTACGTGCAGGTTTTGCAGCGCGACGTCGTGGATGAGCTGGTCGTAAGCGCGTTGCAAAAAGGTCGAGTAGATCGCGAACACCGGCTTGAAGCCGCCGCAAGCCATTCCCGCCGCGAAGGTGACGGCATGTTGCTCGGCGATGCCCACGTCAAAGAAGCGCGACGGAATGGCTTGCTGGAACAGGTCGAGCGAGGTGCCGCTCGGCATGGCGGCGGTGATGGCCGTGATGGTCGGGTCTTTCAGCGCCAGCTCCACCAGCGCTTCGCCGAACACCTCCTGATACTTCGGTTTGGCGGGCTTGCCGGGGGCGTTGATATTCTTGCCGGTCTCGATGTCGAAGCCGCCCGCGCTGGCGTGCCACTTGGGCTGGTTGTCCTCGGCGGGCTTGAAACCCTTGCCTTTCGTCGTGATGACGTGCAAGAGCTTCGGGTGGTGGAGCTGCCGCATTTCGCGGAGCGCCTTGGTGAGCTGCTCCATGTTGTGGCCGTCGATGGGGCCGAAGTAGCGGAAACCGAGCGCCTCGAAGTACGCGCCGGGCGTTAAGGCGGCCTTGATGCCGTCCTCGATGCGGTGCACCGCCTGCTTGGCCGTTTCGCCGAGATCGTTGTTCAGCAAGGAGATACTGTCCCAGACGAACTTGCGCAAGCGGTTGTAGGTTTTGTTCAGGGTGAGGTTGACCAGGTAGTCCTTCAGGCCGCCGGTGCTTGGCGAAATGGCCATCTGGTTGTCGTTCAGGATGACCAGCACGTCCGATTTCGTATCGCCGAGGTGGTTCATCGCCTCGAAGGCCATGCCGCCGGTGAGGCTGCCGTCGCCGATGATCGCCACCACCTTCTCCTTTCGCCCCGCCAGGTCTCGCGCCGCCGCAAGGCCCGCCGCCGCCGAGATCGAGGTCGAGGCGTGGCCGGTGTCGAAGGCGTCGTGCGGACTTTCGCTGCGCTTCGGGAAGCCCGCCAGTCCGTGGTAGCGGCGATTGGTCTCCATCTGCGCGAGCCGTCCGGTGAGAATTTTGTGCACGTAGGCCTGATGGCCCACATCCCAGACGATCCGGTCGGTCGGGCTGTTATAGACGTAGTGCAGCGCCACGGTCAGCTCCACGACGCCGAGGCTCGAACCGAAGTGTCCGCCATTCTGCGAGACCAGCTCGATCACCTTTTTCCGGCACTCCGCGGCCACCTGTTCGAGTTCGTGCAAATTCAGCTTCTTGAGGTCGGCGGGGGAGTGGATGGACGAAAGCAGCGGATAGGCCTGCGGCACAGTGGCCGGAGTCGAGACAAGGTCTGCCATGGCTTCAGGGAAGTGATGTTCAGGTGAAAATACTTGTGTTCTTCTAACCTCCTGTATCAGCCCACGGTTCCGGGCGGGAGTAGCTGATTATATGAGGTTATCGCTATTCATCGAAATCGGAATCCGGATCGGGGGACGGTTCGTGATAAATTTTTCCGTAGGGGCAATCCCTTGCGGTTGCCCGGCTATCAACACGGTTTCGGGTTCATCCGTACCGTAACAGGGTAACCGCAAGGGTTACCCCTACAAAGACATTGCATCATTTCACGCATGATCGAAATGATTGTCCATATCGATTCCGATCCCGATTATTCACCCTGGATGTGCACCAGCACCTCGCGCTTCGGGCGGGGGCCGTCGAGTTCAATGAAGAAGATCGACTGCCACTCGCCGAGCATGAGCTGGCCCTCGGAGAACGGAATCGTTTCCGAGCTGTTCATGAAAAGTCCCAGCAGGTGCGAGTGGGCGTTGTCGCGGCCATCAATCGTTTCGATGTTGTGCAGCCAGTCGCCGTCCTTGGGGATGAAGCGCTTGAGCCAGGTGGCCATGTCCTGCATGAGCCGCTCCTCGCGCTCGTTGATGTTGAGGCAGGCGGTGGTGTGGCGGCTGAGCAGCGTGAGGGTGCCCTGTTGCAGGCCCGACTCTTCGAGCGCCGAACGCACCTCGGCGGTGATGTCGATGATGTCGATTGGCCGGGTGGTCTGACAGGCGATGGTGGTGATATGGTAGTTCATGGATGCGCGTTCGAAAATGGGATGGTGGAAAACGCCGGTTGGGCCGCGTTAGCTGGTTTTGGCTATGAGCAGCACCCCCTCGTGAGGCGCGAGGCGAATGCTGAGGGACGAAGCGGCGAGTTGGCGTTCATGGGGACGCTCCGGGAAACGGGTCGAAAAAGCGGTGAGTTCGGAATCTTCCAGCCCGGCGAGCGCCGGATGGTTGACGCGCGTGTCGATGCCGGTGGCCGAGAAGTTGGCCAGAATGAAGGCATGGACGCCCGGAATCGTGCGGCAGTAGCCGAAACAGAGCGACTGGCCGTTGGTGTTCAGTTCGAGCCACTCGGTATGGCCCTCCTGAAACACTGTTTCGCGGTGGAATTCGAAGAGCTGGAGGTACAGGTGCAGAAGCGCTTTGTGTGACGGCTCTTTCGAGTGGCGGATGAGCTGCACGGGGATTTTTTTCTTCAGGCCAAACAGTTGACCCTGGTGCAGCAGGTTCATGCCGGGCGAGGTGAGCATCACCAGCGCCGCGACGGCGTGGTTCGGGCCGAAGCGCTCCGAGGCGCGAACTTCGTCGTGGTTTTCGATGAACCGGCACAGCTTTTCCTGGTAGTTCCAGTCGGCGAGCAGGTGGCCCTTGAGCTTCGCCACATTGACCGGCGACGCGCCGAGATAGTCGTAAAATGGCTTGTCGTAGGTGAAATCGAACCCCATCTGCTGCAACTCCCACTCGCGGTTCCAGTACGATTCGGCCAGAAAGAGGAACTCCGGATGCTTCTTCCGGATCGCCTGGATCGCTTTCGGCCAGAACTCCTCGGTCATTTTTCCGGCCAGATTTTCCCAGGTGGTGTTGAATACATCCTTCAAAATCAGCATGGCTACATCACATCTTACGCCATCGCACAGGTCGCTGATGTGCGAAAGATTGTGAATCATCATCTCGTGCGTGGCCGGATTGGCGTAGTTGATCTGTAACGTGTCGCTCCACGGCGGGAAGTACGGGTCTTTGCCGTGCGCCAGGTATTTGCCTCTGGTGTACTCGAAGCAGGATGACGGGTCATGGCACTGCTCGTGCTTCGAAACGGTGACGAAAAATTCGGGATGCTCCGGCAGCCAGCGGTTGTCGAGCGCCATGTGGTTCGGCACGAAATCGAGCATCAGCTTGACGCCCATGCCGGCAAGGCGCTGGCGGAACGCCACGAGCGCCTCGTGGCCGCCGATGGTTTCGCTGACCTCGTAGGCGGGGATGGAGTAGGGCGAGCTGACGATGTCCTCGGGTTGCAGATCCTTGAGGTGATCGAGCAGTTCCGGGCGTCCCTGGTGCGACGCCGCAATGGCCGCGCTGAAGCGGCTCGGCCTCCACACGCCCATGAGCCAGACATGGGTGAACTTGCCGTCGAGCAGTATCTGCAACTCCTCATCGGGCACCGCTTCAAGGGTGACAGGATGGCCAAGCCTCGCCGAAATATCTTTCAGCCAGACTCGCGTATTGATTTCGTAAACAAGAGGAAACATGCCTGTACCAGTTGAGCGGAGGCGGCCAGTGTCGTGGCCGGAAATTTTGGATGCCTAATATAGCAAGGAAAACCAAAAAGATAGGGGGCGATGGGATGTTTTACGGTTTCCTGAAATAGGCAGCGTGCAACTCTGGGGCGGATGGCGCCGTTGAGATAGCCAAAAGGCAGCGCAGTATTCCGGCAACATGTTCAGCAGGCGGCGGGCCTGATCCGCGGAAACCAAGACAGGAGAACACATCATGACACAGCTCGAAAACAAGCATTGCGTGCCCTGCGAAGGGGCGGAAGCTCCAATGGCCCAGGATGAGCTTGAGCGGCAACTTTCCTACCTTCCGGAGTGGAAAGTGATTGATGATTCCGGAACCCCGAAGTTGGTCAGGGTTTTCAGTTTCAAGGATTTCAAGGATGCGCTCGACTTCACCGTCAGGGTAGGCCAGCTTGCCGAATCCGAGGGGCACCATCCGGCGCTCCTGACCGAATGGGGCAAAGTGACCGTTTCGTGGTGGACGCACACCATCGGCGGCATCCACCTGAACGACGTTATCATGGCGTCGAAGACCGAAAAGCTGGTTTTAGGATGAGGGGGGAGGCTGGTTACTGTGTTGGCTCCGGCAGCCCTTTTCAACGATGTCAATACGCTCACGACTCTTTTTCAGGCTACCCTTGTAATTGCAACCCGGATGTGCGAAATTCTCCTGAGCTTTGTGATGGCTTGCCGTGTCCCGGTCGGGAGCGCGAGCCGCTAACCTGTAATTTTCAGAAGCTTTGACAGATTTTCTCCGGGAACTCAACGACGTCCAGCGTGAGGCCGTCCTCGCTACCGAAGGCCCCGTGATGGTGCTTGCGGGCGCGGGTTCGGGCAAGACGCGAGTCATCACCTTCCGCATCGCGCACCTCATCCGCAACCAACGGGTTTCGCCGCAAAACATCCTCGCACTGACGTTTACCAACAAGGCGGCGGGCGAGATGCGCCACCGCATCGACGGCATCCTCGAACAGGGCAGCTCATCCAGCCTCTGGATCGGCACCTTCCACTCCGTCTTCGCACGGCTGCTTCGCAGCTACATCCACCTGATCGGCTACGACCGCAACTTCTCGATCTTCGACGCCGACGACAGCAAGAGCCTCGTCAAGCAGTGCATGAAGGAGCTGAACCTGTCGCCCGAAACGCTGCCGGTGAACCTGGTGCACTCGACCATCAGCAAGTCGAAAAACAACTTCGTGCTGCCGCCGGAGTTTCATCGCAAAGCCATCGACGACCAGTACCAGAAAATTGCGCTGGTCTATGAGCGCTACGTGCAGCGGCTGCGCGAGAACAACGCGCTCGACTTCGACGACCTGCTCATCAAGCCCATCGAGCTGTTCACCGAGCATCCGCAAGTGCTTGAGCAGTTGCAGGAGTACTTCCGCTACCTGCTCATCGACGAGTACCAGGACACCAACCGGGTGCAGTACCTCGTGGCGAAGATGATCGCCGCCAAACACCGCAATATTTTCGTCGTGGGCGACGACGCGCAGTCGATCTACTCGTGGCGCGGGGCGGACATCTCCAACATGCTCAACTTCAACGACGATTACGGCGACGCGCAGCTCTTCAAGCTGGTCGATAACTACCGCAGCACCAAGACGATTTTGCAGGCGGCCAACAACGTCATCAGCCGCAACCAGCGCCAGATCAAAAAGGAGCTGGTGGCCAACGCGGGCACGGGCGAGCCGATCACGCTCATCGAGGCGTACAACGAGCGGCGCGAGGCCGAAAAGGTGGGCGACTGCATCCGCTCGATCCGCCTCGCCAACGGGGCCGAGTACCGCGCCTTCGCGATCTTCTACCGCACCAACGCCCAGTCGCGCGTGATCGAGGACGTGATGCGCCAGAACCGCATTCCCTACAAGATTTTCGGCAGCGTGTCGTTCTACAAGCGCAAGGAGATCAAGGACGCCGTGGCCTACATGCGGCTCGTCCTGAACGACCGCGACAGCGAGTCGCTCCTGCGGGTGATCAACTTTCCGCCGCGCAAGATCGGCGACGTGAGCATCAACAAGTTGAAGGAGTTCGCCGAGGAGCAGAACATTTCGCTCTACGACGCGGTGCGCCGCGCGGGCGAGGGTGGATTCCAGGCGCGGCTTGTTGGCGCGCTCACGCAGTTCGCGAGCCTCATCGAGGCGATGCGCAGGCAGGCCGAGGAGGGCACAGCCTACGACGTGCTCTCGATGCTCTACGATACGACCGGCCTGCTCTCGCTGCTGAAGGAGGAGAACACCCCGGAGTCGCTCGCCCGGCACGAGAACCTGCAAGAGCTGCTTTCCATGACGCGGGACTTCGCCGACCACAACCCCTCGTCGGCCACGCTCGGCGACTTCCTCTCGACCATCTCGCTCGCCTCGGACTACGACGAAACGCAGGAGTCGGACAATTACGTCTCGCTCATGACCGTGCACGCGGCGAAGGGACTCGAATTCCCGGTGGTGTTCGTTACCGGTATGGAGGAGAAGCTCTTTCCGCTCAACAGCTACGAGCCAAGCGAGGTGGAGGAGGAGCGGCGGCTCTTTTACGTGGCGATCACCCGCGCCCGCGAAAAGCTCTTCCTGTCGTGGGCGCAGAGCCGCTACATGTACGGCCAGCCGCAGATGTGTCTGCGCTCGACCTTCATCAACGAAATTGACCCCGACATCATCGTCACGGAAGGGGGCCGCAAGCTCTCCGAGAGTCCGAAAAAGGTTGCCGCAACAGCCATGGCCGGACGTCCGGTCTTCGGCTCCTCGCTCAGGCCGCAGCCCGGAAGCCCGTCAGCCAAAGTGCCGACCGTCAAGCCCGCCGGATCGGCAGCCCCCACCGGCGCGGCCAAAAGCGCGTATCGCGTCGGCACGAAAGTACAACACGCCATTTTTGGCCCCGGCACGGTGCTCGAAGTGCAGGGCAGCGGCGCGAAGCAGAAGGTGAAAATCAACTTCCGCACCGCCGGAGAAAAAACGCTGATGGTGCAGTACGCCAATTTGAAAGTGGTGTGAATGAAGCTGTCTGACTGGATGCTTCGCTTCGCTCAGCATGACAGAAGCGCGGCATCCGGAATTCCTCCCGGCTTCTCCTCCGTCCACCGCGTCCACGTCGTCCACACTGCACCGAACCTGCGCCAAAAAGCTACCCGCGCCCAGCCGAGGAGTTGAAGCGCACGAGCTTCGCCCAGTCGATCGCGCCGTTTTCGTTGCAGTACTCTTTGCCGAACTCTAGCGTGAAGCGGTTGAGCATCTGCGCGTAGGATTGCTGGAACTCCTCGTTTTTTCCCTGCGCCTTGTGGCCAAGCGGTTCGATAATGTTGGTGTAAAGCTCCGCTTCTCCCGAAATGAACGCCCAGAAATCCTGCCCGCAATATTTGAAATAGTCGCCCTTGTCGGGATTTCTGTCTCGCCCGTAACAGCATCCATTGACCGCTATCACCTGTATTCCGGAATTGCTGGTGCGAAGCGTTTTGTGTGCGGTCCTGAAATCCCCGATCATCTTTTTGATTTGACTGCTGTTTCCCCAGTTCGGGCCGGATTTGATGTTGACGATGTAACGGCAGCCATCACGGTCGAATTCGAGATCGATGCCCGGAATGCCCGATTTCCTGCCGTTGAAAACTATCGCATTGATAAAAATGGCGAGTCCTTCGAGCCAGTCTCCAAAAACGGTCTCCTCGTTCGAGGAAATATGCGCATCGACCAGTCCGCGCACGATCTGCTCGGCGGTCTGCATGTGCTTGGCCTTGAACAGGTAAGGGTTCTTCCGTTTCAGTACTGTCGAAAGGCGCAGGCTGTCGAGGCTGGCGATTCTTTTCTGGTGAAAGAGGCCGATGTTTTCTTCAACGTAGTTCGATACGTCGCCGAGGTTCAGTTGGGGCATAACTGTCCTTTTTATCAAGCAGATAGAGTTCCACCGGCTTGAGTTCGTTTTCAACCATCTCGTGATACTCCGGCATGATTTCGATGCCGATGGAGTTGCGTTTCATCCGCTGGGCGACGAAATTGGTGGTGCCGGAACCCATGAAGGGGTCGAGCACGGTGTCGCCCTCTTTCGTGAAGAGTTTGATGAACCACTCCGGCAATCCTTCGGGGAAGGCCGCGCTGTGGTTTTTGTTGTTGCACTCGGTGGCCAGGTGCAGCACGTTGGTCGGGTAGGCCATGTCGCGCTGGAGCCAGTTGGAGATGTTCTTGCCGAAGCCGCTGCCAACTTTCGATTCGTCGCGGGTCTTGTCCGTTTCGCTGAGATTTTTCAGGCGCGTTTTCGACCAGTCGCCCATCGGCACCATGACCGCTTCCTGATACATGGAGAATTGCCGGTTCTTGTTGAACTGGATGAGGCGCTCCCACGAATCCCTGAAGCGGTTCGGCCATTTGCCGGGGTAGCAATTTTTCTTGTGCCAGATAAACTCCTCGGTCCAGAGCCACCCCTGCTGCCGCCGCATTTCGATGATCAGCTCCATCACGTAGGTGCTGCGCTCGCCGTTGACCACTTTTTCCTTGATGTTGAGGATGAAAGTGCCGGTTGGTTTGAGCACCCGCTTCAGCTCCGCCGATATTGGCAGGAACCACTCGACATAGCGATCGGGATGGATGCCGCCGTAGGTCTTTTTCCGCTGGTCGGCGTAGGGCGGCGAGGTGAAGACGAGATCCACCGAATCGTCTGGCAGCGTTTTCAGAATCTCCTTGCAGTCGCCGAGAAGAATGTCGGTCTTGATTTCCATCGAAAAACAGGCATGAAAAGATTGCTTGAGCGCATCGCGGGCTTTCGGGCCGGGCTTTCGTAAACTAACACTTTTCACCGCTTCTCTCGCGCCGTCGCTTGATCTTTGATGCAACTGCGTTACGGCATGGCCGAGCTGTTCTATATTTCCGTAATAATTGTAATTTTAAGCTATTGACATCCGTCTTGGCCGCAACGGGACGTCCGGCGGCAGGCATTAAACAAACGCAGTGCATGAAGATCCTTTTCGGCGTTCAGGGAACAGGGAACGGCCATATCAGCAGAAGCAGGGAGCTGGTCAGAAAGCTCAAGGAGGATGGTCACGAGGTTCAGGTTATCATCAGCGGCAGAAAGGAGGAGGAGCTTCGCGAGATCGAAGTGTTCGCTCCTTACAAGGTGTTCAAGGGCTTTACCCTGGTGACGCATCGTGGCAAGATGAACTACATTGAGACCATGTTTCAGCTCGATTTCGTCAGCCTCTGGGCCGATGCCTTGACCATCGATACCGCTGGCGTCGATCTGGTGATCACCGATTTCGAACCGGTCACCTCGATGGCGGCGCGGCTCAAGGGCATCGTGAGCATCGGGTTCGGCCACCAGTACGCCTTTCCGTTTCATATCCCCATCGCGCGGGGCAGCTTGTTCGAGCGTTACACCCTGCTCAACTTCGCTCCGGCGCGTTACCATGCCGGTCTGCATTGGGATCACTTCAACCAGCCGATCTTTCCGCCGGTCATTCCCGAAACGCTCTATTGCGCCGCCCGCCCAGAGGAGGATTCGCGGAAAATTCTGGTTTACCTGCCCTTCGAGGAGGTTGAGGATATCGAAGCTTTTCTGAAGCCTTTCGAGGCCAATCGCTTTTTCATTTACGGCAAGGTGACGGAGGATCGCGACGATGGCCATCTCTCCTTTCGGGGCTACTCGCGGGAGGGATTCCTGCGCGACCTGATGGAGTGCTCCGGCGTGGTCTGCAACGCGGGCTTCGAGCTGCCGGGCGAGGCGTTGCATCTCGGTAAGAAGATGCTGCTTCGTCCGCTCGACGGGCAGATCGAGCAGGAGTCCAACGCGCTGGCGATGGTGCAGCTCGGTTACGGCATGTCGATGCACACGCTCGATGGCGATGTGCTCAGGGAGTGGCTCGCCATGGAGTCGGGCAAGCCGCTCAACTATTCGAGAACGGTCGATTACATCGCCGAGTGGATCGCCTCGGGCCGGTGGAGCGACCTGCGGGTCTTTACCGACGCGGCCTGGAAGGATCACTGTCGCGAGGAGTCGAAAGCATGAAGTTCAGGGAGCTGGTGACCCGGAGCCGCGCCATCCGGCGTTTCGATGAAGGCGCTGACGTGAGCGACGGAACGCTCCGCGAGCTGGTCGAGCTCGTCTGCTACACGCCGTCGGCGGCCAACCGGCAGCCGTTGCGCTTCCTGCCCGTCACGGGCGCCGACTTTCTCGACAAGGTGTTTCCCTGCCTGAAGTGGGCCGGATATCTGGCGGATTGGCCCGGCCCCGAGGCGGGGGAGCGTCCCGCCGCCGCGCTCGTCGTTGTGTGTCGCAACGAGGACGCTGCGGGCGCGGCTTGCGACAGCGGCATCGCGGCGCAGACCATTCTGCTCGGCGCGGCTGAAAAGGAGCTGGGTGGCTGCATCGTCGCCGCCATCGACCGCGAACGGCTCGCGGGCGAGCTTGGCATTCCCGATGGCTGGACGGTGCTGCTGGTGATCGCGCTCGGCAAGCCCGCCGAGACGGTCGTGATCGACCAGATCGGGCCGGGCGGCGACATCCGCTACTGGCGCGACAAGCACGGCATCCACCACGTGCCGAAACGGCGGGTCGACGAATTGCTCGTAAAGCCGGAACATCTGCGAGCGCATGAGTAACGCATTACAAAGCAGTACAGTATGATACGGGTCGAGGATGTGCTTCGCGCCTACCGGCACGGCTTTTTTCCGATGGCCGACTCGCGCGAGGGAACGGTGAGCTGGTGTCAGCCCTACCAGCGGGCCGTGGTGCCGCTCGACGCTTTTCGCCCGTCGCGAAGCCTCCGGCGCGTCATCGGCGAAAAGCGCTTCACCATCAAAATCGACTCGGCCTTCGAGCGGGTGATTCGCGCCTGCTCGCTGCCCCGCTCGACCGAAGAGGAGACCTGGCTTTCGGAGGAGATCATCGAAGTGTTTCTCAAACTGCGCCGCCTCGGCGTGGCGCACAGCATCGAGAGCTGGCAGGATGGCGAGCTTGCCGGAGGCCTGTACGGCATCTCCATGGGTGGGGCATTTTTCGGCGAGTCGATGTTTTTCATCCGCCCCAACGCCTCGAAGGTCGCCTTCGCCTGGCTGGTGGCCCATCTCAGGCGGAAGGGCTACCTCCTGCTCGACGCCCAGATCATGAACCCCCACCTCGAAAGCCTCGGCGCCATCGAAATTCCCCACGACGACTACATGGCGCAACTCGAACACGCGCTCGGGGAAAAAATTTTCTTTCTCTGAAAAGCAAAGGGGAAAAGAGCTACCTTTTTCTTTTAAAAGTAAGCAGAAGGTTATTCATACCGGATTTTCTCCTGGACAGCTTCCTGCGACTCAGGCTCCATTGAACGTTCGATCAGCCGCTGTTTTCGAAGTGCATCGAGAAAAATCAGCGCTTCGCAAGAGATGCGTGAAGGGCGTAATGGTTCATTAACCAATAACAAACGCAGACTGCAATGAAACAGAGATTTTTTCCAGCTCTCGTTATCGTGCTTGGCCTCAGTGGCTTTTTATGGAGCACATCGTTTGCGGCTGACTCATCAGCCCCGGTTTCCCGAAAAGCTGCTCCTGCACCTGAGAAGAAGGTTGTCAAGGAGGTTCCAAAAGCAGGAGGCTGGTCGAAGTTTGACATGCTTTCAGCCACGGATCGGGCAGTATTCAAAGAGACCATGGCTGGCCTCGCGGGTGTGGGTTATGAGCCTCTT
This sequence comes from Chlorobaculum thiosulfatiphilum, assembly GCF_006265165.1. GTDB lineage: Bacteria > Bacteroidota > Chlorobiia > Chlorobiales > Chlorobiaceae > Chlorobaculum > Chlorobaculum thiosulfatiphilum. Next base: position 50,368 of record NZ_VDCH01000003.1, read on the forward strand.
GTTGTCAGAAAGCAGGTGGTTGCAGGCATGAACTACGAATTTTTCTGCAATGCCAGGGTTGTGTATCCCGGCACGGACTGGTATCCGGCAACGGTGCTGATTCACAAGCCGTTGCAAGGCAACGCGGTCATCAAGAAAATCAGCAAGATAGCGGCGCATTGAGTTGGTGATTCGAGATGGAGAATTCAGTTTTATCTGAAATTAAAATCTAAAAGCAGCAACTGATTTACTCTTTTATCGCTGTTTGTGCAACAATAACTTTAACGTGATAATAGAAGTTATGTATATGTATAATAATATTTTACGTGGTTGGTTTGTGCATCTGGCGCTGATAGTGCTGGTGCTCCAACTTGTTGCGTGCAGTGGCAAAGACAGTCTTTCCGATGGTGCTGCGGCCGAGGTGATCGAGCAACAAATTCTGACTGAGCTTTTTAACACAGGTGTACCCCTAGGTAGCGTTACCTTCATGGATGGATTTGAAGCTGCATTAGGGGGAAAAGAAAATCAAAAAAACAAAAAATTCCACCCCCGGCGTCTTGAGCTGGCCAAAAAACTTTCTCAGGCGGGCTTGATAAGCCTCACGGACAAATCATCGGTATTTGATGTAATGACGCTTAGGTACACGATTTCGCTTACCCCCGCAGGTGAACAGAAAGTAAAGCGAAAAGAACAGGATATGGCCTTTTTTGACCTCGTAACGGTCAAGGTTGAGCGGGTTGTCAGCAATACCCTGTTGGGAGAGCCGAAAGCAGACAATCCAGAGCCTCGTCGATTAGTGATGGCTGCATTTTCGATGACCCCGACTGATTTCGGTATTGAGCTGTTAGGAAAGCCCGATGAAAGTCAAACGAAGGGCAGGGTGCGAGCAAAACTGAAATTCGATAGTTTTGACAAGAAATGGAAGGTTGAAAGTTTCGATCTTGGCGATGATCAAGGAAACTGGTTGTCAAATAATGTCGAGATGTAAATGGCCACTGTCAGATGTTTGTGGCATATCCTGATAGAAGAGGGGGCGTGTGTACTGTTTGCTCATTTGGAAAATATGTGTATTTGTCACTTAAAAAGTTAAACTGATTATCATCCGTAAACGACTGCTAATTAATGGGTTATCTGATCCAGGCATAGTTCATGAAAAATTATCATTAACAGGCTTTAGTCTCTTGATAGGGGGGCATTTTCCCTTGTTGGTCCAAGCGTTTTCGGTATGATCTTCGAGAAAGTCTCCTTTTTATGCAACTGGCCTGTACACACTGTGGCCTGCTTGTTTATCTCGTTTTTTCGTAATGAATTATCGGTATTTTGAGAATGTTGCTTTAAATGTGCTAACTTCACAGTTCGTTTTATCGGGATCATTTTTCATCTCGTATCAAAGGAGAGTCCATGCTTTCGAGGGATTTAACCGACAATCAGGCGCAACCAAGGGTCATCATCTATTCCGGCAAGGGAGGAACAGGCAAGACCACCATCTCTTCCTCAACCGCCGTTGCCCTTGCCCGGCAGGGCAAGCGGGTGCTCATCATGTCCTCCGATCCGGCGCACTCGCTTTCGGATGTTTTCGATGTGCAGATCGGACGCAACGAGCCGTTGAAGATCGAGAAAAATCTCTACGGCCTCGAAGTCGATACCATCTACGAACTGAAGAAGAACATGTCGGGCTTCCAGAAGTTCGTCTCTTCGTCGTACAAAAATCAGGGCATCGATAGTGGCATGGCTTCGGAGCTGACCACGCAGCCCGGCCTCGACGAAATTTTCGCCCTCTCGCGCCTGCTCGACGAGGCGCAGTCCGGCAAGTGGGACACCGTGGTGCTCGACACCTCGCCGACCGGCAACACGCTCCGCCTGCTCGCCTATCCGGAGATCATCATCGGCGGCAACATGGGCAAGCAGTTCTTCAAGCTCTACAAAAGCATGTCGTCGCTGGCCCGTCCGCTCAGCGGCAACAACATTCCCGACGACGACTTTTTCAACGAGGTCAACGTGCTGCTCAAGCAGATGGAGGACATCAACGAGTTCATCCTCAGCCCGGAAGTCACCTTCCGCTTGGTGCTGAACCCGGAGAAGCTCTCGATTCTCGAAACGAAGCGCGCCTACACCTTCGTGCACCTCTACGGCATCAACATCGACGGCATCGTCATCAACAAGATTCTGCCGACCTCGCGCACGGTGGGCGAGTACTTCGAGTTCTGGGCCGACCTGCACAGCAAGTACCTGATGGAGATCGACAACTCCTTCTACCCGACGCCGGTTTTCCGCTGCCACCTGCAACGCACCGAGCCGATCGGCGCCGACGCGCTCTACGACATCAGCCAGATGGTGTTTGGCGACCAGGCTCCCGACCAGACCTTCTATTCCGGCAAGAACTTCTGGATCGAAAGCCAGAAAAACCAGGTCACTTCCGGCCATCGCGAGGTGCTCTGCATCAAGATTCCGTTCCTCAAGGACGCCGAGGATGTTTCGGTTGAGCGCATGGGCACCGACATCATCGTCACGGTCGATCGCGCCCAGCGGATCATCACCCTGCCGAGGGCGCTCTACAGCCTCGATATGGACAAATTCATCAGGGAAGACAACCTGCTCAAGGTGATCTTCAAGGAGGTTCAGGTCGAAAAAGAGGCGATGGAGCTGAACGTCAACAAGAACGTGCTCGACAAGCTCCGCTCCATGCGCCGCCTGAAAATCTGACGGCAACGCCGCCGAAAGCCGCGCCTCTCCTCATTTCCGGGGGCGCGGCCCTGAACGGAGTCCGGTCGATTTCCATACCGCTGTTTCTGTAGTATCGCATTTGCGTCAGGATGCAAATTTTACCGGTAACTGTTTAACAATTCACCGGAAACTTGTATCTTGACAGCTTTGAACGATCATCAAAGGGGTAACCGCTACCCTAATTTTTCTGAAAAGAATCAGATTGTACCATGCCCGAGAAAGCGCACTATGGTCTTTTGAAAGGGAAAAAAGGAATTGTATTCGGCCCGCTCGATGAAAGCAGCATCGGCTGGCAGATAGCGCTGCATGCCTACCGGGAGGGTGCGGAAATCGCCCTTTCCAATGTCGCGACGGCTATTCGCTTTGGCAATCTCCAGGAGCTGTCAGAACTCTGCGGCAACGCTCCGATTCTCGTCTGCGACGCCTCCAGAAACGAGGATGTCGATAACACCTTCAGGGAACTCAAGGAGAAGATGGGTTCCGTCGATTTCATCGTGCACTCCATCGGCATGTCCCAGAACATCCGCAAACAGGTGCCATACGAGGAGTTGAACTACGAGTGGTTCATGCGGACGCTCGATGTCTCCGGTATTTCGTTCCACAGGCTCGTCGCCTACGCGCTGAAGAACGAGGCGATCAATGACGGCGGTAGCATCATTGCGCTTTCATATATCGCGTCGCAGCGCAATTACTGGACATACTCCGACATGGGCGACGCCAAGTCGCTGCTCGAATCGATCGCTCGCAGCTTCGGCCCGAGACTCGCCAAACGCAGCATCCGCATCAACACGATTTCACAAAGCCCGACCTACACAAAGGCCGGCAGCGGCATCCCCGGTTTCGAGAAGATGTACGACTACGGCGAACTGATGTCGCCGCTCGGCAATGCGAGCGCTGAGGAGTGCGCCGAATATACCATGACGATCCTGAGCGACTTGACGCGCAAGGTGACCATGCAGAATCTTTTCCATGACGGCGGTTACAGCTCCATGGGGGCGACCATTCCTATGATCAAGCTCGCTTACGAAGTGCTTCATGACAAAGAGCTTGCCGACAGGGTTGGGCTCGAAGACCGTCAGTAATCCAGGTACGCTTTGATGGAGAGCCGGCCTCCGCCGGCCTCCCGTTTTCCTTCATCACTTCCATACCCATTTGTCAATAGGGCCTTGCTGACCAGGGCCAGAAGGCAGGTTTCACCTTTTTTTCAGGGCGGACTGCCATGCGTGGAGGTGAGCGTTTTTCAGGCACGATACGTGCATTTACAGAGCAACAGTCAATCCCGGGCCAACTTCGGGAGCATTCACGACAGTTATAGTACTGACAGGGGGTAGTGCGACTCCTGATCGGGGTGTAAGGTTTTCTTTTTCCCAGAAGTCATTCATAACCATAATACCTTTAATAGCAACGATATGGCAAGCAAATCGACCATCATCTACACCAAGATCGACGAGGCTCCGGCCCTGGCGACCTACTCGCTGCTTCCGATTCTCCAGGCCTTCACCCGCGGCACCGGCGTCGAGGTCGAGACGCGGGACATCTCCCTGGCTGGCAGGATCATCGCCAACTTCCCGGAGAACCTGACCGAAAGCCAGAGGATTCCCGACTACCTCAGCCAGCTCGGCGAACTTGCGCTCACGCCGGAAGCCAACATCATCAAGCTGCCGAATATCAGCGCTTCGATTCCCCAGTTGAAAGCCGCCATCAAGGAGCTTCAGGAGCACGGCTTCAATGTGCCGGACTATCCGGAAGCTCCGTCGAATGACGAAGAAAAAACGATTCAGACCCGCTACGCCAAGGTGCTCGGCAGCGCCGTCAACCCGGTGCTTCGCGAGGGCAACTCCGACCGCCGCGCCCCGCTCTCGGTCAAGGCATACGCCCAGAAGCATCCGCACCGCATGGCTCAGTGGAACGTCGATTCGAAGGCTCACGTCTCGCACATGAACGATGGTGACTTCTACGGCAGCGAGCAGTCCGTCACCGTGCCCGCCGCGACCACCGTCCGCATCGAGTATGTCAGCGGCGCCAACGAGGTGAGTGTGCTGAAAGAGAAAACCCCGCTGCTCGCCGGTGAAGTGATCGACACGTCGGTCATGAACGTTCGCATGCTCCGCGATTTCTATGCCGCCGAGATCGAGGAGGCCAAATCGCAGGGTGTGCTGCTGTCGCTGCACCTGAAGGCCACCATGATGAAGATCTCCGACCCGGTAATGTTCGGTCACGCCGTCTCGGTGTTCTACAAGGATGCGCTCGAAAAACATGCCGCCCTGCTTGCCGAGCTTGGCGTCAATCTGAACAACGGCCTCGGCGATCTCTATGCCAAAATCCAGACCCTGCCAGAAGAGAAGCGCACCGAAATCGAGGCCGACATCATGGCCGTTTATAAAACCCGTCCCGAGCTGGCGATGGTCGATTCCGACAAGGGCATCACCAACCTGCACGTACCGAACGACATCATCATCGACGCCTCCATGCCGGTCGTCATCCGCGACGGCGGCAAGATGTGGGGTCCCGACGGCCAGCTTCACGACTGCAAGGCCGTGATTCCGGATCGCTGCTACGCCACCATGTACGGCGAAATCGTGGACGACTGCCGCAAGAACGGCGCGTTCAATCCTTCGACCATCGGCAGCGTGCCGAACGTCGGCCTGATGGCGCAGAAGGCCGAAGAGTACGGCTCGCACGACAAGACCTTCATGGCCCCCGGCGACGGCGTGATCCGCGTGGTCGATGCAAGCGGCGAGGTGCTCATGTCGCAGAAGGTCGAGACCGGCGACATCTTCCGCATGTGCCAGGCCAAGGACGCTCCGATCCGCGACTGGGTGAAGCTTGCCGTTCGCCGCGCCAGAGCCACCGGCGCTCCGGCCATCTTCTGGCTCGACAGCGACCGCGCCCACGACAGCCAGATCATCGCCAAAGTCAACGAGTACCTCAAAGAGCACGACACCGATGGCCTCGAAATCAAAGTCATGGCTCCGGTCGAAGCGATGCGCTTCACCCTTGGCCGCTTCCGCGCCGGAGAGGATACCATTTCGGTGACCGGCAACGTGCTTCGCGACTACCTGACCGACCTGTTCCCGATCATCGAACTCGGCACCAGCGCCAAGATGCTCTCCATCGTGCCGCTGCTCAACGGCGGCGGCCTGTTCGAGACCGGCGCGGGCGGCTCGGCTCCCAAGCACGTGCAGCAGTTCCAGAAAGAGGGCTACCTCCGCTGGGATTCGCTCGGCGAGTTCTCGGCCCTGGCCGCTTCGCTGGAGCACCTCGCGCAGACTTTCGGCAATCCGAAAGCGCAGGTGCTGGCCGACACGCTCGACCAGGCCATCGGCAAGTTCCTCGACAACCAGAAGTCGCCCGCCCGCAAGGTCGGCCAGATCGACAACCGCGGCAGCCACTTCTACCTCGCCCTCTACTGGGCCGAAGCGCTGACCGCGCAGGACGCCGACGCCGAGATGAAAGCCCGTTTCGCCGGTGTCGCCAGTGCGCTCGCCGAGAAAGAGGAGCTGATCAACGCCGAGCTGATCGCCGCGCAGGGCAGCCCGATCGACATGGGCGGCTACTACCAGCCCGACGACGAAAAGACCACTCGCGCCATGCGCCCGAGCGGTACGCTCAACGCGATCATCAACGCCATGTGATTTGTCGCGAGACAGCACAGAGCAACACAGAAGCCCGGTTCATCGCCGGGCTTTTTTTATTTCCGGAAGTTATCGTCCGGTGTTGCCCACGCATAGATGAACCCGCCGCCGGCCAGCTTTTTGACCACCTCGACGATGTCGCCACCAGAGATGACAAAGCAGCCGTTGCTTCTGCCGATCATCGGGCCATAACCAGTCACGACGTTCAGCAGGATGAAGGGAATCGAGACATACCCGGCCTTGTGCAGCACGATGTCGCGCTTCGCGGCGTTGCCGTTGCGGAGCGAGTCGAGGCCGTCGAGACGGAGCGCGAGGCCGTGGTCGCCAGAGTATCGCGCTCCGACGCGGAACAGCCCGAGGCTGCTCATGTTCGACTCCGGGGTGTTCGAGAATCGCCGGGCGAAAAGCTCGCCGCTGTTTTTGCCGTGGGCGACCCGATAGAATGATTGGCGACCGGTTTTCAGGTCGATGATCGCCATGCGCTTCATGAACGAAGGCCTTGAGTAGTCGATGACCGCAAGCGCCCGAGGTGGTGCGCTTGCGTGGTTCCGGCGAAGGTACTCCCGCATGGCGGCAAACGCCTCTTTTGTCGCCTCCGCTGAAACATACCCGGAATCGAGCAAGAGAGCGATCATTCCGAGGTTCAGCAGAAGAAACAGAAGCAGAGGCAGTACGCCTGCCATGCGGGCCGCTCTCTTATCAGGATTCACGAACGTGGTTCTGGAGTTGATGGATCTCCCGGTGTGGAGTACTGTTCAAAATAGCCCGCCTCGTCGATTTGGTCAAGCGCAGCTCTGCTCATCGTTCTTTGATGAAGGCGCCGTTCCGGAACTCCTCAAAGGCGATGCGCAACTCTTCGCGGGTGTTCATGACGATCGGGCCATACCATGCGACCGGTTCGTTGAGCGGTTTGCCCGAGATGAACAGAAACCGGATCGGATCGTTTTCCGTGCTTACCGTCACGCTGTCTCCATCGCTGAACAGAATGAGGGTTTCATTATCTTGATATGGTTCAGGCTCCATGTCGAAATAGTTGACCCCCTCCGTATCATGGGAGAACGGTTCGTCAGCATGACAGAAGATTCCTCTGCCCTCGATGACGTAGGCCAGCGCCGTATGCCCTCGTTTGACCGGGTGGGTGAAGGAGGTCGATGGCGGAACGGTGATGTCGAGATATTCCGGGTCGATGGCGATGTCGTCAACCGGGCCGACCGTCTCTCCGATTCTGCCGCTGAAGACCGAGATGGTGACGCCGCTGTCAAGCTTCAGCTTCGGCACCTGCGAATCGGTGATGTCGCGGTACCGTGGCTTGGTCATCTTCTGTGATGCGGGCAGGTTCGCCCAGAGCTGGAATCCGCCCATCCTGCCGTGCCGGTCGCCCTCCGGCATCTCCTGATGGATGATGCCGCTGCCGGCGCTCATCCACTGCAATCCGCCCGGCCGGATCACGCCCCGGTTGCCCAGGCTGTCGCCATGCTCCACCTGGCCTTCGAGCATGTAGGTGATGGTTTCGATGCCGCGATGCGGGTGCCAGGGGAACCCCTTGCGATAGTCCTCAGGGTCTTCTGAACGGAAATCGTCAAGCAGCAGGAACGGGTCGAACAGCGGAACCTGGCTGAAGCCGAAGGCTCGTTTGAGCCGCACCCCGGCGCCTTCTATTACCGGTTTGCTTCTGAACACCTTGCTGATGGTTCTCTGGATAGCCATGGCATTCGCTCCTGTTCTGGATTTGCGAGGGCGCGATATCAGATAAGGAACGATCAGCCGGGGCCATTAAGTTCATGTCCGGCGACCTTTTGGGCATATTCGGGGAAGCGATGAATTTTCTGCCGATGATCGAAATAGGGCTGTTCAATATGGCGGTTAATGTGTAATTTCACGCCAACAAATGAATGAAAACAACAGATTTACCAAGGGAACCCGTATGTCAGCAAAAACCGCCAATATCCTCTTCATCGGCGACGTCGTCGGAAACTCCGGTCTGCAAATCGTCAGCCGGATGCTCAAAGGATTCATCTCGAAATACGAGGTCGATTTCGTTATCTGCAATGGCGAGAACGCCCACAACGGCAAGGGGATGAGTCTCGAAGCGCTGAACCAGATGCTCGAAGCGGGCGTCGATGTGGTGACCGGCGGCAATCACACCTGGAACAACTTCAACTTCTTCGAGACGCTCAAAACGCACGAGCGCGTACTTCGGCCCCAGAACTACCCGAAGGGCACCTACGGCAAGGGCCACGGCGTGTACAAACTGCCGCGCGGCCTCGGCAACATCACCGTCTTGAACCTGCAAGGGCGCACCTTCATGTACCCGATCGACTGCCCGTTCCGCACGGCGGACTGGGTCATCAAGCAGACCAAAGAGCAGTCGTCGCTGGTCGTGGTCGATTTCCACGCCGAAGCGACTGCCGAAAAGCTCGCTCTCGCCTGGTACCTCGACGGCAAGGTATCGGCGATCATCGGAACGCACACGCACGTGCAGACCGCCGACGAGCGCATCTTCCCGAAAGGCACGGCCTACCTGACCGACGTCGGCATGACCGGCCCGCACTTGTCGGTGATCGGAATGCAGGTCAAATCAGCGGTTGACCGGATGCTCTACCAGACCCCGCACAAATACGAATGCGCCACCGACGACGTGCATCTCTCCGCCGTCCTGCTCACGCTCGATGTGGAGACCGGCAAGGCCGTGGGGATCGAGAGGATATTTTATCCGGAGTTTGAAACAACAGTCCCGCAGGGGTGAGAGGTTCGAATCGAGTAGTTCAGCTTTTGTAAAGGCTGCTGTTTTTCCCTGTGCCGGGTATTTAGTATCTGCGCATAAAAAAACAACCCCGTGTTTGCGGGGTTGTTTTTTTATGCGGCAGTCATAGTGCTCGCGATTCCATACCGTTAAGCCATCGCATCAGTTTCTTTGCGTGCGCGCTTGAGATAACCGAACATCAGCAATGAGCCGACACCAATAAGCATCAGGGATTGAGGTTCAGGAACCGCTTCGACAGAGCCGTTAAATGAATAATTGTTAATGCTGAGTGTGCCACCATTATTACGTGCATTGTAACCATAAAGACGAAACGTGATGGGATCCTCCAGGTTCTGAATATCTGATATACCTGAAGTATCAAAGGAATATGCTGTTGCAGCTTGGTTTATGATTATAACTGAGCCAATGGTTTGAAATGTATTCCCCCCGTCTAGGCTGTATTCGACAACGGCCGAACTCGGACCGTTGCTGCTTCTCTGAGTGTTGAAATCAATACTGGAGAAGCTGATCTCGTAACCAGTGTTTGCGTCAATGGTGAAGCTTAAATAATCGGTGGCGCCAATTGATGCTCCTGTACTCCAGCTATTGGCTGTGTATGCTCCCGGTACACTGGCAGTTCCGCTAAGGCCCGCACCAATAGATATTCCTGATGCAAAGATGTTCGGATCACTCACCATTCCTGTTGTGTAAGGGGTAGTCGTTGGTGTTGGTGTAGTCGTAATATCGTTCATGGCTAAGACTCCCGCCGCATTCGCCTTTGTCCCGGCTATAGTGGCCAACAAGCAACCAATGAGTAGTATTTTCGCTTTCATGAAAAATTTTCTCCTTTATGTTTAAAAGAAGGTTAGGGGATCAATTGTTTGCTGCTTGTATTGGGGATACTACTAAGTATCTAATATAATAAATTCATGTAACAAAGCACAAATGCTTTGTTACATGAATAAACTGGCTCTTTGTAGGATTTGATAGTAGGTTATATAGTGTCGGTTGATTTATATCTACTTATAAAGTACTTTTTTAGCTTGGTTATTAAAGGCGTTATTACAGTTATTATAATCTCATAATAGGACTTACACGATGGCTTTGCTGGTTTTGACATGATTGCCTTATCGTTTTGTTATGTGAGCTTTCATGATCGTAACCACTAAATTCTACGAAGAACCATAAAGGCAATTCCCATCAATTTGACTGTACAGTGATAGTACAGATAATCCTTGCTCGCATTGTCTGATGAAGAGTTATTGCTTGAAGCTCTGGAGGAACATCCCCCCCGAAGCAAAGCTTTGGGAGGGAGTTGACCGGTGATTTTTCGTGTATCACCGCTTTCCCTGCTCGAACTCTTCGGCTACCAGCACGTCCTCCGTGCTGCCGATGTAGAGGGGGGTGCGCTGGTGCAACTCTGTGGGTTCGATGTCGAGGATCCGGCGCTCGCCGTCCGTTGCCCGGCCTCCGGCTTGTTCGCAGATGAAGGCCATCGGGTTGGCTTCGTACATCAGGCGGAGCTTGCCCTGTTTGTGCTTCTTCGTTGCCGGATAGACGAACACGCCGCCGGTGAGGAGGTTGCGGTGGAAGTCCGCGACGAACGAGCCGATGTAGCGAGTGCTGTACGGACGGCCCGTCGCCTTGTCCTCCTCCTTCAAATAGTCGAGGAAGCGCTTGGTGCCGTCGTTGAACTCCTGCCAGGAGCCTTCGTTGGCCGAGTAATATTTGCCGCGTTCCGGCGTGGTGATGTTCTCGTGCGAGAGCAGGAACTCGCCGATGGTCGGGTCGTAGGTGAAGCCGTGCACACCGTGGCCGGTCGTATAGACCATCACCACCGACGAGCCGTAAATGACGTATCCGGCGGCCACCTGTTCCGCGCCGCTTTGCAGGCAGTCTTCGAGGCTCGCCTTGCCGGGGTCGTCGCTCTTGATGCGGTAGATCGAAAAGATGGTGCCGACGCTGACGTTGACGTCGATGTTCGAGGAGCCGTCGAGCGGGTCGAAAAGCAGCGCGTAGTTGCCGGTTTCGTTTTGCGGCGGGATGATGATGCTGTCGTTCTCCTCCGAACCCATGATGGCGAAGCGCCCGTGCTGGCCGATGGCGCAGATGATTTTCTCGTTGGCGAACAGGTCGAGCTTCTTGACCTCCTCGCCCTGTACGTTGGTCGAACCGGCAAGGCCGAGAATGTCGGCGAGGCCAGCCCGCACGACTTCGCGCCGCACCAGCTTGGCGGCAAAGGCGACATCGTGCAGAAGGTCGATCACTTCGGCGTTGACCTCCGGATAGAGTTTCTGCTGCTGCAGAAAGTGGCTTTCGATGGTGATGAGCTTGTTCATTGCAGGATCATTCAGAAGGTTGAATGGAGGCCGGTTCAGCCGGAGCTTTCGTGCCGATTAACAGGATAGCCTTGAAATCTATGCTATTTTCAAAGGTATTCCAACGCCGCAGGATTCAGGTTTCGAAAACGGTTTTTTTGTAAAGAACCGATGAATAATCCGTACATTCACCGACCATTTTCCTGACTCAAGGACCCATTCATGAAACGATACCGATGGACGCGCCTCGAACCCGAACCAACGCTGGTTTTGGCACTTTCCGAAGCGATCAACGTCAGCTCGCCCATTGCCGCCGCGCTCCTCAATCGCGGCATTTCGAGCTTCGAGGAGGCCCGCCGGTTCTTTCGTCCTTCGCTCGACGAGATTCCCTCGCCATTCCTCTTCAATGACATGAAACGCGCCGTCGCGCGGCTCTCGAAGGCGATTGCCGGTGGCGAAAAAATCATGGTCTATGGCGATTACGATGTCGATGGCACCACCGGCACGGCGATGCTCTCGCTGTTTCTGCGTGAACTCGGGGCCGATGTCTGCCATTACATCAACGACCGCTTCACGGAGGGGTACGGGCTTTCGACGAGCGGCATCGCCTGGGCGTTCGAGCAGAAGGTCTCGCTTATCGTCACGGTCGATTGCGGCATCCGCGCCATCGACGAGGTGCAGGTGTGCGCCGCGCAAGGAATCGATGTCATTGTCTGTGACCATCACGAAGCCGGGGAGCTTCCGGCGGCCTGCGCGATTCTCGATCCGAAAGTCGAGGGGAGCGGCTACCCGTTCCGCGAGCTGTGCGGCTGCGGCGTGGCGCTCAAGTTCATTCAGGCGATGGTCGAGGCGAGGGGCGAAAGCCCGGCGGCGTGGCGGAAATATCTCGACTTCGTGGCCGTGGCGACCGCCGCGGACATGGTGTCGCTGCAAGGCGAGAACCGCGCCTATCTGCGCGAAGGACTCGAACTGATGCGGCGTTCGCCACGGGTCAGTTTCCAGGCGATGGCCGCGAACATGAAGGTCAATCTGGCCGATTTCAGCATGATGAACATCACCTACGGCATCGCGCCCCGCATCAATGCCGCCGGGCGGATGGAGTCGGCGGGCGCGGCGATGCAGTGGATGCTCGCTTCGGACGAACCGGAGGCGCGAGTTCACGCGGCGGAACTCGAAGCGCTGAACGGGCGGCGGCGGGAGATCGACGCGGAAATTACGTTGCGCGCCGAAACGATGGTGGCGGGCCATTGCGCCAGCCACTGCTCCTCGATCGTGCTCTATGACGAAGCGTGGCATCTCGGTGTGCTTGGCATCGTCGCCTCGAAGCTGCTCGACAAATATTTTTTGCCCACCGTGGTGATGGGGCGGATGAACGGTCTCATCAAGGGGTCGGTCAGGAGCGTCGATCAGCTCAACATTTACGATGTGCTGCACGAGTGCCGCGACCATCTCGAACAGTTCGGCGGCCACCACCAGGCGGCGGGGCTGACGCTCAGGCCGGAAAATCTCGAAGCGTTCCGCCGCCGCTTCGACGAGGTGTGCCGTGAGCTGCTGCCGGTCGAGGAGCGCCAGAAGTCGCTGTTGATTGACGCCGAACTCGCGCTCGACGAGATCACTCCGAAGTTCCTGAAGGTGCTCGAACAGTTCTCGCCCTTCGGCTTCGCCAACCGCGAGCCGCTCTTCGTCGTCACCGCCTGCCGCCTGGCAGGCAAGCCGAAGCTGCTGCGCGAGCGGCACGTCAAGTTCACGGTGCGCGGCGAGCGCGGCTCATCGTTCGAGGTGATCGCCTTCGACCGCCCCGACCTGTTCACCGACCTCGAATCTTGCGGAACTGCCGCAAACCTGCACCTCGTCTGCATCCCCGAAAGAAATCAATGGAACGGCCGAGAATACGTGCAGCTAAGATTGAAAGATTTGGCAGTGGACTTGGTGGACTGAGTGGACGGGGAAATGCGGAGGATTGTTTCTTCTTTTTCTTCTGTCCACCAAGTCCACAGCGTCCACTCAGTCCACTCTCCCCCTCACTTCGAGGCCAGCGAGTGGCCGGGTTCGTGTTTTATTTTGGCCAGAATTCCCACCAGCGACGAGATTGCCGAGATGGCGAAAAATATGAGCGAGAGCGCGATGCCGGTGTTGACGTCGAGGCCGAGGTGGTTCAGGGCGTAGAAGAAGGTGACTTCGCGCGCTCCGGCCCCGCCGACGGTAAGCGGCAAAATGGTGGCGACGCTCGAAATCAGGAAGATGGCGAGGTAGTCGATCTGGTGCGCCGTGGCCGACATGGCCATGAGAATGAACCAGGCAGAGATCACCTGCGTCGCCTGAATCACCAGCGACTCGAATGCCGTGATGAGAAAGACCGGCATGAACTGGCGGTAGAAAAGCCAGGTCAGCAAGAGCGAAAGCGGGTAGGCGACTCCGGCGATCACCCAGATCCAGAGTATTTCACCGGGGTAGAGCGCCGCGAACGAACTCGGTATGATCAGCAGCGCCGACAGGAAGATGAGCGCGAAAATGCCGCTGACCCGATCCCAGAAGACGGCGTTGAAGATGTTGATGACCGTCAGGCCGTGATTTTTTTTCAGCACGTAAATTTTATACCCGTCACCCCCGATGCCGCCCGGCAGAAAGAGGTTGTAGAACATGCCGAGGTAGTAGAGCTTCAGGTTGTACCACGCCGAGAGCTGCAAGCCGATTGCCGTAAAAAAACGGTTCAGCCGCACGGCGTTGACGATCTTGGAGATGTTGAAAAAGAGGATCGCGCCGAGAAGGTGCCACGGGTTGGCGTGGCCGATGAGCGAGGCGAGCCGGTTTGTATCGGTTTTGCTGAGCACGATGGCGAGCGCCGCTACGGTGAGCAGGAGCTGGATCGCCGTTTTGAACACCTTGCTTTTGATGGAGCTACTTGCTTTTGTCAACGATCTCTCTGATGATATAGGGTTTCTTGTTCTGCGACTCGTAGTAGGTGCGCATGATGAATTCGGCGATGAAGCCGGTGGTGATGAGCTGGATGCCGATGAAGGTCAGAATGACGCCGAGGCTGAGAAGCGGGCGTCCGCCGATGTCGTGACCGAGCACTTTGAGCGCGAGCAGGTAGAGGTCGATGCCGAGGCCGAGGAACAGCGTGATGAAGCCAAGCGAGCCGAACAGATGCATCGGCCGGTGGGCGTACTTCTGGTAAAAAACCATGAACAGGAGATCACTCAGCACTTTCAAAGTCCTGCCGATGCCGTACTTCGACTTGCCGTATTTCCTCGCATGGTGCCGCACATCGACCTCCTCCATCCTGGCGCCGTAGAGCTGCACGAGCACCGGAATGAAGCGGTGCAGCTCGCCGTACAGGCCGAGATTTTTAGCCACGTCGCGCTTGAATACTTTCAGTGTGCAGCCGTAATCGCGGATGTGGACGTTGGTCAGGTTCCGGATCATTGCGTTGGCGATCCTGCTCGGAATCTTGCGCAGCACCATGCCGTCTTTCCGGCCCGCCCGTCGGCCAGCGACAACGTCGAGCTTTTTCGATTCGAGGTGGGCGATCATCATCGGAATGTCGGCGGGGTCGTTCTGCAAATCGCCGTCCATCGTGGCGATCAGCTCGCCCTGGGCCTCGTCGATGCCTGCCGACATGGCCGCTGTCTGGCCGTAATTCTTGTTGAGCACCACCAGCCGGGCGTTCGCCGGCGCGAGTCGTTCGATTTCGGTAACGGTCGAGTCGGTCGAGCCGTCATCGACCAGAACGATTTCGTGCTCGATGCCGCGAAGCGCCGAGGCGAGCGCGTCGAAGAGCGGGCCGATGCTTTCGGCCTCGTTCATGAGCGGTATGACGACAGAGAGTTTCATCGGGAAGTCGGTTGAGTCGGCATTCTGACGAGCATGATTCCATGCTTGCCGTACAGCCGCTCGACCGGGCCGAGCTTTTCGAGACGGTCGATGCTGGTGAGCACCACGTCACCCGGTTCGGGGAAGCGCCGTTCGGCAAAAGAGCCTGAATATACAAAAAATGAGGGGTAATAGACCTTCCACATCACGATTTTGAGACCCTCCTTCCGGGCAAGTTGCGCGATCTCTTTGACCGGCTCCTGCATCACCCGCGCGGCCATCGGCATCGCCACGAAGTTGAACGAAAAGGTCAGCAGCGCTCCGCCGATGATGAAGCGCAACGGAGGCGCGATCACCGGCAGAAATTGCAGCAGAAGGCAGAGCGCCGCCGCCGCGATCATGAGCAGCGAGAAGTGATTGGCCGCCATCTCCGCGAGAAATCCCTGAAGCTGGGCTTGGATGAAGAGATTGTCCATCGACGGCATCAACTGCTCCAGCACGAGCGGCAGGGCGGCGAGAAGCAGCAACAGACCGGCGGGCCAGAGCGCGAGCAGCCACGAGCGCTCGATTTTCGCGAGTTCCGCGCCGAAGAGAATGAAGAGCGGCGTGTAGCCGTAGATCATGTAGTGCGGCAGCTTGGTGCCGGAGAGCGAGAAGAAGACGAAGACGAAGGCGAACCAGATCAGGCAGAACTGCCAGAGCGGCTCCGAGAGTCGCTGCCGGAGTTTCGTGAAGAGGCCGAAAAACAGCCCGGTCGATGGCATCAGTCCGATCAGCACCACCGGAATATAGTAAAGCAGCGAACCGGAGTGCCCCTCCATCGAACCCCCGAAACGGTTGACGTTGTGCTTCAGGAAAAAGCCGTCGATGAACGCCTGACCCTGCTCGCGGTATTCGAGCACGTACCAGGGCAGCGCGATGGCGAGAAAGAGCGCGATGGCCGTCGGGTTCAGCATCGCCCGGAACCACGCCTTCAACTCCTTCCGGGCGAGGAAAAAGAGAAACGAGACCGCGACCGGAATGAGAATCGCCACCGGCCCCTTGTCGAGCATTCCGAACCCCATCGCCGCGAACGCGACGTAAATCCACCGCCGGCGCTTGGTGCGCCAGTGGGTGAAGAGCGCCGTCAGCGTGACGGCCAGGCAGAGGTTGAGCACCGCGTCGGCGATGGCCGCCTTGGCGATGATGCTCACCTGCAACGACAGCGCCATCAGCGCCGTGGCGAACACTGCCTCGGTTTCGTTGCGCTCGCGGCGCACGAAGAGATAAATCGCGCCCGCCCAGAATGCCGCGGCGATGGCCGACGGCAGCCGGAAGGCCAGCTCGTTGATGCCGAAGGTCTTGACCGAGAGCAGTTGGAGCCAGTAGATCAGAATCGGCTTGTCGAACCGCAGCACGCCGTTCAGGTAAGTGGTGAGGTAATTTTTCGAGACGAGCATCTCGCGCGTCGCCTCGCTGAACGCGCCCTCGTCCACGTCGAAGAGCGGCCCGGAGCCGATTCCGGCGAAAAAGCTCAGGAAAACGAGAAGGGCCAATCCGGCGAGCAGGATGTTCCTGTTTGGCTTATATGGTTGCGGTTTCATCGAGGGCAGTTCGGAAATAACGTTGATAAAGCAGCACGGCCGTCACGCCGCCGAGCACCGAGCCGGCCACGATGTCGCTCAGGTAGTGCTGGCAGAGCACGATGCGGCTCGCGGCGATCAGGACTCCGGCGGCGATAAAAGCCAGCTTGAAGCGCGGAAACAGCAGCGAGAGCGTCAGCGCCGCGCTCAAGGCCGTGGCCGAATGGCCGGAGGGAAACGAGGTCCAGGCATGTTCGACATGCCACCCGAAAACGTCGAATCCATAGATGCCTTGTTGCAAGAGAAGCTTTGGTCTCGCCCGGCCAAAGATGATTTTGAGCAGATCCGCCGCCAGCCCTGAAACGGCCACCGTGCTGAAGAGCAGCAGGCCGCCCGTCGAGAACCGCCGGTTCCGCTTCCGGAATCCGGCGAAAAGCAGGAGTCCGCCCACGAGATACCATTCGGATTGCCCCGCCGTGGTGATCGTTTTCCAGACGCTATGCCAGAGTCCAGCGTCGAACTGATGGAAAAACAGGGTCAGCGGTTTGTCGAAGAGAAAAAAGGAGATAGCGCAGAACAGCAGGGTTGCGAAAAGCAGCAGGAGTTGTTTCTGAACTCGTTCATCCATCATGTTGTACTGCGGTTTGCTTCGATGACTTTCATGTCTGGCGCGGCCAGAACGATTCGGGCTGGTCTCCGGAGATTCATATCGTCACTCTTCTCGATGTAACTGTCTTTACGCGCTGGCCGGAGTGTTGCCGCCGTTGAAAATAACCATTTTTCGACGACTCTTCACCTCAAGCCGCCGTATTGCCATCCCGTCAGGCATCGACCTGGTTTTTGGACGAGAGTGGCTGTTGTTCATTTTATGAATTACGTGTTGCTGGCGTATATATTTTTCTTTTTGGATTGCGCGGCGTTTTGTATATTTTTCTTGTGTTTGATAATTATTGCGTGTGTATTGTGTTTGGTTTATCGTAGGAGGTACATGTAAAACATATATAATCATCAGTATGAGTAACAAAAATTTGTTGAACGGGACGCTAGGCGTTCAGGCCAGCGCAATGAACCGCGGTGTTGCCAGCACAGCCATCTTTACCGATGCCGGAGTCAGGCAGAACGAACGGGAGTCAACCCATCGTGACTGGGGCGATACGGTTTCCTTCAAGCATATCATGGAGTTGCCGAACCATCAGGCCGATGGTTTTCAGTCTTCGCTGGCTTGGGGCGATTTCAATGGATCGAATCACTTTGTCGGCGCATGGCCGGATTATCCCGGTCAGTCGCCCGTTGACGATTCGCC
Source organism: Chlorobaculum thiosulfatiphilum (assembly GCF_006265165.1). Lineage (GTDB taxonomy): Bacteria > Bacteroidota > Chlorobiia > Chlorobiales > Chlorobiaceae > Chlorobaculum > Chlorobaculum thiosulfatiphilum. Next base: position 68,445 of record NZ_VDCH01000003.1, read on the forward strand.
GGATAGCGGAGAAATGACCGCTGCCGCCCGGTCATTGAACAGCATCCATATTCGCGACAAGACAGCGCCCACGGTTGTCAGTTTCGATCCCGCCGATGGTAGCGGCGATGTCGATCCGGAAGCCAGTATCACGCTGACTTTCAGCGAAGCGATTCAGGCCGGAAGCGGCTCCATCGATATTCACGCTGGATCGCCGACGGGCGCGGTGCTCGAAAGCTTCGATGTGGCGTCGAGCAGCCATCTCGCCTTTTCGGGCAGTACGCTGACCATCGATCCTTCCAGCGCTCTTGCCGGCGAAACGCACTACTACGTGACCATCGGTTCCGATGCGGTGCACGATCTGGCGGGGAACAGCTACCTTGGCGCGGATGCCTACGATTTTACGACCGAGTCCACGATCGAGTCCATCACGCTCGAATCCGTTTTGTGGGATCCGGTCTCCGGCCATGGCCTGCTCGACATCGATGCCATGCTGGAAGCCGCCACCGGTCAGAGCATCGCCGACGCGCCGCTTTACGGCGACGGCTACGGTTCGTGGGACTGGGGGCTGAACGACATCCAGGCTCCGGACGCATGGCAGGCCGGATACACCGGCGAAGGCATTGTCGTGGCGGTGATCGACACCGGTGTGCTCTACACGCACAGCGATCTCGACGGGAACATCTGGATCAACACCGGAGAGATCTCCGGCAACGGCGTCGATGATGACGGTAACGGTTATGTCGATGATATTTACGGCTACGACTTCGTCAACTACGACGGCTACGCGCTCGACGACAACGGCCACGGCACACACATCGCGGGCATCATCGCCGGAGAGTATAACGGCACCGGCGTGACCGGCGTGGCCTACGACGCCACCATCATGCCGGTCAAGGTGCTCAGCTCTTCGGGCGGTGGCACCTTCACGGCGGTCGCCAACGGCATCATGTACGCGGTCAATAACGGAGCCGATGTGATCAATCTGTCGATGGGCGCGTATGGCTCATACTCCAGCAGCCTCACCAACGCCATCTCCTACGCGCTCGATCACGGCGTCATTGTCTGCATGGCCTCGGGCAACAACAGCCAGACCTCGCCGACCTACCCGGCAGTCCTCGCAAAAACCCTCGGCGGCATCGCGGTCGGCGCGGTCAACAGCAGCAACGTCGTGGCCTCGTGGAGCAACGACGCGGGCAACACCGATCCCTACGACTTTGTCGTCGCGCCCGGCGTGAGCATTTACAGCACCTATAAAAATGGCGGCTACGTCTCGATGAGCGGCACTTCGATGGCCGCGCCTTTCGCGGCTGGCGCGGCGGCCCTGCTGCTTTCGGCGGAAGAGGATTACGCCTCGGACTGGTCGCTCGAACAGCTCGAAAACATTCTCACCCACTCGGCGGAGTTCCTCGGCGCCATCGCGCTTTCCAGCTCGACCAGCGTTGAGTCGTCGCTTGGCGCGGCCTCGGCCGCCGGGTTTGATGCGGCCTCGGCGGCGGAGTTCCTCAGCGCTGTCGATGCCGATCCGGTCGCCCTCACCGGTGTGCTGGATGGGGTGCCGGATGGTTACGAAGTGTTCGCCGTGTGAGCCAGCGGACATCCTGCGCGGAATCCCGTCAGAATCAAAAAGAGCGGAAAGGAGCCTCGAGCCTTTTCGCTCTTTTTCATTTCAGCCAGCATCGTTGTGACTTTCACGCCCGGTGAAACCAATAAGTGCGCAAGTTCATTATCTTGCCGTAGTTTCATCGTTAACGCCAAGTTCAGTTTCGCCGCCATGACCGCTGCCGCCGACCCCTCCAAAGCCGTGCTTTTGCTCTCCTGCCCCGACCGCGTGGGGCTGGTCGCGCGGATCGCCAACTTCATCTACGAGCGCGGCGGAAACATTCTCGACCTCAACGAGCATGTCGATGTGGAGGAGCATCACTTCTTTCTTCGCGTTTCGTGGAGCCTCGAGCACTTCTCGATTCCCGCCGCCGACCTCGAATCGGCATTTACGCCGCTGGCCCGCGAATTCCGGGCGAACTGGCAGATTCGCCTCTCCGGCAAGCGGAACCGCATGGCGATCTTCGTTTCGAAGTACGATCACTGCCTGCGCGAAATTCTCTGGCGGCACAGCCTCGGGGAGTTCGACATCGACATTCCGCTCGTCGTTTCCAACCACGCCGACCTCGCGCCGCTTGCCGAAGCGCACGGCATTCCGTTCCACGTCATTGCGGTGACGGCGGAAACCAAGGCGGAGGCGGAGCGGCGGCAGATGGCGCTGTGCGACGAGCATGGCATCGACACGATCGTCTTGGCGCGGTACATGCAGGTGCTCTCGCCGGAGTTCACCGGGCGCTGGCCGGGCAGGATCATCAACATCCACCACTCGTTTCTTCCGGCTTTCGTTGGCGGCAACCCGTACCGGCAGGCCTACCGGCGCGGCGTGAAGCTGATCGGCGCGACCAGCCACTACGTTAGCGACGAGCTTGATGAAGGGCCGATCATCGAGCAGGACATTATCCGCATCTCCCACCGCGACACGCTCGACGACCTGGTGCGCAAAGGGCGCGACCTCGAACGCATCGTGCTGGCGCGGGCCTTGCGGCTGCACTGCGAGCACCGAATCCTGCTCAACGGCCGCAAGACCGTCGTGTTCGACTGAACTGCGCCGGTCGCGGAGTTTTTGTACCATGAAGTATCGTCAGAGACAGGAATCCAGATGAGCGAGCACGACCATAACCACGAGCACGAGCACGGTCACGCCGGGCATCATCACCACGCGGTCGGGAGCATCAAGAGCGCCTTTTTCCTGAACCTCGGCTTTACGATTTTCGAAGTGGTCGGAGGTGTGCTCACCAACAGCACGGCCATTCTCGCCGACGCCGTGCACGATTTCGGCGATTCCATCGCGCTCGGGCAGGCGTGGTATTTCGAGAAGCTTTCGGGCCGGACGGGCGACAAACGCTACTCCTACGGCTATCAGCGCTTCTCGATCTTCGGGGCGCTCGTAAGCGCTTTGCTGCTGCTCGTCAGCTCATTCGTGGTGCTCGTCGAAGCCGTGCCGCGCCTGATCCATCCCGAACTGCCGGACGCCAGAGGCATGGCTGCCATCGCGCTGGTCGGCGTGGCGGTCAACTCGCTCGCCATGCTGCGCCTCAAGGGGCAGAAGGGGATGAACGCCCGCGTCATTGCGCTGCACCTGCTCGAAGACGTGCTCGGCTGGCTCGCGGTGCTGCTGGTTTCGGTGGTGCTGCTTTTCGTCAACCTGCCCATGCTCGACCCGCTGCTCGCCATCGTCATCACGCTCTACATTCTCACCGGCGTGGTGAAAAACCTCCGGGCGCTCGTGCCGGTCTTCCTGCAAGCCGTGCCGAGCGAACTCAGCCTCGACAAGGTGGTCAGCGAAATCCGCCAGACAGAGCACGTCAGCGGAGTGCATCACGCCCACCTCTGGTCGCTCGACGGAGAGCGCACGGTCTTCACCGCCCACCTCGAAATCGACTGCGACGTCAACCTCGCCGAGTACGCCAGCATTAAAGAGGAGATTCGCAAGCTCGTCGCCCGCCACGGCATTTACCACTCCACCGTAGAACTCGAATACCCCGGCGAAGTATGCCGAAACGAGCCGCATAAAGGCGGGTAAAATAAGGGACGGTTGGCCCGAATTCTCCCCCGTAGGGGCGGCTCTTGCGGCCGCCCTTTTCTTGTACAGGCGTACGCCCCATGTGCTCTCATCGTATTTTTGCGTAATTTCCGCTTATACGAACGGCCTTTCAATTTCACCCCCTGAGCCATGCGAATCATCAAAGTGCTCATCGCCTCGCCTTCCGATGTTGGCGAGGAGCGCAAGATTGCCGAAGAAGTTATCACCGACTGGAATACTCGCCATAAAGGTAATAATGGGCTTTGGCTTGAACCGGTGCTGTGGGAACTCGACGCCGCGCCGGAGATGGGAAAGCTGGTCATTGCTGCATGAATTCTTGGCCCTTTTGTATTTTTTTATTTATAGATGTATCATCAAGAGAGAAGTATCCGAAGTACCGCTTTTATCTCTAAAACCAATAATTTTCCGGATATGAGCCTCTCAACTTGCCGCGAATGCGGCGGCCAAGTCAGTAAATCAGCTAAATCTTGCCCTCATTGCGGGGTTCCTTACCCAGCTACCTCGAAAAGGATTCGATTCGCTTCCGGTATTGCGGTTTTTTTTGGGATATTATTTATTGGCCTTATTTTTGTTGGAAGCTGCTCGTCAAAACAAGATCACCAACCGCCAGCATCAAAGGAACAAACACAAGTCGATTCATCAAAAAAATCTGCTGAACAGGATTCGATTCAAAGGGAAAAAGAATACCATGAAACAATTGCGGCAATGATTCCTAATGAATTTAAATGGTTGCTGGCTTATTCAGATCCATCAGGAAACACTGCCTATGTTGATTTATACAGTCTTAAATGTGTTGGCAATGCTATAATTCATGGAACAGGGACAATTGAGTATTGGGCTTTAAAAAACTTTTCTGATGATGAATCGGTAAATTCAGATTTAAAAGGGGTTAAAAGCGCTTTAATGCACTATACCGTTCAACTGAACTATTCGCCGGATTTAATCTTATGGAAAGCCGACATCGGAAGATTTTATTCAGAATCTGATATGAAAGGACGCATTGTCGTAGAACTCGTGAACCCATTCCCGGCCTCAAAGCATGGGATGAATGCTATCGATGCCGCTACCGCAGGAGTAGCTGTAAAAGCTGGAATTGTGAATTACGGCTGGAGTTTTATAGATTAGTATACGTAAGCAATGTTCAAAACGTGTTTTATAGAATCTCAAGTAAAAGAATCCCTTTTTTTGAACGAATATCATTTGGCAAGAAATAGACTATTATAGGCCGATAATACATCTCTTTTCATTTCATTGCTTTGCAGTAAATAGGCCCATTCAAGAAAAACATTTTTCGTTATTACACCAGCTAATTGCAGCATTTCTAAGATTTGTTTTTCCGAATAATTAGCCGTCTTGGCTGCCACTTGTAGATTCCCTCCATGAGTTAGGTTATGCATAGTATTGATAACGCTATCCGTAAATGCAGATAATTCACCACTTTTGTAAGGATCGAATTTTATGATCTCTTTAACGCAGCTTTTAACCCCAATAAACCCATTTTTGCTTGTATAAATTTTTTTTATTTCAGATTCATCATTTTTACAATGATAAATCCAAACGCCTCTGATGAAAGCTTCAAATTGAGGGCGAAGTAGAGCCGCCGCAGAACAGTAATGATTGCCAGAAACCAATGTTAGCATTGCAGAATGATGTTCTAAGGCTAAATTTAAAAAACCCATTGTAATGCCATCTTTTAATGTATGTATGCTAACCCCTGGATAAATATTTATGATGTTCAGGAATTTAGCAGAACGTGAAATATATTCGTTTACCTTCATAAGATTTTGGTATTGTTTTTTTTGCTTAATCAGATAAACAAGTTTTTCATATAAAAAATCACCTGCAGCGGCAAGTAACAAGTTGAGCTTTCCGACTTAAAACTGACTCAAATGTCCGAACCAAAGACTTCATCCGAAGACATTTTCCTTTTCACACATTATGCCATCGGTCAAATCGAAAAACTAACACCGAGTTCGGTATTCCTAATGCTGAAATTTCTATTCAAATGACCAGATAAAATAGAGTTGCCATCATTTTTGGTGATCTCAACACCCGTTACATCTTTAAAATCGGCAGACGAACCATGTAACCACTCAATCTTGTCGGGGTTGCGACCGGCGCTCAGGTGGCGATCGACACTCATTTTAGTTATTGTTTCCCCAAATTCAACCAAAACGGTTTGATCGGAAAAGGATTTTTCAATCCGCTTACGGCCAATTGATTCGGTAATGAGTTTAATCGTTACAGGAGAGTATCTTGAGTGTGACATAGTGAAAAAATTATTTTTTTGGTGATACCTTATCTCATTTCAATTTAAAATACCGTGAAGCAAGATTTCTCGCAACGCATAAAATAAATAAGTCAGAAATGAGTATGAGCCAACCTCCTTGTTCATGACTATCAAACTGCTCACGTCTCTCAAGCTTTTAGCGGGACATTCGTTGCCCGAAGATGTTCGATGACGCGCCGACCACCGTGCCGGTGTTGAAGTGGGTACTGATACCCTGAATCCCTGAGCACGCAAACCCGGAACTCTGAAGCGGGGATTTTGTTGTTCCTGAAAAAACTGGAGAACACCGATGAAAAAATTATTTTTGCCTTTGCTGTTGTGGATCGCCACGCTTGCCGGGTGCGCTGGCGCGCCGGAGGGGATCGTGGCGGTGGATAACTTCAAGCTTGACCGCTACCTCGGCACCTGGTACGAGATCGCCAGAATCGAGAACCGCTTCGAGCGCGGCTCCGAGCAGGTGTCGGCCAACTACACCCTGCGCAAGGACGGCATGGTGCAGGTGCTCAACAAGGGCTACTACCCTGACAAAAAGAAGTGGAAAACCGCCGAGGGCAAAGCCAAATTCGCCGGAGACCCGAACGTCGGCGCGCTGAAAGTCTCCTTTTTTGGCCCCTTCTACGGCCCGTACAACGTTTTCGCCCTCGACCGCGACAACTACTCCTGGGCAATGGTAACAGCCTCCAGCCGGGACTACTTCTGGATTTTAGCCCGCACCCCGCAAATGGAGCCAGCGCTCTACGCCAAACTGCTCGAAGAGGCAAAAGCGCAAGGCTTCGACACTTCGCGGGTTATGAGAACAAGGCAGGTGTCCGCAACACCCTGACATCGTAATGTTGTTTTATTTCATGTATTTCGCATGACTTGTTTAAGCGTATATGATTGCTTGCAGCTTCAGCATAAACGGAGGATATGAATATGGCAAATCAGGAATTCGAACCGTCGGTCTTTGAGCTTTACAAACTCTACAAAGAGACGACCGAAAAGGTGAGTGACAGGCGTGCGGTGGCGAATACCTGGATGCTTTCGGTCAATAGTGCTCTTGTAGCTTTTTATGTTCTCATGGAGAAAGGAAAGGAGATTGTTGGTTCATCCGGTCGTCATCTGTGGCTTTTCGCTCTTCCTGTGGCTGGATTCATCATCAGCATGGCATGGGCTGCCCTGCTTGTTTCTTACCGAAAGATCAACCATGCGAAGTTCAAGGTTCTCATGGAGATGGAACACCACTTCCCGTATGCTTTGTACACTCGTGAAGATCAGATTCTTCACGAGTCGAAGCGCTGGAATCTCAGCAATATCGAAAGCTGGATCCCTTGGGCGTTCGGCTTGCTTTATGCTTTTCTTGCTATAGTGGTATTGTGCGGCTGGTAGTAAAGTTGCTGCTTTTCATTGGCGATGTGGTTAGCGGTAACGTCGCCTAAAACATAAACTTACACATTTCCCTCCCCGTGCTGCAAGCGCCACATTCCCGCGTAAAAGCCGTCGAGCTTGAGCAGCTCTTCGTGGCTGCCGCGTTCGATTACCTTGCCTTCGTAGAGCACAATAATATCGTCGTAGCGCTCCATGTGGTGGAGGCGGTGGGTGATGGCCATGACCGTCCGGCCTTGGCTGGTGCGGTGGAGGGTGTCGAGCAGCGCCTCTTCGGTAACGGCGTCGAGGTTGGCCGTGGCTTCGTCGAGCACGATCACTGGGGCGTTCTGCAAAATCATCCGCGCGATGGCGAGGCGCTGCTGTTCGCCGCCGCTGAGGTTCATGCCGTGCTGGCCCGCCCAGTCATCGAGGCGGCCTTGCAGGCTGTCGAGTCCCGACATCGTGAGCGCCTGGCGGAGCTGCTCGTCCGTTGCGTCCGGCGCGGCGAGCAACAGGTTTTCGCGGATGGTCTGGCCGAAGAGGTACGTCTTTTGGGAAACGACCGCGATGTTGCGGCGCAGCGCTTCGGGATCGAGCCGGTCGATGTTCTGCCCGCCAATCGAAATCGTGCCCTGCGTCGGGTTCCAGAAGCGCACCATGAGCGAGGTGATGGTCGATTTGCCCGCGCCGCTCGGGCCGACGATGGCCGTCCGGCTGCCTGGCGGTACGCTGAACGATACGCCGTCGAGCGCGGGGCGATCCGAGCCGGGGTAGGTGAAAGTGAGATTTTTGACTTCGATGCCAGTTGATTTCGGGAAGGGTTCCGGTTTCGCTGGCGGAACCACTTCGGGTTTGGCGTCGATGATTTCGAACAGGCGCTCGCCCGCCCGGACGTCCGCCTCGATGTTCTGCACCGAGCCGGTGAGCGGCAGGAACGCCTCGAACGAAGCCATGACGCCGAACACCACCGAGGCGAGCGTGACGCCGTTCACCGCGCCGCTTCTGGCCAGCGGCAGCATCGAGTAGAGAATCCAGATCACCGCGCCGTTCATCGCAAGTCCGGTCAGCGATTCGTGCAGCCCCTCGATGAAGGCGGCCCGTTTCTGCAAGGCGAGCTTCTTTGCTTCGGCCTCGCGCAGCCGCGCGGTGTAGTCGCCGACCATGCCGAAAACGCGCAGTTCGCTCATGCCCTGCACCATATCGACCGCGAGCACCTGCTGTTCACCCTGGAGCGCGGTGATGCCGCGGGCCGTGCCTCTGGCGAGCCGTGCCGTCAGCATCGGCACGGCGATTCCGGCGACAAGCTGCGAGGCGAGCACCCCTTCGGCGGCCTGGATCGACCAGTGACCCACGATGAACCACATGAGCAGCGTCACCAGCGCGGCGGTGACGGGCGGCGAGAGCACACGGGCGTAGATGTTTTCGAGGCTCTGGATGTCATCGACGATCCGCTTGAGCAGGTCGGCGCTCCGGTAGGCGGCGAGCCGGGCCGGGGCGAGCGGCTCGACGGCGTCGTAGAACCAGACGCGCAGCCGGGTGAGTATCCGAAACGTGGTGTTGTGTGACATGAGCCGCTCGGCGTAGCGGATTACGCCGCGAGAGATGCCGAAAAAGCGTACGCCGGTGATGCCGATCTGCAACGCCGAGAGCGCGGGCATCAGCGCGGCGGTGGTGATGAGCCAGGCCGAAGCCATCAGGAGGCCGATGCCGCTGCCGATGGTGGCGAAGCCGATGAGCGCGGCGAGGAGCATCCACCAGGCGAAGGGGCGGGTGAGGCCGACGAGGCGGAGGAAGGTCTTCATGCTGCAACCTCCTCCATCGACGAGAAGATCGCCTGCCGGTAGAAACCCGCGTCCGCCATCAGTTCGCCGTGCGTACCGCTCTGCGCTATCCTGCCGCCGTCAAGCACCACGATGCGGTCGGCGTTGCGGATGGTTTCGAGCCGGTGCGCGATCATCACCACCGTGCGCCCGCGCATCAGCACCTCCATCGCCTTGCGGAGCTGCGCTTCGAGGATCGGGTCGGTGTGCGAGGTCGGCTCGTCGAGCAAGAGGAGCGGCGCGTCCTTCAGGAAGGCGCGGGCCAGCGACAGCCGTTGCGCCTCGCCGCCGCTCAGTCGCGCCCCCTCTTCGCCGATCATCGTCTCCAGCCCTTCGGGCAGCGAGCGCACCATGTCGAAGAGGCCGGCCTGCTTCAGCGCCTTGTCGATCTCATCCTGCGTGGCGTCGCGCCGGGCCATCAGGAGGTTGTCGCGGATGGTGGCGTTGAAGAGAAAGGGATGCTGCGGCACCCAGGCGATCTGCCGGTACCACGAGTCGAGGCTGAACTGGCGCACCCTGCGGCTGCCGAGCGAAATCGCGCCATCGGCGGGTTCGACGAAGCGCAGGAGCAGGTTCAGGAGCGTACTCTTGCCCGCGCCGCTGGGGCCGGTCAGGGCCGTCACCGTGCCCGGCTCGATGGTGAGACTGACGTCGTCGAGCGCCGCTTTGCCGCTGCCGGGAAAGCGGTAGCTCAGATTGTCGATGACGATGGGGCGCGTCGAAACCTCGTTGGCGTCGAGGTCGCACGAACCCGCTTTGGGAATCTCGCTTGCGCGGTCGAGAATTTCGTGCATCTCCTTCGAGGCGGTGACGCCCTCCATGCCCGCGTGGAACTTCGTGCCGAGCTGGCGGAGCACGAGGTAGAACTCCGGCACGAGCAGCAGCGCGAAGAGGCCGGGGCGGAAGGGCAGATGGCCGCCGAGCAGCCGCAGGCCGATGCTCACCGCCACCACCGCCGTGCCGAGCGTACCGACCAGTTCGAGCGTCAGCGAGGAGAGAAAGGCGATTTTCAGCACCTGCATCGTCGAGTGGCGGAAGTTCTCGCTCGCCTCTTCGATGCCGTCGCGCCGCGCCTTGGCCTGCGCGAAGAGCTTGAGCGTCGAGAGGCCCTGCAACATGTCGAGGAAGTGACCGCTCATGCGGCTCATGGTGTTCCACTGCTTTTCGGTGGCCGCGCTTGCCCGTTTGCCGATCAAAATCATGAAGAGCGGAATGAGTGGAGCCGTCAGCACAAGAATCAGCCCGGAGAGCCAGTCGGCGGGGAAGATCGCCACGAGGATCACCAGCGGAACAATAAGCGACAGAAGGAGTTGCGGGATGTACTGGCTGAACCAGGCATCGACTGACTCCACGCCCTTGAGCAGCGTGGTGACGATGCGCCCGCTCTGCGCCGAACGGGCGAACGACGGCCCCAGCGCCGCGATGGTGCCGGAGAGCCGTTCGGTCAGCGTTTTGCGGATGGCGAGTGTGCCCTTTTTGGCCTCGTGATGCCCCGCCCAGCCGAAGAGTACGCGCAACGTGCTGAAGAGCGCGAAGAGGCCCACGAGCGGCAGAACCTCCCGCCACGCCGGAGCCTGCCGGAACGCCATCTCAATGATGCCGCTCAGCATCCACGCCTGCGCCACCAGCATAAGCGCCCCCACCGCGCCCGCGAGGCCCGACAAAATGAAAGGCCGCTTCTGTTCCGAAAGCAGCCGCATGAGGTTCCGGTCAATGTTCATCGCACAGACTGTTTGGAGCCGGAAGGATAGTTATGTTCGTTCATGGTGAGAATTTACGAAATCAACCCGCTACCAATGGTAAAGAATTCCCACGAGCGATGCAACAGGCGGGCGAGGTCTGTTCATCACGCAATGCCGATCGCCTGAAGGGGCAGCTCTTTTTCCGTATATTTAAAAAAACAGAGGGGATTTCAAGACCTGCGGAGCCAAAATTGACTTATGAGTACTGTTTACAAGCAGAAAATCACCGGACTGATTCAATCTCTGGACCTTGGAATTGATCTCGATGTACAGGTTGGCTGGTGACCATCGACGATGGCGAGTTCGGAGTTCTTGACGAACAAAGCGCAGGGGGATTGGGCAGAACGCATTGTGCATAGCGCAATTAACGAGAATGAACTCGGGTTGCTTGCGGTTCAGTATGGCCGTTCGGACTCTTTGGCTGCTGGTGATGAAGGATTTGAGGGATTTTATACCTCCTATCAAAATGAACTCAATGAAATCGGGAAGCTGCCTGATATACTGGTTTTTGAACGATCACAATTTCCGGATGGGGTACCAGATACTTCAAGTGATGAGGTGGTGAGTCGCGCGATTGCCGCAATAGAGGTTCGTTCAAGTTCATTCCTTTCCAATCGGTATGCTGCGTATATGGAACAGCGGGCAATCGATTCGTTGGCAGCTTGTCATCGGATCAGAAATGACATTGTAAACGGCGACCTTGCAAATCTTCTCAGTGGGAAAAATGACGAGTTGTATCGTTTTTTATTGTCAGCGAACAACGAATCATTCAAACAACTCGATTTCAGAAGACCCTCATGGTCATCATCGGCAGAACTGCGGCGATTGAGCGATCTGCTTAGGGAACTCAAGAAAAATATCGAGGTTCTTCATAAACGTGATTATCTCAGCATCACTCCAAAAGTGGAGGATATTGCGCTTGTAAATCGCTGGATACAGCGTTTTGGCGTGAAGCACTACTATTTGCAGGTTTTCTTCGATAAAGCATATTTGATTCCGTTTGAGCACATTCTGGAGATTGCTGGAGATTCGGAGAAGGAGGGCGAAGTGTTTTCAATTGAACGTGATGTTAAAAATCAGGGAAAAACTACAATCAAGATCAATGTGCAAGTTGGCCAGGAAATCATTGGCCGAATCGATATGCCGGAACACTATTCACAAATGAAAGAGTTGGGGCGAGGTCGATTGTTGTTTTATGTGACGTTTCAAGGCGGACGCGGATACCTCGATGGAGAGTTGTTGAAGGAGGTGTTGCGTGTTGGCTGAAACTGTAGCGCGTTACCATAGCACAGTCGAATTGGAGCACAGGCAGCGCCACGGGCAATTCTTTACGCCACCGCTGGTTGCAAGGTTTATGTGCCGCTGGCTTCTGGAGAATGGTGCAAAAGAGTTGTTTGATCCGGCATTCGGTTTGGGTGCGTTTTATTTCGCGGGAACGGAGTTGAATCCGGAAATAAGATTTTCCGGAGTTGAAAAGGATGAAACGGTGCTGTCCCATTTTATTGAAGATTATCCAGACATTCACGCCGAAAACCTTTCATTGAGAAACGTCGATTACTTCTCGATTTGGGATAAGAAATATTCCGTAATTGTTTGCAATCCGCCATACATGCGGTTTCAGAATTTTTTGGAGCGTCAATCGGTCTTTCCGACAATTGAAAAACATCTTGGGCACAAGCTGTCCGGTTATACAAACATTGCATCTGCATTTCTCCTGAAATCTCTGCATGAACTTGCGCCTGGCGGTCGCCTGGCATACTTGATGCCATTGGAGTTTCTGAATACGGGTTACGGAGAAACAGTTAAACGTTTTCTTCTTGAAAAAGGCCGTCTCAAAGTATTGCTGCGAATCGAACCGGAGGGCGAAATATTTCCTGATGCGATAACATCTGTTGGTATCATTTTCGTTTCAGACGACGGGAAAAGCGACCCTGTCAAATTTTGCACGGTACAAACACTCGATCAGTTGAAATTCGGTCTTGGCGAAGTGCCGTGCAGAGATGTTCCGGCAGAGGAGCTTGATCCTGCGGACAAGTGGTTACGACATTTCGATGAACCATGCGATATAAATCATGAGGCGCTTCATCCGCTATCGATGTATGGCTCGTTTTCCAGAGGAATAGCGACAGGCGCGAACGAATATTTTCTCTTGTCCAGATCCGAGGCAATAGAAAATGGATTGCCTGAGTCGATCCTTCATCCTTGTATCTCAAGAAGTTCGCAGATCAGACAAGCTCTTGTAACGGATGCAGAGGTTGATTGTCTTGTTGAAAACGATGAACCCGTTCTTTTAGTGGATCTTTCCATGCTGCAAAACGAAAACAAAGCCGTCAGGAAATACATCGAGTTGGGGGAACGAGAGGGTTACGATACAAGATACTTGACTCGAATGCGAAAACCCTGGTTCAAACTGGAGCGGAGGCAGCCTGCTCCGATTCTGTTCGGGGTGTTTTCTCGAAATGGCTTCAAGGTTATCCGCAATAAAAGTCAGGTGTTGTCGTTAACCTGTTTTCACTGCTTTTATCCCAACCTTTTTGGATCGAGATTTGTCGATCATCTGTTTCTGTATTTTTGTTCGGCAGCCGGGCAGCAGATCATTTCGAGAGAGGTGAGGAAATATGGCGGAAAGTTGGACAAGTTTGAACCGCAAGACCTCAACAATGCGCTGGTTCCTTCTCCTGAATGGTTCGGCAGACTTTCGGATGATATGGTCAGGAAGAATATCGAGAACATCAACCACTCGGCAATGACCTCATGTCTGCAAGGGTTGTTTGATGATTTGATCAGATAGCAACTCAATCGTGGATAGTATCTGAAATACGATTGAATCGGGAATGCTCTAACCGAATGTACGGCAGTTATCGCTGAACAGCGCGAATATCATCTTTTGTCGAGGAAAATAGAAAAGGTGCGATCCCGATATGTCGAGATCGCACCTGCGGGATTCATCGTCTCAAATCAAAGCTCTCCCCATCAATACTCCAGCTTCGAGTTCTTCGTCACGCGCTGGCGGAAGATCCAGTAGCTCCAGCCCTGGTAGAGGAGCACGATCGGGACGAAGATCGCGGCGACCGTGGTCATGATGCCGAGGGTGTACTGCGATGACGAGGCGTTGTAGATCGTCAGGCTCCAGTCGGGGTTGGTGCTCGAAACCAGCACTCGCGGGAAAAGCCCCATGAAGATGGTGATGGTCGAGAAGGCAATCGAGACGGTGGTCATGACGAACGCCCAGCCGGATGCGCCCTTGTTGAGCAGCACGATCACCGAGAAGAGCGCCAGTACGCTGAAGATCGGAATCGCGCCGGGGTTGACGCCGAGGCGGGCGAAGAGGTCGGTCTCGACGAAGGTGTAAACCGCGAAGACCAGCGAGAGCGCGGTGGCCGGAATCCAGAGCTTTTTGGCCAGCCCCATCGCGCGTTCGTGCAGCTCGTCGGTGGTCTTGAGCGTCAGGAACACCGCGCCGTGCAACGTGAAGATCGTCAGCGACGCCAAGCCGCAGGCCAGCGCATACGGGTTGAGCAGGTTGAAGAAGCCGCCGGTGTAGTTCATCGAGGCGTCAATTGGTACGCCGCGGATGAAGTTGGCCATCGCCACGCCCCAGAGCAGGGCGGGAATGGCGCTGCCGAAAAAGATGCTCCAGTCCCAGAAGCTGCGCCACGCGGGGTTGTCGCGCTTGCTGCGGTACTCGAACGCCAGCCCGCGAAAAATGAGCGCCACCAGCATGAGCAGGAGCGCCAGGTAGAAGCCGCTGAAGAGCGTGGCGTACCAGTGCGGGAACGCCGCGAAGATCGCGCCGCCAGCCGTGATGAGCCACACTTCGTTACCGTCCCAGAAGGGGCCGATGGTGTTGATCACCGTGCGGCGTTCGAGGTCATCCTTGCCCATGAAGGGGAGCAGGATGCCGACGCCGAAGTCGAATCCTTCGAGAATGAAGAATCCGGTGAACAGAACGGCGACCAGAATGAACCAGATTATCTGCATGGTCTGCAAATCCATTGTTGTCTCCTTTTCGGTTTATTCGGCGCCGTGCAGGCCAGCCGTTGCATATTTTTTCAAGAGCAGCACATCGACGAGCGTCAGCGCGCTGTAGATGAGCGTGAACACCACCACCGAGGTGAGCAGTTCAGCGCCGCTGACCACCGAGGCGGGCGTCACCGCCTGTTCGGTTTTGAGCAGCCCGACCACGATCCACGGCTGGCGGCCCATCTCGGTCAGAATCCACCCCGCCGAGTTGGCGATAATGGGCAGCGTGAACGACGAGAGCAGGAGCGCTCCGGTGAGCTTGCCGAAGGTGTAGTCCTCGCGGATCACCTTGAAGAGCGCCACTGCGGCGGCGAGCAGCATCAGCGTACCCGCGCCCACCATGAAGCGGAAGCTCCAGTAGGCGGTGATGACCGACGGTATGTAGTCGCCGGGGCCGTATTTGGCGACCGCCTCCTCCTGAAGCTCGCTGATGCCTTTGACTTCACCGGAGAAGTTGTTGTAGGCGAGGAACGACAACATTCCGGGTACGCGGATCGAGAAGACATCCTCCATTTTCTTTTCGTCGCCGATGGTGAAGAGCGAAAAGCTGGCCGGATTTTCGGTGTGCCAGAGCGCTTCGGCGGCGGCCACCTTCATCGGCTGGTTGTGCACCATCTCCTGCATCTGCGTGTGACCGGCGAGGCTCACCAAGAGAGCGCCGATGAAGGCGTAGATCGCGCCGAATTTCAGCGAGGTTCTGAACTGCTCCTCGTCGCGGGTCTTGTTCATGAGGTGCCAGGCGCTGACGGCGACGACGAGAAAGCCGCCCGTGGCGACGCCGGCTGTGAGCACGTGCGGGAACTGCAACCAGACGTAGGGGTTGAAGAGCAGCTCGGAGAAGCTGGTCATCTCGGCCCGCGAGCCGTCAGCGGCCATCTGGAAGCCGACCGGCGACTGCATGAAGGAGTTGGCGACCAGAATCCAGAGCGCCGAGAGGTTCGAGCCGATGGCGACCAGCCAGATCGATGCGGCGTGCAGCCCTTTCGGGATGCGATCCCAGCCGAAGACCCAGATGCCGAGGAAGGTCGATTCGAGGAAGAAGGCCAGCAGCGCCTCGATGGCGAGTGGCACGCCGAAGATGTCGCCGACGAAGCGGGAGTACTGCGACCAGTTCATGCCGAACTGGAACTCCATGACGATGCCGGTCACGACGCCGATGGCGAAGTTGATGAGGAACAGGTGTCCCCAGAATTTGGCCAACTGACGGTACTTCTCCTTGCCCGTCCTGACCCACGCGGTTTCCATGATCGCCGTGAAAATGGAGAGTCCAAGGGTAAGGGGTACAAAGAAGAAGTGGAACACCGACGTCAGGGCGAATTGCAAACGCGCAAGAAACAGGGTATCCATATGGGTTGATAAGTGATTGATGTATGGTTGTCGAGAGTGACAACGATGAACCAACCACGCCCGGTCGCGAAAAATTCACCGGCGACGGTAAATTTTTGTTTTAACGATTGTTACGGCTGTAAATGGGGTATACGATGGCAGGGAATGATATAGAAATCTGATCTGTCGGAAAAGCGATTTCGTGGGAAGGCCTTAACCCCGGAAGGCGCTGTAGATGAACCATAACCCCGTTGCGATCATGATGAGGCTGGCGAGGCGGTAGAGGCGCTGGCGGGTTTTTTCGCCGATGAGGGCGGCGGTTTTGCCGACGACGAGCAGTGCCGGGGCGGTGCCGAGGCCGAAGAGGAGCATCATCAGCGCGCCCTGCACCATGCCCGCGAAGTGTTCGGGGGCGTTCATGGCGGCTCGCGCGGCGGCGAGCAGCGCGGTGAAGGTGAGGCCGCAGGGGAGGAAGCCGAGCACGAGTCCCAGCGGATACCATGCTCCGGCGGATGGCGAGTTTATGAAGAGGTTCATCGTTTTCCGCACGAAGGGCATGGCGGGCGTGCAGGCGAGCAGGCGCTTGCCAAAGGGGAGCCATCCCGCGGAAATCAGCCCGACCAGCACGATGAAGAGGCCGCAGAGCGCCATGACGGCGGTCTGGATCGGGTCGATTGAGGTGGCGAGCGCCAGGAACGAGCCGGTCGCGCCGACTGCCGCGCCGAGAATGGTGTAGGTCGTCACCCGGCCCAGGTTGTAGAGCAGGTGATGCGTCCAGCCGGGCCGAGCCGGGCCGAGCGACAGCGCCGCCACCACCGGCCCGCACATGCCGATGCAGTGGCCGAATCCTCCGGCCAGTCCGGCCAGCAGCATCGCAAGAAGTTCACCCGTCATGTTTTCGAT
This sequence comes from Chlorobaculum thiosulfatiphilum, assembly GCF_006265165.1. Taxonomy (GTDB): domain Bacteria; phylum Bacteroidota; class Chlorobiia; order Chlorobiales; family Chlorobiaceae; genus Chlorobaculum; species Chlorobaculum thiosulfatiphilum. Next base: position 85,521 of record NZ_VDCH01000003.1, read on the forward strand.
GTTGATTTCTCCATTGTATTGATCGAAATCGACAGTGTCGTCGTGGAAAGAAATTGGGCTGAAACCCGGATCTATTTTGCGCTATTCATGAACCCCGGTTTGAAAACCGGGGCAATGTGAATGTAAGAATTCTGAATGTCCGTCGGGCTGAAGCCCTCCTGAAGACTTTGCACTCCTCACTTGTCCATATTCCCGGACTTTTTCTTCGGCTTGTTGCGAACCTCGTCGTCGTCGTCGAGCATCCGGTATTTCGGGGCTTCGGCGTCGTCGAACTGGCCGCTGCGGACGGCCCAGAGGAAGAGCGCCCAGCCGCCGAGGCCGATGACGAAGCCGAGGGCTATGAGGAAGAAGGTGCTTGCCATGCGTTGTCCGTCAAAGTTTTCTGAGCCTGAGCGAGTTGCTGACCACCACGAGCGAGCTGGTCGCCATGAGCAGCGCCGAGACGATCGGGTGCAGCACTCCACCGACGGCGAGCGGCACGGCGATGAGGTTGTAGCCGAAGGCCCAGGCGAGGTTCTGCCGGATCACCGCGAAGCATTTGCGCGAGTGGCCGAGGAGCGTGCCGAGCAGTTCGAGGTCGTCGGTCATGATGGTGACGCCCGCGCTTTCGATGGCGATGCCCGTGGCCGTGCCGAAGGTGACGCCGGTGTCGGCCTCGGTGAGCGCCGGGGCGTCGTTGATGCCGTCGCCCGCCATCAGCACGGTCTCGCCGTTGCGTTTCAGCTCCCTGATTGCGTCGGCCTTGCCGATGGGGTCGAGGCCGGAGCGCACCTCCGTGATGTCGCACTTTCCGGCAATATACCGCGCCACGCCCGCATTGTCGCCGGTGAGAATCATCAGCCGCAAGCCCTGCGAGCGGAGCGCCGCGATCATCCGTCCCGCGTCGTCGCGCAGCTCGTCGATCAGGCCGAACAGGCCCGCGAGCTTGCGGTCGCAGGCGACGAAGACCGTCGTTTTGCCCGACGCTTCGAGCCGGTCGGCAGCGTCGATGCAACTCTTGTCAATCACCACCCCCTCTTTTTCGAGCAAGGCGCGTGATCCGGCAAGCCACGCTTCTCCCTCGATCACACCCGAAACGCCCATGCCCGGCACGGCGCGGAATGCTTCTACCGGGAGGATTTCGCCATGCCATCCCTCCGCAATGGCGCGGCCCGCCGGATGCCTCGACAGGCTTTCGAGCGAGGCGCAGCGCTGTGTGAAATTGCCGGACGCGCCGTAGTCGAAGGCGTCGGTCAACGCCGGAGCGCCGCGCGTGATGGTGCCGGTTTTGTCGAGCACGACGGTGGTGGTTCTGGAGACCGATTCGAAAATGTCGCCCCCCTTGACGAGGATGCCTTTGCGGCTGACCGCCGTGGTGCCGACGAGGATGGCGAGCGGCGTGGCGAGGCCCAACGCGCAGGGGCAGGCGATGACGAGCACCGAGACGGAATTCATCAGCGCCGTGACCGGCGGTGCTCCGGCAAAGTGCCACCAGGCGAAGGTGCCCGCCGCGAGCAGGATGATGGCGGGCACGAACCATCCGGCGACGCGGTCGGCCACGCCCTGAATTGGCGCCTTGCGAGCCTGCGCCTCCTCGACGGTGCGGATGATGCTCGCCAAGAGCGTCTGCTGCGCGTTGCCGGAGACCCTGACGCGCAGCCGTCCGGTGATGGCGCAGGTGCCCGCATAGACCTTGCTGCCGGAGCTTTTCGTGATCGGCGCCGACTCGCCGGTGAGCATCGACTCATCGACGTCGGCCTCGCCGCTCGCCACCGCGCCGTCGAGTGGCACACGGTCGCCGGGCAGCACCTCAATGAGCGCTCCTTCGCCGATCCGTTCGAGCGGCGCGAGCGAGGTTTGTCCCTCCGCATCGACAAGCAGCGCTTCGCGGGGTTGCAGGTCGGCGAGCGCCGCCAGCGCGCTTCCCGCCTTGAGGCGCGATCCAGCTTCGAGGAAGCGTCCGAGCAGAATGAAGGTGACGATCATGGCCGAGGTGTCGAAAAAGACCTCGCCGCCGGTAAAGATCATCGCCACGCTGTAAAAATAGGCCGCGAGCGAGCCGAGCGCCACCAGCACATCCATGTTCAGCGCCCGGTTGCGCATCGAGCGCAGGGCGTTGGAGATGAAGGGGAAGCCGGAGTAGAAGACCACCGGCGTGGCCAGCGCCCACGAAATGAGCTGGAAGGCGAGGCGATAGGTCGATTCGATGCCCTGAAAGAATCCGGCGTAGAGGGCGGCGATGATGAGCATGAGCTGCATCGAAAAGAAGCCTGCCGTGCCGAAGCGAAGGAGCAGGTCGCGCTTTTCGGCGGCAAAGGCCTCGACCTCCGAGCCTTGCCGGAGGGGCCGGGGCAGGTAGCCGATTCCGGAGAGCGTTTTGAGGATTTTGTCGAGCGTTATCGAATCGTTTCGCCACTCGACGGTCGCGCGGTGCGTGGCGTAGTTGACCCGCGCCGACACGATGCCGTCGAGCCGCCCCAGCACCTTTTCGACGAGCCAGACGCACGAGGCGCAGCGGATGCCCGAGAGCAGCAGCTCGATGCGGCTTGTCGTGCCGTCGGTGACAACGTCGCCCGCGAACTCCCGCGCATCGACAGCGGCGAAGGCCGGGCGGCCCGGCTGCCAGTCGCAGCGCTGCTTGTAAAAAGCGTCGAGCGACTCGCCGTGGATCAGCTCGTACGCGCCGAGGCAGCCGTGGCAGCAGAAGTGGCGGGCCTCGCCATCGATCTCCGCCGTCACCGCCGCCGAAGCGGGCATCTCCAGAAGGCAGTGGTCGCAGCGGATGGTCTGATTACTCCGGAGGTTCAATGTATCACTATTGGTTTGCAACAAAACCTCGCTTTACGGTCATTCCGAGCGAAGCGAAGAATCCAGAAGTTATTGTCCGGAAACAAGATGGATTCTTCATTTCGCTACGCTTCATTCAGAATGACAAACGCTTTTCTTGCATGTTTTGACGATCTGTTGTCGCCAGGTAATAACAGCCTTTCGCTTCAGTCACGGACGTTGAAGGTGAAGGCGGGATTGCCGAGCTCCGGCGAGAGGATGGTCGCCTTCCAGAGGGTGCGGCCGCTCCTGCACTTGACGACGATGCCCGCGCCCTCCCATGCGCCGTCGGGTTGCCGCTTCAGCGTGACCTGGTTCTTGCCCATCATCATGCCTGGCATGGAGAGGTCGAGAATCAGGGTCGAGGGCAGCCCTTCCGCCGGGGCCATCGTCACTTTGAAGGTCAGCTCCTGCATGTGCCTGACCGGCCTCGGCGTAATGTCGAGGGTCACTTGTCGTTTGCCAGCCTGTTTGGTGCAGGGGCCGTTATGGATGGCGTTGCTGTCGGCGGCGTAATCGGCCAGCGCTGGCGTCGCGCCGAGGGTCATCGCCAGGAGGAGCGCCGTTCCGGCGCGTTTCAGTAAACGTCGTAAAACCATGATTTGCTGGTGTTTAGGTTGTTTGCGGAAAGATCGATCCTGACCAGCCATTTGCCCTTGGCGGGCACATCGACCGTTGCTTGATAAATGCCGGGCGCGGTTTCGCGCATGGCGCGGGTTACATCCTGGCCGCTGCTCTGAACCTTGCCGATGAAGAGCTTCACGGCGGCGTTTGTCAGCGGCTTGCCGTGTTCAGTGAGCACGAAGGTCAGTTCGTTCTCGCCCGGCCGGATCGACGCCGGTCTTCTGACTTCGAGGCCGATGCGCCGCTCCTCTGTTTTTTCGCGGAACCAGCTACTCTGCCTCAGGTAATAGTCTGGCTCCACGAGTCCATCGGCGTTGCGGAATGCCGCCACGAGGCCGCTGATCATGGCAAACAGAAACAGCGCGTAAATGGCGATAATGAATGGTTTCACAGAAATCCCGCCTCCCTGCTGATTGAAATATCCCTGCCTTTGAGCGTCAGCTTCACCGTGTCACGTTTTCCTTCCGCCCTGATGAGCACCTTGTTTCTCGCCTCGCCGAAGGGCTTGATGGAAACGGTGCGCTCGCCGATGAGCGTCGCGCCATCCGGTGCTTCGATGGTCAGTTCGAGCGGCTCGCCGGTGTTGTTGTAGATCGTGTAAGCGTAGCGGTTCAGCCCGGCGGGCAGCGGCTCCTGCACCCGGCTGAGGGTGAATTCGACCGGCGGACGCATGGCGAAGAGCAGCACGACCACCAGCGCCGAGGCGGCGGTGATGGCCGCGAGCCAGAAGGTTTTCGGGCGGATGATTTTGCCCTTGTAGTTCGGGAAGGGTGGCAGGTTGCGCTTGCCGCTCTTCAGCCAGCAGGCGTCGATGCACTCCGCGCAGGCGATGCAACTGTTGCTGAGTCCCTCTTTGATGTCGATGCCGACCGGGCAGATGCGTACGCAGTCGTCGCACTTCATGCAGGTGGAGTCGCGCGACTTGTCGTACTCGATCACCAGCGTATCCTTGTCGAACAGGGTGTTCTGCATGAAGGCGTAGGGGCAGATCGTGGTGCAGAATTTGCGCCCGAACAGGGCCAGTTCGAGCCACACCACCGCCCAGAGCACGATGAAGAATCCGGCGATCAAGGGCGAGGTGAACAGCCCGCGAATGGCTGCCGCCGGGGGCACGAAGTACCAGATCATGGTGATCGAGACCAGTGCCGAGACCGGCAGTAGCACGAGCTTTTGCAAGGTCTTGCGGTGCTGCTTGCCGAAAATCGCGGCGAGGCTTTCGGCCAGGTCGAGCAGCACGGTCTGCGGGCAGAGCCAGCCGCACCAGACCCGTCCGAAAATTATCGTGACCGCCGAGATGAAGAGCAGCAGAAAAAGGGTGGCCGCGAGGATGAGATAGAAGTCGCCGATCCGGATGACCGAGCCGAAAAAGTAGAGGTTCAGCTCCCGCAGGTCGAACCGGAAGGCGCTCTGCCCGTTGACTTGCAGGAACGGCAGGCCGGTGAGGAGAAGGGCCTGAAGGAGTTCGACGGCTCTCCGGTAACGTTTCCAGACAATCTGCATGGCGCTGAACAGTGTGTGGTTGAGAGCTTACAAGAGCGCAAGCCCCGGACCTGGTTCCTCCGGGGCTGCGTTTTCAGGAGCTATTTTCTCAGGCTTTCGATGAAGGCGACGATCTTGTAGATCTTGTCGTTGCCGAGCTGCTGGCCGAACGGCGGCATTCCGTTGGGCCGACCAGCCGAGATCGACTCGAACAGATCGCCGGGCGTCGAGCCGTACTTCAGCGCGACCTTCAGGTTCGGGCCGATGCCTCCGCTGGCGTCCGACATGTGGCAGGCCGCGCAGCTCGCTTCGTATTCACCCTTGCCCGCGGCGATGGCCTCCGCTTTGCCGACGTACATGCCGGGATTGGCAGGCGCGGCTGCCGCCGATTTCCGGGCGGCTTTCATCTCCTCGTCGTACTGCTTGTAGAATGACCAGCCAGAAATGGCGGGCGTGAAGCGTGCGACATAGACGACGAGAAAGACGATCACCCCGATAAAGAACGCAAACCACCCTTTGGGAATCTTGTTGTGACCCTCCTGCGGGACTCCGGAATCATTCATGTGAACCTCCTCGTAACAGGTTTCTTGAACGGTTGCTGATTAGTCGTGATGCTCTTTTTTGTCGTCGTCCTGGAGCATCCGGTATTTGGGTTCCTCGACCTTCTTCTTGCGCTTCGGGTTGAAATAGTAGGCAATGATGCCCGCCATCACAAGCGCAAGGATAATGGTGAAGGCGACATAGGCTATCTGCGAAAAGTTCATTGCTGACTCTCCATTGCCTTGACGTCACGCCCGAGCTTCTGCATGTAGGCGATGATGGCGTCCATTTCGGTCAGCTCGCCCCGCAGCGCCGCCGGAGTCACCTCGTCGCGCGTGGCTTTCGAGTCGTAATCGGGCGCGGTGACTCTTGCCTTGTAGTCGGCGATCTGCTGCTGAACCTCAGCCTCCGAATAGCCGTAGCCGAGAATCTGCGTTTTTCTGAATGACTCGGAGGTGTCGAGTTTGTTTTCGGCGAGCCAGCCGTATGGCGGCATGTTGGATTTTCCGAACATCGACTGCGGGCTGTGCATGTGCCGGTAGTGCCACGAATCGGGATATTTGCCGCCGATGCGGTTCAGGTCGGGGCCGGTGCGTTTCGATCCCCAGAGGAAGGGACGATCCCAGGCGAACTCCTCGGCCTTCGAGTACTCGCCGTAGCGCAACACTTCGGTGCGGAGCGGGCGGACGGTTTGCGTGTGGCAGTTGTTGCACCCCTCGCGCATGTAGAGGTCGCGCCCCTCCTGCTCGATCGACGTGTAGGGTTTGACGTAAGCGCTCACCGGCTGGGTCGATGGCATGAACATCGGCACGAACACCGTAACCACCGTGCCGACAAGGATGACCAGCGTCGCAATGACCGCGAAGACGACCGGTTTTGAATAGATCCCCATGATGCAAACTCCTTTTTCAGGTTTGGTGGTTTAAGCTTTCGAGGTGGCCGCTGGCGCCTGCCTGACGGTCTGGATGATGTTCCAGGCGAAGACAAGGATACCGATGAAGTAGATGACTCCCGCGGCGAAGCGCATCCTGTAGTAGGGATAGAGCGAGGTCAGTCCGTCGAGGAAGCTGTACATGAGCGAGCCGTCGGGATTGGTGGCTTTCCACATCGCGGCCATCTGGATGCCGCCGATCCACATCGTGACCGTCCAGGCGAGCTGGCCGACGAGGATGAGCCAGAAGTGCGCGTTGGCGAGCTTCACGCTGTACAGCTCGCGGTCCGTGATTCTCGGAATCATGTAGTAAAACGAGGCGGAGATGATCATCGTCACCCACCCCATCGTGCCCATGTGCACGTGGCCGATCACCCAGTCGGTGTAGTGGAAGAAAGCGTTGAGCGTCCGCAGCCCCTGCAACGGCCCCTGCAAGGTCTGAAGTCCGTAGAAGGTGATGCCGATGATGAAGAACTTGGTCAGGTAGTTGGTGCGCATCTGATCCCAGTTGCCCTGAAGCGTGTAGTAGCCGTTGACCACCGATCCCCACGACGGGGCGATGAGGAAGATGCTGAAGGCGATGGCCACCGTCTGGATCCACTCCGGCAGCGGGGTGAGCATCAGGTGGTGCGCGCCCGTCCAGAGGTAGGCGAAGATCAGCGCCCAGAACGAGACGATCGAGAGCCGGTGGCTGTAGATCGGCAGTCCGGTGGCCTTGGGCAAAAAGTAGTAGAACATCGCCAGCACCGGCACGGTAAAGATGAAGCCCACGATGTTGTGGCCGTACCACCACTGCACGTTGGCGTCGTTGCCGCCGGCGTAGATGCTGTAGGATTTGTAGAGGTTGAGTGGAATTTCGAGGTTGTTGACGATGTAGAGCACCGCGATGGTCACGGTCATGGAGACCAGGTACCAGAGCGAGATGTACATCTGCTTCTCCTGCCGCTTGATGAGAATGGCGAAGACGTTGATGGCGAACATCACCCACATGATGACCACGCCGACGTCGAGCGGCCACTCAAGCTCGGCGTACTCCTTGGTGGTGTTCATGCCCGCCATGAGGGTCACGGCGGCGGCGGCGATGGCGGCGTTGAAAACCCAGAGATGCGCTTTGGCCAGACGCGGAAAGGGCAGCGGCGTACGCGTGAGCCGTTGCAGCATGTAGTAGGCGGTGGCGAAAATGCCCGAAAGCCCGAAGCCGACGCCAAGCCCGTTGGTGTGCACGACGCGCAGGCGTCCAAAGCTGAGCCACGGGGTCAGGTTCAGCGCCGGGTCGAACATCTCGAAAGCGAGCCATAGTCCGATGACAAGCCCGATGACAAGCCAGAAAAGCGCTGAAAATGCGAAACCCCGGACAACGGAGTAATCATAACCGGTGTCGTTCATGCCCTTCTCCTGAATCTGGTTGATGAAAAGATAGTGAGGAAGGGCACCGCTGAATCAGCCGTTATCCAGGTTCTGAAGCAGTGGATTCCGGTGAAGTGAAACGCGAATGACGGGGGTCAGGGTGTCCCATGTTGATGAGCAATGGCCGCAATGTAAAGAACAGTGTTTATAACAATTGTATAATGCAAATGTACGAAACCGGCGTTTTAGGGGAAAGAAAAATCGACGGTTACGGCATCGTGTCGGGTGATTTGGCGGCGGGGCCGGAAACGCGAAAAGGCCCCCTTTCGAGGGAGCCTTTCGTTGTGCGTGAGCGTTGTGGCGATGGATCAGCCGTTGACTACGCGGGCAAGCCCTTCGTTGTAGTTGCCGACGACCGCCTCTTTTTCGGTGATGATGCCGCGGATGAGCGTGCCGGGGGTCACGTCGAAGGCGAAGTTCACCACCGGAGTCGTCGGCGTGGCGACCTGTGTGCCGAAGATTTTGCGCAGCTCGTCGGCGTCGCGCTCCTCGATCGGAATCTGCGACCCTTCCGACATGGTGATGTCGATGGTCGAGACCGGCGCGGCGATGTAGAACGGCAGGCCGTGATATTTCGCGCTGATGGCGTGGGCGTAGGTGCCGATCTTGTTGGCCGAATCGCCGTTGGCCACGATGCGATCCGCGCCGGTGACGGCGAAGTCGATCATGCCGCGCTGCATCAGAATCGCCGACGAGGAGTCGGAGATCGAGGCGAACGGAATGCCGTCGTGCTCCAGCTCCCAGGCGGTGAGGCGCAAGCCCTGCAAGAGCGGGCGGCTTTCGGCGGTGATGACGCGCTCGATCAGCCCCTCCTGATACGCCAGGCGGATCACGCCAAGCGCCGTGCCAATGCCGCAGCAGGCGAGCGTGCCGGTGTTGCAGTGCGTGAGCACGTTGAGCTTGCGGGTCTTGAGCACGTCGGCGAAATCCTGCTTCAAGAGCTCGACGCCGTGGCGAGCGATCTTGTCGCAGTTGTCGATTTCGTCGTTGTGGATTTTGTACGCCATGTCGGTCATCTTCGCGAAAAGCGCTTCGAGCGAATCGGCCTCGTAATTGGCGTCATAGACATCCTGCATCTTTCTCGTGGCGAAGAACAGGTTCACGGCGGTCGGGCGCGAGGCGTTGACCTCGGCGACGAGGTTCGCGAAATATGCCGGGAAGCCCGCCTTGTCGCCCTGGTAGGCGTTGATGCCGAGCATCACGGTGTAGCCCGCCGAAGCGCCGATGAGCGGAGCGCCACGCACGGCGAGAGTCTTGATGGCCTCGATGGCCTCAAGATAATTCTGTGTCTCGACATAGATCTCCTTCAGGGGAAGGTAGCGCTGGTCGAGGTATCGGAAGGTTCCGTTTTTAAAAGAGATAGCGTCTATCATGTATCGGTGTTGCCTTGTTTGGAATTAAAGGTTTGCGACGACGTTTCTGAAGATGGTGGTCATGTGTGGCTCGGCGCGGCTGGAGACCTCGATGATCTCCTCGATGCCGACCGGCACGAGGCAGTCCGGGAAGCACTCGTCGGTGACGATCGACATGCCGAACACCTCGGTGCCCTGATGCACGGCGGCGATCACCTCCGGCACGGTGGACATGCCGACCACGTCAGCGCCGATGGCGCGCAACATGCGGTACTCGGCGCGGGTTTCGAGGCACGGGCCGGTGACGGCGACATAAACGCCGCGCTGCACCTTGATGCCGTGTTCGAGCGCCACTTTTTCGGCGATGTCGAGAATCCTCGGAGAATATGGAGCGCACATGTCGGGGAAGCGTGGGCCGATTTCAGGATCGTTCGGGCCGATGAGCGGGTTTGTGCCGAGCAGGTTGATGTGGTCGTCGATGAGCATGATGTCGCCCTTGCTGTAGCCGGGGTTCATGCCGCCGCAGGCGTTGGTGATCCCGAGCGTCCTGACGCCCAGCTCCTTCATGACCCTGATCGGAAAGACGATCTGCGCCATCGCGTAGCCTTCGTAGAAGTGGAAGCGCCCCTGCATGGCGACCACCTTCTTGCCCGCGAGAGTGCCGAAGATCAGCTTACCGTGATGGGTTTCAACCGTCGAAATCGGGAAATAGGGAATGTCGGCATAGTCGAGCGCGAAGTCGATCTCGATCTCCTTGACGAGTCCGCCGAGGCCGGTACCGAGCACGATGCCCACCGGATACTCCGCCGTGGTTTTTTTTCTGATGTATTCTACGGCCTCCCGGATTTTCTGCCTTTGTTCAGTCATGATATTCCCTGTGATTTTAATGGTTTGAAACGGCGAGGAAAAAAAGACATTCAATATAAGCAGCAAGGGGGAGAAGAGGAAATTGGGGAAGAGGAGGAAGTGGGCGAATGTAATGTAAGATGTGGATTTGGTGGACGCTGTGAACATTGTGGACAGAAGATGAAGACGATACTTCGCAGCACTCTATTCTCTTACATTCGTCCACCAAGTCCACTTTCTCCCCACTCACCGCCACCCGAAAATCGCTGTGCCGATGCGAATCATCGTTGCGCCTTCGAGGATTGCCTCCTCGAAATCGCCGCTCATGCCCATCGACAGCTCGGTGAGGAGCGTCGGGTCGGGGGCGTTCTGGCGGAGCTTTTCGAGCGTCTGGCGGAGTTCCGCGAATTCGCGGCGGGCTTCCACCGGGTCGGGCGAGGCGATGGTCATGAGTCCCCGCAGCCGTACGTTCGGCAGGGCGAAGCACTCTTCGGCGGCTTGGAGCACCGATCCGGGATCGAGGCCGTACTTGCTGCCTTCGCGCGACGTGTTCACTTCGAGCAGGAAATCGACGTCGATGCCGTGTTGCTCGGCGCGTTTCGACAGCTCCTCGGCGGTGCTCACCTTGTCGATGCCGTGGATCATCGCCGCCTTGCCGACGATCTGGCGCACCTTGTTGGACTGGAGGTGGCCGATGAAGTGCCAGTCGAGCGGCAGCCCCGACAGTTCGGGCGCTTCGAGCTTTTCGAGAAACTCCTGCACGTAGCTCTCGCCGAACTCCCGCTGGCCCGCATCCCACGCCTCGCGCACGGCGGCGGCGCTTTTGGTCTTCGAGACGGCGATGAGCGTTACCTCATCTTCGCTCCGGCCCGCCTTTCGGCAGGCCTCAGCGATCTGTTCCCTGACGGCAGCGAGGTTCGACGAGACGCTTTCCATGCTTTCGACGATCAGGCGGTTACCGGGGTGATGGTTTCGATGGTCACCGGTTTGAGCGGGTTGTCGCGCATGTCGGTCTCCACCACAGCGATGGCGTCAACCACGTCGATGCCCGACTCCACGACGCCGAAGACGGTGTATTCGCCGTCGAGAAAGCCGTTGTCGGCCTGGTTGATGTAGAACTGGCTGCCGGACGAGGCTTTCTGCGGATTGTTGTCACGCGCGGCGGCAAGCGTACCTTTTTTGTTGGAGTGCTTGATTTCAGCCGGAACGCGGTAGTCGGGGCCGCCGGTGCCGTGCATCATCCGCTTCTCGTCGTGGCGGGAGAGCGGATCGCCCGTCTGGATCATGAAGCCTTCGATCACGCGGTGGAAGCGGATGCCGTCGTAGTAGCCCTCGCCGACGAGCTTGACGAAGTTGTCGCGATGCTGGGGAGTGTCGTCATGCAGGGCGATGGCAATATCGCCCATGCTGGTCTTGATGATGAATTTTTCTGGCATGATGATGTGGTTGTGTGTCGAAAAAATATCCTGTCAGATTTGCGGTATCTGCACACCTGCGCCGGAAAGACGCAAGAGTGTGCGCCGGGCGGCTCCGGCAGCCGATGTGGCGGGCCAGGTTTTGATCACCTGATCGAGCAGCTTGGCGGCTTTGTCGGGTTGACCTGCGGAGTCGTAGCTTTCGGCGGCTTTAGCGAGATACATCGATTTGAGCGTCTCGTTTTCAGCGGTCTCCGAAGCTTTTTCGTACTCCGGTGCGGCTTCGCCGAACGCCTTTTTCTGGACATGGCAGGCAGCGGCTCCGGCAACCGCCGATGCCTGAAGATCCTTGTTGTCGCTCTTGAAGCTCTTGTACATCGCGAGCGCTTCGTCCGGCTTGCCATTGTTGAGCAAAATGTTGCCCATGTAAAGCTTGGCCAGGTTGCCGCTCGGCGTACTGCCCCAAGTTTTGGCGATAGTGTTCAGTCCTTTGATCGATCCCTCGCCATTGATCGCCCGGTTGATGTCGCCGGTTTCGATCCACGGGGTGATCTTTGCCAGGGCGAGCGACGCTTCTGCCTGATCGACCCGGCTCTTCTGCATCCAGAAGAGCGTTCCGCCCGCTATAAGGCAGAGCGCGACAAACAGGACGGTAAGCTGCGTTTTGTACTTTATGCCGATTTCAAGCATCCGGTCGGAGAAGGTCGGTTCAGGAAGCGATTTCTGCGGTTGCGTGGTGTTCATATGGTTCGTGCTGTCGTTGCTTTAAATGAGGTGCTCTTGATCGTTCCGCTTCACCGGCGGCGTTCAGTCTGAGGCTCAACCTAAGCAAGTTCGCCTGAATTTCAAAATCGGCGAACCTCGCCTGTCACGGCAGGCTGAACAGGGTTTTGGCATTGCTCGCGAGCGCTTCCACGACCTTTTCGAATGGCTCTGGGCGGTGATCGGCGATTTTGCGCACCGTGTGGACGATGAAGGCCGGTTCGTTGCGTTTGCCGCGCTTGGGCGCGGGCGCGAGGTAGGGCGCGTCGGTTTCGGAGCAGAGATCGCCGAGGCTGACCGACGCCACTACGTCAGGCAGCGGCGACTTTTTGTAAGTGATGGTGCCGGGAATCGAAATCTTCAGGCCGAGAGCGATGCAGCGGCGGGCCATGTCGAGGTCGCCCGAAAAGCAGTGCATCGCGCCGCGCAAGGCGGAGGAGCGCTCCTCCGAGAGGATGCGCAGCATGTCCGGCCAGGCGTCACGGCAGTGGATCACCACCGGCAGGTCGAGCGAGATCGCCATCCGCAGCATTTCGCGGAAAGCAGCCTGCTGGAGTGCAGCATCGTGATCGGGCCAGTGGTAGTCGAGGCCGATTTCGCCGATGCCCACCACGTTTGGCGAGCGCGCCTGCGTCGCCAGTTCGTCGAACAGCTCCGGCGTGAGCGGCGCGTTCGTTTCGTGAGGGTGCAGGCCGACATTCGAATAGATGAAGTCGTGTCGGGCGGCGAGCTCGATGGAGCGCCGGTTTGTTTCGACGCCGGTGCCGGGATCGATCAGGCGCCGCACGCCCGCCGCGAGGAGATCGTCGATCACCCGGTCGCGGTCAAGGTCGAAATCGGGAAAGGAGAGATGGCAGTGGATGTCGCAGAAGGCCGGCGTACTCATGGCTTGCCGAAAATCTTTTCGTGAAACAGCACGAGCATACACGCGCCGATGCTGATGCAGGAGTCCGCGACGTTGAAAATCGGCCAGAGATCGAGCTGAAGCCCGAACAGCGCGCCATGATAGAGATCGAAATAGATGAAGTCCACCACATGGCCCAGCATGAGGCGGTCGAGCAGATTGCCCACGCCTCCGCCGACAATGAGCGCGAAGGCCGTGATGAAGAGCGGGGAGCGGTTGCCAGATCTCCAGACATACCAGACGACGCCTGCCGAAATGGCGAGGGTCAGGAGCAGCAGTCCTGCCGGCGGGAGGAGCCGGACGCTGAATGCTATGCCGAGGTTTTCGGCGTAGGTCAGCTTGAGCCAGTCAGGAATGATGACAATGCTTTGGTTGCCGTCACGCAGGTAGTGGATGGCGAGGAGCTTGGTCGCCCGGTCGAAGAGGGCTACCAGCACTGCGATCAGATAAAAGAGAGCCATGAAAGAGTGTCTTTGTCTGAAGAATCAATGAAGTTCAGCGAAATGTAACACCATTCAGGCCGCTTTCAAATCTCCGCGTCAGGCGTCGCTTTTTTCGATTTCAGCGAGTACGGTTTTTCTGACCAGATCGACGGGCAGCTCCTGGCCAGTCCAGATCGAGAAGGCGCGGGCGGCCTGGGCGATGAGCATCTCGATGCCCGGAATGATCGCCGCGCCTGCCGCGCGTGCTTCGGCGAGCAGTGGCGTTTCGAGCGGGTTATAGACCATGTCGTAAACGATCTGGCCGTCGTGCAAGAGGCCGTGCCCGGTCGGCAGGATGTTGTGGACGTGATCGGCTCTTCCGGCGGTGCCGACCGGCGTGGCGTTGACGAGCACACGGCAATTGCGGATCAGCTTGCTGCACGAGGGCTGGTCGATTTCTCGGCCCGAACAGATGGTGACGAGGTCGCGGTATGCGTACTCTTCGAGCATATCCTCGGCCTTCTGCGTGTCCCGCACCACGAGCAGCACCGACGAGGGATTGAAGTGGTGCCTGAAGGCTTCGACGGCAGCCAGCGCGGCCCCGCCGTTGCCGAAGATGCAGACCGGCCTGTTCCGGATCGACTCCGCCATCGGAAGCAGCGGGGCGGCGAAGCCGTCGATATCGGTGTTGTAGCCAAGGAGGCGGCCATTGTCGTTGACGATGGTGTTCACCGCCCCGATGGAGAGCGCTTCAGGCGAGAGTTCGTCAAGGAACGGCACGACGGTTTTCTTGTACGGAATGGTGACGCTGAATCCCGCGATGCCAAGCGCGCGACTTCCTTTCAGAGCGTCCTCGACAAGCTCCGGCGAAGCGATGTTGAAGATGGTATAGGCGCAGGGCAACCCGAGCGTCTCGAAGCCGGTATTATGAATCAGGGGTGACCAGGAATAATCGACATGCCTGCCGAGAAGCCCGAAAATTTTTTTGGACTGGGAGTTTGACACGATGTTCTTTTCGCTGGTGGTTCAGGAGATTTCCAGCAGCCTGCGCACGGCATCCTGCTGATACAGTTCAGGGAAGGTGCTCTGGAAAAGCTGCTTTTTGTCGGGATCGATCTTGAAAGCCTTGCTGAGCGCCTTGAGGGTGCTCTGGTTGTCGCCCATGGCGAAGTAGGTCGCGGCGATCTCGAAGTGCGCCTCCGCCGAGAGCGGCTGAAGCGAGATCGACTCTTCGAGCGCGCGGATCGATTCATCCATCGAGCCGGCCTCGCGCAGCACCATTGCGTAGTCGAGCCATATCTGCGAGCTGTCCGGCTCCATGGGGATGATCTTTTCGTAAGTCGCCAGCGACTGGTCGAGCCGTCCGAGGTTGTACTCGATCTCCGCCTTGAGCAGGAGGAACTCGATGCACTCAGGCATCTCCGCGATGGCGTAGCCGATGGCGTCGAGCGACGCTTCGTACTGTTCGAGCGCCTCGAAGCAGCAGGCAAGCGCGAACCAGGCGTCGGCAAACTCCGGGTTCAGCTCGATGCAGTGTTCGTAGCAGGCGATCGCCTCGGGGTACTGCTCCAGCTCCTCTTGCGCTATGCCGAGGTTGTAGAGCGCGTTGATGTCATCCGGCTCGATTTCGAGCGTTTTCGTATAGCTTTCGGCAGCCTCCTCGATTCTTCCCGTGATGGCCAGCACATTGGCCCGGTTGTACCAGGCCGAGCTGAAATCGTCGGAAATGGCAAGCGCCATGTCGTAGGATTCGAGCGCCTCCGGATAGCGTTTGAGCTTGCTCAGGACAAGCCCCTTGTTGTACCAGGCATTGATATTGTACGGGTCGAGATCGATGGCTTTGTCGTAGGCGACGAGGCTTTCATCGAGTTTGCCGAGAATGTCCTGGCTGTAGGCCAGTTCGTACCACGCCTCTCCGAACTCCTGATCGAGCTGCAATGTCTGCTCGAAATTTTTCTCGGCCTCTTCGAACCGTTCGAGGCGTTGCAGGATGAGGCCCCGGTAGAACGAGGTATCCCGCTCCGTCGTGGAATCGGTCACGACGCCGCCGATCTCTTCGAGCGCTTCATCGAGGCGTCCGGTATTGAAGTACGCAAGGGCGAGATTCAGGGTCATTTCGCTGTCGGCGGGACTGAGCAGAACGGCGCGCTGAAACGCTTCGAGCGCCTCCTCGAAAAGTCCGTTCAGTGTCAAACTGTTGCCGAGGTGAAACCAGGTTTCCGCGTTATAAGGGGCGAGTTCTTCCAGCCGTCGGGCTGCGACGAGCGATTTCTCGTGAAGTCCCTCCTCGTTTAGCTGGATGATAAGGTCGAGAAGTTCTTCAGGATCGTGGATAGAATCGGGGTCAACGGTCCCTTCCGGTTTGTTCAGAAAGAATCCGGCTGAATGGTTCAGGTCGTCATCGAAAAAATCAAGCAAACTCATACACTCCTGTTCGTGCAAATTTCACGATCATAAGAACATCGTCAATATAGCAGAATTTTCTCAAAAAAAGCGCCCCGCCCGGCCATTCTTTCAGGCTTGGGGAGCGCCGCCTCCGTTGAAATAGCAGTAAATGCTTTCGGCGGTTTTTGTTCCGGCGACGGCGGAGAGTTCTTCGAGAGAGGCTTTCGAGATGCTTTCCACCGAGCCGAAGTGCTTCAGCAGCTTTTCGGCGCTCTTTTGGCCCACGCCCCTGATTTCGGTCAATTCCGTGCGGATCGTCCGGTCGCTGCGGAGCTTGCGGTGGTAGGTGATGGCGAAGCGGTGCGCTTCGTCACGCAATTGTTGCAAAAGCTTGAGCGCTGGCGATGTTTTGGGCAGATTGTACGGGTCGCGCTCATTCGGCACGAAAATCTCTTCGAGCCGCTTGGCCAGGCCCGCCACCGGCAGGTCGAGGCCAAGCTCCCGGAGGGCTTGCCAGGCGACGTTCACCTGCCCCTTGCCGCCGTCGATGAGCACCAGATCGGGCAGCGGCAGTTCGCCCATGAGCGATCCGCCGTAGCGCCGGGTGAGCGCTTCGCGCATGGCGGCGTAATCGTCCGACCCCTCGAAGCTTTTCAGTTTGAACTTGCGGTAGTCCGACTTTTTCGGCTTGCCAGAGACGAAGGTGACCATCGAACTGACGTAATCGGTACCCTGGAAATGCGAGTTGTCGAAGCATTCGATCCGCTCGGGGAGCTTTTCCAGATGCAGCACCTGCTGGAGCGATTCGAGCGCGGGCGACTTTCGCGCGACTTCGCCCCTCAGCTTTTTCTGCGCCATGAACTCGTGCAGGTGGTGCTCGGCGTTTTCGAGGCACATGGCGATGAGATGCGCCTTTTCGCCGATGCGCGGCACCGTGAAGCGCACCTGCCGCCGCTCGCTCTGCCGCGACGAGAGCAGTTGCCGGAGCGTCTCGATCTCCTCCTCCGGCAGCTCCGCCTGGAGCATGATCTCCTGCGGAATCAGGTCGGGGGTTTCGAGGTAGTAGTGCTCCATGAAGGAGGCGAGCAAGTTCGGCAGGGGAGTGCTGCCGGTGTTGGTCAGGTACGTATGGCGCGAGCCGATCAGCTTGCCCTCGCGGATGCGGAACACCACGCCGCACGCATCATCGTCGCCCGCCGCCACCGCGAAGACATCGCGGTCGATCGCTTCGGTGCTCACGATCTTCTGCCGCTCGGCGTAGCGCTTCAGCCCCTCGATCTGCGCCTTCAGGGCGGCGGCCTCCTCGAACTTCAGCTCTGTCGCCTTCTGTTGCATTCGGGCGTTGAGGTCGCGAACGAGCGCCGAGGTCTTGCCCTTGAGCAGCGTGACGATTTCGCGGATCATCGCCTGGTACTCCTCCTCCGGCTGCAACCCTTCGCATGGCCCTTTGCACTTGTGAATGTGGTAGTCGAGGCAGACCCGGTGCTTTTTCGCCGCCACTGCCTCTTCGGTGAGCTTGTACTTGCAGCTCCGGACGGGAAAGATCGAGCCGATCAGGTCGAGGATGAGCCGGAGCTGGGAGGCTTCGGTGTAGGGGCCGAAGTAGAGCGAGCCGTCGCGCCGCACCTGACGGGTGAGGAAGATGCGCGGAAAGCGCTCCGCGGTGATCACCAGCCAGGGGTAGCTCTTGTCATCCTTGAGGCTGACGTTGTAGCGCGGCTTCAGCTCCTTGATGAGATTGTTTTCGAGGATCAGCGCTTCGACCTCCGAGGTGGTGATGATGACGTCGAGCGCGGCGATGTGGCTTACGAGCACGGCGGTTTTGCCCGACTGCCTCGACTGGCTGTTGAAGTAGGAGCGCACCCTGTTGCGCAGATTCCGCGCTTTGCCGACGTAGATCACCGTGCCCGCATCGTTGCTGAAGCGGTACACGCCGGGCGAGGTCGGCAGCGTGGCGAGTGTTTCGGCAAGAGCGGCGTTGGCTGGCAGTTGCTTGGCGTTCATGGGAGTGTTTCGATAAAGGACAGCAGGGACTCAAAAGACACCAAAGACAAATAAAACATTTCTGTCCTTATTGTCCCTGCTGTCCTTTGAGTCCTTTTTCTCCAAACACAAAGAGGCGCCATCTTGCGAGGCGCCTCTTTTGCGGTGAACTGTCCGGTTACCGATCAGTCTACGGAGTCATATTCACCTTTGAGGGCGAATACGCCGAAGGTGATCAGACTGAACGAAATGATCGGCATGAGCACGACGATCACGATGGACCAGAATATCCAGTTCTCTTCGCTGGGCTTTTTGGCGATCTCCGCCATGGCGCGCATGATGGCCAGCGGAATGATACCGACGCCAAGGGCCGCCCACACGATTCCCAATATTTTTTGAATTGCTGACATTGTGTTCTGATTTAGATAGTTACCTGTTTATTCGCCATCGATCACGGTAGGTTTGTTCTTAATGTACACGGTACCGATGATGAAGCAGACTCCAGCGATCAGGATCGGATACATGAGACCTGCGAGCGGATCGGCCTGACCGGCAACTGCGGAAGCATGTCCCGTAACACCATTGATCAGGTTGGAGAGCGGGTTTGAGTAGCCAGGCTCTTTGGATGCCTCGACAAGCCTTGTCGCGATGAGCGGCACCAGACCACCGAAGACACCGTTACCGATGTGGTAAGGCAGTGACATCGAGGTGTAGCGGATTCTGGTCGGGAACAGCTCGACGAGGAACGCGGCGATCGGGCCGTACACCATCGTCACAAAGAGCACCTGGATAAAGACGAAACCGATCATGCGGATAAACTGATCCTGCGGAAGGACAACCTCTTTCTTGGTATCCGGTTTCAGCTTGTCCTTCGGCAAGGCGGCTTTGGCGGCTGCGTCAACCGGGAACATCTCTTTCTTGGTCTCTTTGTAGGTCGTGCCATCTTCGAAGACCTTCTTGGTGATGGTGGTCTTCAGCGAATCGGCGCCGTTGACCGTGGCCTTGTGTTCGACGACCGTTTTTTCCTTGATTTCAACCTTGTTCTTGAGGTTGGCGGTGTCATACATCGCATTGTAGATCGGGCCATAGGAGAGGACGGCGATGAGCATACCGAGCATCATGATCCATTTGCGGCCGATCTTGTCGGAGAGCGCACCGAAGACCACGAAGAACGGAGTGCCGATAACGAGCGCGATGGAGATGATGATGTTGCTCTGCACGAACTCGATGTTACAGGCGTTCTGCAGGAAGGAGAGCGCATAGAACTGGCCGGTGTACCACACGACGCCCTGACCGGCGGTCGCGCCGAGAAGGGCCAGAAGCACCATCTTCAGGTTGTCTTTCTGCTTGAAGCTCTCTGCGAGCGGATTGGTGGACGTCTTGCCCTCTTTTTTGAGCTTCGAGAACATCGGAGATTCCGACATCTTCATGCGGATAAAGACCGAAACGCCGACCAGGAAGATCGAGAGCAGGAACGGCACGCGCCAGCCCCAGTCGTTGAAGACTTCGAGACCGAGCGTCTGACGGACGATCAGGATCACGCCGAGCGAGATGAACAGACCGAAGGTCGCGGTGGTCTGGATGAAGCTCGTCCAGTAGCCGCGCTGGTTGTCGGGCGAGTGTTCCGCGACATAGGTGGCCGCACCGCCATATTCGCCGCCGAGCGCGAGACCTTGCAGCAGTCGCAGAAGGAAGACAATCGCCGGAGCCACGAAGCCGATCTGCGCGTAGCCGGGAACGAGACCGATCACGAAGGTTGAGCCGCCCATGATGACGAGCGTCACGAGGAAGGTGTACTTGCGCCCGATGAGGTCGCCAAGGCGGCCAAAGAAGAGCGCGCCGAAAGGACGGACGACGAAACCAGCGGCGAAAGTGGCCAGCGTGGCCAGCAATGCGGCGGTCGGGTTGTCTTTCGGGAAGAACTGTTCGGAAATGATCTTCGCGAGCGAACCGAAGATGTAGAAGTCATACCACTCGATGAGGGTGCCGACAGAAGAGGCCGCAATGACCTTCCGCGTGCTCGATACCTCTTCGGAGTGGGAGGCAGAATAGTTTTGTGCCATACAAATGCTCCTGGGTTGATGAAAAAAAGACAAAAAAAACAGTAAAATGTTCGGTCAACGGTTGCCGTTAACGGATCAGTCGATGAACTCGTGTTCGTTCTCCTTGACTACGAGCACAGGGCAAGGAGCGCGCCTGACGATGTGTTCGGCCACGCTTCCGAGAATCATGCGTTTCAGCCCCTTGCGCCCGTGCGAACCCATGATGATGATGTCTGCCTCCTGGCGCTTGGCGTAGTCGAGGATGCACTCTTCAGGGAAGCCTTCATAAATGGCGAAGTCGGCTACGACGCCCGCCATCTGCTCTTCTTCGATGAGCGAGGCAAGCTTTTGCTCCTCATCGGAACTCTCTTTTTCGAGGCCGTGTGAGTAATTCATTGTTGGATCGTTTTCCACGACGCCGACCAGGAAGACTTTGGCATCCGACAGCCTTGCAAACTCGTTTGCGTATTGCATTGCCTTGCGGGAGAGGCCAGAAAAGTCAACCGGGCAGATGATTTTTTTGATGGTAATCATAGCCAGTCAGATTGTTTTGGTTGATTGAACGACGGAAAAATGCGCCGGATACCATGTAAAAACCCCATTGCCCTGCCTGAAGCGCAGGTGGAAATCCCATCAAGGGACACCGCTGTCCGGAAACAGGGTATTAAACGGTATTGGCGTGGTAAACTCTCGCCGGAATGATTGAAATGGCGAAAAGAACAGGATTCTTGTAGAGATGACGATGATTCTTATGTACGAGAAACCGAGTATCCGGCCTTAATGTAATCACCGTATCGGATGAACAAGCAGCGCATATTATGCGATGCCTCTAAGTGAATAATATAACTATATAACCTGTTTTGAGCAAGTATACAATTGTTTATTTGCGTCATTCCGGATGGATGAGGATGAGAAATAAAAAAGCCGCAGTTGCCTGCGGCTTTTTTTGAGTCCTGCGGAACAACCTTAGAAGGTGACGGTCGCAACAAGCTCGGTGCGGAGCCTGCTGTAATCTACGTCAGCGCTATTTCCGTCGTTGTCCTCGTATCCAGCAGCCCAGTAGCGGACGGTCGGGGTGAGGCTGAACGATCCAGCGGCTGATTCGTACACGTTGAACTTGTACTGCGCCCAGACGAACAGGTTGTCGTAGTCGTCATCTTTGCCATCGGTCTTGTCGCTGGTCTGGTTGTAGTCAACCCATGCAAGGAAGTTGCCTACTTCGCCCTTGAGCCTCAGGAGGTAACCGCTGTAATCGACCTCTTCACCTGCGTCAGAGGTATCGTCACAGGCAGTGTAGAGTGCGCTCATGCCGATCTTGGCGTCGCCGGCAGGAACGGTCATGTTGAGACCGAAGGTATTCGGGGTGATACCTTGATAAACAAGTCCGTCAAGGTTGGTGAGGCTGATGATCGCCTGCGGTTCGACGGTCACTTCGCCGAGTTTGTCCTTGTAAGAGAGGTGCAGCGCATAGCCATCGTTGAAGATGCCATTACCTTCTCCTGCATGATCACCTCTCATGTTGTTGTCAAAAACAACGAGGGTGGCGTTGGCTTCACCCGAACCGAGCTTGCCACCATAGTTGAGGCCATAGACGCGGTCCATGTTGTAGGTTGCCACAGCGGTGTCAGCAAGACCAACTGGGCTGCCTGAGCCAATACCATAAACGATCGGGTAGAGCGTCAGATCGAAGATCGGGTTGTTGACCGAGTTGAGCGGCAGGCGGCCAACCATCCAGTGGCAGTTTTCCTGCATGCGTCCGAAATAGAGCTGAGAAATGTCGAGTTCAGCATCTTCTCCGCCAGTAACGGTGTTCCAGCCATCAGCGCTGAGACCAAGATTATTTGTGGTATCGGTCGTCAGTAATGCTTTCACGAAGTAACCATTGCCAAGGTCGGCTGCCGCTTTCAGGCGCAGGCGATAGGCGAAGTTGAGATCGTCAGTATTCGTTGTTGCGTTGTCATTGACTTCAGTGTCTTCGAACTGGCCTCTGAGGCGCATGGAGGCGTCTCCGCTGAGCTTCAGTTCAGCCGAAGCGGGGGATGCGTATGCAAGTACTGCGAACATCGCAGCAAGAGATAGCATTTTTTTCATTGTGTGTTCTCCGTTAGGTTGTGTGATGCGTATTGTCAAGACAAAAACTCGACCGCCGATGGCGGCCAGTTGCCACGTTCACGAAATGGCAACATAAATATACAAAAGAACAGGTGTGGTTATGGTTAGAGCTAAATTAAGTAAATAGTATTGATTAGTCCAAAAAAAAGATGCGTTGCTTGGCTCTCGGCACATTTTGGTTATATGGTTAAGCAGTTTGCAACGTCTTGTCATTCAATGCGTTGTCTCGATGTTTACGGCGTTTAACAATCGTGAAAAAATCTCTGCCGGAATGATTGTAACCTGTTGAAGTAAATGGAGTAAATCTGTCGAAGAGTCTGCCGGTCAATAAAAATGAGCGCCTGCCGCGTGAGGTTCGGCTCTGACGAACTATCTTGTTCGCTTCCCGATCGATCTCTTGCCCACTGTAACTGCCGAGTATTTATGAGCTATCCTTCAAGAAAACCGGTCAATTTGAGAGTCAGCGCCCTGTGCGTCCGGGACGGCCACGCGCTGTTCGTCGAGCACCGGAGCTTCGCGCCGGACGATCCGGCCATGCCCGAAAGCTACTGGATTCTGCCGGGCGGGGTTGTCGAACGGGGTGAAACACTCCAGGAGGCGCTCAGGCGCGAGGTGATGGAGGAGACCGGACTTGAGTGCGCGGTTGGCGGGATGGTGTTCGTCAAGGAGCTGCTCTGGCCCCATCCGGGCTTGCCGGGGCAGGGGGAGCGGCACCACTCGGTTTCGCTCGGATTTCATTGCGAAGTGACCGGCGGCCAGCTCGTCACGGGCCGCGACCCGGAGCTTCCCGACGACCGGCAGATGATCCTCGAAACCCGCTGGCTGCCGCTCGACGGGCTGGCCGGTTTCCGCCTCTATCCGCCATTCCTCTACGAATTTATCGACTCGGGGCTCCGCCGTGGCTTCGACACCCTCTGCCCGGAGTTTTTCGACTCGACGCTGTGAGGCGAGATGAAGAGGGCAACCGCAAGGGATTGCCCCTACAACAGAATTGGTGCTGGTATTTTCGTAGGGGCGAACCTGCGTGTTCGCCCTTTCCCCAAGCATCGAATGCAGGGCAGACACGCAGGTCTGCCCCTACGGAATTGCGAGATGAATCCGGTTTCATTGCAGGCGCTTCCAGGTGCCGGGACGCCCTTTTCACATCATCTTAATCTTACAAATCCACGATCATTCCCAACGTCGTAAAGCTCTCCGGCTTGTAGAAGTACATGCCCTGACGGCTCATGCCGGAGAAGTAGTTGGCGGCGATTCTGACGTTTTCGAGTCCGATCGAAGTCAGGCGCATTCCGGCTTGCAGGTTCCAGGTGCCGCGGTAGCCGTCGGTTTTGGCTTCATCCCGCCGCCATTTCGGA
The DNA here is from genome assembly GCF_006265165.1 of Chlorobaculum thiosulfatiphilum. Classification (GTDB taxonomy): domain Bacteria; phylum Bacteroidota; class Chlorobiia; order Chlorobiales; family Chlorobiaceae; genus Chlorobaculum; species Chlorobaculum thiosulfatiphilum. The sequence continues at coordinate 108,885 of NZ_VDCH01000003.1, forward strand.
AGCAGCTTGAAGTCGGCGGCCACGTAGGCGTTGTACGGCAAGCCGATCTCCGCGCCCGCCTGGAACGAGCTGGGGCTGATTTCGTCCGGCAGGGTGTTGTACATGTACTGGTAGCCCAGATAGACGCGGCGGCCCGGCGCGGAGAGCGCGCCCGTCACGTTGACGAACTCGCGGCTGTAGGTGAAGGGAATGCCGAACGGAGAATCGCCGGGGTTGAGCCAGTCGCCGTTGTCGTCGGTATGGCCATCCTCGAAATGGGCCGAGATGTGGCTCAGGCGAACCCGCACGCTCGCTTCATCGAAGGGCAGCGGGCTTTCCTTGATCTCGCGCCGGACAGTGGTGTTGATGCCGAACATGTAGTCGATGCAGTCCACCGGGAACTTGAAGTTGCTGGTGCGGTTCAGGAGCGACCAGGTGGCGAAATCGATGCCGACAGCGAAGGTCTTGCTGTCGTTCTGGTACAGGTCGGCCGAGGTGCCGATGTCGAGCTGGAGCTGCTTTTTGCCGAGCATCGGCATGACGGCGATGCGTGGCTCCATCGGGTCGGCGAGCAGCGGCTCGAAGAGCGTGTCGAAGGTCGGCTTGAGCGCCGATTCGGCCATTGCCGGCCGGGCAGGGGCCGAGATGCAGAGCGACGAGAGCACCGTGGCGGTCAGAATGGAGGTGCGTTTTTTCATGGCGTATGATTCTTGATCGATGATTGTAAGTAACAAATAAAGAGTTCGCTCAAAAGCGATCCAGCCAGACTATCTGGCCAGCAGCCGGTGCAGCACGGCCATGCGTACGGCCACGCCGTTGGTCACCTGCTCCATCAGCATGCTGCTCGAATAGCCCGGCGGCTGGATGCGGTCGGCCACGAGATTCGAGATTTCGATCTCGCGGTTGATCGGCCCCGGATGGAGCACCGGCAGGAGGCGTTTCAGGCGGTCGAGCTTCTCGTCGGTCAGGCCGTAGCGCGCGGAGTACTCTTCGAGCGACGGAATGAAGCCGCCGGTCGCCCGTTCGAGCTGGAGGCGAAGCACGATGGCCGCGTCGGCCCAGGCGAGCGCCTCGTCGATGCCGGTGAAGACCTGTACGCCGAGCTGGTCGATGCGGCCCGGCAGGAGCGTCGTGGGAGCGCAGACGGCGATTTCGGCGCCGAGCGTCTTGAGGCCGATGATGTTCGACCGCGCCACGCGGCTGTGCAGAATGTCGCCGAGGATCATGATTTTCAGCCCCTCGATCCGTCCGAAATACTCCCGGAGTGTGAGGATGTCGAGCAGCGCCTGCGTCGGATGCTCGTGCGTGCCGTCGCCCGCGTTGACGACGGGCCGGTCGGTGATCGAAGCCACGAAATCCGCCGCGCCGGAGGATGGATGGCGCAGCACGAAGGCATCGACCTTCATCGCTTCGAGGTTCCGGATGGTGTCCGACAGGGTTTCGCCCTTGCTGACGCTGCTCGACGCCGCCGTGAAGCTCAGCGTACTCGCGCCGAGATGCCGCGCGGCAAGCTCGAACGAAAAGCGGGTGCGGGTGGAATTTTCAAAGAAAACGAGGGCGACGCGCCGGTTGGCAAGCACCGGGGCGAAGATTTCCGGCTCTCTGTTGAGACCTGCGCGATACCCGGCGGCAAGGTCGAGAAGGTCGTGAAGCGTGTCGGCGGGCAGCCCGTATAATCCCGTGAGGTGATTCAAAAGTGCTGTAAAGGATAAGTGTTGGTTGTGCTCTGCGAAATTAAGAAAATTTTGACGATCATTCACCACCGCCCGAAACGCCGCTAAGGAACTGTTTTCGCCCGATTCGGGTACGTGGTGTCGAAAGTTTGTTTATCTGAAAATGACGGAAGGCCCATGCACGAAATGTCCATCGCCATGTCGGTGATCGAGGCCGTTCTCGGCAAGGCCTGCGAGGAGGGTGGCGTCAAAATTACCGGCATCGAACTGGTGGTCGGAAAGCTGGCGGGCGTACAGGTCGAGTCGCTGAAGTTCTGTTTCGACGCGGCCACGCGCGACACGCTTGCCGATGGAGCCGAACTCCTGATCGAAGAGCCGGAGGGGCGGGGCCGCTGCGAATCGTGCGGCGCGGAGTTTGCGGTGTCGAGCTTCTACGCGAAGTGCCCGCAATGTGGGCAGTTCCGGGTGCGAATCGAATCCGGCGAGGAACTCGCGGTGCGCTCGTTCACGATAGAATAAAAATTGATCCGACCGATCAGCCTGATCTGTCGGATCGAGGCTAAGAGAAATAATTACCAGATTCAACGGGAGTAAAGAATATGTGCGATACCTGCGGTTGTTCGGGCGATGGTGGTGCGGTGCTGCGCAAGCCGGGCGCGAAGGAGTATCACGTTCATGTCGGCGATGAGGGCGGCCATCATCACCATCACGAGCATGAACATGGTCACGACCACCATCATGACCACGGACACGATCATCACCACCATCACGGCGAGGCGCGCAAGGTCCAGGTCGAGCAGGATGTGCTGTTGCAGAACAATCTGCTCGCCGAGCGCAACCGCGGCTGGTTCGAGGCGCGGCGGGTGCTGGCGCTGAACTTCCTCAGCTCTCCCGGATCTGGCAAGACCTCGATTCTTGAAAAAACGATCCCGATGCTGCTGGAGCAGTCCCCCGTCACGGTGATCGAGGGCGACCAGCAGACCACCAACGACGCCGACCGCATCGACGCACTTGGTGTGCCGGTGATTCAGGTGAACACCGGCACCGGCTGCCACCTCGACGCGCAGATGGTGCAACGCGCTGTCCGCGAACTCGATCCGCCGGAGCGCTCGCTGCTTTGCATCGAGAACGTGGGCAACCTGGTCTGCCCGGCGCTCTTCGATCTCGGCGAAGCGGCGAAGGTGGTGGTCATCAGCGTGACCGAGGGCGAGGACAAGCCCATCAAATATCCCACGATGTTCCATCATGCGGATGTCGTGCTGCTCAACAAGATCGACCTGCTGCCGCATCTCGATTTCGACGTGGCCAAGTGCCGTGATTACGCCATGCAGGTCAATCACCATCTCGAATGGATCGAGGTTTCCGCGAAAACCGGCGAGGGTTTCGACCAGTGGACGGCATGGCTGACCTCGAAGCTCGCGGCGCTCTGAGCGCTCGTCCGAAGAGCGAACGTCGTCGTTTCGCCGTTGGCGGCATCGTGCAGGGGGTGGGGTTCCGCCCTTTCGCGTGGCGGCTTGCTGGTCGTTTCGAGCTGACGGGATTTGTCCGCAACACCGGCTCCGGCGTGGTGATCGAGGTTGAGGGCGAGCCGGACAATCTCGACCGCTTCGAAGCTGCTCTGCGCGACGAAGCGCCGCCGCTCGCCCGCATCGCCTCGCTCGTCCGCCAAGAGATTGCGCTGGTCGAAGGCGAACCGGGATTCGTCATTCTGGAATCGTCCAGCGGCGAATCGATGCAGACGCTCATCTCGCCCGACATCGCTGTCTGCGCGGCCTGCCTGCGAGACATCGCCGATTCCGCCAACCGCCGCTATCGCTACGCCTTCACCAACTGCACCGATTGCGGGCCGCGCTACACCATCGTCGAGCGCATTCCCTACGACCGCCCGTTCACCACGATGAAAGGTTTTTCGCTGTGCCCGGAGTGTCAGCGCGAGTACGGCGACCCCGCCGACCGCCGCTTCCACGCCCAGCCGAACGCCTGCCCGGTGTGCGGGCCGAAGCTCGAACTGCGCGACGTGTCCGGCCTCCGGCTGGAGTTTGACGACGAAATTTTGGCGGCGGGGGAGTTGCTGTCGGGTGGGAAGATTCTTGCCATCAAGGGCGTCGGTGGATTCCATCTCGCCGTCGATGCCTCGAACGAGGAGGCCGTCCAGCGGCTCCGAAGCCGTAAGGGGCGCGAGGAGAAGCCGTTCGCCGTGATGGTGCGCGACCTCGCCGCTGCCCGCGAGCTGTGCGAGATCGGCGCGGATGAGGAGGTCGCGCTCGCCTCGCCGCAAGCGCCCATCGTGCTGCTTCGCAAGCGCGCCGATTTGCGGCTCGCCGCGTCCATCGCGCCGGGCAACGACCGGCTTGGCGTGATGCTGCCCTACTCGCCGCTGCACTTTCTGCTCTTGCGCGAAGGGCCGGAGGCGCTGGTCATGACGAGCGCGAACTTCAGCGAGGAGCCGCTCGTCGCCGACAACGCCGAGGCGCTCGAACGGCTGGCGGGCATCGCCGATGCGTTCCTGATGCACGACCGCCCCATCGCCCGGCGCTGCGATGACTCGGTGGTTGTCCAACTCGCCGGAGCCGTGCGGATGATCCGCCGGAGCCGGGGCTACGCGCCCGCGCCGATCAGGCTCCTCGAAAGCGGCCCGCCGGTGCTCGGTACGGGCGGCGAGCTGAAAAATGCGCTCTGCCTCGCGAAGGGCGGCGAGGCGTTCATGAGCCAGCACATCGGCGATATGAAAAACTACGAGGCGTATCGCCACTTCGACGATGTGGCCGCGCACATGCAGCGTATCTTCAGGACGGAGGCGGAGTTACTCGTGCACGACCTCCATCCCGCCTACATGACCACGCGCTGGGCGCTGGAGCAGGGCAAGCCGACGCTCGGCGTACAGCACCATCACGCGCATCTCGCTTCCTGCCTCGCCGAGCATCGCCATAGCGGCCCGGCCATCGGCCTCATGCTCGATGGCGTCGGCTACGGCACCGACGACACCGCGTGGGGCGGCGAGGTACTGATCGGTGATGCCGCTGGAGCCGTCCGCTTCGCCTCGCTGGAGCCGATGCCGCTGCCCGGCGGCGATGCGGCGGTGCGGCAGGTGTGGCGCACGGCGCTCGGCTGGTTGCACCGAAGCGGCGTGTCGCCCGAGGGGCTGGAGTGCTTCCGCCAGCCGCAGGCCGCGCAGGTGCTCGAAATGCTCGATAAAGGAGTCGGCACGGCGGAAAGCTCCGGCTGCGGACGGCTCTTCGACGCCGTAGCCTCGGTCTCCGGCCTACGCCACGAAGCGCACTACGAAGGGCAGGCGGCCATCGAGCTGATGCAAGCGGCGGGCGGCAGAATCGCCGACGCGGGCTACAGCTTCGGCTTCGAGCGCCAGCACGGTCGCTGGCTGATGCTGCTCTCGCCCATGCTCCGCGAAATCGCCGCCGCCGTCCGCGCTGGCGCAGGAGCCACCGAGGTCGCCCAACGTTTCCACCGAACGCTCGTCGGAATGCTTGCGGAAGCAGCGCACATGGCCAGCCACGAAACCGGCCTGAAAACCATAGCCCTCAGCGGCGGCGTCTTCCAGAACCAGCTCCTGACCGAAGCCCTCGCCCACAACCTCGAAAGCAACGGCTATAAAGTGCTCATGCACGAGCAACTCCCCACGAACGACGGCGGCATAAGCCTCGGGCAGGCTGTGATTGGGCGGGAGTTTTTGCGAGGGCGGTACAAAGGAATTATGAATTGTGAATTGTGAATTATGAATTGAAAAAGAAATATTTGTCCACAAAGTCCACCTCGTCCACTTTTGTAAAAGACTCGCTATTTAACCTGAAACTACCATTGAAACCATGTGCCTCGCTATTCCGGGAAAAGTCATAGAAATTCGTGAAGAGAACGGCCTGAAGATGGGCACGGTCGATATCAGCGGCGCTCTCACAAAAGCCTGCCTCGAATACGTGCCGGAGATCGCCATCGGCCAGTACACCATTGTTCACGCAGGATTTGCGCTGAAGATCATCGATGAGGAGGAGGCTGCCGAGAGCCTCAAGCTCTGGGACGAGCTGATCCGTAGCGGCGCGTTCGATGTGAACGGCGAACCGAACGATGACCGTTGACCGCCCATGAAATTCATCGACGAATACCGCGACCCGGCTCGCGCTCGTGCTTTGCTTGATCGCATCCGGCAGGTGGCTCGGCGTGACTGGACGATCATGGAGATTTGCGGTGGGCAGACGCATTCGATCATGCGCAACGGCATCGACCAGCTTCTGCCGCCGAACGTTCGGCTCGTGCATGGGCCGGGGTGTCCGGTGTGCGTGACGCCGCTGGAAACCATCGAGCGGGCGCTGGCGATTGCGGCCATGCCGGGCACGATCCTCGCGAGCTTCGGCGACATGCTGCGCGTGCCGGGCAACTCGAAAGACCTGTTCATGGCGCGGAGCGAGGGGGCGGATGTGCGCGTCGTTTTTTCGCCGCTCGAAGCGTTGCAGATCGCGCGTGACAATCTCGAAAAAGAGGTGGTGTTTCTCGCCGTCGGCTTCGAGACCACGGCTCCGGCCAACGCGATGGCCGTTCGGCAGGCGGCGCGGGAGGGGCTTACGAATTTCAGCGAGCTGGTGAGTCAGGTGATGGTGCCTCCGGCCATGCGGGCGATTCTTTCGTCGCCCGGCAACCGGGTGCAGGGGTTCCTCGCCGCCGGGCACGTCTGCGCCATCATGGGGTACGAGGAGTACGAGCCGGTTGCCGAACAGTTTGGCGTGCCGATCGTGCCCGCCGGATTCGAGCCTGTCGATCTGCTCGACGCGATTCTGAAGACGGTCGAGCTGCTCGAAGCGGGCCGGAGTGGCGTGGTGAACGCTTACGGGCGCGTGGTCAGCCGCGAGGGCAATCCGCAGGCGCGGCGGGTGATGCAGGAGGTGTTCGAGGTGGCCGACCGTCCGTGGCGCGGCATCGGCGTCATTCCGGCAAGCGGCCTCGTGCTGCGCCGGGAGTACGAGCGCTTCGACGCCGAAAAGCGCTTCGACGTGGGCCACATCGCCCCGCGCGAGTCGCCCCTTTGCCGGAGCGGCGAGGTGCTGCAAGGCCACCTCAAACCCTCCGACTGCCCGGCCTTCGCGCGAGAATGCACCCCGCAAACCCCGCTCGGCGCAACGATGGTCTCCTCCGAAGGAGCATGCGCCGCGTATTACCGCTATCACCGCAAGAGCTGAAAAAAGATGATTTTATGGAAAAAAATATCCTGACGAAAGAGCTGCTCCTGAGATCGGTGGATGAATGGAATGCGGCGCGGGAAGCAAATCCGGATTTGAGGCCAGACCTTTGTTGCGCACAACTCAAAGGAGCAAATCTTAAAGGAGCAAATCTTGACTGGGCAAATCTCAGTGAAGCTGATCTTATCGAGGCTGACTTGAGCAATGCAAGTCTCAGCGAAGCTGATCTCCATAAAGCATTCTTATGGGATGCAAACCTGAGCGGGGCAAATCTCAGCAAGTCAAACCTGATCTATGCACGTCTCAGCGGAGCAGATCTCAGCGGTTCAAATCTTTTCAGTGCAAATCTCAGCTTCGCGGAACTTGACAATGCAAATCTCAGTAAGACAAGCCTCAATTGGACATACTTTAATGGGGCAGATATAAGTGGTGCTAAATTCACTGGAGCCTTTGCAGGACATACATTGTTTGGTGCCGTTGATCTCAGTAAAGCCATCGAATTGGAAACTATTAGACACGTCGCTCCATCCACACTCGGCATTGATACGATTTATGCATCGAATGGCGATATGCCGGATATCTTTCTGCGGGGATGTGGCTTGCCCGACATTTTAATTAAAAGCATTCATTCACTGAACCCAAAGGCGAGTGATTACTACTCGTGCTTTATCAGCCATAGCTCATTAGATAAGGTTTTTGTGGATCAGCTTTATGCCGATCTTCAAGAGAAAGGCGTTCGGTGCTACTATGCTCCCCATGATTTGCCTATTGGTGCAAAAACAAGGCCGACTCTTCATGAAGAAATTCGAAATCATGACAAGCTTCTTTTGGTTCTCTCGGAACATTCAGTTAAGAGTGGTTGGGTAGAGGACGAAGTAGAACATGCCTTTGAACTTGAGAAAGAGCGAGGAACGGATGTTTTATTTCCTATTCGTCTGGATGCTGCGGTTATGGACAGCAAAACAGGTTGGGCTTCCAGCGTTAGGACTCAACGCAACATCGGCGATTTCACCAAATGGGAAGAGCAAGATGCTTATCAGAAAGTGTTTAGCCGATTGTTGAAAGACCTGAAACAATAACACACCAATCCCTTACACCCATGCAGCTCAGTTGTCCGGCTCCAATTCTTCAGCATGAAACCGTCCAGATGGCTCATGGCGCGGGGGGGCGTTTGTCGCAGGAGCTGACGGCGCGGGTGTTCATGCCGCATCTCGGTAATCCGGTGCTCGACCAGCTCGACGACCAGGCGCGGTTCGAGGCCGAGCCGGGGCGCATCGCGTTCACCACCGACACCTACGTCGTTTCGCCGATCTTTTTCCCCGGCGGGAACATCGGCGATCTGGCGGTCAACGGCACGGTGAACGACCTCGCCGTCGGCGGCGCGGTGCCGCGTTACCTCAGCGCCGGGTTCGTGCTCGAAGAGGGGTTGCCGCTCGCCGACCTCGAACGGATCGTCGCGAGCATGGCCGAGGCCGCGCGGAAGGCCGGGGTGGTGATCGCGTGCGGCGACACGAAAGTGGTGCAGAAAGGGCAGTGCGACCGGATTTTCATCAACACCTCCGGCGTCGGCTTCATTCCGCCGGGGCGCGACGTGTCGTGCCGCAACCTCCGGCCCGGCGACGCGGTGCTGCTCTCCGGCACTATCGGCGACCACGGCATGGCGATCCTCACCACCCGCGAAGGACTCTCCTTCCAGAGCCGCATCCGGAGCGACTCCGCCGCCCTGAACGGCATGATCGCCGACCTGCTCGTTGTCGCGCCGAATGTCCACGCCATGCGCGACCCCACCCGTGGCGGCGTCGCGGCCACGCTCAACGAACTGGCGAACTCATCCTCCGTCGGCATCGAACTCGACGAAGCCGCCATCCCCGTGCGCGAAGAGGTGCGCGGAGCCGCCGAACTGCTCGGCATCGATCCGCTGACCGTCGCCAACGAAGGCAAAGTGCTGATTATTGTGCCCGCCGCCGAAGCCGATGCCGCGCTCGCCGCCATGCGAGCGCACGAGCACGGCAAAGAAGCCGCGATTGTCGGCAAAGTGGTTGAAGAGCACCCCGGCATGGTTGTCATGCGCACGCCATTCGGCAGCCGCCGCATCGTGGAGATGCCGCTCGGCGAGCAGTTGCCGCGGATTTGCTGAGGGCGGCTCTTGTGGCTGCCCGGTTACTATAACCCCTGATCATGCACACGGGGAACAATCATAAAGTACTCTCTGTTTTAACTGGTTGTGGTGATGTTCTGCCATGTCAGTATCGATTTCTCATGAACAGCAACTATCAACTATGGAGGTTATTATGAATTGGGATCGTATCGAAGGCAACTGGAAGCAGTTCAAAGGCAAAGTCAGGGAACAGTGGGGTGACCTTACCGATGACGACCTTGAAGTGGCGGCAGGAAAGCGTGAAAACCTCTCAGGAAAAATACAGGAGCGTTACGGCATTACGAAGGAGGACGCCGAGAAAAAGCTTGACGAATGGGCAGCCAAACTCGATGATATTATCAAGGGCAAATGAGGCCTCTTTTGTCACCTGAAAGGGCTTTATAGTCAAACCAAAACAGGGAGAATCTTATGGGACTCGAGCTTGGTGGATTGTTTTCGCTGGTCGTATTTGCCATCGATATCTGGGTTATCGTCCAGATTGTTCAAAGTCCTTCAGTGACCGGAAAGAAACTCCTGTGGGTGCTGATTATCCTGCTTTTGCCGCTCGTCGGCTTGCTGCTCTGGCTTTTGTTTGGCCCGAAACGGTAAGTTGCATGGCTTGTAAAAAAGCGTACGGCGACAATTTTTTTTGATGTCACCGTGCGCTTTTTCTTTTTCTCCTCTCGCTTCAAATACCCCTTTTTAGCATCGCTTTCCTCTCCGCACTTCCGGAATACCTGAAAAAAGCCTTCGCCTCAGCGTCTTTTGCGCCGCGTTCGGGTGCGGAACTCGTGCGGGACGGTGAGGATGATTTTCGATTGCAGCGCTGTGCTATACATGATCGGCAGTTCGGGAATCAAGGTGACTCGTTCATTGTTGGGGTGTTGGGCACAAGTTACGAATGCAAAATGAGAGGAGGATTGTATGGACAAGCAGAAGTTGAGCGTAGTGGCGTCTGCCATTGTGTCGCATGCGAAGGGAGTTTTGGCGGCTGATGAAAGCTCCCCGACCATCAAGAAGCGGCTCGATTCCATCGATGTCGAGTCAACGGAGCCGACCCGTCGGCGGTATCGTGAAATTCTGTTCACGACCGAAGGGATCGAGCAAGAGATCGGGGGCGTCATTCTGTTCGATGAAACGATCCGCCAGTCCACCCTTGACGGCGTTCCTTTCGCCAGATTGCTTGCGGATCGCGGCATCGTGCCCGGCATCAAGGTGGACAGGGGAGCCAGGGCGCTGGCTTGCTATCCCGACGAAAAGGTGACCGAGGGGCTGGATGGCTTGCGTGACCGGCTCGTCGAGTACCGGGAGCTTGGGGCCGGATTCGCGAAGTGGCGGGCCGTGATCCAGATCGACGAGCGCGATGTGCCGTCGCCGTTCGGCATCCGGGCGAACGCTTATGCGCTGGCGCGTTACGCCGCGCTGTGTCAGGAGGAGGGGCTTGTGCCGATTGTCGAGCCGGAGGTGCTCATGGATGGCGGGCACGACATCGAGCGCTGCGAGGCGGTGACGGCAAGGGTGCTCGAAGCGGTGTTTGCCGAACTCGATGCGCATCGCGTACTCTTCGAGGGAATGTTGCTGAAGCCGAACATGGTGATCGCGGGTAAAAATTGTCCGCATCAGAACAGTCCGGAGGAGATTGCCGAAGCCACGATTCGCTGCCTGAGCCGTTACGTTCCGGCAGCCGTGCCGGGTATCGTGTTTCTGTCCGGCGGCCAGAAGGCCGAGGAGGCCACCGCCAATCTCAACGCCATGAACAAGATGGGGCGGCACCCCTGGGAGGTCAGCTTTTCCTACGGACGCGCCCTGCAAGCTCCCGTGCTGGCGGCATGGAAAGGTCAGGAGAGCAACATGGCTGCCGCGCAACAGGCGCTGAAGAAACGCGCCCGCCTCAACGGGCTGGCCCGCGAGGGAAAGTATTCGCCGGAGATGGAGGCTGAGGCGTGAAGAGATGGGTGAAGGGACAGCAAGGACAACAAGGTGGGGAGAATCGATCTTCATTCTTCGTCCTTGAAGTCCTTTGAGTCCTTGCTGTCCTTTTTATTTTCCAGCCCATCTCTAACCCTGACGTGCCAAAAAAATACACCATCCTCAGCGGCGGGCCGGTTTGCATCGGGCACATGAATGTTCTATTTTGAGCGGTGTTACCAGACTTTTCAAACCGAAAATGCAATGCAATGATACGATATATTTCAAGGGTATTTCCCTTTCTGATGGCGCTCGTCATGCTGAGCGGGTGCGGTTACAATACGATTCAGCAGAACGAAGAGGCGGTCAATCGCGCGTGGGGCGATCTCGAATCGCAGCTTCAGCGCCGTTCCGATCTCGTGCCGAACCTCGTGGCCACGGTGAAGGGCGCGGCCAATTTCGAGAAGGAGACGCTTCAGGCGGTCATCGAGGCCCGCGCCAAGGCGACCTCCATCCAGCTCACGCCGGAGATGCTCAGCGATCCGGACGCCATGTCGAAGTTCCAGGCGGCGCAGGGCCAGCTCTCATCCTCGCTGTCGCGTCTCCTCGTCACCGTCGAGCGCTATCCCGACCTGAAGGCCACGCAGAACTTCCGTGACTTGCAGGTGCAGCTCGAAGGTACGGAGAACCGTATCAGCGTCGCCCGCCAGCGCTACAACGAAGCGGCGCAGGTTTTCAACTCCTCGATCCGCATTTTCCCGAACTCCATCACCAACAGCGTGGCGCTCAAGTTGAAGCCCAAGGCCTATTTCAAGGCGGACGAGGCGGCCAAAGTCGTGCCGCAGGTGAAATTCTGAGCTGTCTGTCGATGAGTATCCGCAACAGATCACGCTGGCTGTCGTCCGCACTTTTCGCGCTGGCGTTCATGCTGGCAGCCGCACCGCTCATGGCGGCTTTTCCGCCCGCGCCCGCGCTGAAGCAGCGGGTGAACGATTATGCCGGAATGATTTCGCCACAGGCCCGTCAGCAGATCGAGCAGAAGCTCGCCGCGCTCGAAGCCGAGGACGGGACGCAGATCGCGATGCTCACGGTGCCGTCGCTCGAAGGCGAGCCGATCGATGAGTTCTCGATCCGGGTCGCCGAGGCGTGGAAGCTTGGTGACGAAAAGCGGGACAACGGCGTCCTGCTGATCGTCTCGAAGGGCGACCGCAAGGTGCGCATCGAGGTAGGCTACGGGCTTGAGGGCACACTGACCGATCTCGAATCGGGCCGCATCATTCGCGGCGTCATCCAGCCTGCGTTCAAAAGCGGAGATTTCGACGCGGGGTTCACCGGCGCGGCTGACGCGCTCGTCGAGGCGGTGAAGGGCGAGTACAAGGCCGAACCCAAAAAGGGTGATAAAGACAAGCCGTCGGCTCTGGTCGTGCTCATCATCCTCGCCGTGCTGTTCTTCTATCTCCGCATGTTCGGTGGACGCCATCACGGCGGGCCGTTCGTCTCCGGCGGTTTTCCGGGGCCGGGCGGCGGCATCTTCACCTCCGGCGGCGGCTCGGGCGGCTTCGGTGGCGGGGGTGGATTCAGCGGCGGTGGCGGCGGCTTCGGCGGCGGCGGAGCATCGGGCGACTGGTAAGGCAACGAACTCCATTCCGGAAAACGCATGAAACAGAAGATTCAGAAATTTCTTAGCGACGAGGAGCGCCGCCGGATCGAAGAGACGGTCAGGGAGGCGGAGGCCTCGACCTCTGGCGAGATCGTGGTGATGGCGGTGGGCGAGAGCAGCAACTACCCCTCGGCGATCATGGCCGCGAGCGGCGCAATTTCGCTCGTGCTCGCCGTCGGCGGTACGATGTTGTACGGCAGCGAGAGCATGTGGGTTTTTCTCATGTTGTTCGCGCTTTTTTTCATTGCGTCGAACGAAGCGGTCAAGCGCTTTTCCGCCTTGAAGCGTCCCTTCGTGAGCCACGCCGAGATCGCCGAAGAGGTCGAGGAGGCGGCGATTCATTCATTCTACCACCGCAAGGTGCACGAGACGCGCGATCGCACGGGCATTCTCATCTACATCTCGCTCTACGAGCACAGCGTCAGGGTGCTTGCCGACAGCGGCATCGACGCCGTCGTGGGCAAGCAGGTTTGGCAGGGTGTGGTCGATACCATCACGAAAGGTATTCGTGACGGGCGGCAGGGCGAGGCGATCCGCCAGGCCGTGGGAATCTGCGGCAAGCTCTTGAGCCAGCACTTTCCCCGCAAGGCGGACGACGCCAACGAGCTTGCCGACTCGGTCATCATCGGCTGAACGAAGGCCGCAATCTCTTGCGCGGTATGGAGAAAAAGGCTTTGATCTTTTCGGCGAATTGTTTTTTTACAAGGAATTCCAACAGAGTTATCCAAATAAAGGAGATCAATGAAAAAGACTGCGCTCTCAGCCTGGCATGAAGCTGCCGGTGCGAAAATGATCGATTTCGGCGGCTTTCTGATGCCGGTGCAGTACACAGGAATTATCGCCGAACACAAGGCCGTGCGCGAAGCGGCGGGGCTTTTCGATGTGTCGCACATGGGTAATTTCTACGTCAGCGGCGAGCGGGCGCTGGAGTTCCTCCAGTACATGACCACCAACGATCTCGGCAAAGTCGTGGACGGACAGGCGCAATATACGCTGATGCTCTATCCCGATGGCGGCATCGTCGATGACCTCATCATCTACCGCGTCAGCGCCGATACCTTTTTCCTGATCGTCAATGCGAGCAACTGCGAAAAGGATTTCGACTGGCTTTCGAGCCACGTCGGCGAGTTCGAGGGTGTTTCGCTCGAGAACCACACCAGCGAGCTGTCGCTCGTCGCCTTGCAGGGGCCTAAAGCGATGGAGATTCTCGTGCGGGTTTTCCCCGGCGCAGGCATCGAACAGCTCGGTTCGTTCCACTTCATGAAGCTGCCGTTCGAGGGCGCACAGATCATGGTGGCCCGCACCGGCTACACCGGTGAGGCGGGCGTTGAAATCTGCCTGCCGAACGACAAGGCCGTGGCGCTCTGGTCGGCGCTGATGGAGGCCGGAAAGAGTGACGGCATCCAGCCTATCGGCCTCGGCGCGCGCGATACGTTGCGGCTCGAAATGGGCTACTCGCTCTACGGCCACGAGATCGAGAAGGATGTCAATCCGCTCGAAGCGCGGCTCAAGTGGGTGGTGAAGATGAGCAAGCCGAACTTCATCGGCAAGCAGGCCTGCGAGCAGGTCGAGATCGATCCTCGCAAGAGCGTTGTTGGCTTCAGCCTCGAAGGGCGCGCCATTCCTCGCCAGCACTTCAAGGTCTATAACTCCGATCATCAGGAGATTGGCGAGGTGTGCAGCGGCACCGTCTCGCCGACGCTCCTGGAGCCAATTGGCACGGCAAGTCTCCTGCTCGACTACGCGCAGAGCGGTACGCCGATCTTCGTCGAAATTCGCGGAACCATGCAACCCGGCGCGGTCAGGCGGCTGCCGTTCGTGCACACCGACCGTCCATGATCTGAAAAGGAGCCGATCTCCCTGTTGAAAAAAAAGATGGACATGAAGGCTTTCCTCAGGGATCGTCTCGTTACGGAAGCCGGCGGCATCGCCTTGATGCTCGCCGCGCTTTTTTGCATTGCCGCCGTGCTCGGTTTCCATGCCGAAGACGAGCCGTACATCGTGACGCTGCCCTGGTACGAGATTTTTTCGAACGCGGCCAAAGCTGTCGCCGGGACGATTCACAACCCCTTTGGCCTCTTCGGGGCGAGGGTTTCGGTCTTTTTCATCCGGGTGCTGCTTGGCTATCCGGTGGTGCTGCCGCTCGCCGGATTCCTCGCGCTCGGCTGGCATCTGTTCAGGCTGAAGCCTCTTGGCCCGGCGCTCTTCTTTCTGGTTTACTCGCTTTTGATGGCGCTCGACCTGTCGGCCATGATCGGCCTCTCCGCCGCGCCGTTCGCCGATGTGATGTCCGGCGCGACCGGGCGGATGATGGCCTCGTTCCTCTCGACGATCATCGGCTATCCGGGCGCGTGGACTCTCACCGCTGTCATTGGCGCACTTCTGACCTTCTACATGGGCCGCGATTTCATTACGGAGGCGATTGCCGCCGTGAGCGCATTTTTCGCGAAGGTGTCGGCGACCGTGCGGATGATCAGGGCCGAGCGGTCGAGAAAGCGCCGCGAAAAGGAGGAGCGCGAGGTCAGGAAAAAGGCGGCGCGGATGGCTGTCGCCCAGGAAAAAGAGCGGAAAAAGAGGGAGAAGAAGGAGCAGCGCGCCGCGAAAAGCAGCACTCCAAAGCCAAAGGCGGCTCCGGTTGAAAAACCGCTCAAGCCTCCGGTTTCCGTGAGGGAGGCGAAACCGGAACCCGAGCCTGCGCCGCCGCCCGCCAGGCTGCCCGCGCCCGAACCCATCGTCATTGCGGCGGAGGTCGAGGAGATCGAAGCGCCGGAACCGGCAATCGTCCGGTCGGAAGAGGGGCCGGATATGATCATCAATCCGGGCGTTCGGGAGGCGGAGGCCGACCTCGACGAGAGGAAGCTCAAGGTCAGGACGCACGACCATGTTCAGTACCGCTTTCCTTCGATCGATCTGTTGCAGCGCCCGAAGGACGAGGACGAGAGCTACGACGAGCGCCACCTGGCCGAAACCAAGGATCGCCTGCTCGAAAAGCTGAAAATTTACAAGATCGATGTCCTGCGTATCTCCACCACCGTCGGCCCGCGCGTGGCGCTTTTCGAGCTGGAACTCGCGCCGGAGGTGAAGATCAGCCGGATCAAGTCGCTCGAAAATGACCTCGCCATGGCGATGGCCTCCTCGTCGGGCGGCATCCGCATCATCGCCCCGATTCCCGGCAAGAACGCCATCGGCGTCGAAATACCGATCAGCAAGCCGAGGCCGGTGGTGATGCGCTCCGTGTTGCAGGTCGAAAAGTTCAAGAACAACACGATGGCTTTGCCGATCGTGCTGGGCAAGAGTATCTCGAACGAGGTGATTATCGATGACCTGGCCTCGATGCCGCATCTGCTGATCGCGGGCGCGACCGGCGCGGGCAAGTCGGTGGCGATCAACGTGCTGCTCACCAGCCTGCTCTACTCGAAGAAGCCGGACGAGGTGAAGTTCGTGCTGATCGATCCGAAGCGTGTTGAGCTGAAACCGTACAAACTGTTGAAAGATCACTTCTTGCCGAAAATTCCCGGCATGGAGGATCAGATCATCGTCACCGATCCGCAGAAAGCGGTCTCCGCGCTCCGCTCGGTGGTGCGGGAGATGGAGCACCGCTACGAACTGCTCGAAAAGTGCGGTGTGCGCAACATCGGCGAGTACAACAAGAAGATGAAGGCGGAGGCGATGTTCTACCTCGTCGTCGTCATCGACGAGCTTGCCGACCTGATGATCACGGCGGGTCGCGAGGTGGAGGAGCCGATCACGCGGCTCGCGCAGATGGCCCGCGCGGTCGGCATTCACCTGATCGTGGCCACGCAGCGCCCGTCGGTTGACGTCATCACCGGCATCATCAAGGCCAACTTCCCGTCGCGCATCGCCTTTCAGGTGGCCAGCAAGGTCGATTCGCGCACCATTCTCGACGTGTCGGGCGCGGAGCAGTTGCTGGGCAGCGGCGACATGCTCTTCCAGTCGGCGAAAATGTCCAAGCCGGAGCGCATCCAGTGCCCCTATATTTCGCTCTCGGAAGTCGATGCGATCACCGAGTTTATCGGCCAGCAAGCGCCATTGAAGACCGAGTGCATCCTGCCCGAACCGCCGTGGTCGAACGGCAACGGCTCCTCCTCCGGCTCCGGTCAGGAGCGGGACGCTCGCGACGCCATGTTCGAGGAGGCCGCCCGGCTTGTCGTCATGCACCAGCAGGCGAGCGTCTCGCTGTTGCAGCGTCGCCTGCGCCTCGGCTTCAGCCGCGCGGGCCGGGTGATGGATCAGCTCGAACGCAACGGCATCGTCAGCGCCGGAGACGGCAGCAAGCCCCGCGAAGTGCTCGTCAAGAGCGAAGACTCGCTGGAGCTGCTGCTGCGGAATCTGGATTGAAAATCTGGGTGCGGTTTTTTGTCCAATAAGACCAATAAGTCCTATAGGTCTGAAACCAACTGAAAACAAAAACGGCTGCCTCGGTAATTTCCGGGCAGCCGTTTTGCTGTTCTGTGCTGTTTTGCTCAGACCGATTCGACGCGGGCGATCTCCGGGTTGGCTTTCTTGATGGCCTGCTCGACGCCAGCGCGGAGGGTGAGGGTGCTCATCGGGCAGGAGCCGCAAGCGCCGAGGAGCTTCACATCGACCACCATATCCTTGGTGATGCCGACAAGCTGGCAGTCACCGCCATCGACCTGGAGGTAGGGGCGGACGGTTTCAAGGGCGCTGATGACTTTGTCGTACAGAGGGTCGGTTTTTGGCAGATAATCCTTCATGGTCTGTAAACTTGTTGTTGGTTTTGGATTATGAAAAAACGGGTTGCTGGTTCGTTTCTGAAATCAATGCCTAATATAACAACCGGGGCGCAACCCTGAAAAATCTGAAACGTTTCAGGGCTGCGCTCCTCGCCGCCGATTTCAGTTCATCGAACAGTTGGCGTTCAGAATCGAGATCTGCCGGGCGATTTCACCGGCGACGCGGCTGGCCGCTACCGAGGTCGGCGCGTCCGGGCTGGCGATGATTGCCGGTGTGCCGACATCTCCGCCTTCGCGCATCGAGCTGCTGATCGGAATCGAGCCGAGGAAGGCCAGCGCGTTGATCTTGGCGAACTTTTCACCGCCCTGGCGTCCGAAGATGTAGTCGCGCGAGCCGTCGGGCAGCTCGTACCAGCTCATGTTCTCGACGAGGCCGAGAATCGGTACGCCGACCTTCCGGAACATCGTGACCGCCTTGGCGACGTCGGCGAGCGCCACCTCCTGCGGGGTGGTGACGATCACCGCGCCGCTGATGGCGAGGTTTTGCACGAGGGTGAGCTGGATGTCGCCGGTGCCGGGCGGCAGGTCGAAGATCAGGTAGTCGAGTTCCTGCCAGTCAACGTCGGTGATGAGCTGGCGCATGGCGCTGGAGGCCATCGGGCCGCGCCAGATCAGCGCCGTCTCCGGGTCAACGAGGAAGCCGATCGACATCATCTTGACGCCGAACTTTTCGATGGGCATGAGCTTCTGGTTCTGCACCTCGGGCTTGACGTTCTGGAGGCCAACCATTGTCGGGATGCTCGGCCCGTAGAGGTCGGCGTCGATCAGGCCGACCTTGGCGCCCGAAGCGGCGAGGCTGACGGCGAGGTTGAGCGACACGGTCGATTTGCCGACGCCGCCCTTGCCAGAGGCGACGGCGATGATGTTCTTGACGTTCGGAAGATCGATCTTCTGCGGAGCGCCGTGGCCGCCGTGCGCGCCATGATTGCCATGCCCGTCGTGATTGCCGTGGCCTCCATGCGCGCCGTGGTGGCTGCACGAGGAGGTGACCTTCGAGGTCATGTTGACGTCGATCGAGCCAACCTCCGGCACGGCAGCCTTGATGGCGTCGATGCAGGAGTTCTTGATTTTCTCTTTCATCGGGCAGGCCGGAGTGGTGAGCACCACGGTGAACGAAACATTGCCAGCCTCATCGACGGCGATGTTTTCGACCATGCCGAGTGTCATGAGGTCACGCCCGAGGTCGGGTTCCATGACCGTGCCAAGCGCGGCCTCGATCTGCGATTTCTGTATTGACATAATTGATAATTGATAATGGATAGTTGATAATTAAAAAAATCAGAGGTAAGCATCAGCTCTTCCTTCTTCCTCCCACCTGTCCCACCTGTCCCGCACGTCCCAAAAGTCCCACTTGTCCCACGCTCCCCGGTTCCCCACGCCTCACTTTCGCAGGAAGCGCATGGTGATCGGGATTCCCGCGAAGTCGAAGTGCTCGCGCAGGCGCTTTTCGAGGAAGCGGCGGAAGTTGCTTTCGAGCAGCTCCGGGTCGTTGCAGAAGAAGGCGAAGACCGGATGGCCCGACTCGATCTGCGTCATGTACTTGATCTTCAGCTCTTTGCCCGATTTGGTGGAGGGGTGCCTCATCGAGATCGCCTCCTGCAGGAAGCGGTTCAGGTTGCTGGTGCTGATCTTCTGCCGACGATTCAGCGCGATCTGTGCCGCCGTGTCGATGGCGCGGTAGCAGTTCTTTTTGGTCAAGGCCGAGGTGAAGAGCACCGGAATGTAGCCGATGTTGCCGAGCTGCTGCTGCAAGTTATCGGTAAATGCCTTGCTGGTTTTGGAATCTTTCTCGACCAGATCCCATTTGTTGACCAGAATCAGCACTCCCTTCTTGCGCTCGATGGCCATGTGGATGATCTTCATGTCCTGGCTTTCGAGGCCGAGCCGGGCGTCGAGCAGCACCAGCGCCACGTTGCAGCGCTCGATGGCGCGTGCGGTTCTGATCGAGCTGTAGAACTCGATGCCGGCGTCGATCTTGGTGCGTTTGCGCAGGCCCGCCGTGTCGATGAGCGTATATTCCTCGCCGTTGCGCTTCAGGACGGAGTCGATGGCGTCGCGCGTGGTGCCTGGCACGTCCGAAACGATCTGCCGTTCCGCGCCGAGCAGGGCGTTGACCATGCTCGACTTGCCGACGTTGGGGCGTCCGAGCACGGCGAGCTTGATCGAATCGTCCTCTTCGATTCCCTCGCCTTCGGGGCAGGGCAGGCTCGCCAGCACGTCATCGAGCATGTCCGCCACCCCCGCGCCGTCACGGGCCGAGATGAAATAGGGTTCGGTAAAGCCGCTCCTGACCAGCGACTGCGCTTCGAGCGCGACCTGTGGATTGTCCACCTTGTTAGCCACGAAAAAGATTTTCTTGTCCTTGAAGGTCTTTTGCAGGATTTTCGTGATGTCGAGGTCGAGATAGGTCAGACCCGCGCGGGCATCCACCATGAAGATGATCGCGTCGGCATCCTCGAAGGCGCGCAAGGTCTGTTCGAGCATGGACACGCTGAGCGAGTCGTTTTCGGGCGCGTAACCGCCAGTGTCCATGAGCAAAAACTGCTTGCCCTGCCACTCGCCGGGGCTGATATGGCGATCTCGGGTCACGCCCGGCGTGGGATCGACGATGGCGCTTTTCTGCCTGAGAATGCGGTTGAAGAGGGTCGATTTGCCGACGTTGGGTCGGCCTACCAGGGCGATCAGTGGTTTCATCTCTAAGCGGCGTGAGAACGTCCAAAGGACGTTTTCGGGTTGAATAACTGTCACCTCTAAAAAGCTGTTACGAACCCCGATTGCGGCGTTGGGTGGTGCTCAAAATCCTCACGTACTGTCGTGTACGTTCCGGTTTTTCCGCTCCAGCCGCCTTGCACTCGGGTCTCTCATGACGCTTTTCAGAGGTGTCAAACTTCTTGCAAAGAGAACAAGGTAATAGTTTGTAGAATTAATCGGAATAAATTACATTGTTCGACCTTATTTTTCGGAATAGACCAGATAATCAAAGAGAAGCATGAGCAAGACGTTAAGTTTTAAAACATACTCAGCCAAACCGGGCGAGGTGGAAAGGACATGGCACATCATTGATGCGGAGAACCAGGTGCTCGGCAGAATGGCTACCCAGATCGCGAATGTTCTGAGGGGAAAGCACAAGCCGCAGTTTACCCCCCACATCGACACCGGTGATTTCGTGGTCGTGACCAACGCCGCCAAAGTTGCGCTGAGCGGTAAGAAACACGACGACAAAACCTACTTCTCGCACTCCCACTATCCCGGTGGCGTCAGAATCGACAGCGTGAAAGACCTTCTCCAGAAAAAGCCGGAAAAGGTGATCGAGCACGCCGTTTGGGGTATGCTTCCGCACAACAACCTCGGCCGCCAGCTCTTCAAGAAGCTCAAGGTCTATGCAGGCCCGGAGCATCCGCACGCTGCCCAGATGCCGGTGGAAATGAAAGTCAATCACTAAACATAACGCATACTGATGAAAGAGGTTATCGATACCGTAGGCCGCCGCAAGACTTCGGTTGCACGGGTGTTCATGTCGCCGGGCAAAGGCAAGATCGTGGTCAACAAGCTGCCGGTCGAAGAGTATTTCAAGGATGAGTTCAAGAGAAGCCAGGCGCTGAAGCCGCTGGTTGTCGCCGAGAAGCAGAACGATTTCGATATCACGATCAATGTCAAAGGCGGCGGCATCACCGGTCAGTCCGGCGCGGTCAGCCTGGCCATCGCCAGAGCACTGGTCGAGTTCGACGAGTCGATCCGCGCTACGCTCAGGCCTGATCGTCTGCTCACCCGCGATCCCCGCATGGTCGAGAGGAAGAAATATGGCAAGAAAAAGGCTCGCAAATCCTTCCAGTTCTCGAAACGCTGATTTTTTCGTAGCAACACTCATCTCGCATACCCTGTCATTCCGGCTTGCCGGAGAACGCTTTGGGGAAGTGTCCCGGATTTTTTCGGGATCCCTCGGGCGGCGGCAGGGTAGAGGATTCAACTAAACAAAGGAGACATCACCATGTCAACAAAATTCCAGCTCGAAGAGATGCTTCGCGCAGGCGTGCACTTCGGTCACCTCGCCCGCCGTTGGAGCCCGAAAATGAAGCCGTATATCTTCATGGAGAAGAACGGCGTTCACATCATCGACCTCAAAAAGACCGTCGTCATGGCTGACGAGGCGTTCAAAGCCATCGAGGCCATCGCTTCGACCGGCCGCGAAATCATGCTGGTCGGCACCAAGAAACAGGCCAAGGTCATCATCGCCGAACAGGCCGAGCGCGCCGGTATGCCGTACGTTTGCGAGCGCTGGCTCGGCGGTATGCTGACCAACTTCTCGACCATCCGCCAGAGCATCCGCCGCATGAACTCTATCGACCGCATGGAGACCGACGGCACCTTCGACATGATCACCAAGAAAGAGCGCCTCATGCTGCTTCGCGAAAAGGACAAGCTCGTGCGCATCCTCGGCGGCATCGCCACCATGAACCGCCTGCCCGCCGCTCTGTTCGTGGTCGATATCAAGAAAGAGCACATCGCCATCAGGGAAGCCCGCTCGCTCGGCATTCCGATTTTCGCGATGGTCGATACCAACTGCGATCCTGATGAGGTCGATTACGTCATTCCGGCCAACGACGACGCTATCCGCTCCATCGCGCTGATGGTCAAGGCTGTTGCCGACACCATCCTCGAAGCCCGTTCGCTTCAGGTCGAGCAGGAAGTGCTCGCCGAGATGGACGAGGTCGCCGAAGAAGCCTCGAACGACTGATCTTAACGCTACCGGAACGAGGCCGGAACCCCATGTTCCCGCCTCGTTTTCCGCAACCAATCACGATACATACCCATAGTTTATTATGAGCCAGATTTCCGCCAAAGACGTCAAGGTTCTCAGGGATACCACCGGCGTTGGCATGATGGAGTGCAAGAAGGCCCTCGAAGAGACCGGGGGTGACATGCAGAAAGCCATCGAATATCTCCGCAAGAAGGGCGCGGCGATGGCCGCAAAGCGGGCTGACCGCGAAGCTTCCGAAGGCATGATCTGCATCCGGCTGAGCGACGACCAGAAGACGGGCGTGATTGTCGAAATCAACTGCGAGACCGATTTCGTGGCTCGCGGCGAGGTGTTCACCGGTTTCGCCAGCGAACTGGCAGGCCTGGCGCTCGCCAACGACTGCGAGTCGCGCGAAGAGCTGCTCGCCATCAACCTCGGTGAAGCCTACGGCAACGAGAGCGTCGAAGAGGCGCTCAAGTCGATGACCGGCAAGGTCGGCGAAAAACTCGAACTCAAGCGCATGGCTCGCCTCACCGCTGAAGCAGGTGTGCTCGAAAGCTACATCCACCCTGGCTCGCAGCTCGCCGCCTTGATCGCCGTCGATACCGACAAGCCGGAAGAGACCAGGGCGCTCGCCAAAGACCTCGCCATGCAGGTCGCGGCCGCCGCTCCGATTGTCACCGACCGGTCGTTCGTACCGGCTGAATATGTTGAGAAGGAGAAGGAGATTTACCGCCAGCAGGCGCTTTCCCAGGGCAAGAAAGAGGAGTTTGTTGACAAGATCGTCATGGGCCGTCTCGACAAGTACTACCAGGAGGTGGTGCTGACCGAGCAGACCTTCATCAAGGATCAGAATGCCCGTGTTTCGGCTGTGCTCGACGACTTCATGAAGAAGAACCAGGCGCAAGTCAAGGTCAAAGCCTTTGTCAGGTATCAGTTAGGAGCCTGAAACAGAAAAAAGCCTCGTTGACGCGAGGCTTTTTTTTTGCTTATTTGAAAAAGATACCCGATCAATTCCGTCGTACAAGTCAATCAGTAAAAGGAGAAGCGATATGTTAAAGTACCGGAGAATCCTGCTCAAGATCAGTGGCGAATCTCTCGCTGGAGAGAGTGGCTATGGTATCGATGCCGGAGTTCTCGAAAGCTTTGCCGACGAGGTCAAGGAGGCTTGCGACCTCGGCGCGGAAATAGCGCTGGTGATCGGCGGAGGCAATATTTTCCGGGGGCTTTCCACGGCCGCGGCCTCGATGGATCGCGTGCAGGCCGACTACATGGGAATGCTCGCCACGGTCATCAATTCGCTGGCGCTTCAGGACGCGCTCGAACGGAAGGGCATCTACACCCGCTTGATGACCGCCATCAAGATGGAGCAGATCGCCGAGCCGTTTATCCGCCGCCGCGCAGTGCGCCACCTCGAAAAAGGGCGCGTCGTGATCTTCGGCGCGGGTACCGGCAATCCCTACTTCACCACCGACACTGCCGCCTCGCTTCGCGCTATCGAGATCGAGGCCAGCGTCATCATCAAGGGCACCAGAGTCGAGGGGGTTTACGATTCCGACCCCGAAAAGAACCCCGACGCCGAGTTTTTCCCGCGCATCTCCTACTTCGACGTGATCCGCAAAAACCTCCGGGTGATGGACATGACCGCCATCACGCTCTGCCGCGAAAACACTTTGCCAATCGTCGTGATGAACATGAATACGAAAGGTAACCTGACCAGGTTGCTCAAGGGCGATCAAATTGGTACGCTCGTGCACACGGGGGACGAATGAGGAAATTATGAATGCTGAATGATGAATTGCAAGAGAGGGCGAGCCAGCGGGTTCGCCCTTTTAGCTTTTGTGTGGGGGCTTGCCAGATCAGACCGATTCTCCGCCAATCACCAGTTCCACGGTATCGCGTATCGTTTCCCAGTCGAAGCCCCGGTTTTTCAGGAAAGCGATGAGCTTTTTCTTTTTCAGTTCGGGCGGGCCGGAGAGGGTGCGCAGTTTCTTTGCAGCAGCGGCGTGGCACAGTTCGGTTTGGCTGTAGCCGGTGATCGCTTCGTCGATGATTTTGTCGGGGAGTCCTTTCTGCCTGAGGCGGGCGCGGGTCTTGAGTTTGCCTTCCGGCTTGCGGCGGGCCATGCTCGTCATGCAGCTTTGCGCGAAGGCGCGGTCATCGGTCAGGCCAAGCTCGTCGAGCCTTTGCAGTGCTTTCGAGATCGCTTCGGCCTCGAACTTTTTTTTCTTCAGCTTGGCTTCGAGTTCGGCTCTGCCGTGCGCCCTTCCGGCCAGCAGCCGGAAAGCATGGTCGAGCGCGGAACTCTTTTTTTGCTCATCCATTCAGGGCCGGTTTGACACCTGCGAGCATACCGGAATTCATCTTGTGGTCGCGCTCGAATATCTTTAACTGGGCTGTCAGATGCGTTTTGAACGCGATACTCGTGACGAGGTTGATCATTTTTCTCGGATTGTGGAAAGTTCTGAGCAGAATCTCCCTCCACGTGTAAACGTTGACGTAGCTCTTGAGCACCTTGTACTGGAAGAGCAGCGGCTCGTAACGGTCAGACTTGATAACCAGATGCAGGGCGTTGTACTTTTCCCAGTCCTCGATGGTGATCAGCCCGTTTTCCTTGTATTCGAGGTACATCTGCGTACCGGGGTATGGCGTGATGATCTGGAAGATGGGCATGAAGATGTGATTCTTCTTGACGAACTGCACCAGCTCGTCGATGTCCTCGAAGGTATCGATGGCCGGGTTGAACAGGAAGTTGCCCTGGATGTTCAGCCCCGCCTTGCGGCAGTCGTCGATGATCTTCGAGTACTTCTCCGCCGAGTTGACGTGGCCCTTGTTGTAGGCTTCGAGCGTACTCTGCTTGATCGATTCGAGACCGGCCAGCACGAAGTTGCAACCGGCCTCCACCAGCTTTTTGACCGTGGTCGGGTCTTCGAGGAAGTTGATGCTGAGGAAGACGCTGAAGGTGATGTCGCACTCCTTGAGCAGGTCGAGCGACGCCCAGAGCTTGTTCTTGTTGATGCCGAGGTTCTCGTCGGTGAGCATGAACCACGGCTTCGAGTTCTTGCCGCTCGACTTGAAGAAGTACTTTTTCGCCTCCTCGACCTGATGCTTCAGCGATTCGGGATCCTGCACACGGTACTGCTTGCCGGTGAAGTTCGGCGTGACGCAGAAGGAGCAGTTGAACGGGCAGCCGCGGGTGACGTAAATCGGAATCGACTTGGTGCCATCAACCTTCGAGCGCTTCGAGGCTTTGGCGATTCTGGCGTAGTCGAGTGGCGTAATCGCTTTGACCGGCGGGAAATCCTTGGAGTCGTAGCGCTCCTTGAGCCGGTTGTTGGCCACGTCGTCGAGCAGCGTCGTCCAGAGATTGTCGGCCTCACCGACCACGATGCAGTCTGCGTGAACCGCCGCCTCGTCGGGATTGAACGAAATGTGCAGGCCGCCGAGCACCACCTTCTTTCCGTGCTTGCGGAACTCGTCGGCGATTTCGTAGGCGCGGGTCGCCTCGATCGTTCGCGAGGTGATGCCGACCATGTCGTAGTCGCCATCGTAATTGACCTTGTCGTGGAAGTGTTCATCCACGAGTTCGATGTGATGCTGTGGTGGAGTCAGGCTTGTCAGCACACCGAGCGCCATGTGGAAAAGAGGCTTCTGGTTGCTGTCGTCATCCATTTTGCCCTGCGGAGATACGAGCAGGATTTTCAGGGGCCGGGTGGCTGCTGGGTCAGGAAATTGCATCAGGTGAAAAAAACCGGATTGATCGAAAAAGCCATGACTCTGTATTGCAGGATTGTCCGATTTTGAAAGGCGCTGGAAGCGGGCGTACAACCTGTCTGGTGAAACCTACGAAACCTGCCGAATTTAGCAAAATATTCGATAGTTGACAATTTCGTCAGCGCCGTAAAAAAGGTTGTCGAAGAAGCGCAATTTCGCTTTTCAGAGGTTTTTCAGGGTAACCGGATTTTGCTATATTCCCTGCTTCATACAGCCAAGCAGGCTGTTGCCATCATTCCAATTATCAGTTGCAAGCACAAGAAAGACTTCATGCCTCGCTACACACCTGAACAGCTCGCTAAACGCAACGCCTCGGTCTGGACCGATATTCAGATTATTCTGGCTCCGCTTCAGTTTTTCATCTTTCTTGCCGGCGTAACGCTCAATACCCTCTACGCATTCAACATCGCCAGCATCGATTTTTACTGGATCAGTCTCGCCATTCTGTTCAAGACTCTCTTTTTCGCCATTCTGTTCATCACGGGCATGTTTTTTGAAAAGGAGATTTTCAACCAATGGGTCTATTCCAAAGAGTTTCTCTGGGAAGATGTGGGCAGCACGGTGGCGGCCTTTTTCCACCTGCTCTATTTCGTGATGGCGTGGATGGGCTATCCGCCAGAGGTACTGGTCGTCGAAGCCTACATCGCCTACATGACCTACGTGCTCAACGCCTTGCAGTATCTGGTGAGGATCATTCTCGAAAAAAACAATGAACGAAAGCTGAAGGGGCAGGGGGCGATCTGATCTCCGTCCTGTTCTGCCGCTTGTCAGCATAGCTTGCGCCGATTATGAATTACAGTTTCAAGACGCTCTGGAATGTGATGTTTCTGGCCATCGGGCCGGTCTGGTTTTTGCTGGTCTGGATGATCTGGTCTTCCGGACAGCTCAAAACAGAGGCCGATCAGATGCTTTATTTCGCCCTGATCATTCCGGGCTTTATCCTGATCTATCTGTCAGGCTTTCTGATTCAGAAGCGTCATGCGAAAAAAATACAGGGTCTGCACTCCTGAGCAGCGCATCGCAACTTTAACCGTGATTACAGGAATAGTTCAATCCTTATGAAGAATCTCTGGAACGAGTCCGATCTGAACATGACGGCGGCTGGCCGCATCGACGCCGCCGATACTCCCGCCGAACTGGTGGAGCTGGTCTATGCGTCGAGGCTGCTCGGCATGGATGACCGGCTGGTCATGCACGGCGGCGGCAACACCTCCGTCAAGAGCGTCCTGACCGATTTTATCGGCAATCACGCCAACGTGATTTACATCAAGGCCAGCGGCGTCAACCTCGCCTCGGTCGATGTGCAGGACTTCACGCCGGTGCGCATCGATCCCTTGCGCAAGCTTCAGCAGATGTACGAGTCCGGCCAGCGGCACAGCGAGGAGGATATCAGGGAGTTTTCAAACCGGGAGTTCAAGAATTTCCTCTTCCTGAATCTCTTCACCCTGACCGATCACATGGTCAGCCGCTCGCTCAGCCCCTCCATCGAGACGCTCCTGCACGCTTTCTTGCCGCACCGTTACATCATGCACACCCACTCGCTGGCGCTGCTCACGCTGAGCAACCAGACCGAGGGGGATCGCCTGTGTCGCGAGGCGCTTGGAGATGGCTACGGCATGGTTCCCTACATCCAGCCGGGACTCGGCCTGGCCAATCTCGCCCATGACGCCTATGAGAAAAATCCTTCGATCGAGGGGATGGTGTTGCACAAGCACGGCCTGGTGACCTTCGGCGACACGGCGCGGGAGGCGTATGACCGCATGATCGACGGCGTCAACCGCATCGAGGAGCGCATCGCTTCCACCGGGAGCAAGGTGTTCGCCGTGGCTGAAATGCCAGCCCAGATCGCCAGCGTCGAACAGGTCGCGCCCATCGTGCGTGGCGCGTGCTCGTTCGAGAAGACGCCCGGCGAAAAGGATTACCAGAGCTTCGTGCTCGAGTTCAGAACCTCGCCCGCGCTGCTCGACTACCTCAAAATCGCCGATCTCGAAGCGTTCAGCAAAAAGGGCGCGATGACGCCGGACTTCATCATCCGCACCAAGAATCACCCGCTCGTCGCGCCCGCGCCGGACGGCGCCGATCTCGAAGGTTTCGGCAAGGCGCTCCGGGAGCGCGTCGAGCGCTTCACCGAGGAGTACCGCGCCTACTTCGAGCGCCAGCAGGCGGTGACCGGCATGGAGGTTTCGATGATCGATCCGATGCCGCGCGTCGTGCTGGTTCCGGGCCTCGGCCTGTTCGGCCTCGGCCGCTCCGTCGCCGACGCCAGGCTCACGGCGGACATTGCCGAGCACTCGGCGGTGGCGATGCTCGATGCCGAGTCGATCGGCTGCTTCGAGTCGATCTCCGAGAAGGACGCCTTCGAGATCGAGTACTGGGACATGGAGCAGGCCAAAGTGCGCAAGAGCCGCAACGGCGGCGAGTTCGCCGGAAAGGTGGCGCTCGTCACCGGCGGCGCGGGCGCGATCGGCCTGGCCACGGCGAAGGCGTTTAAGCAGAAAGGCGCGGAGATCGTGCTGATGGATCTCGATCCGGCGGCGCTCGAAAAGGCGGCGACGGAACTCGGCTCCGGTACGCTCACGATTCCCTGCGACGTCACCAACGCCGCCGCGGTCGGCGAGGCGTTCGACGCGGTTTGCCGCGCTTTCGGCGGTCTCGACATCGTCGTCTCCAACGTCGGCGTTGCATGGCAGGGCAGGATCGGCGACGTCTCCGACGAGCTGCTCCGCAGGAGCTTCGAACTCAACTTCTTTTCGCACCAGACCATTTCGCAGAACGCCGTCAGGATCATGCGCCGTCAGGGCACCGGTGGCGTGCTGCTCTACAACGTTTCGAAGCAGGCGGTCAATCCCGGCCCGGACTTTGGCCCGTACGGCCTGCCAAAAGCCGCGACGCTCTTTTTGCTTCGCCAGTACGCGCTCGATCACGGACGCGACGGCATTCGCGCCAACGGCGTCAACGCCGACCGCATTCGCAGCGGCCTTCTCACGCCGGAGATGATCAAGGCCCGTTCGGCGGCGCGCGGACTCTCGGAGCGGGATTACATGGCGGGCAACCTGCTTGGCCTCGAAGTTTCAGCCGAGGACGTTGCGGACGCGTTCGTGCATCTGGCGCTCGAAACCAAGACGACCGGCTCGATCACCACGGTTGACGGTGGCAACATCGCCGCCGCGCTGCGGTAACTATGAACGTAGTTTCACAATCAAAACCCTAACCGAATCAGGAGATCACGACGATGGCGGAGTACGATAAGGACAAACAGGCCAAAGAGTATTACACCGATATTCCGGTCAATACCCACGGCTTTTTTCTGAAAGGCGCTCACTCGCTCGACTGGGGCATGAAGAACCGCCTGTCGAGGATTTTCCGTCCCGAAACCGGTAAAACGGTGATGTTCGCCATCGACCATGGTTACTTCCAGGGGCCGACCACCGGCCTGGAGCGTCCCGACGTGAACATCGTGCCGCTCATGAAACATGCCGACGCCATCATGCTCACCCGCGGCATCCTGCGCACCACCGTGCCGCCTAGCCTCACCAAGGCTGTCGTCATGCGGTGCAGCGGCGGGCCGAGTATCCTCAAGGAGCTTTCGGACGAGGAGCTGGCCGTTGACATCGAGGACGCCATCCGCATGAACGTGGCCTGCATCACGCTTCAGGTCTTCATCGGCGGCGAGTACGAGACCCGCTCGATCCACAACATGACCAAACTCATCGACATGGGCCTGCGCTACGGCATCCCGACGATGGCCGTGACCGCTGTCGGCAAGGACATGGTGCGTGACGCGAAGTATTTCCGCCTCGCCACCCGCATCTGCGCCGAGCTTGGCGCGCAGATCGTCAAAACCTACTACGTGCCGGAAGATTTCGAGACCGTCGTTGCCTCCTGCCCGGTGCCGATCGTGATGGCTGGCGGCAAGAAGCTCCCCGAGATCGAAGCGCTGACCATGTCGTACAACGCGATCCAGGAGGGCGCTGCTGGCGTCGATATGGGCCGCAACATTTTCCAGAGCGACAATCCCGAGGAGATGATGCTCGCGGTCAACAAGATCGTGCACGAGGGGTACAATCCGAACGAAGCCTACGAGTACTTCAACACGCTCGTGGCCGCGAAGTAATTTGCCCGGCGGCACTGTTCCGCCTTGATTGTCAACAGGGAGGTGGTTGTATCTGCCTCCCGCTTTTTATAACTGTGCAGCGGCTGATCGAATCAAATTATGAATGCTGAAGACGTCAAAGGTTTTTTTGCTTCCAGGGAATCGCTCGACATGGAGCAATACCTTGTTCTCGACTATTACCTCGAATGCGTTGGTGATATCGAGACCGCTCTCGCCCACTTTTGCAGTGAACAGTCAACCGCTCAGTGGAAGAGGGTAGGCGTTGACGAAGACTTCAGGCCGATGCACGCCGCCAAGGTGATCGATTACGATGTGATCGAAGAGCTGGAGCAGCTCAGCTATCCGGTCAAGCACTCCGAGACCGGCAAGATTCATGCCTGCCGCGTGACCATCGCCCATCCGCACTGCAATTTTGGCCCGAAGATTCCCAATCTTCTCACCGCCGTCTGCGGCGAGGGCACCTACTTCACGCCGGGTGTGCCGGTGGTGAAGCTGATGGACATTCACTTTCCCGACACCTACCTGGCCGATTTCGAGGGGCCGAAGTTCGGTATCGATGGGCTGCGCAATATTCTCAACGCTCACGGACGCCCGATTTTCTTCGGCGTCGTCAAACCCAATATTGGCCTCAGCCCCGAGGAGTTTTCGGAGATCGCCTACCAGAGCTGGCTTGGCGGACTCGATATCGCCAAGGATGACGAGATGCTGGCCGACGTGACCTGGTCGAGTATCGAAGAGCGCGCGGCTCATCTCGGCAAGGCGAGGCGCAAGGCCGAGGCCGAGACCGGCGAACCCAAGATTTACCTGGCCAACATCACCGACGAGGTGGACAGCCTGATGGAGAAGCACGACATCGCCGTGCGCAATGGCGCCAACGCGTTGCTCATCAACGCGCTTCCGGTGGGACTGAGCGCGGTGCGGATGCTCAGCAACTACACGCAGGTGCCGCTCATCGGCCACTTTCCGTTCATCGCCTCGTTCAGCCGGATGGAAAAATACGGCATCCACTCCAAAGTGATGACGAAATTACAGCGCCTTGCCGGACTCGACGTGGTTATCATGCCCGGTTTCGGCGACCGCATGATGACTCCCGAGGAGGAGGTGATCGAGAATGTCATCGAGTGCACCAAGCCGATGGGGCGCATCAAACCCTGCTTGCCGGTGCCCGGCGGCAGCGATTCTGCGCTCACGCTCGAAACGGTCTGGCGCAAGGTCGGCAGCGTTGACTTCGGCTTCGTGCCGGGGCGCGGCGTGTTCGGCCATCCGATGGGGCCGCGGGCTGGCGCGAAAAGCATCAGGCAGGCGTGGGAGGCTATCGAGCAGGGGATTTCAATTGAAACCTGGGCCGAGACCCATCCCGAACTTCAGGCCATGATCGACCAGAGCGCGCTGAAAAAGCAGGACTGAAGCGCGGCGCTGCCGGAAGCTGAAACGTGCCGTCATGAAACAGCTTGAGAACAGGGTCGTCGTCGTCACCGGCTCGACCAAAGGCATCGGCAGGGCCATCGCCCGCGAGTTCGTCCGCGAGGGCGCGAAGGTGGTCATCACCTCCAGCCGCCGGGAAAATGTCGAAGCCGCCCTCCGCGACTTTTCCGGAGAGTCGGTTTACGGCCACGTCTGCGACGTCTCGTCGTACGCCAGCGTCGAGGCGCTCGTCGAAGCAGCCGTCAGGCGGTTCGGCGCAATCGACTGCTTCGTCAACAACGCAGGAATCTCCGATCCCTTCGCCAGCGTCTGCGACAGCGACCCGGAAGCCTGGGCGCGGGTGATCGACACCAATCTCAAGGGAACCTACCACGGCAGTCGCGCCGCCGCCCGCTACTTCCTGTCATCCGGCAGGCGCGGCAAGATCATCAACATGGCCGGATCGGGCACCGACAAAGGCTCGAACACCCCCTCCATTTCAGCCTACGGCTCGACCAAGGCGGCCATCGCTCGCTTCACCTACGCCATGGCCGAAGAGTATCGCAAAACCGACCTTTCGGTCATGCTGCTCCATCCGGGCCTTGTCAGGACGGAGATCAACAGTCCGGAGCATCCGACGCCGGAATTGGAAAAACAGCTCAGTACCTTCAACGTCATCCTCGACATCTTTGCCCAAAGCCCCGACAGGGCGGCGCGATACGCCGTGAAGATGGCCTCGCCGTGGAGCGACGGCAAGACCGGCCTCTATCTGTCGGCGCTCGACGGAAAACGCAAGAAGATGATGCTCTTGAGTTATCCGTTTCGTAAACTGCTGAATAGCATCGATCGACAAACCTATTAACCGTGAAAGCCATGCGGAAAACGACAGGAACCCTTTTCGTACTGCTCACTCTCGTGACGCTTCTTTTTCAGGGATGCTACAGCTTTTCGGGCGCATCGATTCCGCCGCATTTGAACACGGTCGCGGTGCCTTTGTTCGATGACACCTCGCAGGCCGGCATAGCAGAGATCAGGGAACGTATTACCCGCAGCCTGACCAACAAGATCGAATCGCAGAGCACGCTTTCGATCGAAGCTGATCCCGACCGAGCCGATTCGGTACTGAGAGGCGCAATCGTCTCCTACAGCGACGAGCCGAGCCAGCTTGGAGGCGCGACCGAGCGAGCGGTGACCTACCGGATCACGATCGTTCTCAAAGCCGATTTCGACGATCAGGTCAAAAACACGAAACTCTTCTCGCAGACGTTCGTCGGATTCGCCGACTATCAGGCAGGCGATTACGCCGCCCAGCAAGGTGCTATTCAGAGTGCTTACGACATGGCTGCTGACGACCTGTTCAACCGGATGATTTCGAACTGGTAGGGAAGAAGGGAATGATGAATTGAAGAGCGGTGGGACAGGGGGTTCTTTGGCTCTTCATTCTATAGGACTTATTTCCACCATAGCCCCGCTAACCTTTGCGCTTTTTGCTTTCAACCTGGCTTTTGAGCCAGGTGATGGCCAGGTCTTTGGCGGTGTGCAGCAATTCCGCCCCAATGGCTCCGGCCGCGACGGCGATTGGCGAGGGTTGATTTGCCTGAAAAGTCTGCGGTCTTGCTTGCGTGGTTTCAACGGCGGCGGGCTGGCGTTTCGGGCTGAAGAGCGACCTGATGACCCGGCCCGCGACAATGCCGGTGACGAAGGAGACTCCGGTTGCCTCCAGCGGATGTCTCCTGAGCATCTCGACCGGTGACAGCTCCTCCTGCAAATCCTCCTTCAGTTGCCGCGTTCTGGCTTTGATCTGCTCCCCGCGGTCGCTGATGGTCTGCTCCAGCTCGTCGATTCTCGACTGGATGCTTTTGATCGGGTCATTTGCGGTAGTCATTGGCGGAGAGAAGGATTTTATGGATAAAGTTTTTCAGCGCATCCGGCTTGACTTTGGTGAAGAAGGCGAAAGTCAGGATGAACACCATGCTTACCAGCAAGTAGCCAAGCCAGACGTGGCCGAAGAGTTCGCCAAAAAGCAGGGCGATGGTGGTGATCAGGTAGGCCACGCCGATCATGAGGACGACGAGTAGCAGCAGCAGAGCGCTGACAAGCGCCACCTTTTCGGTCATCTCTATCTTGAACAGTTCGAGCTTGGCGTCGATGATCGCCTTCAGGTCTTCGATGGTCGAGGTGACCGTACTGTCAATCAGCCCCGGAATGCCTTTCTTCGTGCGGATCTGATTTTCTTTACGGCCACCGCTGGCTGCTTCCTGTTTCATCCGGCTCATGCGATAATTGGTTTCCTGTTATTTTCTCTTGAGCAGAAAGCCAAGAAATACACCTGCGCCAAGGGCGTAAAAGAACGAATTTACCGGATTTTCCGTGATGTAATCGCGAGCCTTGTCGCGCGTGTCGAGCATTTTCTCCCAGGTTTCGCTCTCCTTGAACTCGTTGAACGCTTCCGAAACTTTCTGGCCGACCTCCCTGAGCGGTTCAGGAATGTTATCGTGCGTCTCCGGGCTTGTTTTGGTCTCTTCCTGAGCCATGTCGTTGACCGGTATCTGGTGTTCCATGGTAGTGGATGGGATAGGTTCGCGGGCCGATTACTGCTTGAATATAGAAAAAATAACGGAGGCAACGGCTCGCTTGTTCCCGGTTGGCGGGTTAATCGTTTTGAGCAATGGGACGTGTGGGACTTACAGGACGTATGGGTCAAATGGGAGGAACAGGAAACGGCGATTGAAATTCCGTTTTCAATTCATCATTCGACACTCATAATTCATGATTCAAAACAACAGCCGTCCGCCGTCCACGTTGATGACCTGGCCGGTGATGTATTCGGTCTCCATCAGAAAGCGGATCGCCGCGACGATGTCCATCGGGTCGCCGAGTCGCTCCAGCGGGATTTTGCCGACGAGGTCGGCTTCCGGCTCCTCGCCGCGGCCCGAGTAGGCCGAGATGGTGCCTGGCGCGATGGAGTTGACGAGAATTTTTGGCGCCATTTCCTTGGCGAAAATCCTCGTGATGTGCTGGACCCCTGATTTGGAAACCGTGTAAGGCGCGTAGTTCCGCCACACGAGGTTCGCCGAAATGTCGGTCATGGTGATCATGTGCGAGACGAAGGACTGCTTCATCATGATCCGCGCGGCGGACTGCATGGTGAAAAATGTTCCTTTCAGGTTGGTATCGACCAGGCTGTCCCAATCCGGCTCGGTCACTTCGAGCAGGCCGGTGCGGAAAAAGTTCGAGGCGCTGCTGATGAGCAGGTCGAGCCGGTCGAAGTGGTCGCTGAAGGAGGCGAAGGCCCGCTCGATCTCGGCGACGCTCGAAACGTCGCACTGCGCCATCTGCGATTCGGGACTGACCCAGCGGATTTTTTCGAGCGTCTCCTTGGCCTTCTGTTCCGAGTGCTGCCAGGTGAAAAAGATCGAGTAACCCTGTCCGGCCACGGCCAGCGCGATTTCGCTGCCGAGCTTGCCCGAAGCTCCAGTCATGAAGCACACCTTTTTTCCTGAATTTGGCATGGCGGCAATAGCTGGTTGAAATAGTGCTTTTTTCAAGGTAACAAAAAATAAGACCTATAGGACTTACAGGTCGTATAAGTCCTATAGGAGAAGAGCTTGTTGGAAGGAGTGCGTACTCAGTTCACGCAAATGTGCGGGTGCTGCGGTTCACTTGATCGTCAGCGGTTCCGATAAACGGAACCCTTTTCCGCGAACGGTTCTGACTGGCAGCTTTATGCCATGTTCCGCGCCTTTTTGGCGAAGTCTGTGAACCACGACGTCCAGCGCCTTGCTTCCTGACGTCGCGTCAGCATAGCCGAGAGCCTCTGTAAGCTCGTGACGTGAAACATAGTTTGGATTGGAGGCAAGGTGCGCCAGAAAATCCACCTCTTTTGATGACAGGTTGAGCTTGTCTCCCGTGGGCGTGATGATGGTTGCCGTGGCTCTCAACAGTTGCCAGCCGGAAGATAACGGTTCAAGCGGATTCATGCCGCGCGCCTGTTCGTCGTCTCCTTTTTGGGAGAACCGGCCCAGGTTGCTTTCGATCGATGCGATCAGCTCGTCGGTATTGACCGGCTTGAGCAGATAGGTGTCGGCTCCGGCTTTGTATGCCGAAACGCGGCTTTCAATTGAAGAGCGGGCGGTGAGAATGATGATCCGCATGTCGGTGTTTTGCCGGATAAACTCGGCCAGCACCACGCCGTTCTGGTCGGGAAGCCCGAGGTCGAGAATCACCAGCGCATAGGGTTTCTGGGCGACCTTGTGGTAGAAATCCAGAGCGCTTTTCGCGCCGGTCGCCTCGTAACCGTAAAGCGTGAGTGTTTCGACAACGCTGTCACGGAAATCGCTGTCATCTTCAACGACAATAATTCTGCCCCGGTCAGCTTCATTGCCGACGGGCGCGGCCTGTTCAACGGTGAGCGAATCCATAGTCATGCGGTATAGTCCTGATTAATCCTGCGGGTTATCGATAATGACCGGCAAGATAATGGCGGCCTCGACCCGCTTTCCGGTTTTGGCGAGCGTAATCGAGCCGTCGTGCTGCGTGACGATATTTTTCACCAGCCAGAGGCCGAGGCCCGCGCCGGCAGTATTGCTCGTGTGGTTGCCCCGGTGGTATTTTTCAAAAAACATCTCCAGCTCCTCTTCGCTGAGGTCATACAAAAGCTTGTTTCCGACCACGATTTTAACGCTGTTTTCATCTTTGCTGATGCATTTGATCGTGACGGTTGACTCTTCGGGAGAGTACTTGCGGGCGTTGTCGAGAAGGTTGAAGATTGCAAATTTGATGCCCGATTCCTCGCCGTAAATATTGATGTTTTCCGGGCAGTTTTCAAAAACCACTTTTCGTTCTTTCCAGATTCCCGAGAAGGTATCGACCTGCGATTTGATGATTTTCGACAGAGGCAGCTTGTGGCGGTTCGTCAGCGACTTGTGGCGATCGGCCATGCGGCTCTCCTGAATGGAAACTTCGAGGACCTCGACCAGGCGCGAGATGCTTCGCTCGATCTTCGAGAACTCCTGCTTGTTGGTATAGTTTCCCATCTTGTGCTTGATCTTGATGAGGTCGAGGTTCGTCCTCATGATGGCAAGCGGAGTGCGGTATTCGTGGGAGATCATGCTCAAAAAGCGGTGAAGCCGCTCCACCTCCTTCTGCAACTGGATGTTCCGGTCGGCGATGGACTGTTCGAGGCGGCTGATGTTCTGCTGCTGCATCTTCTCCAGCGTGATGTCAACCATCATCACCAGCAGCACCGCCGCGCCATCGAGCTCGATGAATTCAGTCGAAAAGAGCACGTCGATAATGTCACCGCTTTTGTCGTACAGAAGGAGCGGTTTATTGCAGATTCTTTCGCGTTTGGCAACGGTCGAAAGCAGCTCTTCGTAATCCGACTCGTTGTAATGCATGCCCAGTTCCAGCCCGGTCTTGCCGGTCACCTCTTCGAGCGAGTAACCAAGCAGTTCGAGCCAGGAGTCGTTGACATCGATGATGCTGCCGGTTTCGATCTCCTTGATGCTGATGGCGATCGGCGCATTGTCGAAAATGCTCCTGAACTTCCGCTCGTTTTCGCGGAGTTCGTCGTCGAGCCGCTTTCTTTCGGTAATGTCCATGACCGTTCCGATATACCGGTCAAGCTCGCCCGCCTCGTTGAGCTGCGGCTTGCCGCGGCAGGCCAGCCAGTGCAGGGAGCCGTCTTCGGGGTGGCAGACCCGGAACTCGATATCGATATTGATTTCTCTGTTTGCCGCCTCCATGACGATGCCGAAGGTCTGTTCCCGGTCATCGGGATGGACGGTGCTTTCGCACAGCTTGTGGTTGTGCGGCTTGCTGTCGGGGGTGAGGCCGTAGAGCCTCCAGATACGATCCGACCAATAGACCTCGTCATTTTTGAGGTTCCATTCCCACACCCCGGCTTTGGTGGCTTCAAGAGCCAGGGCCATGCGCGCCTCGTTTTTAACGAGTTTCTCTTCGAGCGTTTTTTGCCGGGTGATGTCGATGATCGTTCCAAGGTATCTTTCGATGGCTCCGCTCTTGTTCTTCACGGGTTTGCCTCTCGAAAGAAGCCAGTGAATCGAGCCGTCGGAGTAACGAACGCGATAGTTTATGGAAATATCGCCGCCTTCGGTCGCGGCCTTGCGAACAGCCTGACAGGTCGCCTCGTGGTCTTCAGGAACGATCGTCTCCGCCCAGAGCGCGAATGACGGGGAGTGAGCATGTGGTTCGAGTCCATAAAGCTTCCAGACTTCGTCTGACCAGACATTGTCGCCTTTTATCAGATCCCATTCCCAGATTCCCGCCCCGGCGGCTTCGAGCGCCTGATCGAGCCGCGCCTTGTTTTCAAGCAGGGTGGTTTCTGCAAGCTTGCGTTCGGTGATGTCGGTAATCAGGCCGATGTATTTGATGAGCTTGCCGTCGGCGTCATATTTCGGCGATCCCTGCGAGAGCAGCCAGTGCACGGAGCCGTCCGCCGGATAAATCACCCGGTACTCCACCGAAGCGGCGCGACCCTGGTGAAGGGCGTCGGTGATCACGGCTCTCACGAAGTCGCGATCCTCTTCGTGCACGGTGATGACGCACAGCTCATTGCTGAGTTCCCGGCTGCCGGGCGTCAGTCCGTAGAGCGCCCACACCTCCTTCGACCACATCAGCCGGTCTGTTTCGGCCTCCCACTCCCAGATGCCGGAGCGAGCTGTTTCGAGGGCGAAGGAGATGCGCTCCTTGTGTTCGAGCAGCTCCCGACGTATCGATGCGCTGTCGAAACCCGTATTGGCCTCTGCAGGTTTGGCAAGATTGCCGTTGAGGGGTTTTGCTGTTGGAGGATCGACAGAAAGGGAGACAACAAGCCTCATTTCGGACGTCCCGTTTTGCGGCAGCACCTGAACCATGCCGCTCGGCTGGCCTGTCGAGCAAGCCGTGCTCAACCGGTCAGATATCTCTCCTGCCTGGGGGCGCCAGAGGGGAGAATCGCAGATGAGACGGGCAAAGGTTTTGCCGATGCAGAGATCGGGTTTTTTGCTAAGGTGGGCAAAAAAAATCTTGTTCGCATGAAGGAGATTGCCTGCGCAATTCACGACGGCTACCGCATCCTCTATCAGTTCAATCAGGATGTGGATGGTTTTTTCGTCAGAAAAAGATACAGGCATGGGCCGCGCCGGTTGCTTGTCGGTTATAAAGCGAAACTCCTTTGTAATAAATGAAAGTTTTCAGACAACGCAAAGAAGATCATTTCCGAAAAGCCTCGCGAGCGTACCGGTCGGGTCGAGCTTTTCAGCGTGAGCGCTTCTGTCATTTCGTCATCGCAGTCGATTCCGATTTCGATCACGATAACCGCTATCGATCACATGTA
Source organism: Chlorobaculum thiosulfatiphilum (assembly GCF_006265165.1). Lineage (GTDB taxonomy): Bacteria > Bacteroidota > Chlorobiia > Chlorobiales > Chlorobiaceae > Chlorobaculum > Chlorobaculum thiosulfatiphilum. The sequence continues at coordinate 147,572 of NZ_VDCH01000003.1, forward strand.
CTTCATGCCGATCAGTGCCGCGGCCACGAACTGGTTGATGAGGAAAAGGATGTTGTTGATCACCTGAAAGCGCAGAAATGCGTTGTGTTCATGGACTTCGCTCTTGCCGATGGCGTTGCCGAAGCCGTCGCTGACCGCGCCCTGCATGAACGACGCGCCGGTTTTCGGGTCGCGATAGATCGGAATCTGCACCATGATGTTGACCACGAGCGAGACGAGAATCATGTACATCAAGACATGAAAACCCCACTGCCACGCAAGAACGGCGAACCCGGCAAAGACCAGGTCGATGATGATGAAGGCCGTCAGGAAGGTGTAGCGCGAACCGACGAGCACGGTCAGCGATTTCATGCCGCTTTCGGCATCGCCTTTCTCTGACTTGAAGTCGTTCATGATGATCAGCGAAATCGCCATGAAGAAGTTCAGTACGGCCAGCCACGCCACTTCGGGCCTGATTTCGCTGAACAAGACGTTTGCCGAAAGGTAGGTGATGACGCCGTAGGACATGCCGACAGCCGGAGCTGAGAGAAAAATGTTCTTTTTCAGCTTGAATGGCGGCGCTGAATAGACATAGCCGAAAATCAGGCCGCTTGCCATGCAGATGCTCAGGATGAGGCCCCGCTGGCCGCCGATATGGATCGACAAGGCGATGCTGATGGAGAGCGCGGCGAACAGCACGATGCCCCAGTTCCAGATCGCCTCTCGTTCGGAGATTCGCCCGGAAGGGATTGGCCTGGTCGGTTCGTTGAGGCGGTCGAGTTCGAGATCGAAATAGTCGTTGACCGACTGGCTGAATCCCGTGCCGAGAGGCCCGTACATGATGAACAGTAAAAAGAGCAGCAGGTAGTCGTGCCAGCTCGATTGCATCGCCCCGGAACCCATCACGCCACCGGCAAGGCAGGGGAAAACGCTGATCCAGGTGACCGGGTCGAGCAGTTCGATGTGGGCCTTGATCTTCTCTTTAAGGCCCAGTGAAGGGACGGCGGTCAGTGTGGCGATGTTCATGAAATGTCTCGATTGGTGCCGGTTTGTTTGAGTGCTGTCACAGATACATAGCTGGTTTCAGGGCGCGGGTGAACCGGTTCATCTGGAGGTTGGCAAGCCATACCCAGTTCAGCGGCTTGCCCTTCATGCGCCGCATGATGGCCTGTGCGCCATACACCTCCCGCTGAATTTTGACGAACTGTTCGAGAAAGGTGTCTGTGCCGATGCCTGTTGGCTCGAACATGTAGTGATAGGTGTCGTATTTATCCCAGTCGAAGTGGCGCAGACGCGGCTTCATCTCCTCGTAATAGGGGGTGCCGGGAAAGGGGGTGACGAGCGAAAAGACCGGAAAATCGATCCGGTTCTCCATGATGAAATCGTAGGTCAACTGGAAGCTTTCGCGGCTGTCGTTGTCGAATCCGAACATGAAGTAACCCTGGATGGCGATTCCCTGATCGTGCAGGTTTTTGACCACCGTGGCGTAGTTGTCGAGCCGGTTCGATCCCTTGTGCATGGTTTTGAGCGTTTCGGGATTCAGCGACTCGAAGCCGATGCTCATGAGTTCGCATCCCGACCAGGCCGCAAGCTCGGCAATCTCCGGATCGTGAAGGAAATTCATCGAGATGTTGGCGTTCCAGCGAACTTTCAGCCACCCCATCTGGCCGAGCAACTCCTTGAAATATCTCGGGCGGAAACTGATGTTGTCGTCCATGAACGAGAAGTTGATCTTCTCCTTTCCGAGCCGCTCCTGATGATAGCGCATTTCGTCGAGTACGCGCTCGATGTCGCGGTAGCGGTAGTTCTTGCCGTAGATGGTGGGCGTCGTGCAGAAGTCGCAGCCGACCGGGCACCCTTTGGTGGCCAGAACGGGAATCCGCGAGCTGTATTTCCGGCTGTTGCGGCTGCCGAGCGCGTAAGAAAAATCGGGCCGGAGCATCGCATTCATCGGCTTCAGCGCCTCGGCGCGATAGAGTGGCTTCATCGTGCCGTCAATGATGTCTCGCGACAATTCCGGCCAGACCGACTCTATTTCACCATAAACGACGCTGGTGGCGTGCGCTTGGGCTTCATCGAGGGACATGGTGGGATGGACGCCGCCAAGCAGGACGATTTTACCTTGTTTTTTCGCGGCATCGGCAATCCGGTAGGCTTTCCTGGCGTTCAGGGTGCGAGAGGTGATGGCAACGACATCGTAGCCTGAAAAATCCTCCGGAATGCGGTCGCCCAGCCGTTCATCGATGAAATCGACCTCGAAAATCTGACCCGCCAGCGTTGCCACCATCATGAGGTTCAGCGGCATGCTGACGCTCCCCGAATCGACCATCATGCTGGTGTTGCTGACCGGCTGAACCAGCAACCATTTTTTTCGTGATTTTCCGTTGACGCCTGCCAATCGCGGCTGGGCAACTGTTGATTCAAAGGCGGGATTTTCGTTTGCCATTACAGGTCAGATCGAAATACTGAAGAGGAATACTGCAACAAAGCGCTGGACTTGAGAGTCAGGAGTCGAATTTTCTACCAGTCTCCTTGCTTGGCCTGGCATAGCCGGAAACGGCAGGCGAGCCGCCACGGAAAATGCCTCCCGCCGGAGCGTTGCCGTAGAGGTGAAGAATAAGCGTTCGCTCCAGGATGCTCGGTGCATGGACCAACATTTTCCAGATAATCGCCGACAACCTGCCCGTGTCCGTCGATGACCACTTCGAGAAACTTTCTGCAAGTTTCGGCTCCGCGGACAAATGCGCCGTTGATGTCTTTCATGCCGGGTTGATCTGATTGAAAGAAAGTGTTGCCGGGTTGCGAATGATTGAATGTAATAAACGTAAGTAAATTTTTCCAAGCATTATTGTTTCAATAGGCATTGCCGGTAGCGAACCCGCATCGGCTGTTGGGCGAAGGATTCCTGTCTTGTTCAGAGGCTGTGCTTGGGCAGATCGTGGATGATTCTGTGCTGTTTGTGTAACTAATTATTTTTAAATGTTTTATGGTGCTATTCTGTGTGCGCTTTTTCGAGAATGCCTCAAGAGATGTTGCCAGTTGGGTGGTCGCGAGGATGGTAAGGTAATCGCGGGTTTTCATGGTTATTGGCGCGGGTTTCATTTTTTTCTTTTTTAAATCACATGATTGAACTATGTTTTGCGTAAGAAAAGAAACTTTTTAAGCTTCCCCAACCATAAAAAACGTGAGAGCCATGGCACAAGAGACTACCAGCACTTTAGCCCAGTCACTCAATGACCTCATGGGAGCCGTAGGAAAAATCGGACAGATGCAGTTTGACCTCCTCTCTTCGGTACTCAACTCGGCGGTTTCTGCTATCGAGCCGATGAGTAAAACCGCAAGCGAGCTTGTCGGCAACATTGCCAATACCGCAACCCAGGCGGTTCAGAATGTTGTTTTGACAATCACTCCCAAAAAGTGATTCGCGTTCCATCCAGGCAAGGTGACTCATGCGGCCAAGGCGTGGGTCGCCTTACTTTTTTTGTTTAGCGGGCCTTTTCAAATCACTCAATGCTACCGTAACAGAGCCATGTCAGAGTCTTTCAGCACAACGCTCAAAACCTCTCCGAACGGCGTCCAGGGATTGGCCATGATGGCCCCGATCATTGGCCTCCCGATCGGCATTCATGTCTTGGGTGGCGCGTTGGTCGCCGTTGCCGGGATTACCGTTGCCGTCGCTCCGATTGTCGTTCCGGTTGCAATTCCCCTTCTCTACAACGTTGCCTCGAAAGGCGGCTTCGATTCTATCACGAAAAAGATTTTTCCATCTGCCGGGACGGCGGGAGCCGTACAAAAGGTTGTCATCAACAAAGTGGCTGATGTCACCGGAAAGAAGGCGGAGCCAGGCACCTGTACCGTCATCGCGGCAAGCGTTTAATCAGTAAACCGGAACAAGCCCATATGATCAGGCAGTTATGGCTCCATGCGGTTAACCTGGCATGGAAAGGCTACATCAAGCAAATCGACAAGTGCCAGACCGACAAGAAGTTCAGCGAGTATCTCAAGCAGAGGCTTGAGCTTGACATGACTCTCGAAGAGTTTGGCGAGATGGTTTTTATTGCGGGCTTTACGGCGGGAGAAGAGTATTCCGGCAAACTTCCGTTACTCAAGGAAAGCCAGAGAGCCAGGATTAATTGACTGGCGACGGCCAACCTCTTTCAGAAGAATTACCGCAGAGCTATAATAGGCAAAATCAGCATGAAGCAGCGTCCGATGGTTACGGCATTGCTGTCGTTGGGCTTGGCGTTTTTGCAACGAGAACAGCGGTTTTTAACGCAACGCGCTTCATCAGTGAAAAAGCGACGGGGATTTTGAAATGACGGAGCAAGAGCGGTAGAATTGTTCAAAGGGAGCTTCCCGTCGAACCCCAGACCGAAGGCCCTGGCAAAGGAGGTTCCGTTCATGCGCAAATGAACCGGATTTGACCGTCAAGGAGTGACCGATGGATGAATCCCTGCCTGCGAGCTGGTTCAGAATCGATGCTCCTTACTCGCGCTACCATGCAGTAAAACTCCCGATTTCGCGAATCACCCGGCTTCCGCTTGCCGATATTCCCGGCACTTGCAATCTCTACGACGGGCGGGGTAGCAGGGTTTTTTTACAGGTAAAGACAGGAGGCATCGTTCCGCGCAAACTGCTCGAAAAAAAAGTCTCCGGGAGGTTGTTCATATCCGTCCGGAGACCCTGTCTGCCTGATATGTTCCTGTCATGCACCGACCGGTCTTGAGAGACTTCGTGATTGCGCGGCGCCTGAATCAGGTGCCCGCAGCCGGGATCGAGGGATTGACGGTGAAGCTCTGGCACTGCTTGCCGGGTTCTGCCTTCTGTTTGTACAGGATCTCCATTATCGTCAATCAATTTATCGGTTCAAAAGTACATTGGCCCGTCTCGTGACGGACGGCGGGGATATACGTTTCCATCTGAATTTTCACAGGTGCATGAGCTTGTTTCAGGCGATTTGCTTTTGTGGAACAATGGAATTCGATTGGTCGAATGTGGCGCACTCTTCTTTTCTTATTCAGCAAAAAAGCGCCTATGACAACGATCCCGGCTGCTCTCGGGATGGCGGTTTTGGCAGCCATTCCTGAAGAGCCGGGATCGGTGAGCTGTTTTGGCGAGGGTCTGCCGTTACGCTAAGATTTCGGACGACTTGCGTGTGCGATGCCTGCTTGCAAGCATCAGCAGCGAGCCGACTCCGACAAGCGCCAGTGTGCCGGGTTCGGGAACGGCTTCAACAGCACCGTTAAAGGTATAGTCGTTGACGCTGAAGGTGCCTGTCCCGCCGGTTGCCCCGTAGCCGTACAGGCGAAACTCGACGGGCGTCGTGAGGTGCTGGAACTGCGATGCGGTCAGGGTGATCGTTGTGCCCGTTGCGGTCGGTGATCCGATATTTGCGGTGAATTCGTCAATGCTTGACCTTAACGCAAAAGTAGTTGGCCCTGTGCCAGATGCCGCGCCGGTGTAAACGACACTGTCGAAGTTGATCTCGTAGCCATCCTTTGCATCCAGGGTGAAGGTGAAATAATCGCTGGAGTCAAATGTCGATGACCAGTTTTTTGCGCTGTATCGGTCATTTGCCGTGCTTGCTGTGATTCCAGAGCCACGGCCAAGTCCGGATGCCGTGATGTTCGAGTTTCCGGAAAGTCCAGTCACATAGGGATTGTCAACGCTTGGATTTGTACCGGTAATCGGGTTTGTGCTGATGACGGTTGCATTTCCGCCTGTCCAAGACAGGGAAGTAAACAAAATGCCGATGCAAGCGGTTTTGGCTTTCATGGTTTTTCTCCGTTTGGTTTGTAGGTAAGGGGTACCATACGTGAAGGGGTATATGCACGGGAGTGCGTTATTAATATAGTATTTTGTCGTATGAATGGCAACATGATTTTGAGTGCTTCGATGACGTGACCTTAGAAATCAGCCGCGCCTGCCCGAAGGAACCTTTTTTATCGTTAAAGACTTGTTCGATGAAAGTTTACAGTCATTACAACCACATCATTCAACCGGGGAGTAAAAAAATATGGCGGGTTGCATCAACGATCATCTGAAGCGGTATGGCGGGCTGGCTGCCGGGCGGGAGGAGGAGCAGAAACGGTACTTCGAGGAGCGGCGGCTCTACGCGCTGCAAATCGAAACCACCGACGCCTGCCAGCAGGGTTGCGTCTATTGTTACGCGGGTTCGACTCCGCGCGAGCATCACGGACTCACGTCGCACGAAATCCGCGGCTTGCTCGATGACGCGGCGGCGCTGGAAATCCGCGCCATCGACTGGCTGGGCGGCGATCCACTCCTCCGCCCGGACTGGTACGAACTGATGCAGTACGCCCGCTCGCTGGGCCTGGTCAACAACGTCTGGACGAGCGGGCTGCCGCTGAAGAGCAAGGAGATCGCGGCCCGCGTCCATGAAGTGACCGAGGACGGCTTCGTCTCGGTGCACGTCGATTCCGTGACGCCGGAGGTTTACGCCCGGCTGCATCGCGGCGGCAATGCGCACTTCATCGACGCCATCGTCGAGGGGGTGGACAACCTGCTCGCGCTTGGCAAGCCCGCCGACAACATGATCAACTGCATCACTTACACCGCCGAGCAGGGGCCGGAGGACGCCATCAAAACCATGCGCTGGTGGTTCGACAACAAAGGCCTGCGCACCTGTCTGACCATGTTCAATCCCGCCGGAATGGGCGCGGAGTGGCGGGCGTTCGAGCCGCAACTCGACGAGGTGCAGCGCGTTTACACCGAGCGCGACCGCATCGATTTCGGCGGTGACAACATCTCCATCGCGGCGATGGACACCGATAAATTTTACTGCGGCACGATGGCGACGGTGACCTTCACCGGCGACGTAACGCCCTGCTCGGTCATCCGCGACGGCGTGGCCAACATCCGCGCGACGCCGTTCCGCGAGATCATCGCCCGCCATCTCGACACGCTCATCCACGCGAAGCTGCACGACGTGCGCAACCTGCCCGCGCCTTGCGACGCCTGCCCGAACAATCCGCACTGCTGGGGTTGCCGCGCCAGCGCGTACCACTACAACGGCGACGCAGACGGCCTCGATCCGAAGTGCTGGCTCGTCCGCTCAAACCTTCAGGAACAGTAACGCCAACAATCAAAAGGAGATGCGCATATGACGAAAAGGAAACTCGATGTCACGATAGGCAACGTCAGCGAAGTCTATGACGGCGCTGGCGGAATCCTGTGGGAGATGCTCATGGGCGAGCAGATTCACGTCGGCGCGGAAGCGGAAACTGACGTATTGGCGCGGAAGGCGGGGATCACAGCGGAGACGCATCTGCTCGACGTGTGCAGCGCCCTCGGCGGCCCGGCGCGGTATCTGGCGAAAAATTACGGCTGCCGCGTGACCGGCCTCGACGCCACCCGGCGGATGGATGAAGAGGCCAACCGCCGGACGGCAGAGGCCGGGCTGCTTGGCAAGATCGACTACGTGCTCGGCAACGCGCTCGACATGCCGTTTCCGGCGGCAACCTTCGACGTGGCGTGGGGGCAGGATGCGTGGTGCTACATCACCGACAAGCAGCGGCTCATCGAGGAGTGCGCTCGCGTGCTGAAGCCGGGCGGCGTACTCGCCTTCACCGACTGGCTGGAAGCCGGGCCGATGACCGACGAGGAGTGGAGGGCGCTGAACGCCTTCATGGTGTTCCCCTACATGGAAACGCTCGACGGGTACGCGGCGCTCGCCGAAGCCGCCGGGCTGACGGTCGTCGAGAAAGAAGACCTCTCGCCCGATTTCGCGGCACACGTTCAGGGCTATCTCGACATGGTGCGGAACGACTTCCGCCAGGCGATCATCGACAACTACGGACAGGAGATGTACGACGCCGTCGAAGAGGGCATCACCCTCTGGCGCGACGCCTCGGCGGCAGGCAAGGTGGGGCGGGGGAGGCTGGTCGCCCGGAAATAGCCGAGTCGAATCGCTGAACGTATCCGCCATAAAAAAAGCCCCGGAACCGATGATCTCACAGTTCCGGGGCTGCTTTTTTTACGTCCGGTTTCAGCGGCTCACTTGTCGAGCGGCTTGTGGCAGAACCACCAGTCGTAGCAATCTTTCTGCCCCTTGCGCCGGTTTGCCTCTTCGACATTGTTGGCCGGCGGAATGATCACCCGGTCTTTGAGCAGGGCGTTGTTCGGCCAGTCGGCAGGAATGGCGACTTTGTCCCTGTCGGCAATCTGCAAGGCCTTGACGGCGCGAACGATTTCATCGATGTTGCGCCCGATCTCCTGCGGGTAGTAGAGCACGAGGCGCACCTTGCCATTCGGGTCGCCAACGAAGACGGCGCGTACGGTGTTTGTGCCCTTGCCGGGATGCAACATGCCGAGCTGGTTGGCGATGCGGTCGTTGGCCGCCACGATGGGAAAGGTGATCTCGACGTTCAGGTTCTCCTTGATCCACTCGACCCACTTGATGTGCGAAAAGACCTGATCGACGCTCATGCCGATGAGCTTGCAGCCGAGTTTTTCGAACTCCTCCGCGCGTTGCTGGAACGCCACGAACTCGGTCGTGCAGACCGGCGTGTAGTCCGCCGGATGGCTGAAGAGGACGAACCACGAACCCTTCAAATCTTCCGGAATGTTCATCGGGCCGTGGGTTGTCTGAACCTTGAGTTCAGGGAATTCGTCTCCAAGCAGCGGCATGGAGATTTCAAAATACGCTTCGTCGTCGAAGTGCTGTGACATGGTTTCGTGCTCCTCGTGATTGGTTGTGTCGCTGGATTTTCGTTTTGAATCAGTACCTGATAAAGCCCGGAAACGGTCTTGATGGTTCCTGTAAACGAGCGAATCCTGTTTTCCCTCGCTGTGCGAGTCGCTCCGTTGAACCATAAAATCTCAGCTCGATGAACCGTTCCTTCTCCAAAACGCTTTCGCTTGCGCTGGCGGGCATGTTGTGCTCGACGGCAACCTTCGCGGTCGTCCGCTCGATCTGCGGCGGCAAGAAGCTCAACGATTTGAAGCCGGAAGCGGATTTCGTGCTTGGCTCGATGCTCGGCTACGACATCCGCAAGCAGTGGAGCGCCTCATGAAAAAGCGGTCGGCCCGGTCGAAGGAGGCCGTCATGCACAAATGCGCGTGAGTGCGGATGGCCGCGAAGTGAGTGGCTTTTTCGACCTCCGCCTGAGTCTGCGGCTCGCCGTCAGCGCTGATGCCTTTGCCGGGTTCAGCGCTGTTTTGGTTTCTGTATCAGGTTAGATGATTGCGGTTGTTTGGTTGCGTATTTTGCGCTAATATTTCAAGTGATTGATTTTGCGGATTAACGGCTGATGAATCTGCGGTGAGCTGTGCTCGTGTTTTCAACCGTTTCGCAGTCCATCGGGCTTGGCGACGCATGAACGACAACCAACAGGTGATCTCCCATGAAATTTTCAGTGACCATTGATCGGGATGAAGACGGCGTCTGGATCGCGGAGTGCCCTTCGATTCCGGGTTGCGTCAGTCAGGGCGCAACCAAAGATGAAGCGTTAGAAAACATCAAGGAGGCCATTCAACTGTGCCTGGAGGTTCGCGCGGAAAAAGGAATTCCATTGACGATTGAAACAAGGCAAGTCGAGGTAAACGCCTGATGCCTCCGTTGCCAACATTGAGCGGGAAGGAAGTCGTTCGGGCCCAAGGTTGCGTCGTCATGCATGTAAAGCTTCGCGGTTGCGTCTTATATGGGCTGTAATTCAAAAATCCGTAGTTTAGGCGGATCAGTATAAACAATGTTATGTTCAATAAGGAAGGTGACACATGGGGCTAAATGTATTTTGGGATAACTCGAATATTTGGCTTGTTGGACGTGGTGTATGTGAACAGAGAGAGCCCGGGGATGAAGCTGACTTTCGTATCCATTTTGCAAAGCTATTTGACTTTGCAGTTGATAATCGCCAGGTCGATTTTGCTTATTTGGGCGGTTCTATTCCGCCGAACAATGATAACCTGTGGAATAGGTTTAACGATCTAGGGGTTGCAGTAGAAAAGCAAGAAAGAGGTGTTGCAACAGGAGGCGAGGTCGCAGTTGATGAGGCAATTCAACTTGCTATGGCAAATAGAATTCTTGATTGTGATGAACCTTCCAGAATGGTGTTGCTAACAGGAGATGGCAATGGTTACGACGAAGGGAAGGGCTTCATAAAACAGCTGGAAAGAGCCGTCAAACATGGCTGGGAAGTAGAAGTCATTAGTTGGGAGCACGGTTGCAACCGGCATTTACGAAAATTTGCTCAAGAGAAAGGGATTTATCGCCCCTTAGAGCCGGTGTATGAAAATGTATCCTTTATTAACAACAAACGATGGGCCAAATAGAACATAACACGGCACTTCAAGTCGACCCGCTTCTTGCGTCGCTCAACGGTAGCGGCCGCTTGAGCTTGTCGTTAGACGATAAGAGTAGCTGTTGGACCCCGGATTTTTATTTGTCAAAAACATCTACAATCTAAGCAGAGCTGACAGCTCTTTTGCATCAGGTGAACATACAAAAGAAAGCCATGTGAATTATTTCGTCAGCTTTCATGATTTTTCAATTGACGCCATCGCAGAAAGATATTTTGGAATAAACCCCCTCCTGACGCTATCACCTCTCCTCACTTCTCTCCCTTCTTTCCCCCGCTTTGTTCCAGCACCTTTTTCGAAATCTCCTCTTCGATTTCCGAGGAGATGGTGAGGCTTCTGAGGAGGTCGAGCAGGTTCTGTTCGATGTTGAGGTTCAGGTTCACCGGACGGTTGTTCTGGAATTCAGGATTGCGACCCTTGAGCTGGATGGAGATGCGGGAGTCGCCGTCGGGGGTCATGGTGATGGTCGATACCAGCTCCGAGTAGAAGAAGTTGCCGAGCGCTTCGTAGGTGAGGCGCAGACCGGCTCCGGCGGCGGCCCGCTCTTCCGGCGTACTCGAATAGATGATGAGGCCGCTCTTCTCCGCGTCCATGCTGCCGTCGGGAATGCTGAAGGCGTTGTTGTCGAGCACGACCGGAATGGCGGCGCGGATGGTGCCGGTGGCGGAGAGCTTCGAGGCACCTTGCAGGTCGAGCAGCGACTGGATCGGAATGCCGTCGAGCTGCACCACGGTTTCGGCGTGTTTCGTTGCGAGGTTGTACTCCATGCGATCGAACGAAACCGTACCGTCGAGCAGTCCTGCCGAAAAGCCGGATATGCTGAGCAACGATGGCTTGCCAGTGCGGTCGAACATCGTGAGCGTACCTTTCGGCGCGGCGAGGAGCAGCTTGCCGCCGCCGGTTTTGCGCTCGATGCTTTTGAGCGCGACGTTCATCGTCAGCTTGCCCGCCGCTTCCCGGCTCAGCGTGACGGCGGGGTCGCTCAACTCCCAGAGCACCACGCTGCTTAAGGCGTTCGAAAAAAGCTTTTCCTCGCCGGATGGATTCCTGGGCAGCCTCTGCCGGATCGAGCCGCCCCCTTGCGCGGAGAGCCGGGCGCTGGTGATCGTGACGCCGTTGCGGTCGAGGCGGATCGGAATCGTGCCGGAAATCTGTCCTCGCATCGAACCGCTGAACTCTCCGCTCAGGCGGAGGCGGTCGAGAATCGGGGCGTTGTCGATTTTGATCGTGACCGCAGTCTTGCCCGATTCGAGATCGTAGCGGGCTGGTGTCGATTCGATCCGCCCGCCGAAAAGCCGCGCCGAGAGCGAGTCGAGGCGGATCGCCGATACCGCGCCGCTCGTGGCGTCGAGCGTCACTTTGGCGTTGAGGCCTCCGATGAGCGGCGGGCCGCCCGGACGGCGTCCGGCATCGAAGGAAAGTTTCGTTTTGCCGGTGCCGAAGGTGATCGCCGCGCCCTTGGCGGCATCGACGATGCCATCGCTGACGCGGATCGTGGAGCCGAGGTATTCGACCGGCACGGAGCCGCTGACCTCGCCGGTGAGCGTGGCTCGTCCCGAAGCGGGCGAGAACCGGTCGAGCGGCACGTTGTCGAGCTTGAGGACGAACGCCGTGCGCTTGTTCCTGAGGCTGTACTCGACTTCAGGCGTCGTGGCCCTGAGGCCGAAGAGTTCGACTGAACAGTTCCTGAATTTCAGCGTGCAGGGTTTACGGGGATCGCGTTGCAGGCCGAAGGTCGCCTCTAAATTCGAGAGCGGCGTTTTGGCGCTGCCGGAAAAGAGCGACCGGGCGGTGAAGCGGGCGGGTTGCTGCACCCAGTCGCGCGAGCGGGCGAGCAGCAGGTCGTATGAAATTTTATTGAGGCGCAACTGCCCGACTTCGGCCTGCCCGTGCCTGATCGCGACGGCTATTGAATCGGGCGCAATCGATGGCAGGAACCCCTCCGCGTCAAGGAAATCGAGGCGCGCCCGGAGGCTTGGGTTGGCTTGCCGGAAGCGGATCTCCGACGGCATCTGCCGCCCCGAAACGGCGTCGGCGTCGAGCCGGAGCGCGAGCGCTGGCGTTGCGCTTCCGGCGATGCTTCGCCATGAGAGGCGGCCATGCTGAAGCGTGAGCGTGAAGGTCGAAGGAGTGGTCGAGCAGGAGTCCGGCTTGACGTTTATCGTGGCGTCGAGCCGGTCGAAGCGGATGCCCGACAGCCCCGGACGTCCAGGGCTGTGCAGTTTCACGACGATGCCTTTGCCAGCGGTCGCGCGGTCAATGAGCGTCTGGGCGTACCACGGAAAGGCCAGCCACGCTCCGAAACCCGCAAGAGCCGTGAGCAGCAGCACTGTTCCGATGATGCGCGCAAGCCACTTCACGTCAGCCGGGTTACTTCTGCGACCACGCGCCCTTTATCTTCACCCACGTTCCGGAGGGAAAGGCGGGATAGCGCTTCTCAAAGGTGCGCTGGCCGGTCACTTCGACCGGGATGCCGTTCTTTTTGGCGATGTCGATGTAAACGGCGCGGCGTTCCTGATTGACGGTTTCGACAAGTTGTTGCGCCTCGCCGCCCTTGCCCGGCGGAATGGCGATGTAGCCGTCGTCAACCTCGCCGACGAGCCCTTTCGCCCGAGCCGTTTCGAGGTCGAGCGCGAAAGCCGATGCCGCCGACGCGGCAAACAGCGTGAGGAAGAGGACGAAGGTTTTGGCCAGCGTCGCGAGGCGATACGTTTTGAACATGTGCATGGTGATTCTCCCTTATTAGAAAATGTCCGTTCTCTTGTTGAGCGCGTTGTCGATGTCGCGATCGACCCTGATCCTGATTTCGTGGTCGATCTTGATGTTCATGTTGATCGTGATCGGCTTGTCGGGAGCCTCCACCTTCACGGTGGGGCTGCAACCGCCGATGACGAGGCCCGCAAGCGCAAGCATGATCGCGGGCAAGGCGTGAGCACTCAATCTTTTCATGTGGTTCCGTATTGGTTGGTCGAAGTTACGGCCCTGAACCGCCCCGACGTTGAAAAAGTTCATGCCGCTCCAGAGGCCGGAGCCTCCTGCCAACAGCTTCAGCGCCTCCGCCGCAATGGCCGAATCGTGCGGCATGTTACCGAAAGATAAAAAGCCAGCCCGTTTTTCCGCTACCGGGAAAGGAGGTCGTTTCAGTTCGATCAGCGTTCCGGCAACCCGGTTGTGCAGTGCGAGGGAGAGTCCGGATTCGTCGATGATTCAGCGGTCGCTTTTTTGAATTTGTGACAATAAAGTGAATATTTATATATGCGATTTGGGTGTTGATTCTGATTCGATCTTTTTCCGGATGAGCTGTCGAAAACCGTTTGTTTCGTGACTGACGCAAGCTTATTGCCCCGGACTTCAGTCCGGGGTATGTGGATAAAACAAAATAAATCGGGGCTTTAGCCCAACATCTTTCAGCGGCAGCGATGGCGATTTTTTGTTGCCGGAGTAATAACGGTTTCACTTCGTCTGACCCAGCGCATTCCGTTCTGTCGGAGATGCAACGCTCATCATAAAAACAGTAAAAACAACATGCTATGCACCATGCAAGTGAAGCTCCGGGAGCGCCGTTGAGGGGCATCATACCGCCGCTCGTCACCCCTCTCGCCGACCGCTCGACGCTCGATCTGCCGGGACTGGAGCGGCTGACGGAGCATGTGATCGGCGGCGGCGTGCACGGAATTTTCATCCTCGGCACGACCGGCGAGGCTCCGGGCCTCGGAGCGGCGCTCAAGCACGAGCTTGTGCGGCGGATTTGCAGCAGCGTCGCCAGGCGGGTGCCGGTGCTGGTGGGCATCAGCGAAACGGCGATCACCGAGTCGCTCGCCATCGCCGAAAAGGCGCACCGGTGCGGCGCCGACGCGCTCGTGCTCGCTCCGCCCTATTACTTTCCCGCCACGCAGTCCGAGCTGCTCGACTATCTGGAGCGCCTCGCGCCGCAGCTTCCGCTTCCGCTGTTCCTCTACAACCTGCCTTACCGGCCTCCTGTTTTTGCGCCGGAGACGGTCAGGCAGGCCATGACGATTCCGGGCATCGCGGGGCTGAAGGACAGTTCCGGCGACATGTGCTATTTCCAGAAACTCCGGGCGCTGTTCGCGGAGCTGCCCCATGCCAGCCTGTTCATCGGCCCCGAACAACTGCTCGCCGAGTCCGTGCTGACGGGCGCGCACGGCGGCGTCTGCGCGGGGGCGAATCTGTTTCCGAAGCTCTACGTCGCGCTCTGCCAGGCCGCCGCCTCGGGCGACCTGCCACGCACCGTCGAACTTCATGGCAAGGTGATGGAGGTGTGCCGCCTCATCTATGAAGCTGGTCAAGGAGCCTCCAGCGTCATCAAGGGCCTGAAATGCGCCCTCGCCAGCCTCGGCCTGTGCAGCGACATCATGGCCGAACCGTTCCAGCGCTTCGCCGAACCCGAACGCAGCCGCATAGCCGAAGCCGCGCAAAGTTTGAAAGCGTCGCTGGAGTGATGAATTTGCCCGTTACCTCGACGTTTCCGAACAGTCATCGTATTCAGCTTGATCATGCTCGCGCCGGTGGTAAAGTTTTGAATGAAAAGAGGTTACGAATGATTCTGCCTCACGGCGATGTATGATTCGTAAAGCGTGAGGGGAGATTTAGGAGCGGCTTTTTAAGCGTCTGGACTTGATAAATGCAGTGATTATTCGTACTTATAAAGGGCATCTCTAAAAAGAGCGATTTGAAATATTCTTCTGACCAGCGACATCGAAACAAGGCGATATTGCCCTGCAAAC
>NZ_VDCH01000040.1 GCF_006265165.1 Chlorobaculum thiosulfatiphilum
CTGCGGCAAACTCAACATGGCTATCGAATCATGACGGAACAGCAGAAGCCCTTACCCACGATATTCTGCGAAGAACCAAAAAATTTAGGCCTTACTGAACAATCAATCGGGAGTTCAACAAACAGTTGCCGCTACGCGGGGTAATTTCATCCGACGGACTTATTCGATGAGGCCAGCCAGCAGCGCCATCCGAAACGGCGCAAAAAAGCTGATCGAGACCGCCGTCATGCTGCGCCCGGCCCGACGCGCAATCACCAGCCCTAAATCGTATCGATGTTTTTTGCCTGGCCGAATTTGCCTTCAACAGCATTGCGAATGTCTTCGTCTGTCCTGATCTGACGCAGCCGTTCCCGGTTCTTTCTCGTCGGGTAAAGCTTGTCGGCATACAGCGATTCGATAGTGGCCGCAGCGCTCCCGGTACCGTTCGACATTTCGTTTCGGGTCGCAGCCTTCTTTGTGCTTGTTCCAGCTCACCTCACCTGCCCCCATTTACAAGATCACATGCTCTTGGCATTTTTCAGCTTCTTGCCACCGAAATTCTTCCGGCGTCAGGCCGCCTGATCTGCTGTGCGGCCCGATCGTCTGGTACTCTTCCTGCCGTTGCCCGGTGAACTGGTGGTCGTGATCATCTTTGGCTTGCCATTCATCCAGACCAGCCGATCCTGCGCTTCGCACACCAGCCCCGGAATTGATGTATTGATTTCAACGCAACGATAATCGCAGATGCATCTGTCCATGCCGTTCAAAATTTTGAACAGACGTCGCGCCTGACCCGTAACATCAGGCGTTCTTCACTGTGTCCGTTTGTGGTTGATCGCATAGCCGTCGTGTATCAACTGCCCGTGCAACCGACGATAGGCCTGGCGTTTATGCTCAGCGACCAGCTTTTTGAGCTGCCGGTGGAACTCCTTGAGTCGGTGGGCGTCGCTGACCGTGATGCCTCCGAACATCGATTTTCAGGAGTGCATCGTCGAATCGCTGATGCCGTACTTGCGGCAGCGTTCCTTGACCGGCAGGCAAGCATCGCCTCTTTCTCAGGAATGCATGGTTTTCATGCGGGTACCTGTTCTGGTTGAGTGTATCATTCACTTTCTCCACAACAGGGAGGTCTCGTTTTGCGGGGGGCAGGTCATTTGAATAGCGGAAGCAAGTAATGTCCTTTGGCAAAGAGTAATGTTCAATCCCTGTAACTATCTATTTATTATTTGGTTACAGGGATTGAAAATGGCGAGCGCCGTCTTGGGCGGTAATTGTGAAGCTCTTGTTCAGGGTTGCAGTTTTTCGAACCTGAAGCTGTCGAGGAAGCTCGTGTCGAACTCTCCACTTCTGAAAACCGGGTCGTGCATCACCTGCTTGTGGAAGGGAATGGTAGTTTTGATGCCTACGACGATGAACTCGTCGAGCGCTCTCGACATGCGGGCGATCGCTTCGTCCCGGGTGTGGGCGGTGACGATGAGCTTACCGATCATCGAGTCGTAGTTCGACGGCACGACGTAGCTTGCGTAGCAGTGCGAGTCGATTCTGACGCCGGGACCGCCGGGCGTGTGGAATACCTGGATTTCGCCTGGTGACGGCCTGAACATGTGTTCGGGGTCTTCAGCATTGATGCGGCATTCGATGGAGTGGCCCCTCGGTTCAAAGGTTTTTCCGGCCAGGCTGCCTCCGTCGGCGATACGGATCTGCTCCCTGACGAGATCGACATCATAGCGCTGCTCGGTGACCGGATGCTCCACCTGGATGCGGGTGTTCATCTCCATGAAGTAGAACTTCTTGTGCTTGTCGAGCAGGAACTCGATGGTGCCGGCGCCTTCATAGTTGATCGCTTGGGCCGCTGCGACGGCTGCCGCGCCCATCTCCGCCCGAAGCTCTTCGCTGACCACCGGCGACGGAGTCTCCTCGATCAGCTTCTGGTGGCGGCGCTGCACGGTGCAGTCGCGTTCGCCGAGGTGCACCACGTTGCCGTGCTGGTCGGCAAGAATCTGAATTTCGATGTGGCGCGGGTTTTCGAGGAATTTCTCGATATAGACGCCGCTGTTGCCGAAGGCCATGCCGGCTTCACTCTGGGCGGTCTTGAGATTTTTTTCGAGTTGTGCCTCTTCATGGACCACCCTCATGCCCTTGCCGCCGCCGCCGGCGGTCGGCTTGATGATGACCGGGTATCCGATCTTTTTGGCCGTTTCGATGGCGTGGGCGACATCTTCGACCAGCCCTTCGCTGCCCGGCACGACCGGCACACCCGCCGCAATCATCGTTGATTTGGCGGTGTTCTTGTCGCCCATCTTGTTGATCATCTCAGCCGAGGGGCCGATGAACTTGATGTTCGAGGAGTGGCACACTTGCGAAAAATCGGCGTTCTCGGCCAGAAAACCGTAGCCGGGATGAATGGCGTCAGCGTTGGTGACCTCGGCGGCGGCGATGATGCGCGGAATATTCAGGTAGCTCTCTCTCGAAAGCGGCGGCCCGATGCAGACCGCCTCGTCGGCGTACCTGACATGAAGGGAATCGGCATCGGCGGTCGAATAGACGGCCACGGTGCAAATGCCCATCTCCCGGCAGGTATGCATGACCCGCAAGGCGATCTCCCCACGGTTGGCTATGAGTATTTTTTTGAACAAGGTGCAGTGAAGATTGAATGTTATGGCTTGACTCGGTACAGAGCCTGATTGTATTCGACAGGCTGGCCGTTTTCGACGAGAACCTCGACAATGGTTCCTGAAACTTCCGACTCGATCTCGTTCATCAGCTTCATGGCTTCGATGATGCAGAGCACATCGCCGGCCTTGACCTTGTCGCCTTCGTTGACGAATGGAAGAGAATCCGGAGAGGGCGAGCGGTAAAAGGTGCCCACGATGGGCGAATGTATTTCGATAAGGTCCGTAGCGGCAGCCGGAGCCGGTTGCTCTGGCACGGCCTGGCGCACTGCAGGCTGAGGCGCCTGAACGGGTTGCGCGAAGACAGGAGCGGTCGGTAAGACAGCCTGGGCTTTCGAGTTGTTTCGTCTCAGCGTGATTTCGGACTGACCATCCTTGATGATCACTTCATCAAGAGATGACACGTTGACGATCTCGATAAGCTGCTGAATTTCCTTGAGGTTCATGATTGTGGTCTTAAGATTTTACGCGCAATTCGGTAATAACAGTCAAAACAGTCACTTTTTAACTCGGTCCATGTATTCGCCGCTACGGGTGTCGATGCGGATAATGCTGCCGGTCTGGATGAACATCGGCACGTTCACCTCTGCGCCGGTTTCGACGATGGCCGGCTTGGTGCCGCTGGTGGCGCGGTCATCCTTGCTTGCCGGGCTGGTTTCGGTGATTTCGAGTTCGACGAAGGTCGGTAATTCGACTTCGAGGATCGAGTTGTCATCGGCGAAGACGATATCGACCATCACGGAGTCCTTGAGGAAGCGTGAGGCCGGACCGATGGCCACTTCAGGCACGTTGATCTGGTCGAAGGTCTCGGTGTCCATCATGACATAGTCGTTGCCGTCACGATAGAGGTACTGGTATTTCTTTCTCTCGGTGACGATGACATCGACCTGCTCGCTGGCGCTGAAGCGGTATTCGACGTTGCGGCCGGACTTGAGGTTTTTCATGTTGGCCTGGTAAAAGGCGCGAAGATTACCGGGTGTGCGATGCACGAGACTTTCGATGCTGTGCGGCACCCCATTCCATCGGATGATGGCGCCTCTCGAGACGTTACTGATTGAAACCATGAGTTGACTTGCAGATAGGCGATACAGTGCTGAGCCTGAATATCGAAGTTGAAAAGTTAAAGAAACGCAATATAATACAGCCGGGACTGAATAACAATGACCAGCCAAGAGCCGCGTGGTTTCAGGGATAAAAACAAATTGGATGTTTGTAGCTCAGTCTTTAAATTGAATTATAGTAGTAATTGGAAGCAGGCAAGCTGATTTTCCTCCAACGTAAATGGTAAACTTCTTATGTCGAAAGCCGAGTTAGTAGAACAAATTGCAGAACAGACCGGTTTGACCAAGGCTGATGCTGAAAGAGCGGTTAATGCATTCATCAATGTAGTGACCTCGTCTCTGAAGAGTGGTGACGATGTGACTCTCGTCGGTTTTGGCACTTTCACCACCGGTGACCGGGCAGAGCGTCAGGGGCGTAATCCCCAGACAGGCAAGACCATCACTATCGCTGCAAAGAAGGTTGTCAAGTTCAAGCCAGGCAAAGCGCTGAAAGACGAGGTCGGTGGCTGAGTCATTACCGGAGCGTAAAATACCATCATTCGAGTTTTCAAGGTCCATCATTCGCCTGCGCAGTGATGGACTTTTTGTTAAGGAGCAAGCATACTATGGCGGCCAAAGTAGTTCTGGATTTTGAAAAACCCCTCTATGAGCTTGAAGAGAAGCTCAGTGAAATGAGGGTTTATCTGAAAAGCGGCGAGGTCGATTCTCTTTCGGAAGGTCGCTCAGGCCTGAAGCGTGAGATTGAAGCGCTTGAAGCAAAGGTCGAATCGCTTCGCAAAACGATCTACAAGAACCTGACCCGATGGCAGAAGGTCCAGTTGGCGCGCCATCCCGAACGTCCTTATACGCTCGATTACATCTATATGATGATGAAGGATTTCGTCGAGCTGTCTGGAGACCGGAATTTTGGTGATGACAAGGCGATCATTGGCGGCTTTGCCCGACTTGCGGATGAGGCGACCGGCTTCTCGCAAAGCGTCATGGTCATAGGCCACCAGAAGGGACGCGACACCAAATCGAACCTTTACCGGAATTTCGGCATGGCGCAGCCCGAGGGCTACCGCAAGGCGCTTCGGCTTATGAAAATGGCCGAGAAGTTTCGAAAGCCCGTTATTACGCTGATCGATACTCCGGGCGCTTTTCCCGGCATCGAGGCAGAGGAGCGCGGACAGGCCGAGGCCATTGCCCGGAACCTCTATGAAATGGCTTCTCTGAAAGTGCCGATCATCTGCGTCATCATTGGCGAAGGAGCCAGCGGAGGAGCCATCGGCATCGGCGTCGGCGACCGCATTCTCATGGCTGAGAACGCCTGGTACTCGGTCATTTCGCCGGAAAGCTGTTCCTCGATTCTCTGGCGAAGCTGGAATTTCAAAGAGCAGGCAGCCGAAGCGCTCAAGCTCACGGCGGACGATCTGCTGGCCCAAGGCATCATCGATCGGATTGTGACCGAACCGCTCGGCGGGGCGCACCACAATCCCGAGGAGATGGCCGCGACGCTCAAGGCGATTCTGATCGAGGAGTTGCAGGGATTATTGCCAAAAGCCCCGACCACACTGGTGGATGAGCGCATCGCAAAATTCTCCTTGATGGGAGTGTGGGAAGAGAGTTGACCGTTTTCCACCGCGAAAGCAAAAAAAGCAGGCCCGGATTTCCGTAGCCTGCTTTTTTTATGTCCCGCTTGCGTTCGCCTCTTGTCCACGCTGTCCATTACGTCCATCGTCAGGGCAAGCCACTGTGGCTTCTCCGCTGCGACAAAAAAAACCGGCTCGAAGCCGGTTTTTTGTTGGTATTTCGCGAGGATCAGTTGATCGTCCAGGTGCTGTTGCCGGCGAGCAGCTCTTCGAGCGTACCTTCGCCTTTTTCCTGCGCCTTGTCGATCTGGGCGTCCAGAGCTGCTTCATAGGTGAAGCGGTCTTCGACGTAGAAGATGCCGAACGGCCTCGGGAGGAACTCTTCGGTCGAGTTAGGATCGTCGAAGAAGCGTGACAGAATGTTGGCCTTGATCAGGTCATTCTCGTCGTGAATCCAGAGATCGTCTTTCGAAATGCTCGACGCTTCGAGGTCGATGACTGTCGGTTTGAAACCGTCGAGGCGGATGCCTTTCGATCCGTTGCTGCCGAAGACCAGCGGCTGGCCCTGTTCGAGGAAAAGGGTCGTGTCCGCTTTCCGCTCCTTGTCGGTGAATGGGCCAAAAGCGCCGTCGTTGAAGATCGGGCAGTTCTGGTAAATCTCGACGATCGAGGTGCCTTTGTGAGCGTGGGCGCGCTTGAAAATCTCCTTCATCATCTTGCCGTCGCGATCCATGACGCGCGCCACGAAGGTGCCGCCAGCGCCGAGGGTCAGAGCGATGGTGTTGATCGGGTGATCGACCACGCCGCTCGGCGAGGTGACGGTTCTCAGGCCAACCTTCGATGTGGGCGAGTACTGTCCCTTGGTCAGGCCGTAAATCTCGTTGTTGAACAGTACGACGTTCAGGTCGAGATTGCGGCGAACGGTATGAATATAGTGGTTACCACCGATGGAGAGGGCGTCGCCGTCGCCGGTGCCGACCCAGACGCTGAGCTCGGGGCGGGCGGCCTTCAGGCCGGAGGCCATCGCCATGGCGCGGCCATGGATACCGTGCACACCGTAGGTGTTGATGTAGTACGGCAGCCTCGACGAGCAGCCGATGCCCGAAACCACGACCACCTCTTCGGTTTTCAGGCACAGTTCGGCCATCGCGGCCTTGAGCTGTTGCAGGACGCTGAAGTCACCGCAACCGGGACACCATTTCGGCTCCTGGTTTGACGTGAAATCCTTGGCGGTCAGACAGGTATGTGTATCGGTCATGATTCAGAGCTCCTTTAAGATATCGGTGATTTTTGCTTCGATTTCCATCTCGTTGAACGGCAGGCCCTGAACCTTGCTGAAGCCGACCGGTTCGATGAGGAACTTGTCCCGGATCATGCTGAGCAGTTGCCCGCAGTTGTTTTCGGGAATCAGCACTTTTTTGTAGTTGCCGAGCATCGCGCCGAGATTTTTCGGGAACGGGTTGATATAGCGGAGATGCGCGTGGGCGACGTCCAGACCACCTTCGCGAGCCTGCTCGACGGCTTTCTTGATGGCGCCATAGGTCGAACCCCAGCCGAGAACGAGCAGGTCGCCTTTTTCCGGGCCGTTGTCGAGGGTGAGATCAGGAATGATATCAGCAACATTTGCGATCTTTTCGGCGCGCAACCGGGTCATGAGCGCATGGTTTTCCGGATCGTGGGAGACATTGCCGGTCTCGTGCTGTTTTTCGAGACCGCCGATGCGATGCTCCAGGCCTGGTGTGCCGGGAATGCCCCACGGCCTGACGCAGCGTTCGTCGCGCTTGTACGGCAGATACGGTGGATCGTCAGATTTGCGTTCCGGCGAAAACACCGGAGTGATCGATGCCAGCTCGTCGGGCGACGGCACCAGCATCGGCTCGGAGCTGAGCGCGAGGTAGCCGTCGGTGAGGCAAAGCACCGGCGTCATGTACTCGACGGCGATCTTCGCGGCTTCGTAGGCTGCATAGAAGCAGTCAACCGGCGTCATGGCCGCGATGACCGGCATCGGGGCTTCGCCGTGGCGTCCGTACATGGCCATGAGCAGATCCGACTGCTCTGGTTTGGTCGGAAGACCGGTTGAGGGGCCGCCCCTCATGACATTGATGATCACCAGAGGAATTTCGAGAATGACCGCGAGGCCCATCCCTTCGGTTTTGAGCGCGAGGCCGGGGCCGGAGGTGTTGGTGGCGGCAAGCGCGCCGCCATAGGCCGCGCCGATGCTGGTCAGTACGCCGGCAATTTCGTCTTCGGCCTGAAAGGTCTTGACGCCCCATTTCTTCAGACCGGCAAGCGTCTGCAAGATTTCCGATGCCGGGGTGATCGGGTAGGAGCCGAGAAAGAGCTTCAGTCCAGCCTTTTTGGCGGCAGCGGCCAAGCCGATAGCCGAGGCTTCGTTGCCAGTGACGCGGCGATAAAGGCCACCTTTTTTCTGTGCCGGAGCGACGCAGAAGCGGCCATGCTGCGAGAACATCTCGGTTTCATCGCCGAAGTTGTAGCCAGCCTTGACGGCTTTGATGTTGGCGTCGGCAATATCCTGCTTGTTCTTGAACTTCGATTGCAGGGTTTCGATCGTGGTTTCGAGCGGCAGGCTGTAGAGCCAGTAGAGCACGCCGAGCACAAACATGTTTTTGCAACGGTCGATGATCTTGATGCTCAGGCCGGTCTCGGCAAGCGCCTGGCGGGTAAGGCTTATCACCGGGATTTTGAATACGGTATAGTCGTTCAGCGAGCCGTCCTCGAGCGGATTGTTCGCTTCGCCGTAACCCGAAAGATTCAGGTTTTTGGCGTCGAACCCTTCGCTGTCGGCGATGATGATGCCGCCGTGGTGCAGATTGTTCAGGTTCGCCTTCAGCGCGGCGGCGTTCATGGCGATCATGACATCGAACTTCGCGCCAGGGGTATAGACGCCGGTCGTTCCGAACTGCAACTGAAAGCCCGATACGCCCGCCACAGTACCCGCAGGAGGTCTGATTTCCGAAGGAAAGTTCGGAAAGGTGTTCAGGTCCGAGCCGTAAACGGCCACCGTGTTGGCGAACTGTGTGCCGGTAAGCTGCATGCCGTCACCGGAGTCGCCGGCAAAAAGCACTGACACGCTGGTTTTAGAAATTACCATGTCATTTTTATTTAGGATTGCGGTGTCACTCATGGGTATCCCCTCTTCCTCTTTTCAGAAAAAAGTTCTGGGCGACAAAAAAACCCCCGCAAATGATCTGATCATTGCAAGAGCTGATGTCGTGGTTGTATGGAGAAATTCTCTCAACGGCGGGTTCGGGCAGACAATACTTGACCCGAGGCAAATTTTTGCCGATCTAAAAAATATACGGCATTACGGCTGTCGATGCAAGAGTAACTGAGGGTTATTCCGGTTTTTTCTTCTCGACCATCATATTGTTTTCTTTCAGCCAGGCCTGCCACTCCTCCTCCTCCCTGACCGGGCACTGGTTGCTCAAATCGCAGATGTCGCAGCGCATCAGGCCGTAAATCTGATCCATCCAGCAGCCATTGGTGCTTTTTTTTACTTCATTGACGTAGTTCGGATTAGCCATCGTTTTTCTGACGCCAATATCCATCAGGTCGAGGATGTCTTTCCTCTTTTTCGAATGTTCGATTCCCCAGCTCATGACATGAATTCCCGTTTGCTGTTGACAGGAGAAGTCCTTTTGGTGGTCTTATAATTCCTATAGGACTTATAAGACCTATAGGTCCTATAGGAAAAGAGTTACGACGAAGTTTACTGTTCTATTCGCCTTGTCACTAAAAAAATAATATAGCGTCTTTTTTGTTAACACAATTGCCGATGCCTGGAATAACGAGGGTTCCCAGCTAAAATTGCTCCTCATAAAATCCGTTGGCATCGGGGCTGAAAAACCGTAAATTTCCGCCCAAAAACTGCTGCGGCTGCTGTTTTTCCGTCTGTCGCAGTTCAACCCACAAGGGTGTCGCCGGATTGCCGTCACTGATTTTCCCGATGCCCGCAAGCTACAGATACCTATGAATTCACGAGAGATACGGCAGTCGTTCCTCGATTTTTTTGCCAGCAAGGAGCATCGCATCGTGCGTTCCGCGCCGGTCATTCCCGCTGAGGATCCCACCCTGTTGTTCACCAACGCGGGCATGAACCAGTTCAAGGATGTCTTTCTCGGCAAGGGCCAGAGGGAGTACGTCCGCGCGGCGGATACGCAGAAGTGCATCCGCGCTTCGGGCAAGCACAACGACCTCGAAGACGTAGGGCGCGATACCTATCACCACACCTTTTTCGAGATGCTCGGCAACTGGTCGTTCGGCGACTATTATAAAAAGGAGGCGATTGGCTGGGCGTGGGAGCTGATGACGGGTGTCTGGAAGCTGCCGAAAGAGCGTCTCTACGCCACGGTCTATCAGGACGACGACGAGAGCCTCGAACTCTGGAAACAGGAGACCGACATCGATCCGTTGCACATCCTGAAGTTCGGCAACAAGGACAACTTCTGGGAGATGGGCGAGACCGGCCCGTGCGGCCCCTGCTCGGAAATTCATATCGACCTCACCCCCGACGGTTCGGGCGGCCCGCTGGTCAACGTTGGCGACCACCGCGTCATGGAGCTGTGGAACCTCGTTTTCATCCAGTACGACCGCCAGGCCGACGGCAGCCTCGAACCGCTGCCGCAGAAGCATGTCGATACCGGCATGGGCTTCGAGCGCGTGGCTGCCGTATTGCAGGGCAAATCCTCGAATTACGACAGTGACGTATTCGCTCCGCTCTTCGAGCGCATCACGGAGCTGACCGGTGTCGCCTATACCGCCTCGCTCGACAGCCCGTCGGACATCGCCATGCGCGTCATCGCCGACCACTGCCGCACGCTCACCTTCGCGCTTTCGGACGGCGCGATGCCGGGCAACGAGGGGCGCGGCTACGTGCTGCGCCGTATTTTGCGACGTGCTTTGCGCTACGCGGGCACACTTGGCTGCCACGAGCCGATCATGTACAAAATGGTCGAGGTGCTGGCGGGCACAATGGGCGACGTTTTTCCGGAGCTGGAGAAGCAGCGGGCGACGGTCGAAAAGATCATCCGCGCCGAAGAGGAGAGCTTCCTCGTCACCCTCGGACGCGGCACCGAAATCTTCAACGAGGTGGTCGTCGGGATGAAAACCGCCGGAACCACCACCATCTCCGGCGCGGACGCCTTCAAGCTGTACGACACCTTCGGCTTCCCGCTCGACCTGACGCGCCTGATGGCTGCCGAAGTCGGCCTTGGCATCGACGAGGAGGGTTTCGAGCACTGCATGACCGAGCAGAAAACCCGCGCCCGCATGGACCGAAAGGACAAGATGCAGGTGCAGGATGACGGCGGCGAGTGGCAGCGCTTCACGGAGGAGCAGCCGACCGTGTTCGTCGGTTACGAGACGCTCGAAACGGCGGCATCGCTTGTTGCCGTCCGGGTCAGTGGCGACAAGCTGCTGGTGGTGCTCGACCGGACGCCCTTCTACGCCGAAAGCGGCGGCCAGACTGGCGACCACGGCACACTCGAAACCGCCGGATACCGCCTCGACGTCACCGACACGCGCAAGGATGGCGAGCAGATCGTTCACGTCGTCACCTCGGCGCACGACAAAGTGCGCGACTGTGCGATCTCGCCAGCCGACGTAATTTTCGATGGCGTGGTTTCCGTCGAAGCCGCCGTTGACCGCAGCCGCCGCGTGGCCACCGAGCGCAACCACACCGCGACGCACCTGCTCCACGCCGCGCTGCGCAAGGTGCTTGGCGAGCACGTCCAGCAGAAAGGCTCGCTGGTTACGCCGGAGCGGCTCCGCTTCGATTTCAGCCATTTCTCGAAGGTGAGCGCCGGGGAGCTGGAGCAGGTCGAGCACGAGGTCAACGCCGAAATTCGCAAGGCGGCCAGCGTCACCAAACACGCCGACGTGCCGTATGAAGAGGCGCTTTCGCTCGGCGCTCTCGCCTTCTTCGGCGACAAATACGCCGACCGCGTTCGCGTTGTCGAAGTACCGGGCATCTCCATCGAGCTGTGCGGCGGCACTCACGTGGGCAACATCGGCCAGATCGGCCTGGTCAAAATCGTCAGCGAATCGTCGGTCGCCGCGGGAATCCGCCGCATCGAGGCGGTCACCGGCGCGGCCGCCGAAACGCTGCTCTGGCAGGAGTATCGCAACCTTCAGGAGATCAAGCATCTGCTGAAGCTCAAGGCGGACGAAGAGGCCGGGCCGAAAATCCGCGAATTGCTCGAAGAGAAAAAGTCGCTCGACAAGCAGCTTCAGGAGAGCCGCCTCGCCGGATTGCTCGACCGTTTGGCCGCATCGCTGGCTGGAGCCGAGGAGATCAACGGATGCCACGTCATGACCGAGCGGCTCGACGGCGTTGGCGCGGACGAGCTGCGGCAGGCCGCCGTGGCGCTGCGCGAGCGCGTACCCTGCGCGGTCGGCCTGCTGTGCAGCGTGGCCGACGGCAAGGTGTCGCTGGTTGGCTTCGCATCGGACGAAGCGGTAAAATCGCTGAAACTCGATGCGGGCAAGCTGGTGCGTGAAGCCGCGGCCTGCGTCAAGGGCGGCGGCGGCGGCAAGCCCGAACTGGCGACCGCTGGCGGCAAGGAGCCTGCCGGAATCGACAAGGCCATCGAGGTTTTCGTCGCGTCGGTCAAGACTGCGTTACAGTGAGTAACGGTTTGAAAATGAATGAGTTATGCTGATTTTTGACTGTTTTTTTGGACGATGTGAACGCCCCTCGTGCGATGGTTGCGGCCTGGTGCCCGTCCGCAATTTGCGGCGTGCGCTCAAGTCGCGCTCGATGAACAAGAGCGAAGAGTCGTGCGTCGATCCGGACGAGTCATGGAAAAAAGCGGTGGATGCAACGCTTGCCGGAAAGTCCTCGGCAGCGAACAAGTCATCCGCCAAACGCAAAAAGCGCCTGCTGGTTCCGCGCGAAGAGATTCCGTGGTTCCCGGTCATCAAGCCGGAGCTTTGCAACGGCTGCGGCGACTGCAAGGTGCTCTGCAAGCCCGGCGTCTTCGAGCTTGGCGAACCCGACCCGACCGGCATTCACCGCCCGAAGCTCGTCGTCGCCCACCCCATGAACTGCCTCGTCCTCTGCGACCGCTGCGTCCCCATTTGCACCTCCGGCGCGATCGTGTTGCCGAAGAAAGAGGAGTTCGAGAAGTACGTGGAGTATCTGGATTAATTGATAATGGGGATGAAGATGAGGAAACGACTGCTTGCGCCGAGGGAGGATATCTCCTGGTATCCCGCCATCGATGCGGAGATTTGCAACGGCTGCGAAGCTTGCGCCGAGTTCTGCCGCCCCGGAGTCTTCGCGCCCGGCGCTCCGGAGCTGGACGCCGCAGTGGTGAAACGCCCGAAAATGCAGGTTGCCCACCCCATGAACTGCCTCGTCCTCTGCACCCGCTGCGAGCCGGTCTGCCCCTCCGGCGCAATCACCCTGCCTGACCCGCGCGATTTCGAGCGCTTCGTGGAGTACGTGGAGTAGCCAAAAGCAGTGGACTGAGCGGACGTTGTGGACAGTGCAGGAATTGACGTTGCGTTACCGGTTCGCCTCTTTTGCCGTTGTCCGTTTTTCCCTGTTTACACCGCCAGCGAATCCCTGTCCCTGAATCCCATCAAATACAAAATTGCGTCGAGGCCTAACGTGGAAATCGATTGCCGCGCCGTTTCGCGCACGATCGGTTTGGCGCGGAAGGCTATGCCGAGTCCGGCCTTGCCGAGCATGGGGAGGTCGTTGGCGCCGTCGCCGACCGCGACGGTCTGTTCGAGGCGGATGTTCTCCGTGGCGGCGATCTCTTCGAGCAGTTCGGCTTTGCGTTTGCCATCGACGACCTGGCCTATGACGTTGCCGGTCATTTTGCCGTCAACAATCTCCAGCTCGTTGGCGAAGACGTAGTCGATGTTGAGCTTTTTCTGCAAATAGCGCCCGAAGTAGGTGAAGCCGCCGGAGAGGATGGCGGTTTTGAAGCCGAGGCGGTGCAGGTTGTGGAACAGAAGCTCCGCGCCTTCGGTCAGTTGCAGCCGTTCGGCGACCTTTTGGAGCGTCGATTCCTCCAGACCCGCCAGCGTCGCGACACGCTTTTTCAGGCTCTCGGTGAAGTCGATCTCGCCGCGCATCGCCTGCTCGGTGACTGCCGAGACCAACTCTCCCGATCCAGCCTCTTTCGCCAGTTCGTCGATCACCTCTGACGTAATCAGCGTCGAATCCATGTCGAAAACCACGAGCCGCCGGGTGCGGCGGAAGATGTTGTCCTCCTGGAAGGCGATGTCCACACCGAGGCTGTCGGTGATGTCGAGCATCTCCGCCCGGAACTGCTCTTCGTTCGAGGGCGCGCCCCTGAGCGAAAACTCGACGCACGCCTTGGTGCTGCCGGGGTCGCGCTCGTCTTCGAGCGGCATTCGCCCGGAGAGGCGGCTGATAGTATCGATATTTAGGCCGTGGTTCGAGACCAGCGAAGTCACCTGTTCGAGGTGCTCTGACGTAATTTTCCGGCCAAGCAGCGAGAGCAGGTAGCGTGGTTTGCCCTGTTCGCCGACCCATTTGTGGTAATCGCGTGTGGTGACGGGAGAAAAATCGATTTCGATGCCGAGGGTGTGCGCCGAGTAGAGCAAGTCCTTGAGGATCGGCGCGGAGGCGGACTCCTTCGGCACTTCGATGAGCATCCCGAGCGAGAGGTGGTTGTGGATGACCGACTGGCCAATGTCGAGCACCGGAATGCGGTACTTTTTCAGAACGCAGGTAATTTTCGACATCAGGCCCGGCTTGTCCGGCCCGGATATGGTGATAAGCAGCAGTTCGCGCATGTGCTGGAGGTGTCGGTTAAGCCCTCGTCGAGCGGAGGGTGAGCGGCAAGGCATTTTCTTGTAATGGCTTATGGCCTCGCCCGGTTTGCGGGAGAAGCACGGGGAAAGATAGCGTTGTTTTGCGAAGGTTCAAAAAGCGGGGAGAGGTGGAGGATGGCGGGTTGATCCAGTATTTTGGGTGGCCTGCGAATGTTGTTCACATTTCACAGTGAGGAAAAATGGGATGATTAAAACCGAGGCGGACTGGAAACCTAATAGTGAGGTCTCTTGTTTTTTTGTGTGTGAAAATGCGCTACATTGTAGCTACAAAAAGGAGTAAAAGTATGGTGGAAAATTCTGTTGTGCGCGCCAGGATCGATGCTGAAACCAAGGCAGAGGCCTCGGCTGTGCTGGCAAGTATAGGGCTTACGTTGTCTGATGCAGTAAGATTGATGCTGAAGAGGGTAGTCGCAGAAAAGGCGCTTCCATTTGAGCCGCTCGTTCCGAGTGCCGAAACGATTGAAGCAATCAAAGCTGCTCGACGTGGTGAGCTGAAAACGGCCAGCTCCGTGAAAAATCTGTTCAAGGAATTGAATGCGGACGATTAAGTTCACCAATCGCTTTAAGGGCATCTCTAAAAAGAGCGATTTGAAATATTCTTCTGACCAGCGACATCGAAACAAGGCGATATTGCCCTGCAAAC
>NZ_VDCH01000041.1 GCF_006265165.1 Chlorobaculum thiosulfatiphilum
TTGATGCCGGTGCGCTTGTAGCAAAAGATCTCCTGGGTGGTGATAACGTCGCCCTCCATGCCGCTGATCTCCTGGATACTCGTAATCTTGCGGCTGCCATCGTCGAGTCGCGAGACCTGAACGATAAAATGAATCGAGGAGGCAATGAGCTGGTGCAGGGCTTTGCTTGGCAGAACGACGCCCGACATGCCCACCAGGTTTTCGAGCCGGCCCAGGGCATCGCGTGAGCTGTTGGCGTGAATGGTGGTGAGCGAACCATCGTGACCGGTGTTCATGGCTTGCAGCATTTCGATTACCTCGGAGCTGCGCACCTCGCCGATCACGATACGGTCGGGCCTCATGCGCAAGGCGTTTTTGACCAGCGCGCGCATGGTGATTTCGCCCTTGCCTTCGATGTTGGGCAAGCGCGTTTCCATGCGCACGACGTGATCCTGCTGAAGCTGAAGCTCGGCAGTGTCTTCGAGCGTGACGATGCGTTCGCTCGAAGGAATGAAGCCCGAGAGAATGTTGAGCAGCGTGGTTTTACCCGAACCGGTACCGCCGGAAATGATGATGTTGCACTTGACCTTGACCAGAGCCGACAACAGCTCAGCCATCTGGGGCGTGAGCGTGTTTTTTTGAATGAAGTCACGCATTTGCAGCGGGACGACGGCAAAACGCCGGATGGTGAGCACCGGGCCTTCGAGGGCCAGTGGCGGAATGACGGCGTTGACGCGCGAGCCGTCGGGCAGACGGGCATCGACCATCGGGCTGCATTCATCGATGCGCCGTCCGACGCGAGAGACGATCTTGTCGATGATTTTCATCAGGTGCGCGTCGTCATTGAAACGGATGTCGGTGGGGTAAATGCATCCGTTTTTTTCGACATAGATGTTCTGGTGGCCGTTGACCATGATTTCAGAAACGCCAGGGTCGGCTATCAGGGGTTCCAACGGACCCAGCCCCATGATTTCGTTTTTGAGATCGGCCACCAGCCGGTTGCGCTCCTGAACATTGAGCGGAAGAGCCTCCTCTTCGATCAGCGCGACCAACTGCACTCCAAGCTCGTTGCGCAGCCGGTCGGGAGTCAGGCTTTCGAGGGCGGTGAGATCGATACGGGTAAGCAGCTTCTGGTGCAGATGCATTTTGGTCGCGAAATAGTCAACCCCTATGGCTGCTTTGGGTTTTATCGACGGCGCAGGCGAAACCGGAGCCTGAACGACCGGGGAGGGCGCCGGGGTCTCAGGGATTTCGGGCGATGGCGACGGTGCGGATGCCGATGCGGCTTGAGGCGTCGCCCGTTTGGTGGAGAGGTTCCACCGGGCTATTTGATCTTTAAGCGTTGCCATAGCGATGGTTTAGGCTGACTGCTGCCGGTCAGCAGAACGGCCCAGTCGATAATGGTTTGGGAAAGTCTGGATTTGGGCGCTGCTTGCAAGATGGTCTTACCCATCAAAAGGGCATCTTGCACGGCTTTGGCATCGGAGGGAAAGCGTTTGCTGATCGGCTTGCCGATGACCTTTTCTATTTCGGTGCTGGAGATGGAACCGTTCGCGTCGGTGCGGTTGAGGATAAGTTCAACGTGCGACACCGGTTTTTCCAGCTCTCTCCAGAGATTGATCAGTTGACCTGCCCGCCGCATGGAGGGTAGCGACGGGGTGGCGACGATGCAGAGCTCCTCGAGGCGATCGAGCACCCAGAGGCCGACCTGGTCGAAAGAGTTGCCCAGGTCGATCAGGATGTAGTCGTAAAAATTTATGGCAATGCGAATGAGTTCGCTCACGCGCTCGGGCTCGATATGCACGATTTTTTCAAACGTCGTGGGCGACGGGATGAGGTCAAGCGTAGGGCTGAGATGCTGCACCATGCTGTCGAGCAGCGGCTGATCGATCCGGTCGGATTGGCTGGAAATGTCGGCCAGATCCTGAGCATGGTGACGGCCGGTGAGGTACAGGTCAAGGTCGCCAAAGGGTAAAGAGACATCGACCACCAGCACACGGTTTCCGGACTGTTGAGAGATCGCGAAGGCAAGGTTGGCGGCGATGCAGGAGCAACCGTCCCCGGCTTTGGCCGCGACAAATCCCAAAACACGCCCCCGGTTAACGCTCACGCCCTTGACGCGAAGCTGAGCGCGTTCGATAACGTGTTGCAAGGTATCGGAGGCGCTGTCGGCAATGACTTCACGCACACCGGCGCGCATGAGCGATATCAAAAACTCTTGCTGTATTTTTGGATGCAGCGCCACAATGGTGGCGCCGGGCAGCGCCAGGCAGAGTTTCTCTACCTCATGAAGGTATTGAGGATCGGTGGGGTCAAAGCCCACGAGAAAGACGAGATCGTGTTTTTGCGCCGAAAGTTTGCGCACCATCTCCCTGAGATCGCCCACCAGTTGGACGAACTGGTATTGAGCCAGCTCGAGCTGTGTATCGAGAACATCCCAGGGATGGGGAGAGTATGTAACAATGTTCATAAGTGTTATTGTACCAGTATGGCGTGGTCGGATGCGGCGGAGGATTGCTGGGCAGCAATGGCGCTGGCTTGAACGTTGGGGTCGGCAATACCTAAAATTGAGCCGAAAAAATAATGGAAGCTGCTCCCGAGATCAACGGTGACTCTGACGGCTGAGGCTTCTGTTCCGATCTTCGTGGTATGCCAGGTTGCGGCAGGGTCTGAAAGGTCCCAGAAACCCGTTTCAATGATCGGATTCATGACCTTGGCGCCATTGGCATAATTGCGTCGGGCAAATGAGAGTGCATAGGCCTTGGCCACTGACACCTTGTTGCTCATGGCGAATTGACGAGCCCCGGCAAGAGCAGCGGCGTCAGCCGCATTCTGAGCTTCGATTCTGGTCAGGTTGAGACGAACCAAGTCAATCGCCAGTAAAGCAAAACCGCCGAACAATACCGGCATGAGCAGGGCGAACCAGATAACGACAACACCACGCTGGCGGTGCAAGCGTTTGTCGATGCATTGTGATCGCCTCATGGTAATTCGAGCGTCATAATTCAACCATCATGGTAGTTCTGGCCGTAATTGGAAACACGCGCTGAATTAAGCCAAAAGGGTCATATCCTGTAAAATTAAAGCTGGCCATGACGGTGAGAACATCGCCGCTAATAGTCGGAGTAACGGTAGGGGGAGTAAAAGTCCCATAAGAAATGAGCTTGTCGCTGCAAGCATTCTCGGCAGCGGTTCTGGCCTTATTGATTCTATCGGCCGTGGAGATACCCGAAACGTAGAGGGCTCCGGCGCGCGCGCCTTCACGGGTGGAAATGCTGAGTACGCTCTTGTTGTAAAAAGCTGTGGAAAAAGTAATCACCCCGAGCAATAGAGCCATGAACATAGGCAGGATCAGCGCAAATTCGACCACTGCGTTACCTTTCTGGGATCGAACAAACTTCTTTGCCTGAGCTTTGAACATCGCCTTGTCCGTGCGCATGGCGGTCATTTTTTTCGTGATCCTTCAAGCTTTCCACCGAAGAAAAGCTCTCCTCTGGTAGGAGGGACAAACTTGTCCGTTGGCAGCTCCGGCGGGGTGTTGCTGGCTTTGACCAGGGTAGGACGGACAATAACCATGAGTTCGGTCTTCTCGGCATTCTTGTCTGTGTTCCGGAAAAGTGCGCCGAGAATGGGAATTTCACCCAGCAAAGGCACCGAATCGATCGCATTGGTGAGATTGTCGAGCTTGAGTCCGCCAATAACAAGGTTTTCCCCCTCGTTCATCTCAACGGCGGTTGAAACGGTGCTGAGTTTAAACGATGGCCAATTTTCTGTAGTCCCAAGAGTGAGTGGTTCCGTGTTAGGTTCAGAAACCTCGGATACAACCTTGAGTGAAATACGGCCTGCATCCAGCACGACGGGCGTAAAACGTAAACCCACGCCGTAGGTGTGTTCTTCGTATTCAATTTCGCGGTATCCCAATTGGGATTCTACCCTGCTGGGCGTATAAATTTTGCCTCCAACAAGAAAATAACCCTCTTTGCCACTCATGGTGACAATAGTGGGTTCGGCCAGTATCTTCAACAAACTGGGTTTACGTTTTGCGCCCATTTTGATGTCGTAATCGGGCTTCAGCAAAAGGTCAAGCGTCGCGTCGCTGACAAATCCTGTCGAGAGCTTGCCAAGGCTGCCGGTGAGATCGCCCGTGAGCTTCGTGACGCTGAGGCCCAAAGATTCGAGGTAACTCCTCGACACCTGAGCAATACGGACTTCGAGCCGGACTTGCTGCGGATCGCGAACCTTGAGAAGGTTGATCACTCCGCGTGTGCTGTCAGCTCCCGCAGAACCAGAGGCGCCTTTTTCATCGCCCATCATCAAGGTTTTTTTAAAAAACGCAAAAGATTCTGCGTTGGAAGCAGTGGTTGACTTATTGAGCTCGCCAATGACGCCGGTCAATGCCTTGGCGTCAGTGCCGATAAGGGCGGATTCCGGGCTCGACTTTGAAACTGAACCGCCAAAATACGCTGTGACCAGGCGAATGACGCTCTCTGCAACCAAGGCGTCAGACACAGAGCCGGATAGGACCAACGCTGGACCCAGGGCATCGATATGAATGTCGTTCTCTTTTGGAAAAAGAGCTTTCAAGAAAGCTTGCAGGGCGGTGGTGCCGCGGCTGACCTGTACCGGCGTGGAGGTTACGTTGCCTTTTTGGTCCCATACAACAAGATTGGTCGATCCCAGTTTTTTGCCCAGCAGATAGATTTCGGAGCGGTTCATCATGATATAGTCGGCCACCTGTGGGTCTCCTACGGCAACGCGCTTGATGGGTTGCGCAAACCGGTAAATCCTGGATTCCCCCAGAGGCACACGATAGATCGATGGCGTATCCATTGCCGTCGAGACAGGTTCGGGTGAAACCCGTCTCCTCACTGGTGCGGGAATCTCTTTTTTGGCCACGATTTCAGGTAAAGCCTTTTTAGCGACAGGCGCGGGTACGAGCGAGACCCATCGCTTCGCGGGCGCGGCTTTTTTGATGACCGGCTCAGGATTTGGCGCTGCGGCCACGGAAACAGCTTTTTTGGCGACAGGCTCGGTAGCGGCCACTGCGGCCACGGAAACGGCGCAAGCAAGCAGGACGGCAAGTGCGCTCATCCTGCGGGCAGGACGCTTTAGGCATGTCAAATTCATGTGCATGTCAAATCGGATAGTGTCCTGTTTGGTTAATCCGCTGTATTGAAAAAGAGATATTCAGTGCGTTGCATCGAGTCAGGAATGGTGGATATTTCTTTTTTCCATTTGAATCAATAAAACAGACAACGCGCTATGGGGTGGCTGCGGAATTTCGGCTGATGCCCCGTATTTGATCGAGTCCACTGGTATGACCCGAAGACGCCGACACCTTTCGGGTGACAGGCGCCGCCTGTGCGGCAGGCGAAGAGGAAGACTGCGGAGAAACAATATCTGACAGACGGACCCCCGGAGAGTTTACTTTGCCAGCATCGAGTTCGTTACGCAAATCGAGAGAAAGCTCTCCGATGTAGCGAGCAAGGTTAAGTTTCTCGGCTTCAGGGGGTGTAAGCTCGAGGGTAACGGCGTTGACCACTTTTGGCTTCTCCTGTTCGGCAGAGGTCTCCTGGGCCACGGCCAACACCTTGACGCGCGACAGCACGGTTCTCGAAAAAGGGTGATTGTCGGCGTCCTTGCCGCTCACCAGAACATCCACATAACTGCCCGGCAAGGCAAATCCGGCAACAGCGATCACCTCGTCCACTTTGACAGTAATGGCGCGCTTACCCTCAGAAATGATCGAGGACAAACCCCCTGTCGCATTTTTCGGGGCCAGTTTGCCAGGTAAAACAGGCTCACCGGCAACCATAGGCTCGCGGGCAATCCGCCCGACCACGTCGGCGGTGCGAGCGAATGCATCACGCGGAACGGTTGAAGCCGGCCAGTCAATGGCCTTGATTTGATTAACCGTAATCGCTTTGCCGGCTTCGACAGGCTGCTCAACGATGACGACCATGCTCCCTGAAGGTTGAGCTTCAGTTTTGGTAACGCCCATCCAGCGAGCAGCCATAAAAGCCGCCATCGCACCCAAAGTGAGTGCGATGGCAACAAGTACTGGTAGTTTCACTTTTTAGACAGTCAAAAAGTTTTTACCTGTAAAGTCCTATTACAGGCTACCTCCGATTGTGGTAAACAGGCCGGCTATGTCAGTTTTAAGAGTAGTGAGAGATGCAACCAGTGCAGCAGCGATCAAGGCGCCAAGCAGAGCGTATTCGATGATGGTAACGCCTTTTTGTGATTTGAGATCGACGTGCTTGTTCAGCTTGGCAAGCATAGCGGCAGCAACCAATTTGATGGCGATAAACATGTTTGACATGGTTTTTCCTCCCAGGAAAATTAATTAATTATTGATCAGATGTAAAAACCCGCCTTGCGAACGCAATCTTGTTCTGTTATCTGAACGGTTCATATGAGATTGTCTAAAGGCGAATCGTACTGCGGGCGTATTTTATATAAAAAAAATGTAAAATTCAATACTTGGCGTTGATCTATTTTAATGGATAACGATGGAATACCCACTTTGAATTGAGTCATTTACGATAAAACTTCTTTAAAGAAAAAGATAACGATTTACTTTATAAGGAGTAAGCTCAAAAAATCATCAGTCAACTATTTTTTCATAACTTCTTTTTATAAAAAAGTACCAGTAGCAATCAATCGTGCAGCTCATTTCTCTGCTGTTTGACGATTGATTTTTCAAACTCAACGTTTCTTTGATTTTTTTAGTGGCAATGAAGCCAACTGTCGTTTTTCTTTTCGAAAACAACCTTTTGTTTTGTAACAGGTTATACCTCATAAGTCTGATTAAAGGTTCATTTTTTATTTGCACTTTATATTGTTTTTTAAAGTACATTTATAATAAAAGTTCTATAAAATACAGATATAAATTAGCTCAAATCCTGTATCAGAAATATCATTATACAATTGTTTTCGTGATCGATTTTCGCTGTTTTTAGCTCGATTAAGCTTGTGATCAGATGGACTGTACGGCATCTACCTGGTTAGTTGGAAAGCTGAAGATTTTCGAGGGATGTATCGATCCTGATCTCATGACAATAACGTTATAGGGTAAAATCATGTCGTATTCGAGGAGATTGAGGATTCTGGTGGCTTTTTGATGCATTGGAGGGGCTTCACGGAAAGGGAACCGTTGTGTAATGGCGAAGCGCTTCTTCCTGAACTACAAAGAACGAACTTGACCAATGGCTGAACATTTGGACTTGTCCCATCAATCTGCTTGTTGGAATGAGAGGCTGATGGCTACGTGTTGTGTATGGCGGTAATTAGGGAAAGGCATTGAGAATCATGGTCAGCATATCAAATACTTTATCCCTGATGGTTTGAATCGACCCGACCAGAGCGACGGCAATCAGAACGCCCAGCAGGCCGTATTCCATGGCGATGACGCCTTTTTGTGATCTGATATCAAAATGCCTGTCAAGCGTGGCTTGCATCGCTTCAATGGCCAATTGAATGGCGAAAAACATGTTTGGCATAGTTTTTCTTCCCGGTGAAAATTATTGGCCTTTCGCTGATTGGTGTGGGTAAATGATGGCCTTGGTTCTATTGACCACGCAAAAGCGTTTGTAATTAAAAATACATATAAATAATTATTTTATTGCGACTTACGCTTTTTACTCCAAAAAAACACCGTGACTTTTGATGATCTGCTCTTCAAACATGATAATCAGCGACGAGTTTGCTGTTATTGCAGGTTACGTAAAAGCAATGTAAAAATCAAAAGCTGAGCTGAATCTATTGGTAAGGATAACGATTTTCCTGTTTTGAAATTGTAATCCCGGATACTGAATCGATCGTGGTGACCTCTTGGTGAGTCTTCTCGCGAGGTTAAACCCGTTTTTACGAGTTATCAACAGTTTGGGGGCAATCAACTACAGGATAACTATAGGTAATTAACTATAGGATTGTCCTGCAAACTGCCCGTGGATTTTCACCAGAAACTCCTACAAACTGCCCGTGAATCTTCCTCCAAACTGCCCGTGGATAAGTTCGGAAATCAACGGAATTATGTGGATAACTTCGTAAATGAGCCTCTAAGAGAGCCGGTGAAGGCAGCTCTTGATTGGCGGCTGACTGTGCTGCAAGGTCATGCCTTTGCCATCGATCTGAAAGCGGGCATTGTGGTACTGCGAATGGACAATCGTGAGCGTATGAGTGAAGACCCTCCTGAAGTTGTCCATGCGATCATAATGGTACCCAAACTGCTCTTTGAGCGCCACCCAGGTGATGAATTGCGGCTGTTTGATCCGGTGCAGGCGTTGCGCGAGCCAGGCATAGACGTCGAGGGCCATCGCGGAGTGGGACAACGCGCTCACCGCGCGTTCATCGAGTGGCACGGCATGATTGACCAGACTCTGGAAGTAATCATCACTGAGTTGCACCGTAGAGGGCCACAGAACCCGCTGTCGTTCGTTTTTCTGGAACCAGAGGTCAAATGCCTTGACGATCTGCGTATTGACCTGCACGGCCCGGTTTTCGGCCACGAAACCGATCCTGATCGTGGCGGCAGACAGCCGGGAAAGATGATCCTTGATCGAGCGGATATCACGGCCATTGCCGTCGAGGCCCAGCCGCCTGACAAAGGCGGTCAAGGAAGATTCAACTTCGATCACCGGCGAGCCTGTCTTGAGCGCCTGGCTGTTCAGGTGCGTCAGAATCAGCCGCGGTTTCGGGCCAAACGGCAATCCGACATTGACAAACTCGAAGGTCGATGGATTGATAACCCTTCCCGCGCTGACTTCGAGAATCGCTTTGCCCTGTTTTTGCTCCCACAATCGGATGTTCTCTCCAGGATTCCGGTATGGCAGTCCTGTCTGGCAAAAAACCGTGTGGTGGTACGTAATCCCTTCCGGATCGTTCATCACGATATCGTGACTGGAATTGACCAGCCTCGTCTGGATCGGAGACAATCCCGGATCGGGAAAAAGCAACCCCGAGGTCTCCAGCGCTCTCTTTTTTGGCGGCATGGCTCTCAGGCGTTGAGCTTTTCCCGTACCCATTGAATAACCAGCTCCCGCATGGAGAGTCCGTCGTCAACAGCCTTTCGTTTCAATGCCTTGTGCAGCGATGCCGGCACATCCAGGGTCATTCTCTTGACCGGCTCCGAAGGTTCGTCAAAGCTCTCTTTTCCCTTCGCCACGAATGCATCCGCCTGATCCTGTGGTGTTCTGAAACCAATAGTCTTACTCATAGTGCTGAAGAATTTCATTTTTCAGTGACTCAATCTCGCTGGCCGCCTGGCTGTCTGGCGAAACTTCAAACACGGTCTTTCCCACGGCCGCCGATTCGGCAAAAAGAACCCGTTGGCAAATCTGCGCGTCCAGAACCGGTAAGGCATAGGTTTGCAAGGCCTCTTTGACCTCGCGCCCTATGGCTGTATTTGCGATTTTACGATTAACAGCAAATACAGATTTAATCTTTTCCTTATACACAGATGCTTCCTGGACAAGCGTGACAATCTCTTTTGCTGCCCATACATCGTACGGCGATGGCTGAACGGGAATCACGACCATATCCGAAGCGAGAATCGCGCTTCGGGCCAACTCCGATACCCTTGGCGGCGCATCGATCACCACATGATCGTAATTATCCTTCATGGAAGGCAGATCACGGTGAATGGTCGGTCTGTCCATGCCGATAACCTGGAACGGTGGCCGACTATCCCTGACCGAAGCCCAGTCACGAACACTCCCCTGTGGATCGGCATCCACTACCAGCACCTTGAACCCGCTGAGCACCAAGGCGTGAGCGATGTTCACGGAAAGCGTTGTCTTGCCGACCCCTCCCTTTTGATTCTGAAAGGAGATAATCATTATTGATGTATTTCTGTGTTTCCGCTTATAAGGAAACACGATTTTAATGAAGCGAGTTTACCCCGCAAAGTCATGCAGAGATATTACGCCTAAACTTACTTATTTAAAAACGATAATACAGAAATCCTTATTTACAGAAATAAGCCTCACACAAAAACCGATCGGAAAATTTCTCTGTAACCGTTTGAAAGAAAAGGTTCTGCGTCTGCGTCACGGGATTTCCTGTATTCAACCCTGAATGGAGAGCAGACGAAAAAACGCTCGATGCCGGAGCCGGGGCAGAGGCTTCGGCGGTGCTGGCAAGCAGAGAAATCACGCTGTCCGGTGCGGTACTGTTGATGCCGAAAGCCCGCCGGTTCCACCATTCGACCTATGTTCTCAAGGCTGCTGGCCCTTTAATGCCACAGCCTTTCAAACCTTGCCGGATTGGCTGCCGTGTAGATCACGGTGTGCTGAATGTTCCGGTGGCCGAGGTAGTCCTGAATGAGCCGCGTGTCGGCCCCCTGATCGGCCAGGGCAAAACCGCAGGCGTGGCGCAGCATGTGCGGATGAGCGGGCAGGGGCAATCCGGCAAGTTCGCCATACTTCCGGATCGCCAGCCAGGCGGTTTTGCGGCTCAATGGCCCGCGGCGGTTGCTCAGGAAAAAATCGTCCGTATCCGGCTTCATTTTCGCGCGGATCGCCAGCCAGGCCCTGATTGCCTTCAGTTCGTCGGTTCTTAGCGGGTGCGTCGTGGACAATCCCTTTTTCAGCCGCGAAACATGCAGGACGCGGCTTTCGGCGTCCACCTGCGACAACTGAAGACCGCAAGCCTCCGAGACGCGCAAGCCGTGGCGAAACATCAGGAGCAACAGGCACCGGTCACGCGCGGAGTTCCGGCTGCGTCCGGCGGCCTCGATGAGCCGGTCAACTTCGGCGGAAACGAGGTGTTTGCGTTCCTTCACTTGTTATTCCCGTTCGGACCGGATAACGGACCTGGTTTTCAACCAGCTCGAAAAGTCGGCTTCATCTATTTCACCTGCCGCCAAAGCCAGGACTGCATGAACGGATTCGACTTCCGAGGCGCTGAGTTGCCAGCCGTTGATATTCAGAAACACATAGGAAGCTAAAAAACCGGTCCGTTTGTTGCCGTCAACAAACGGATGGTTGCGAATAATCCCGTAGGCATAGGCGGCGGACAAATCAAAAACGGACGGCTCGCCATAACTCGCCTGATTTTTCGGGCGGGCAAGGGCTGACGACAAAAGACCGGCATCACGAATGCCGGTGCTTCCGCCATGCTCGGCGATTTGTTCATCATGTATGGCCAGTACCACGTCATCCAGAAGCCAGCGCCAACTCATTTGGCAAGCTCGCGAAGAGCGTTCTTGTATTCGGACATGCCACGACGGGCCGCCTCCATTTGCTCGGCAAATTCGGGATCGTAAGGCGTGACCGCGTACCCGGTCGGCGTTTCCGTTAAATACACAACGTCCCCTTGCTTGACCTTCAGGCGCTCAGCCGCAGCCTTCGGCAGGATCACGCCTGTCGAATTACCAATTTTCGTTACCGTCGCACGCATGAGAGCATCTCCGTTTTGTTATACCATATGTTATAACAAAACGGGCCCATAGTCAAGAATGTTCATCTTCATCATTTTGTCCAGTTTTAGCCTTTTCGACCATCAATGAAATCAAGCCTTTCCGGGAGTCGTTCAGCTTTTTACTGGACAAAATAATTCATTTTGTCTAAAACGCGGAAGAGCGTTTGCCAGACGGCTTGCGGCTGTCCTTTGTTCCACTACTCCGAAAACCCCGTTTCCATGATGGTTGTTTCGCGGTTCTAACGGCTTTTCTTTTTATCCGAGAAGAGTTTACGGCGTCATGGTTCGCAATCTATTTACCGTGCCGACAAAGGTGTTCCTGTCTCAAGCTCTTGAAACAAAGCGACTTGCGGGCCAGATGTTACTCTTGCCTTTATCTTGCACTACCACTTTCCGCTTCGATCGTCTCCGAAACTTCAGTATTTCCTCAGGATCGCGGTATACGGTTTTCGCGACGGGTTCAGGACTGCGCAAAACACCGGCGTCAAACCGGGTGCGACAGACTCCATGCGAGCGCGGCAATCACGATGGCGGGGCCGAATGGCCATTCGGCTTGCGGGCTGAGGCCTTTGAACCACCGCCACGCCAGGTTCCAGACCACGGTAATCACGCTGGCCAGCATCATCATGTACAGCACATCGACAACGCCCCACCAGGCGCCGAGCGCGGCCAGGAGTTTGAGGTCCCCGCCGCCAATGCCGCTCGTGCCCCTGATACGCTGGAACGCCCAGTCAAGCCCGCCGAACAGGCCAAGCACCACGGCGGCGGATGCTGCGCCGGCGAAGAGGCTTTGCCCGGTAAACCCGGCATGGCTGCCGAAAAGACCCGCGAGGCCAAGCGGCAAGACCACCCAGTCCGGCAACAGGGTCGTGTCCCAGTCGATGAGAGCGAGCAGCAGCAGCGTGCTGGCAAAACCGGCCCAGAAGGCCGGGTGGCTGGCGGTGCTTGCCGCAAAGGCCCACAAGCTGGCGTTGAGCAAGGGCGTCCAGATGCGCCGGGCCATCGGGACAGGTTGCTCGAGGCCGCCGCCTGGCCCCTGCCATTCGTGCAGGGGAGCCTCGGCGCGCTGCAACACCTTGCGCGAAACGATGCGAGCCAGGGGCGCGAGCCACAAGCCCGCCAACGCTCCGGCCAGCCAC
This sequence comes from Chlorobaculum thiosulfatiphilum, assembly GCF_006265165.1. Taxonomy (GTDB): domain Bacteria; phylum Bacteroidota; class Chlorobiia; order Chlorobiales; family Chlorobiaceae; genus Chlorobaculum; species Chlorobaculum thiosulfatiphilum. The sequence continues at coordinate 12,540 of NZ_VDCH01000041.1, forward strand.
CACGGCCAGTGTGTCCACAAAACTCGCAACAGGTAGTCGAGGTTCATCGAGCGGGCTTATTTATTGAAAGCTTTCAGCGTCTGAATGATTGCCGGACCAAGCATCACCAGAAAAAGCGTCGGGAAAATGAACAAGACGAGCGGCAGCGCTACTTTGACGGGGATTTTGGCGGCAATTTCTTCGGCTCGCTGGCTGCGGCGAGAGCGCATCATGTCTGAATGCACTCGCAATGCCTCGGCCAGACTGGAGCCAAATCGGTCTGCCTGTACGAGCACGGAAACGAGGTCGTTCATCTCTTCGAGACGTGAACGAAGCGCCAGGTTGCGCAAGGCGTCGATGCGGTTGGCGCCAGCACGCATTTCGAGTGAAGCGAGGTAAAACTCCTGGGCCAGGTCGGGATCGGTGCGAGCCATTTCACGCGATATGCGGGCAATGGCGGCATCGACACTCATGCCGGCCTCGGTACAAACAACGATGAGGTCCATCATATCGGACAGGCTTTCTCTCATGCGTTCGATACGTTTCCGGGTGATGATGTCCAGCAGCATTTCGGGAAGGTAATAACCTGCCCCCGCCGCGATCAGTACCGTAAACATGGCGGAAACAAAGGTGATGTTCTGCGGCCGGACGATATACAGAAACAAAGCCAGCAGGCCCGGCAGTACCAGCGTGAGCAGGGTTTTAACGGCAAAGTAGTAGAGCGGCGCTTTTTTGTGACGAATGCCGGCTTGCAAAAACTTCAACTGAACGCCTGAGCTTTGCCACCCCTCTTCCGGAAGCGAGAGCTTGGAAAGGATGTTGAGGATTGAGGCGACTTTGCTCGGAGCGGCGTTTTTGGACAAGGAGGGAGCAGCCATGACTCCACCCTGTCGAACGACCTGGGTAAGGCGTTTTTTGAAGATGCTTTCGATCCCAAAATGGTACACCACGAAAACAATCGAGGTGACGGCAGCCCCCGTGAGCACGATAGTCAGGATTTGCAGGATGTTTTGCATGGTGGGCGCAGGTATGGTTAAACCTTGATCTTGACGAGGCGGTTAAGCACAACGAGGCCGACGAACAGCAGCACGCAACCGATGACCATGAGGTTTTGGCCTTGTGAAGTGGTCCAGAGTATCGAAATGTAGCCGGGGTTCGCGAGCATGAGAATACCGGCAAGCACAAAGGGCAAACTGCCCAATATCCAGGCTGAAGCCCGTCCTTCGGATGAGAGTGTACGAATTTTGCCGCGCAGTTTGATGCGGGCGCGCATGGTTTTGGCCAAACCGTCGAGCAGTTCAGTGAGATTGCCGCCTGTTTCGTGCTGAATCAGGATCGAAACGACAAAGAAATTGAGATCGCGACTTTTAATGCCGTCGGCAAGCTCGCGAATCGCGTCTTTGAATGAAATGCCGAAGCTGATTTTATCCGAGATCATTTTGAACTCGGTCCCTATGGGATCGGGGAACTCCTTGCCAACCATCGCGATAGCCGAGTTCAGGCTGTGGCTGGCGCGCAGTGCGCGAGAGATATAGTCGAGTGCTTCCGGAAGCTTTTCTCCGAAAGCTTTGCCGCGTTTGCTGGCTTTTTGGGATAGCCACAGAACCGGCAGGTTGGCCAGCGCGACGGCCAGCGCGAACAGGAGCCAGAGATTGAACTGGTGCAGAAGGCCAAACACCATGACAACGGTAAACAGGAGCAGCATGAGGCCGATCACGCGCCCGGCCGTCAGTCGGATGTGCGCGCGTTTGATCAGGTTTTCGAGCTCCACGAATGTTCTGGAGTGGGCGCGCAGCCAGATTTCGAGTTCGTTTTCAGCCAGGGGAAAGCGGGTGCTGCCGATGCCTGGATCGCTGGCGTGAACAGCGGCGTGAATGGCATGCAAGCGCTCTTTTTTTGCCTTGGTGCGACTGTCGAAAAAGTTGCTCCACACCCAATAGAGCAACGTCAGGATCAGCACGACGGCCATGAATACAAAAAATGAGGTCAAAACGATGCTCATGATGCTCGGCGGAGTTTAGTCAATATGGACGGGATCGAAGATGCCGTCGCTGAGGGCAAAGCCATGGGTGCGGATTTTTTCAGCCGCTTTCGGACGGATGCCCGTGGCGCTGAACACTCCCTGCACGGATCCATCCGGGTTGATGCCGGTGCGCTTGTAGCAAAAGATCTCCTGGGTGGTGAT
>NZ_VDCH01000042.1 GCF_006265165.1 Chlorobaculum thiosulfatiphilum
TCAGAGACTTTTCTAATATCGATTTTTTCCATACCCGCAATATAATATATTTGCGAGTTTTATTGGCCGGATTAATAACACACACAAAACTCTCTAAACCAATGGGGGATTTTATCATGAAAAAAACATTCATCACAGCGCTGGTAGCCGTTTCAGCATTTGGATTCAGCGGGACCTCATTTGCAGGCGGCGCCGCTGCAGCAGCACCTGATCTGTTTAGCAACAATGATCTTGATGTCGATTTTTCATCGAAAACTGAAAGCAACACGTTCAATTCTACTTTGAACAACAGTTTCACATCGACTGTGGATGATAGCTTTAGCGTGGATAATAGCATCAATGCAGATGAAGACGCTCCTGCGGCTGGTGGTAATCTTCAGGTTGCCTATGACGCTCCTGCGGTTGGTGGTGACATGATCACGGTTAATGCGAGCGCAATTGCCATTCAGTTGGGTGATGTCGCCTCGACATATCCCGAGCTTGCTTTACTGGCTTCCGGTGGTGTGATTGCAGGAAGTGGCGCCGGTGCTGCCGCTGCTGATGCGTCTCCATTAGGTGGTGCCGCCGCTGCCGGAGGTGACTCTGGAAACGTGACGGTGACCTCAACCACAGGCGCTGTTTCGACAGGTGCAGTGACGATCGATCTGAGCAACAGTGCTACGGCGCTTGCTGTTGGCGGAAACTACAATTACAATACACCTGCAGTTAATCCGTAAGTCTGTTGTGCTCATGAGCCACAGAAGTAGCTTACCAATACTCAACCTGAGGTAAGCGTGTTCCTTGTTCACGATCTGAATGGAAAAACACAGAACTCTCTAAACCAATGGGGGATTTTATCATGAAAAAGACAATCATCACAGCGTTGGTAGCCGTTTCCGCACTTGGATTCAGCGGCACGTCATTTGCAGGCGGCGCAGCAGCAGCAGCACCTGATCTGTTCAGCAATAATGATATCGAACTCGATGTTTCATTAATCAATGAAACAAATGACTTCGATGTTGATGTGGATAAGAGCGTGGACATCGATGTGGATAAGAGCGTGAGTTTTGATAGCAGCATCAATGCGGACGAAGATGCTCCCGCAGCCGGTGGCAACCTGCAGGTCGCCTATGACGCTCCCGCAGTTGGCGGCGATATGATCGACGTCTCCAGCGTGGCGTTCGCTTTGCAGCTTGGTGATGCCGAATCGACCTATGCTGATCTCGATTTCATGGGTTCCGGTGGTGTGATTGCTGGTAGCGGCCCCGCTGCTGCCTCTGCTAGTGCGTCTCCATTAGGTGGTGCTGCCGCTGCCGGTGGTGACTCCGGAAACGTCAACATAACCGCTACCTCAGGTGCGATTTCTACAGGTGCAGTTGATATCGATCTCAGCAATACTGCTACCGCGCTTGGTGTTGGCGGAAGCTACAATTACAATGCTGCCGTTACGCCGTAACATTTCGTTATGCTTATACGTGGTTGGCTGGAATATTCCAGCCAACCATTATTTTAAGAACTTTCAGGGGGTGATAAATGAAGCGCTTGTTATTATTGAGTCTTTCTGTCCTTTTGACAGGCAATGTTGCGTTCGGGGCTGATACTACGGCGTCTGCCACTATTGGCGATATCACAAATGACAATAGCAACAATGCGACGGCCTTATCCGGAGGTACGTTCTATAATAGTTCCGGAGGGTCTGTATCACAGAATTTTGAGGCATCTCAACCTATTCCCTATCTTCCCGGGACACCAGGCGTCGGAGCCACTGCTCCTACCCTTTTTAACCTGAAAGGCTATCCTGCTCAGGCATTAGGTGCAACGTTGTTATCGAAAAACATGGTCTATGCATCTTGCCATGATGTTGCTCTCGGGACTAGCGGTGGAACAAAGATTATTTTCAATGCTTCATTTCCCGCCTCGAGGTCGGCAAACAAGGATAGAAATGTTTATATAAATCTGAGCGGCGTGGGGAGAGGTGAAGTGATTGGTTCCCTGACTGTCCAGAGCCGAAAAGATAAAGCTGATGAGGTTGATTTTTCAACGTTGCTTTTCGATGCGCGTCAGTATATAGCTGGTATCCGGGATTTGAAAGGCTATAATGTCACTCTTCTTTCAGTTCCGAGTACTATTTCTATTGCCCTTGGAGTCGATGGCAAGGCATCCGGAGCCACACTTGCACCGCTTGCTTCGGGATTGATCAATGGACCTATGGGTGTCATGGCTGGTCTTGGGTCAGGTTTTACATCAAACGAAGGCGTCACGGCTCCAACGGCGCTTATCGGTTGCACGTTCCTTGTTCTTGTCGATAGTGACCAGAGTCAGGTTGTGGACCTGTTGTCGAACAGGACTTCTCCGGATGATTCTAATGGCAACGGCAACGGCAACAATAAAAAGAAGTATGAGGCGATTCAGAAAGACGATGCTGAATAACGTCTGATGAGGTTTTTAAAGGGCGCTTTGAAAGAATTTTGAGATGGGGTTGCGTGTACCATGATGGTGTGGCGCGCACAAACCTGAGTTCCGAAAGCTTGATGGATGATAATCTCGATGCGTGGATAACTGAAGCGGCAATCGGAGAGCGTGACAAATTTTTCAGAGCGCCTTTTACATTGTGAGTTCCACAGCCGCTTGTGCTTTTCAATAGCGCAAGCGGCTGTGTTATTTCAGTAGTGTACCGTAACCATTCAGTTGTTGCTATATTTAACTTACTCCCTTAAATTTACCCCTCGATTGCCCGGTCTCGTAACGCGTGGCCGCGCATCCAGCGATTCTCTTTTTCTGGAAGGAATCGCGCATCCCCGTTAATTTATCCATCAAATCCATTATGAGCAGCAACTCCACCTCACCCGTTCGTGAGTTTGAATACAAGGCTGAAATGAAGCAGCTTCTGGACCTGATCGTCCATTCGCTCTACACCCATCCCGAAATCTTTCTGCGCGAGCTGATCTCCAACGCCTCCGACGCGCTTGGCAAGGCTCGCTTCCGGATGCTCTCCTCCGACGAGGGCATCGACAAGTCCGGCGACCTCAAGATCACCATCACCGTCGATAAAGAGTCTGGCAACTTCGTGATCGAAGACTCCGGCATCGGCATGAGCGAGGACGAGCTGGTCGCCAACCTCGGCACGGTGGCCAAATCCGGAACGCTTGGCTTCATGGAGGCGCTCAAGGAGCAGCAGAAAGAGGGGCAACGCCTCGACGCCAACCTCATCGGCCAGTTCGGCGTGGGCTTCTACTCGGTCTTCATGGTGACGGACGAAGTGACCGTCGAAACGCGCAGCGCCGAGAGCGGCTCGCAGGGGTGGCGCTGGAAATCCACCGGCCAGGGTTCCTACACCATCGAGCCGGTCGAGCGCGAGGCTCGCGGCGCCCGGATTTCGTTCACCCTCAAGGAGGAGTTCAGGGAGTTCGCCGAAGAGTACCGCATCGAGCAGATCATCAAGAAATACTCCAACTTCGTCGAATATCCGATCTGCATCGGCAGCCGCCAGATCAACAGCATGACCGCGCTCTGGCAGCGTCCGAAGAGCGAGCTGAAGCTGGAGGAGGTCAACGAGTTCTACAAGTTCATCTCGAACGACTACAAGGATCCGCTCGACTACCTGCACGTGTCGGTCGAGGGCGCGGTGAGCTTCAAGGCGCTGCTCTTCATCCCCTCCGAAGCGCCGATGGATTTGCTCTACAACCAGGGCGCGCTCGAAAAACGCGGGCCGCAGCTCTACGTCAAGAAGGTGCTGATCCAGCACGAGTGCCGCGATCTGTTGCCGGAGTACCTGCGCTTCGTCAGCGGCGTGGTCGATACCGAGGACTTGTCGCTGAACGTGTCGCGCGAGCTGGTGCAGTCCAGCCCGGTGATGGCCAAAATCAAGCAGATTCTCACCACCAAGCTCCTCGGCTGGTTCGATACCATCGCCAAAGAGGAGCCAGAGAAATTCCGCACCTTCTACAAGGCGTTCGGTACGATCCTGAAAATCGGCCTCAACACCGATTACACCAACCGCGACAAGCTGATCGATCTGTTGCGTTTCGAGACCACCAAAACCGGCGAGGGCGAATACGTCACGCTCAGGCAGTACGTGGAGCGCATGGCCGAGGGGCAGACGGAAATCTTTTACCACTCCGGCAACAGCCGCCCGCAGATGCTCGTGCATCCGAACCTCGAATATTTCAGGAAGCGCGACATCGAGGTGCTCCTGCTCTCCGACCCGGTCGATGTGTTCGTGATTCCCTCCATTTTCGAGTACGACAAAAAGCCGCTCAAGTCGATCGAGAAGGCCGAGATCGACACGAGTACGCTGGAACCCGAAGGCGAGCGCCTCGGCGCTGAAGGCACGGTTGGCGTGATTTCGCTCTTCAAGGAGGTGCTGGGCGAGCGCGTCGCCGACGTGGTGGAGTCCAAACGGCTCGTCAGCTCTCCCGTCACTCTGGTGAGCGGCAAGGACGCGATGGACAGCCAGATGGAGAAGATGATGAAGATGATGGGCCAGGATGCCGACATGCCCGGCTCGAAGAAGATTCTCGAAGTCAACACCGCGCACCCGATCATCCGGAACCTCGCGGGCAAGCACGCCGTCGGGTTCTCCGCCGACCCGGTCGTTCGCGCGGCGGTCACGCAGCTTTTCGAGAGCGCGCTGTTGCTCGAAGGCGACCTCGAATCGGTCGCCGACTACGTTTCGCGCATGAACGAGCTGGTCGAAGCGGCGACGCGGGCATAAAAGAAAAAAGAGATATGGGGCTAAAGCCCATGAAATAATTGTCAGTTCTGAACCCCGGCTTGAAAGCCGGGGCAATTATTGTTTCGACAAGTAAACTCTTGAAAATTGCCCCGGACTTCAGTCCGGGGTTTATGGGTACCGCAAAATAATTCAGGGCTTTAGCCCAATTTCTTCCATTACTGTACTCTTGCGGAGTCTTCCTTTTCTTTTTTTATGATCAGCCGGTCTGATGGAGTGGCGATTCGCTCCATCAGACCGGCTGAACCTTAACCATTAATTTGTCCCATTTGTGAGCCAGTTATCGGAAGTAGAACTGCGGCATGTCGCCGGATTTCAGAAGAACGAGATCACCGAGCACCATATCTACAAGAATCTCGCCAAACGGGTGGAGGGGGTGAAGAACCGCCGCATCTTCGCCCAGATTTCCGAGGATGAGCTGCGCCATTACAATGTCTGGAAAAAATATACCGGACGGGACATCGAGCCGGATCGCTTCAAGATTTGGCTCTATTCGATGATCGCTCTGCTTTTCGGCTTTACCTTTGCCGTCAAGCTGATGGAGGGGGGAGAGCAGGATGCGCAGAAGGCGTACGAGCGCGTGGTGAGCATGGGCAGCGAAATCCGCGGCCTCATCGAGGACGAGGAGGAGCACGAGCAGGCGCTGATTGCCGTGCTCGACGAGGAGCGGCTGCAATATACCGGTTCGATCGTGCTCGGCCTGAACGACGCGCTGGTGGAGCTGACGGGCGCGCTGGCTGGCTTGACCTTCGCCTTGCAGAATGCCCGGCTGGTGGCGCTGACGGCGATGATCACCGGATTTGCCGCCGCCCTGTCGATGGCCTCCTCGGAGTATCTCTCCACCAAGGCCGAGCCGGGCACGAAAAATCCGCTGAAAGCGTCGTTATACACCGGCGTGGCCTACATCATCGCCGTGGCGGTGCTGATCGTCCCCTATCTCGTTCTGAATGACATCTATCTGAGCCTCGCGCTCGCGTTCGCCGGAGCGCTCGTGGTGATCGCGCTCTTCAACTTCTATGTTTCCGTCGCCCAGGGCGTACCGTTCAAGAGCCGCTTTCTCGAAATGGCCGGGCTGATCTTTGCGGTCTCCGGCATCAGCTTCCTGGCGGGGCTTGGCATTCGCTACTTTTTCGGCATTGAGGTGTAGCGTAGAGTGGACGGCGTGGATTTGGTGGACGTGGTTGTGAATGCTGTAGGGGCAACCCTCGCGGTTGCCCTTGTCAAAGGTGGACGATGTGGACAAGCTCCGTTCATTGTTCCAGCGCTTTAAGCAGCGCTTCGATGTTTACTTCGCCCTCTGTGTCGATTTTGATGCAGAGGGCTTTTTCGTCTCCGTCGGGTGGCGCGATGGCGTGGAGCTGGGCTTCGAGCACGTTCAGGTCGGCTTCGGAGGCGTCGCTCGCTGCTTCGTGGCGCGCCCGCACCCGCTCGCGCAGCACCTCGCGCGGGGCGTGGAAGCAGAGGATGTGGCACGGGTATTCCAGCGTTCTGGCCAGGCGGAGGAAGGGCGCTCGCTTGTGGGCGTCGGGGAAGGTGGCATCGACAATCACCGAAAAGCCTGCCGACAGCGCGGTCGAGGCGGCGTCGAGCATCGCGGCGTAGGTCTTCCTCGTCGTTTCAGCGGTGTAGATGTCGAGTCCTTTTCCGGCGCTTCGATCGAGGCTGTCGATGCCGAACAGGCGCTTGCGCTCGACGTCGGAGCGGATGTGGATGAAGCCGCCCGCGTCAGCGAGACGGGCGGAGATCACCGATTTGCCGCTGCCCGACAGGCCATGCGTGATGAGCAGCATCGGCGAAGGCGGGCGGGTGTAGCCGAGCGCGAGTTGAATGTAGGAGTGGTGCTCGGCGAGGGTTTTGGCTTTTTCCTCCTCGCCGGACTCCTGCGCGAGGCGGATCGAGGTCACTTTGGCCCGCACCATCGCGCGATAGACGCAATACAAACGCAGCACCTGCAAGCCGCCGTAGTCGCCGCTTTTCGTGAGCCAGGCGTTCAGGAAATGCCACGCCAGTTCCGGGTGGCCGGAGTGCTCCAGATCCATGAAGAGGAAGGCGACATCGCTCATCACGTCGATGATGCTCAGGGCGTGGCTGAACTCGATGCAGTCGAAAATCACGATCTCGCCGTCGCGGATCACCATGTTGCCCGTGTGCAGGTCGCCGTGGCACTCGCGCACCATGCCGAGCGCCTTGCGCTCCCGCACGACACCGCTGAGCCGCCGGTGCTCGGCGAGCGTCCAGTGCCGGAGCTTTTCGATCTCGCTCCGCTCCTCGATGGTGCGGGCGACCTCTTCGGTCAGGTCGAGGTTTTCGAGCATCGGCTTGACAATCACCTCCGGCGTACCGAACGTCGCGGCGGGATCGGCTCGCGGAGCCTCGGCGTGGAACTTAGCGATCACCGATGCGGCTTCATCGATCTGGCGCATCGTCAGTTCGCCATTGCGCAGCAGGCGGTCGAGCTCGAAGCGCCGGTCGAACTGCACCATGCGGATGACGTAATCCACCGCGTCGCCATCGCCGCCGATCCGCAACTTGCCCGCCGACTCCGTGACCGCCAGCACGTCGAGGTACAGCTCCGGGCAGAGCCGCCGGTTCAGGCGCAGCTCCTCGTGGCAGAAGTGCCTGCGCCGTTCGAGCGTGGAGAAGTCGAGGAAGCCGAGGTTCACCGGCTTTTTCAATTTGTAGGCGAACCGGCCGGTCAGGAATATCCATGAAATATGGGTCTCGACCACCACGATCTCCGGTTCGACCGGATGAGGATAGGCCTCCGGATGACGAAGGGCTTCGGCTGGCTGGATCATGCTTTTCGCGGGTTTTGACGGTTTCATCCACAAGCTAAGGCAAAAAATCCGGGATAACCAGAATTGGGCGCAATGGCGAGGTATCCACAGTATCGATGTATATACCGTCATCGACGATCGGTATGGATCACCATTTGAACAGCATCGGTGCTCCTGCGCAAGAGGACGGGCACAAGACCCGTCCCTACAGTTGTGATTTGACATCCAGGCGTTCAAAGCCCATGTGCGGCAGCGTGTCCCGACAAGCCGGGATGGTTCGCAAATGCAATCGGTTGCCGGACAATTTGCCGTTGGCTTGACGCTTCGGCGTCCCTTTTGTCTCGAAACAGATGCGGTTCATGGTTTCTCAAAAAAAGTTGTAAATTCCACGTTTTACTGCCAGCCTTCGATTATCGCTTGAATTATCAGCAAATAAGGGCGTAATCGATGATAGAGTTTTCCAGATTCTTTGTCTGCACGGCCCGCTTCGCCAGATGATGGGCAACTTCACCGGAACGGCGCTCCGTTTCTCGCGGATCGTCCGGCGGGATGGCAACGATAAGGCTGATTGCAGGAGACGCGTTCACAATCTTCGTTCACCACAAGCTTGCCGACTATGAAACAGTTCAGGGATTCAATGATAGCCTTGATCACGGAGACCTCCGCGAATCTGCCGAGCGACGTTCGCCAGGCCATCGCCGATGCCGTCGGCAATGATGCCGCCGATTCGAGGGCGGGGCTGGCCATGTCCGCCATCACGCTCAATATCGACATGGCGGTCGATGGCCTCGCCCCTGTCTGCCAGGATACCGGTATGCCTACCTTTTTCGTCCACGCGCCGAAAGGGGCCGACCTGCTGGCGATGAAGCGCGATATCGAGTCGGCCATCGTCGAGGCGACCCGCACCGGCAAGCTTCGCCCCAACGCGGTCGATTCGCTGACCGGCAAGAACTCCGGCAACAACCTCGGCGAGCATGTGCCGGTGATTCACTTCGAGCCGTGGGGGCGCGACGAGATCGAGGTGAAGCTCATTCTCAAGGGCGGCGGCTGCGAGAACAAGAACATCCAGTACTCGCTTCCCGCCGAAATTCCCGGCCTTGGCCGCGCGGCTCGCGACCTCGACGGTGTGCGCAAGTGCATCCTTCACGCCGTTTACCAGGCGCAGGGGCAGGGGTGCAGCCCCGGCTTCATCGGCGTCGGCATTGGCGGCGACCGCACCAGCGGCTACGATCTCGCCAAGAAGCAGTTGCTCCGCTCGGTCGATGACACCAATTCCGACGCGGCGCTGGCCGAACTCGAAGCGGAGATTCTCGAAAAGGCCAACCGTCTGAACATCGGGCCGATGGGCTTTGCCGGAAAGACCACGCTGCTTGGCTGCAAGATCGGCAAGTCGCATCGCGTCCCCGCGAGCTTCTTCGTCTCCGTGGCCTACAACTGCTGGGCCTACCGCCGTCTCGGCGTCATCGTCGATCCGCAAGAAGGCGCGATCACCGAATGGCAGTACCGCTATCCGGGCGAAATCAAGCGCATGGCGCGTGGCGCGGGCATTCCGCTGACGGGCCGCGAGGTGGTGCTCACCGCGCCGGTGAGCGAAGAGACGATCCGCTCGCTCAAGGTGGGCGACATCGTGATTGTCGATGGCGAAATGCACACCGGGCGCGACGCCTTCCACCACTACATCATGCACCACGACCTGCCCGAGGGCCTCGACATTCGCGGCGGCATCATCTACCATTGCGGCCCGGTGATGCTCAAGAACGAGGCGGGCGATTACCAGGTCGTCGCCGCTGGCCCGACCACCTCGATCCGCGAGGAGCCTTACCAGGCGGACGTCATCGAGAAGCTCGGCCTGCGCGCCGTGATCGGCAAGGGCGGCATGGGGCCGAAGACGCTGGCGGGCTTGCAGAAGCACGGCGCGGTTTACCTCAACGCCATCGGCGGCGCGGCGCAGTACTACGCCAAGTGTATCGAAAAGGTGACCGGCGTCGATTTCCTCGAAGAGATGGGCGTACCGGAAGCGATGTGGCACTTGCAGGTCAAGGCCTTCCCGTGCATCGTCACGATGGACGCGCACGGCAACAGCCTGCACCAGCAGGTGGACGAGGAGTCCTTCGCGATGCTCGAAAGCATCGGCAAGGAGGCCTGAGTTTCCGGTCGGACTCAATCAATTTTTACCGGAGAGGCCGCCTTTTCCGCCGCACGAATCGTCGTGGCGAAGGTTGGCCCTGACGGATCAGTAATCACCAACGAGAGTGTTATATGAAAAAAATACGGTTCATGGATGTCTCCTTCCGCGACGGGTTCCAGTCCTGTTACGGAGCAAGAGTCAAAACCGAGGATTTCCTGCCGGTGCTTGAAGCTGCCGTCGAGGCGGGCACCGATAACTTCGAGATCGGCGGAGGCGCGCGCTTCCAGAGTCTGTATTTCTATTGCCAGGAGGACGCCTTCGAGATGATGGACGCCTGCCGCCGCGTGGTTGGCCCCGACATCAACCTCCAGACGCTGTCGCGAGGCTCCAACGTAGTCGGCCTCGTCTCGCAGTCGCGCGACATCATCGACCTGCACGCCAAACTTTTCAAGAAGCACGGCGTCAGCACCATCCGCAACTTCGACGCGCTCATGGATGTGCGCAACCTGGCCTGGTCGGGCCAGTGCATCGTCAACGCCGGGCTGAAGCACCAGGTGGTGGTCGCCCTGATGGGGCTGCCGCCGGGCCTCAACGAATCCTACTGCCACACGCCGCAGTTCTACCTCGACAAGCTCAAGGAGATTCTCGACGCGGGCATTCCCTACGACAGCGTGGCCTTCAAGGACGCCTCCGGCACCACGACGCCCGCCGTTGTCTATGAGACGATCAAGGGCGCTCGCAAGATGCTGCCCGAAGGCACGGTGCTCCAGTTTCACACCCACGACACCGCCGGAATGGGCGTGGCCTGCAATTTCGCCGCCATCGAGGCGGGCATCGACATCATCGATCTGGCGATGGCTCCGGTCAGCGGCGGCACCGCCGAGGTGGACATCCTCACCATGTGGCACCGCCTGCGCGGCACCGACTACACGCTCGACATCGACCAGGAGAAGTACCTCAACGTCGAGTCGATGTTCATCGAGCACATGGACAAGTACTACATGCCGCCGGAGGCCAAGGAGGTCAATCCGGTGATTCCGTTCTCGCCGATGCCGGGCGGTGCGCTCACGGCCAACACCCAGATGATGCGCGACCACGACACGCTGCACTTCTTCCCGGAGGTGATCCGCAACATGCGCGAGGTTGTCGCAAAGGGCGGCTTCGGCTCGTCGGTGACGCCGGTCTCGCAGTTCTACTTCCAGCAGGCCTTCGCCAACACCGTGCAGGGACCGTGGAAAAAGATCGTTGACGGTTACGGCAAGATGGTGCTCGGCTACTTCGGCAAAACGCCTGCCGCGCCCGATCCGGAGGTGGTGGCGCTCGCCGCCGAACAGCTCGGCCTGGAGCCGACCGTTCAGGACGTGCACGACATCAACGACCGCAACCCCGACCTCGGCGTCGAGCACAACCGCAAGCTTCTCGAAGAGGCGGGTCTGGAGATTACCGACGAGAACGTTTTCATCGCGGCCACCTGCGGCGCCAAGGGCATTGGCTTCCTCAAGGGAGACAAGCCGCTCGGCATTCGCTACAAGGCGGACGTCGAGGCTGAGGAGGAGGCGAAAAAAGACGCCGAGGAGCTGAAGGTCACCTCGCACGGCAACTCCTTGCAGGATCGCCTCTCCGACCTCATCAAACCCGCCGGACGCAGCAACCTGTCGGGCAGCTACATGGTGATGGTCGATGGCAAATCGTTCAACGTCGTGATCGCCGACGGCATGGTGATGGCGCAGTCCGCCGCTCCCGGAGCGCAGCCCTTCGCGATGCCGCAGATGGCCGCGCCAGCGCCGCAGTTGCAGCATCAGGGTACGCCGGTGTTTCCTTCGATGCCGGGCAATGTCTTCAAGATGGAGGTCAAAGCCGGTCAGAAGGTTGAGGAAGGCCAGGAGGTCGCGGTGATGGAGGCTATGAAGATGGAGTCCCCGGTCAAAGCGCCCAAGGCGGGCATCGTAACGGTCGTCCTCGCCAAACCCGGCGACACCCTCTCCGCCAACCAGCCGCTGATGTATATCGAGTGAGAAGGGGCGGACAAGTCGTCACAGTACTTTTTAAAAAAGGGCAGGCTTAAAAAGGTCTGCCCTTTTTTATTTGCTGATTAAGTGCTAAGTTTAAGGAAAAGGTTATTCGTCGCTGTAGAATAAAAAACTTGATCTTTATAACGTGCTTGAGTATAAGGCTTTATCAAGGTTTTTCTTAGTATTATCCTAAGCGCGATATGAGGACAACAATTAATCGTCAGATGTCTTATACGGAAACTGTTTAATAAATGTTAGACCGTAGTCGCTGCATCCGGACTCAAATTTATGCTGCTTTCACTTTCAATATCTTGATACTGCATAAATAAGACAAAATAATGATGAAAATAGGCCAAATATATGACGTCGTATTTGCAACAGGACGTTATGAAGTTGAATATGAGTATGGTGTTAAATGCATTAAGAAAACACCACAGTCATATCGTGTAGAAAGAACGGACGGTACAACGCGATTGATAAGGCAAGACTCTATTATGGAACTTAAGGAAACGGTGAGCGTTACAACCACTAAAGTTAGTATAAATCATTGATTTTATACCCTTGTTATTGTGTGAGTAGGGGTGTGTCTAACATTATTTTTAAAGTAAATGGCTATGCTTTCACTTAACTATGTTGTTCGCTACTAAAAACAAGAAGAATGCAATGAATATTACTTTTAGCGGAAAGTTCGCAGTTAATTCACAAGCATTTGGGATTAATTTTGAAGCCGTCGTGAATGGAAATAGTGTTATTTGCTCGGTTTCAACGGACGCTCTGCAAGACATAGACCCTAGCAATCCTTATGACACGGTAGAGCAACAGTTTCGTGCGAATCAATCCAGTTTCGAGGCAATAGCTGAACAGAAAATTCGTTCTGGCGCTTTGAGTCCCGTTGTTATTACCAGCTGTGATGTTGGTAATACAGAAAATCTGTGATTATGGAAATCACATTCAATATTACACGTCCGTTTGAAAAAGATATTAAGAAACTCGATGTCAAGGAGAAGGGGCGTGTTGAAGCTGCAATCGATAGATATGCTGCAACATTTGATACTAATCTTGATGTTTTTACACAGCACATTTATCGCCCTCACAAAATAAATATGCCAGAAGGATTAGATTCAAGCCTTTATGTTCTTCGAGCGTCACCTCAAATACGGGTTCTTCGCAGAATATCGTGGGTAAGGGCTTCTGCTGTTCCGTCATGATTCGATAGCCATGTTGAGTTTGCCGCAG
>NZ_VDCH01000043.1 GCF_006265165.1 Chlorobaculum thiosulfatiphilum
CAACCAGTTTTCCATTAAATTCGAAGGACGGCTTCCCGTTTGATTACGACCGTTTACACACTTAGTTGAACAGACCCTTGCTGCTTTGCCCGTTCTCTGAAGGCATTGAGCTTGATGATCTTTTCGGGCTCTTTTTCTACATCTCTCGGTTTTACATCATGCTCTTCGCCCATCACGAATAGTAATGTCGGACGCCCAAGTCGAGCTGCTTCATTGAATTCGAGTTCTGTGATGGAGAGCTTGTCGGGATTCCGAGTCGGACATTCAGGCGTCTGCCCGTACCTTTGCCCGATGATCAAAATATAAGCGGCACTGTCACGCACTTTTTCCAGAGACGATTCAATGACATCGACAAGCTTTGCCGAATCATGCTCCATGATATTCGGATGAAGCCCGTGGCTGTTGATGGCACTGCTCAGCAACTCGCGATGACCTTTAAGATCGGAACCGGTACTCGAAATCATAACCTGATGCAGAAGCTGCGGTTGATGATTCGTCTTGCCATTCGTGCCATCAGAAGCAGATGCCGGTTTGCTCATCGTCCGATCCTCCGGGGTTGAAATTCTGCGATTGGAATATTTTCAGCTCAATAAAAAATGTACTGAAAAAATCGCTCCAGTGCTTGTCAGTGTGGTGGTTTTGTGAGGATCGAATCTAAACTGGATGCTTCACTTTGTTCAGCATGACAAGGCACTCCTTTCCTGTCATACTGCAATTTTTTCACCCCGCCTTCGCCTCCCGCGCCTGCAGCCACATTCCTCCCAGCATCACAATCAGATTCACCGCGCCGACGATGATGAAGGGGGCTTTGGGCTTTTATCGGATGCTTCGCTTCGCTCAGCATTACAAAAAAAACGGCAGACCTCAGGATAACCGCTACCCCTCAGCCTGCCGGGCTTTTTCCTCGCTAAACCTCACCCAATATCGAACCGATCAAGGTTCATAACCTTATCCCACGCGGCGACAAAGTCGCGCACGAACTTCTCTTGGGCGTCGTCGCTTCCGTAAACTTCTGCGATGGCGCGTAGCCTTGCGTTTGAGCCGAAGATGAGGTCAACGCGCGTGGCTGTCCATTTCGGTTCGCCGGTTTTGCGGTCGCGGCCCTCGAAGGTGTCGTGCTCTTTCGATGCCGGTTTCCACTCCGTGCCCATGTCGAGCAGGTTGACGAAGAAGTCGTTGTTGAGCGTTTCCGGTCGTTTGGTGAAGACGCCGTGCGGCGTCTGGCCGACGTTGACGTTCAGGACGCGCAGGCCGCCAAGCAGTACGGTCATCTCCGGTGCGGTGAGTCTCAGCAGTTGTGCCCGGTCAACCAGCATCTCCTCCGCTGATACGCTGTATTTTTGTTTGACGTAGTTGCGGAAGCCGTCGGCTCTCGGTTCGAGCGCGGCGAACGACTCCACGTCGGTCTGCTCCGGCGAGGCATCGGTGCGCCCCGGCGTGAAGGGAACGGTTGCCTCGCTGCCTGCGCGTCTGGCGGCCTCTTCGACGCCCGCGCATCCGCCGAGCACGATCAGGTCGGCGAGCGAAACCCGCTTTCCGTCCGTTCTTTCGCCATTGAACGTGGCGCGGATTTCCTCGATTTTTCCCAGCACCCGATGCAGTTGTTCGGGCTGGTTCACCTCCCACTCTCTCTGCGGGGCGAGGCGGATGCGAGCGCCGTTCGCGCCGCCGCGCTTGTCGGAGCCGCGGAAGGTCGAGGCCGACGCCCAGGCCGTCGAAACCAGCTCCGGGATCGACAGGCCGGTGGCGAGCAGCCGCTTTTTCAGCTCCGTGATCTCCTCGTCGCCGATCAGCTCGTGATCGACCGGCGGCACCGGGTCTTGCCAAATCAAGTCCTCATCCGGCACTTCAGCGCCGAGATAGCGCGATTTTGGCCCCATGTCGCGGTGCGTCAGCTTGAACCACGCCCGCGCGAATGCATCCGCGAACTGGTCGGGGTGTTCGTAGTAGCGGCGCGAGATCGGGCCGTAGAGCGGATCCATGCGCATCGCCAGGTCGGCGGTGGTCATCATGGTCGGCACACGCTTTGACGGGTCGTGCGCCGCCGGGGCGAGATCCTCCTCGGCGACATCCTTCGGCTTCCACTGCCATGCGCCGGCGGGGCTTTTGGTCAGCTCCCACTCGTACTTGTAGAGCATCCCCAGATAGTCCATGTCCCAGTGGATCGGGTCGGGAGTCCACGCGCCCTCCAGTCCGCTCGTCAAGGTCTCGTCCCCCTTGCCGCTGCCGAAACCGCTCTTCCAGCCGAGTCCCTGCTCCTCGATGGGGGCGGCTTCCGGCTCCGGCCCCACCAGCTTCGGATCGCCGACGCCGTGGCACTTGCCGAAGGTGTGCCCGCCCGCCACGAGCGCCACGGTCTCCTCATCGTTCATCGCCATGCGGGCGAAGGTTTCGCGGATGTCCCTGCCCGCCAGAACCGGATCGGGGTTGCCATCCGGCCCTTCGGGATTGACGTAGATCAGCCCCATCTGCACGGCGGCCAACGGATTTTCGAGATCGCGCTCGCCGCTGTAGCGACTGTTGCCGAGCCACTCGACCTCCTTGCCCCAGTAAATATCCTCATCCGGCTCCCAGATGTCTTCGCGCCCGCCGCCGAAGCCGAAGGTCTTGAAGCCCATCGACTCCAGAGCGCAGTTGCCCGCCAGAATCATGAGGTCGGCCCAGGAGAGTTTGCGCCCGTACTTCCGCTTGATCGGCCAGAGCAGTCGCCGCGCCTTGTCGAGGTTCGCGTTGTCGGGCCAACTGTTGAGCGGCGCGAAGCGCTGGTTGCCCGTGCCGCCGCCGCCGCGTCCGTCGCCAGTGCGGTAGGTGCCCGCGCTGTGCCACGCCATGCGGATGAACAGGCCGCCGTAGTGGCCGTAATCGGCGGGCCACCACTCCTGCGAATCGGTCATAAGCGCGTGGAGGTCTCGCTTCACGGCTGCGAGGTCGAGCGTTTTGAACTCCTCGGCGTAGTTGAACTCCGGCCCAAGCGGATCACTCAGGGAGGAGTGCTGATGCAGCATGTCGAGATTCAACTGGTTCGGCCACCAGTCGCGGTTTGGCCGTCCGCCGCTTGCGGCGGATTGACCGGCGGATCTGCCCGTAACCGGGCATTTGCTTTGTTCGCTCATGATGTTGTCTCCTTTTCTTGACGTGAATGTTCCGATCCTGCTTTTTTTAAACAACCTCTTTGAAATCCCGGTTCATGATGAGGGATGAATTCTCATCTCATTGACACTAATCGGAATGATTACTAATAGCAGTCTAAAAAAAATATCCGGTCATTTCAACAGGTATTAACGTTTTGCCCTGCATTCGGGGCAGGTTCCGAAAAAGTCTATCTGGTGCATCTCGATCTCGAAATCTGTCGAGCGCCCGACTGCGTCGTTGATTTCCGGAAAGAGGCGCTCCTCGAAATCGATGATCTTGCCGCATTTGTTGCAGATCAGGTGGTAGTGTGGCGTCGTTTTGGCTTCGAACCGATCGAAGGTGCTGCCCGCGTCGATTTTTCGGACAAGGCCCTGCCCGATCAGGATGGCGAGGTTTCGGTACACCGTGCCGAGGCTAAGGCTGGGAAACTCCTCCTTCAGCCGGTCGTAGAGCCACGTCGCCGTCGGATGGCTTTCGGTGGCGCGAAGAATCGCCAGAAGCCGCTCTCTCTGGCGGCTGTGTCGATAGGGTTTGATTGCGCCTTGCTGATTCATTGCCGGTTAATTTTGCATTTCATAGAGGGACGGGCGGACGGGCGCGAGACCCGCCCCCTGCGTGTCATTCCGGGTGGGCGCAAGACCCGCCCCTACAGGTCATCCTTCCTTCGCCTCACGCGCCCGCAGCCACATGCCGCCGAACATCACGAGCAAATTCACCGCGCCGACGATGATGAAGGGGGCTTTGGGACTCATGCCGTCGAAGAGGCGGCCTCCGGTGGTGGTGATGAAGAGGATGCCGATGGCTCCGCTGATGTTGAAGGCGCCGATCACCGAGCCGCGAGCCTCCTTCGGAGCCTCCTGGCCGATGAGCGACTGCGAGCCGAGGAAGGCGCTGATCTGGCCGATGCCGAGCAGCACGAAGAAGATGAGGGAGTACGTTTCGAGCGGGTTACCGATGAGCGCCAGAGAGAGGTAGCCGATGGCGGCCAGCCCCATGCAGAAGGTGAGCGCCGTGACGCGGTTCCAGCGGTCGATGAAGATGCCGATGACCGGCGCCCAGAGGAGCGCGGCGGCCTGCGAGACGATGAAGATGAAGGTGCCTTTTTTGACCGCTTCGGCTGGCTTCATGCCCATGGCGATGCCGGTGGTCATGCCCCAGAGCGGCACGAAGGTTCCGATGATCGACTGATCGCCGCGAGCCACGAAGGCCGCCGCGTAAGAGAGCAGAATCCTCGGATTGCGGGCGTGGCGGAAGCCGCTGGTGAGCAGCTCTTTCAACGGAAGCCGCTCCTCGTGGCGCACCGGTGTGCCGCCCTTGAGGCCGAAAAAGAGCACGATGGCCGCAAGCACCGCCGTGCCCGCGATGGCCGCGTGCGCCCAGAATCCGGCCTCCGTGCCGCTGAATCCTTTCGCCACGAGTGTTTTCGGCAGGCCGCCGAAGAACTGGTTCAGGATGACGATGCCGAGGCCGTTGAGGAATCCCACGATGGCGATAAGCTTGCCCCGCGAGCGCTCCTTGGGGTAATCGACCAGCACCGTGGCCAGTCCGCTGGTGACGGCCACCACGCCGACGGCGTAGATCATGCGGGCGATGGTGAGCTGAAAGACGTCGGTCACGAGCGGGTAAACGAGGTAGGCGATGGCCAGCACGAGAAAGCCCGTGGCATAGACCGGCTTTCTGCCGATGCGATCCATGATCGCCCCTGCCGGGCCGAAGAGCAGGAGCGTGACGATCTCCGTCCAGAAGACCAGGTCGCCGCTGAGCGTGCCCTGCTCCGACACCGGAATGTGCAGGTGCTCGTTCATGATGTAAGCCTGGCCAATCGAAACGAACGTGACCATGCCGATCGAGAAGAACGCCGCGAACAGGAAGCTCCACGCATGGCGGGGCAGTACCGACGGGGCCAGTTCGATGGGGCCTAACTTGGCGTTGGTGGAGTTATCGGTCATTTAAGGGCGTCTGGTTTTTGCGCGGTGGATAGGGTTGAAAAAGCTGTTGTCAGATTATATCGATTTTCGGTGATTCGCACATTTTTGTAGGGACGAATCTGCGTGTTCGCCCTTTCCTTTTCTTCAAGGCTCAGTCAAAACGATTTGCGATCGTTTTTGCAATCTCATCAGTCGTATGTTCCCATACTCCCCGGCCTATCCCGGCGTAAGACATAATGGATACAGTTCTCTGTTTTTCGGACTTCGGCGTCAGAATAATTTCTCCATTGCGGCAATCGATTTCGAGCATGTCGTCGGTTTTGATATTTGCCGAATGGGCTATCGCTGCCGGAATGGTGAGCTGATTCTTTTTTCTGAGCCTGACTTGCATCGTTTTACTGTTCAGATTCTTCCGCAGGCCTGCAACCTTCCGTCCTGCATGTGGAGACAGCGGTCGGCGGTGGCGGCGAACTCTTCGTTGTGGGTGACGATGACGAACGAGGTCTGGCGCTCCTTGCTGAGCGAGGCCATCAGCTCGTAGAGCATCCGGCTGTTGCGGCTGTCGAGGTTGCCGCTCGGTTCGTCGGCGAGCACCAGCTTCGGCTGGTTCAACAGCGCACGGGCGATGGCCACCCGCTGCTGCTCGCCGCCCGACAGCTCCGAGGGGAGATGGTCGAGCCGCGCCTTGAGGCCGAGCGTTTCGAGCAGCGCGGCGGCTCGCTCCTTGGCGGGCTTGAGCTTGCCGGTGCCGATAAATTCCGCCATCGCGACATTTTCGAGCGCCGTAAAATCCGAGAGCAGATGGTGGAACTGAAAGACGAAGCCGATCTTGCGGTTTCGGAAAGCGGCCAGCTCCTTTTTCGACAGCATACAGCGGCTCCCCTCAAAGATCGGCGTTCCGTCGAAGCGCAATTCGCCCTCGTCGGGCGCGTCGAGCGTTCCGAGCAGGTTGAGCAGCGTGGTCTTGCCGCTGCCGGACGCGCCAATGACGGTCACCATTTCACCCGGCCCCACCGCGAGGTCGATGCCGTCGAGAATCTTCAGCGGCGGCTGGCCCGGCAGGGCGTACGATTTGACGAGGTTACGCGCTTCGAGCATCAGGCGGGCCTCACCTGTCCCTGGCCGGTGACGAGCCACTTGTAGCTGCATAGCTCCCTGAGCGCCATCGGTCCGCGAGCGTGGAGCTTTTGCGTGCTGATGCCGATCTCCGCGCCGAGGCCGAATTGCGCACCGTCGGTAAACGCGGTCGAGGTGTTGGCATAGACCGCCGCTGCGTCCACCCGTTTCATGAAGTCGTCGATCGCTGCCTGGTCGGAGGCGATGATCGCCTCGCTGTGCTTCGAGCTGTGGCGAGCGATGTGGTCGAGCGCCTCCTCGAAGCTCGCGACGGTCTTGATCGACAGCTTCAGCGACAGGAACTCCGTGCCGTAATGCTCCGGGGTGGCCATCTCCAACAGCTCGTCGGGGTAGCGACCGAGCAGTTTGTAATACGCCTGTTCGTCGGCGTAAAGTTGCACCATCTTTTCTTCGAGCAGCTCCACCAGCACCGGCAAATCGTCGATGCGGCTCTCGTGCACAATCAGCGTGTCGAGCGCGTTGCAGACGCTCGGGCGGCGGGTCTTGGCGTTGAAGACGATGTCGCGCCCCATCGCAAGGTCGCCGCTCGCGTCGAAGTAGGTGTGCACGATGCCCGCGCCGGTTTCGATCACCGGCACCGTCGAGTGCTTGCGAGCGAAGTCGATCAACTGTTGGCTGCCGCGCGGAATGATGACGTCGATGTAGCCCACCGCGTTGAGCAGGATGTGCGCCGCCTCGCGCTCGGCGGGCAGAAGGTAGATCATGTCGGCATCGAGGCCGCGGTCGCCGATGACCGTCCGGATCAGCTCCACGATGGCGATGTTCGAGAACGCCGCGTCGCTGCCCCCCTTCAGCACGGTGGCGTTGCCCGACTTCAGGCAGAGCGCGAAGACGTCGAAGGTGACGTTCGGGCGCGATTCGTAGATGATGCCGATCACGCCGAGAGGCACCGAGACCTTCTTCAGCTCCAGCCCGTTGGGCAGCGTGCGCTCTTCGAGCACGCGGTCGAGCGGCGAAGGCAGCGCGGCGACGTTGCGCAGGTCGGCGGCGATGGAGTTCAGCCGCGCCTCGTTCAGAAGCAGCCGGTCGTAGCGCGGATCGGCGGCGTCCATGCGTTCGAGATCCTTGCGATTAGCGTCGAGTATCGCCTCGGCGGCGGTGGGAATACGCTCGGCCAGATCGACGAGCAGGCCGTTGATGGCCTCCGTATCGAGGGTGACGATCTTGCGGCTGGCATTCTGGACGGCCTGGAGTTGTTTGACGATAGCTTCGTGTTCGGTCATGGAACGGTGCTCCTTGAAAGAAATTGGTGAATGATCGTTGACGCAAAAGATAGTCAATATCCCGCAACCGGCGCAATGGCGTTTGCAGTGGAATGATCCTCGCACGGAGGCCGCGCAACGTGATCGTCAATTTTTGCCTTAACTTTTATTGAGCGACACGAACGCAAAGAGGTAGAGCGTTCGATGGAGGCGCGTCGTTGTCCATGTATCGGTAACTGATTATCCAAAAACGTGATATGGCTAGGGGAAACGAAAACGGCCGTCATGCGGCGCAAAGCGCCCGGATGCTGCTGACGCAGAACGCGCCCAATTTTCTCGATCCCAGGCACGAATGGCAGCGGATTTTCGCTGAACTGTGGGGGACATTTCTGCTGGTGCTCGTTGCGGCTGGCGGCCCGGTCGTGGCGGCAAGTTCCGGCAACCATGCCGCCGATGCGCTCCTGCCGGTTGCGCCGGGCCTTATGGTGATGGCCATCATCTACTTCATGGGCACGGTGAGCGGCGCTCATCTCAATCCCGCCGTGACGATCGCCTTCGCCATCCGCCGCAATTTTCTCTGGATTCGCGTACCCGGCTACATCATCGCGCAAGTCGCCGGAGGCTGGCTGGCCGCGCTCTTTCTCGGTTTCATGTTCGGCGACGAAGCTGCCGTGGCAGGCATGACGCTGCCGGGCCACGAGGTCACGCCGCTGAGGGCGCTTGCAATGGAGGTCGTACTGACCGCCGCGCTGGTCAACACCATTCTCGGCACCTCGTCGGGAGCGCGCAACATCGGCACCAACGGCGCGATTGCCGTCGGCGGCTACATCGCGCTGGCGTGCATGTGGGCCGGGCCGGTCAGCGGAGCCTCGATGAATCCGGTGCGCTCGCTCGCGCCCGCGCTGGTGTGCGGCGACACCGCGCTTGCCTGGATTTACGTCGCCGGGCCGCTCTCGGGAGCGCTCATCGGCGTCCTCTTCGAGTGGATCCTCAAAGGGCCGCCGACAACCGCCGGAACCATCGCCGCCCAGGGAACGCTCGACATTGACGATGAAGAGGAGTAGCCGTTCGGCAATTCGTTTTTTCCGAACTACCAACCCAGGAACCATGGCGCACGAATTCGACGGCAAAAAATACGAGCAGGCCTCCGCTCATCAGAAAGAGTGGGGCGCGAAGCTGGGATGAAATGTAGGGACGGGTCTTGTGCCCGTCCTCTCATGCGGCGTGAAGAGCATCCTCTCTGAATAATTCGTAAAATTACGATATTGTAACATCAAGGGAACACGCAACTCAAACGAATGCACCATGTTGTTTCCCCCTCGTTTCGATCCGTCGGCATTGCAAGGCCCTCGCGCCAAACAGCACCCCAATCGACCTGACGCTTTTCAGCAGTTGGTCGGGGATGCGTTGCGTGAAGAATTCAGGTTTCGCGTTGCGGTTTCTCCGACCAAAGGAAGAGATGGGGCAATCGATGCTTTTATCGATGATAAAACAGGCATAAGCGCTTTGGCCAATCTGCCTGCGCCTCAAATCATCGAATGCAAAGATCACGACGATACCTGTGACGACCTTCAGAAAAATATCAATCAGGGCTGGGACAGAGTTGCATCAAAGCTCAAAGAACAGGCTGAAACCGGATGGACTGGCGACTTTGAGCCGTGGCGACGAGTCAAGAGCTATGTTTACTGCATAAGCTCAAACATTGGAAAGCAGGCAAGCCGAGACAAGCTGGAAGAAAAAATCGTCCGTTTCTTTTTCGACGAATTGTCGGATTCAACTCGTCCTCCATTGTTGGAAGAGATTCTTGTTCTCGATTGGTCGGATTTGCAGGATAGTTTCAATCGATTCCCACGCATTGCTGACAACTGGATTGGTTTACAGCTTCCAAAAATTCAAAGCCATGCTGAGTACTGCGAGAGCTTGACACTATTCCGCCGCTACTTGCTGGAAGATAATTTCCCATTTGTCGTGCCAGAGCAGGAAAATGTCAATGCTTGCCCGGCAAACATTCTTGCCCGGCTTGAACAGCTTGCTGGCAAAGGCGGCGTGTTGCTCAATGGAATCGGAGGAGTCGGAAAAACACGCACGTCTCTTGAGGTTGCCCAATTAGCTGATGAAAACAACTGGCGTGTTCTCCACTTGTTACCGGGTTATCCGGGTGTCACAGTCGATGATCTGTCAGAAGTGTTGTTTTCAGGTAACGAAAAAACGCTGCTTGTTTTCGATTATCTGGATCAAATGCCAAAGCTCGATCTCGGCAGCGTACGCCATCGAATTTTGCCCGACGCTGCTAAACGCGGAATGAAACTGGCGCTGCTTGCCAATCTGCGGCCATCGTCATTGAGAACTCGAAATACTGAAAGAGAATCCTTGTTTACCGAGCAGATTCTTCTTGAAACGTCAGTGCACCAAAAAGCACGTATCACAGAAATCGCCCTTGAACGCATTGCGCCTTTAGCTGTCACAAAGTTAGGGCGCGAAAAAGTCCACGAGTTGTGTGGCCAACGGCCAATCATTGCGATGTTTATTGCAGAAGAGTTACAACGCCGCGC
This sequence comes from Chlorobaculum thiosulfatiphilum, assembly GCF_006265165.1. Classification (GTDB taxonomy): domain Bacteria; phylum Bacteroidota; class Chlorobiia; order Chlorobiales; family Chlorobiaceae; genus Chlorobaculum; species Chlorobaculum thiosulfatiphilum. The sequence continues at coordinate 9,952 of NZ_VDCH01000043.1, forward strand.
TCTGAATGACACACTTGAAAAAGCAGGCTTAACCGACATACGTAATGAAAACCTCTCAGGTTGGCTGCGCAAACGGCTTATCGAAGACAAACTTGTCGTCATCGATAATGGAGACAGCTTTCTACCAGCACAACCAGACCCCTTGTTAATCGCCGCCGCAGCAATGCTCGCTGCTGCACCTTTGTCAAGGGAGAACATGGAAGAAACTGGAAGTAAAGCCTTTCTTGCCGCTGGCGGCGATGCCCCCCAAAAGGCAGCGCTTGTTCTAGATCAATTACTCACACTTGGCTGGATCGAGCAACGCGGCATCGAACATACAGCGGCGCATGATGTCGTTGCTGATGAAGTGCTAAGCGAGGTACTGTGGGATCGAAGTGGTCAACTTCGTGAGACAGTGTTGGGTTATTGCCTGACAGCTGCACTTGGTCGTGCAAGAACGCTTGGCCGTTACGCAACGGCTCTCAATCGTCTGCAAGGTTCCGAAAAAACCGAGACAAAAGCTGAAGCAACACTGCACGAAAAGGCGGGCATTTGGCTTGGCAAGCATTGTCCCGAGTTGGGCCAAATGCTGGCAACAACCGAGGCCGGTGAATCAGCATACGCTTTAGGCAACATAATCAGCACACCAGGCTGGGCGACAGTGTGCATATCTGAGTGGGGCCAAATCGTAACGCCGTGGCTGAATAACCATAGTTTGCACCCAGAAGCACGTCACCTGCTTTACCGAGGGCTAAAGGAACTACCTGAAGGTACTGCACAGGAATTGATCAACACCGCACTCAATTGGCTACCTAATAACCTGAATTCCGATACTGCCAGCTATGTCCTCGCTCCTCTTTTAAACCGTAAAGAAATAACTGAGCAAAACACGGAACGCGCCATCGAACTCGCAGTCAATTGGATCGACACGTTCCCGCTCGATACTGGTACAGACTTTGTTATTGCTCGACTTCTTGAACGCAACGATCTCGGCACTCACTCTTCACGAGCCATCGATTTCGCCATCAACTGGATTGAGAAGTTCCCGCTCGTATCCGAAACCGGGTTCATATTGGGCCCACTGCTTGCTCGCGACGATCTCGGAGATCGATCTTCGCGCGCCATCGATTTCGCACTCAGTTGGATCGACAAGTTCCCGCTCGTTCCCGAAACCGGATTCGTATTAAATCCACTGCTTGCTCGCGACGATCTCGGAGATCGATCTTCGCGCGCCATCGATTTCGCACTCAGTTGGATCGACAAGTTCCCGCTCGTTCCCGAAACCGGATTCGTTTTACCGCCACTGCTTGCTCGCGACGATCTCGGCACTCACTCTTCACGAGCCATCGATTTCGCCATCAACTGGATTGAGAAGTTCCCGCTCGTATCCGAAACCGGGTTCATATTGGGCCCACTGCTTGCTCGCGACGATCTCGGAGATCGATCTTCGCGCGCCATCGATTTCGCACTCAGTTGGATCGACAAGTT
>NZ_VDCH01000044.1 GCF_006265165.1 Chlorobaculum thiosulfatiphilum
GCAAAGTCGAAAAACTGTTTGATCATCCCAATGTTCGCTATGCCAAGAATTGATACCTTTATTGGCCGGAGTAATAATCTGCTTTCTGTTAGGTGGTCAGCAATAGCTTACTTCGATTCAAGGGATCATATTCGTGATTAGATATTACGTCAAAGATATAGGCGCTCGATATGAAGAGCTTGTAGAAAAAGCAATCCTTGAAATAATTAGTAATAGTTTCTCGATTGATAAAGAGAAAATTAAAGTAACCCTAAAAAGATACAAGAAAATTTGCGGTAATACTGGTCGTCGCTATAGTGTAGATTGGACCTATGAAGATTCCGAGCGCTTAGTAATTATCGAGTGCAAATTTAGGGATGGTTCCTTATGTGGGGATTCAGAAGTGCGAACGTTTTATACGTGGTGCCAAGACATTCAACTTGCTTATAGTGAAAAGGAGGTTTACGGGATAGTTATCGCGAATACTACATTCCGGCTGTCAACAATTCGATTTGCCTCTCTATTTCCGTATGGGAATAAAAAATATATATCATTATACACAGTAAACACTAGCAAAAGAGATCCATTTTGCATTCTGCTTCAGAACTATTCTGGAACAGTTGGTGAGGTAATGGCAAGCTTTAACGGAATTAATACAACTTCAGGTATTCAGGACTTGAACCTATCATTAGATGATATGATTATAATGTCCCTATCTCGTCTTGGAGGAGTTTCTGAAAAAATAAATATTATTGCCCCTGCTAGTGTTGGCTATCAATCGTATCCGGCATTACAGATGTTAACCAACGCTCTTTTTCATAAGAATTTAATAATAGAGACCATAGCCTTTTCGAAACCAATAATTAAGTTGATACCCGATCTTATTAAGACACCATATTCAAAGGATATTTTGGAAAGCTCATTAGAAATTTTGGCGGTGTACCTTTTAGCGTCTCAGGCGTACTACGCGAAACAAGGGAAAGGTCTGCCTAATAAATTGCTATCATATTCAATTGAATTAATTCGCCACTCATGGAAAAATCCACCACCGAATGCAATAGCTTCAATTTGTCATTTAGTAACTACTGAGTTGGCGCGTCGTAATAATATTTCAGAAGCCATTACTTATAGTAATATGGCTGAAAATATTTATCATCAGCGACATTGCGTTGATCTGCCGCATAACTTGGAATACCTTGTTAGGACAAATCCTTTGGCGTTAGCCCATGTGTATTTAGATAATAAAAATTTAGTTAAGAGTGAAAATATTATTGATGAAATTGCTGCTTCAATTGCTGTTTTTCCATCTTTTCGTCATAAAATTGCAGCGAAGCAAAACGTTATGACGTTGCTTTACAAACGGGCAAATATAATCTATGGAGCGCATCACGTGCAGACCCGTGATGCGTATCAGAGGCTTTCAAATTTTCGAAATCAATCCGGACTTGGAATTTGGTAGGAGTTTTAGATGTTTGAACGAGAAGTCAAAAAGAGTAGTAAGGTATCTGTGATTACACTTACCAACAAGAGAGACGATACGCTTATTCGAGCGATAGAGTCTGTAAAGAACCAGAATTACGATGGTGAGATTGAACATATATTGGTTAATGATGGGAATTTGTTTGTCAATTCAAAAAAATCAAGCTTATTAGAGGCTTACCCTTTTCTTAGAATCATAGATGTTGATATTAGTACTTATAAAGGGGAATTTCATTCTTTATATATACCATCGAGAATTTCATTACTGCGAAATATTGGGATAGATAAATGCTCTGGATATTTGATATGCCAACTTGGTGATGATGATTATTATCTGCCAAACCATATAAATTCACTGGTTAATACTCTTATTGCTAATCCTGATGCTGGAGTTGCCTATAGCTGGCGTTACTTAGTGCATTCTGATGGTTCGCCATGTGTCGAACCTTTTTATCCATGGAGTTCGGCTTACCCACGATTATCTACTAGCGGGGTGGCATTATCTAAATATGTATATGAAAGATTAGTTGTTTCTGGAATAAGAGATGTCAATTCCAATATTGTAAAGGATATGGTATTAACATCTGAAGGAGAACCGGTGTATACGGTTGATACAAATGAACTAATGGTACGTCGTGACGTACATCGATTAATTCCATTTCGAGTCAAGTTTAATTGGCGTCAAATGATTGAGGACTATTCAGAGGATTATTGTTTCGTAAAAGAGTGCCATGAGTTCGGAATACTCTTTGCTTGTAGCTCAGAGGCCACATTAGTTTATACCATTGGTGGCTTTTCTAATAATCAACGCCTATGGGCGGAGAAGAAATAAAAAGCTATTACTTAATTCACTAGGACAATCATTTATGCCGCGCAAACGTTGCGGCTTTATTCTTGCGTTCCTTAATCGCGTTTTTGTGTGCTGGTGATGTCCAGTGTTATGGACATTTTTATTGCTCTAAAATCTTACGTTATTTCGTCAAAAAATCCTTTTGGTTATTCAATCCTTCTTTCCCAAACAAACAACCCCGCCGAAATCGACGGGGTTGTTTCATATCTCCAAAAATCTCTCTTCCTCCTCACTCCCACTCAATCGTCGCCGGCGGCTTGGACGAAATGTCGTACGCCACGCGGTTGATGCCTCTTACTTCGTTGATGATGCGGTTCGAGACTTTGGCGAGGAAGTCGTGCGGGAGGTGCGCCCAGTCGGCGGTCATGCCGTCGGTGGATTCCACGGCTCGCAGGGCGAGGACGTTTTCGTAGGTGCGTTTGTCGCCCATCACGCCGACCGATTGCACCGGCAGGAGCACAGAGAAGGCCTGCCATACCTTCGAGTAGAGGCCGCTTGATTTCAGCTCATCGATGAAAATCTGGTCGGCGTCGCGCAGCACGTCGAGCCGCTCCCTCGTGAGCGAGCCGAGCACGCGCACGGCGAGGCCGGGGCCGGGGAAGGGGTGGCGCATCAGAATGTCCTCGGCGATGCCAAGCTCGCGTCCGACGGCGCGAACCTCGTCCTTGAACAGCTCGCGCAGCGGCTCGATCAGCTTGAGCTTCATGCGCTTCGGCAGGCCGCCGACGTTGTGGTGCGACTTGATCATTTCGGACGGCCCCTTGACGCTGACGCTCTCGATCACGTCCGGGTAGAGCGTGCCCTGCACGAGGAACTTCTCGTCGTGGATGTTCTCTTCGAACACCTGGATGAAGGTGCGGCCGATGATCTTGCGCTTCTTTTCCGGCGAGGCCACGCCTTTGAGCCGTCCCAAAAAGAGGTCGGAGGCGTCGGCGAGTGAAATGTTCAGGCCGAGCGGCTTGAGAAACTCCATCACCTTTTCGGACTCGTCCTTGCGGAGCAAACCGTTGTCAACGAAGACGCAGTGCAGCTTCTCGCCGATCGCCTTGCTGACGAGCACGGCGGCCACCGTGGAATCGACGCCGCCGCTGATGCCGCACACCACGGTCGAGTCGCCCGCGACGCGCTTGATCTCCTCGATCTGGTGCTGGATGAAGCTCTTCGGCGACCAGTCTGGCGTGATGCCCGCGATGTCGATCAAAAAATTCGAGAGCAACTGCTTGCCGTAGAGCGAGTGCTGCACCTCCGGGTGGAACTGCAAGCCATAGACCTTGAGCGCGGCCTTGCTGCCGAAGCTCTCGATGGCGCACATCTCGGCGTTGGCGGTACTGGCCGTGACGCGGAAGCCGTCGGGCAGTTGCGTGACCTTGTCGCCGTGGCTCATCCAGACATCCGAATCCGGAATCTCCCGGAACAACAGGCTTTCGTGCTCCTCCTCATGGCTCACCAGCATTTTGGCGCGTCCGAACTCCTGCTTCGACGAGCTTTCGACGTTGCCGCCGAAGTGCTTGGCGATAGCCTGCAAACCATAGCAGATGCCGAGCACCGGTACGCCAAGGCTGAACACCTCCGGATCGGGCATGAACGCCTTTTCGTCATAGACGCTGTTCGGGCCGCCGGAGAGGATGATCGCCTTCGGCTGATGCGCCTTGATTACCTCGGCCTTCGTGTGGTAGGGAAGGATTTCGGAGTAGATGCCGATTTCGCGGATGCGCCGCGCGATGAGCTGGGTGTACTGCGAGCCGAAATCAAGGACGATGACCGATTGAAGAGATGTTGCCATGGTTGATGTTGAAACCGGGTAAAATATTGCTTAAAAAGGTTCTGGCGGCGCTGCTGATGGCGCGGGCGCAGGGGTGGGCATTGCCCGCGAGCCGCCGGTGCTGTCCGGAAGCTCGACCGCGCCGGAGTTCACCGGTGCAGGGCTGCTGTTGAAATCGCCAGCCTGGTCGCGCGCGTAAGCTTTCGGCGTGTAATATTCGACAGTGACGTTATGGTTCAGCACGTCGGGCGACTCCGATGAACCCGCGCTTGGCACGGCAATGACGTTGTCGGGCATCGGGAAGTAGCGGTTTTCAAGCTTGAGCGATGGATCGGTATAGCTCTTTTTCATGAAGTTCGCCCAGGCAGGCAAAGCCGCTCTGGCACCCTGTCCATACTCCATCGAGGTGAAATGAACCCGCTCGTCGTCAAATCCCGCCCACACTACGGCCACGAGCTGGGGGGTGAATCCGACGAACCATGCATCCCGGTGGCTCTGGGTCGTGCCGGTTTTGCCGGCGGCCTCCATGTCGAGGCCGTATCTGGCCCTTGCGGCGATGCCCGTGCCCCGGTCGATCACATCCTTGAGCATACTGACCATGATGTAGTTGGTCGCCGGATCGAGGCCCAGATGGGTGCTTGGCTGGTGTTCGGCGATGACGCGGCCGTTCTTGTCGAGCACCTTGAGCACCGGCAGCACGTCGCTCCATGCGCCGTTATTGGCGAAGGTGGTATATGCTCTGGCCAGTTCGAGCGGCGAGACCTCCGAGGTGCCGAGCGCGATCGACAGGTTGGGCTGCATGGGAGAGCTGATGCCCATGCGGCGAGCATAGTTGATGATTTCCGATGGACTCAGGAACTCGTAGGCGAGCCTGACCGTGACCTGGTTCAGCGAATGGGCCAGAGCGTAACGCAAGGTGGTCATGCCGCCGGAGTTGCCCTCGGAGTTTCTGGCTATCCAGACGCCTCCGCTTCCGCTTCTCAGCGCGAGGGGCTGGTCGAGAATCCGGTAGTTTGCCGGAATGCCCTGGTCGATGGCGGCGGCGTAAACGAAGGGCTTGAAAGCCGAACCGGGCTGGCGTTTGGCCTGCCAGACATGGTCGAACTGGTAGCGGTAATCGTCCGGCCCGAGGTTGGTGCCGCCAACCCAAGCCTTGACATGGCCGTTCGATGGGTCGAGGGCGACCAGAGCCATCTGCACCCGCGTTTTCTGATGGAGCAGATTTCTGATCCAGGCGGCATCGGCTCTCAGGCGGGCAAGCGCCACGTTTGCAGGAATGCCCTCCTCGTTGACCATCTCCTTGTATCGGGCGCTCTCTTTGATGAACTGCGTCTTGAGGGACTCGGGGCATCGCCAGCTCCGGTCGAACTGCGCCTGCAAGTACGCAGCCTGTTCGGCAATGGCCTCCTGGGCATAGCGCTGCATACGGCTGTCGAGCGTGGTCTGGATGGTCAGGCCGTCGCGGTAAACGTTCACCCCATCGAGCATGGAGCCAGACTTGACGGTCTGGCGAATGTACTCGGTAAAATAGGGCGCGAGGCCCTGATGGCTGATTGGCGTATATCGCAGTACGAGCGGCGTCGCCTTTGCCTTGACGGACTGGGCGTGGGTGATGAAGCCCTCTTTTTCCATCAGGCCGATGATCAGGTTCCGCCGTGAACGCGACGAGGAGGGATCCTTCGACGGATCGTAGGCCGTCGGGTTTTTCAGCGTGGCGATCAGGGTGGCGCTTTCGGGAATGGTGAGCTGGCTGGCCGGTTTGCCGAAATAGGTCTGGGCCGCCGACTCGATGCCGTAAGCACCGGAGCCGAAGTAAACGGTGTTCAGGTAAAGGGCCAGAATCTCATCCTTGGTATAGGTTCGTTCGAGCTGGATCGCCGTGATCAACTCTTTGCCCTTCCGGCTCAGGGTTCGCTCCTGGGTGAGGAAAAGGTTTTTGGCGAGCTGCTGCGTGATGGTGCTCGCGCCTTGCCAGCGGGTGCGGCCCTTGACGATGTTCTCGCCGATGGCAATGGTCAGACGCCGGAGATCGACACCCCAATGCTTGTAAAAGGCCACATCCTCGGTAGCGATGAGCGCCGCCGGAGCCCATCGGGAGATCGACCTGAGCGGCACGAAGGTTCTGTTTTTCAGGAAAAATTTGTGCAGAAGCACGCCGTCTTCCGAATAGACCAGAGAGGCCAGCTCCGGCTTGGGATTTTCGAGTTCCTTGAGACTGGGAAGACCTCTGAAAAGATCGATGCCGAACAGCGCGCCTGCACCGAGAATAACGACAAGGAGGATACCGGTAATTTTCATAACACTTTTTTTGCTCACGTGGACACGGGTTCAGGATGGTGAATCATAACCGCCTGTTCTCAACAGGAGCGTTTGCTCCGCTGAATTATTTCATTGAATCTGCACCCGATCGGCCAGAGGCGCGGCGGGCTGAGTCTTTTTATAAAAATGTTCCGCAAAATCAAAATGTTTTTTCAGCTCCTCGACGAAGCGCGGGGTATCTTCGAGCATCGGAAGGTGGCCGAGGCGCATGAACTGCACCAGCCGGGTGGGTGACGATGCGGCAGCCTTGCGCTTCTCGAAAAGCGTCACGGTGCCTTCGGGAGGAATGGTGTGGTCGGCCATTCCGACGCAGCAGAGCACTGGCGAGGCGATCTCGATGACGTTCCTGGTGTAGTTGCGAAGCGCTTCGGGATCGATGGAGAAATGGCCGACGGCGTTGGTTGCCGCTTTGTCCGAAGTGGTGAAATCCTCGATGATGATGTCGCAGTACTCCTTGCTGATGTGCCCGGTTGCCGCGCGTTTGATGAAGAGCGTACGCAGCGGCTCGACCTGGAATGCGTTCCGGAAATTCATCGAAACATCGATCAGCCCGCCGAGGAACATGAGGCCGAGCGAGGTGAACGGCGTCTCCTCGAAAATGCCGCAGGCCAGAATGGTCGATGAAAGCAGCGCGTCGCGGTAGCGCAGGCACAGCTCCGTGGCCACCATGCCGCCCATCGAGTGGCCGACGATGTGCAGGTTCCGCGATTTGTCGAGGCCGAGATGCTCGATCAGCGCGCCTGCTTCGTCCGAGAATCCGCGAATCGTGAAATCGGGCAGGAACCCCTCGATCGAGGTTTTGCCGGTGCCGCTCTGGTCGTAACAGACGCAGCGGAAATCGCTCTTGAGCCGGTCGATGGCGGGTTTCCAGTAGCGGGACGAAATCGCCCAGCCATTGACGAAAACAATCGCCGGTTTCTCTTTCTGCGATGGATCGTTCTCCGCCGTATCCTCATAGAAGAGGCGGCAGCGCGAGGTGGTCAGATAACTCATGGGCACACACGGTGGTTTGCGCTCTGTAAAAAAATTGAACTGAAATATACCATATAGATTATGAATGATGAATTATGAATGCTGAATGAAGAGCAAAGCGAATGGTGGTGGTGACTGGCAGGGTCGCCCCGGCGTGTTCGGCCGGAGCCATCCCGAAAGCAAAAAAGCCTGTCCGGATTTCCGCGGCCTGCCCGCGCCGTCCACCAGGCACACATCGTCCATTCAATCCATTTCGTCCATCAGGGCAAGCTGTTTTCGAAGCTTCAGGATATTTATTGGGCATCTCTAAAAAGAGCGATTTGAAATATTCTTCTGACCAGCGACATCGAAACAAGGCGATATTGCCCTGCAAAC
>NZ_VDCH01000045.1 GCF_006265165.1 Chlorobaculum thiosulfatiphilum
GTCAAGATATGGATATTTCAGTTAAATCGATAGATTTCAATACCTTATGTCAGTACTGACTTTTTAGAGATGCCCTTTATTGAGGCTGGTAAGTTTAAGGCAAATAGGTCGGTATATATTGTGTCTCCTGAAGATTTAGCAAATAGAAATAAGATTGATGATATAGATTCTTTGCGAAGCGATTTTTGTGAATATCATAAATTCCGTTCGAGTTTTTCACACCCTTAATAACAATAGTTGCATTAACGATACATGAAGAATTCAAGCACATGAGCTTTCGCGATTTTGAGCCGTTACTGAAAAGTTTCTGGTAAAGTTGAACGTGAGGCGTATATCTGGAACCGCCAGACAGTTCCACACCTTCGGGAATTTTCATACTCTTCCTGACGATTCAAGAAGATAAAGATGCGGAGCTGGGGCTCCGCGCTCCCAGATTTCCATCCACATTCATCCTAACCCACTCTCATGTAATCACTTGTAAGCCTTTTTTCGCAAATCGCCGACTTTGTGTGTGATTCCGATGCCGGTATAAAGAGGAGAGAACGATGCGACTATTATCTTTTAAAAGTTACCTGTCCCTTTTTTTGGTTCTGCTTTCCTGCAATTATTATGCCCCGCCTGTGAGTAACGCAATAGAAGGGAATGCAGGTTCAAGGCTCAATTCCGAGAGTTTTGGGACGTTCGATGAGCCTTGGGCCATGACCTTTCTGCCGGATGGCGATCTTCTGGTAACTGAAAAAGCCGGAACGTTGCTTCTGGTCAAACTGGCTGACCGCTCCAGAATTCCGGTTCAGGGCGTACCCAAGGTGGCGTACGGTGGTCAGGGTGGCCTGGGTGATGTAATTCTTCATCCTCGATATAAAGATAACGGCTGGATATACCTCTCTTATGCCGAGCAGGATGCCTCGGGAAAAAGGGGCGCAGCGGTTGCCCGTGCCCGATTTCGTCCCGCATCGTCGAGGCCGAAACTGGAAAACCTTGAAATCATCTGGCGGCAGGAACCCAAAGTGTCAGGCAGCGGGCATTACTCACATCGCCTGGCATTCAGCCCGGATGGGCATCTGTTCATCACTTCCGGCGATCGGCAAAAACAGACGCCGGCACAGAGCTGGCGACAAAATCTTGGCAAGGTGATCAGGTTGAATGCGGACGGGTCGGTACCGCCGGACAATCCGTTTCAGGATAAAGGAGAACTCGCAAAAACCTTCTGGTCTCTTGGGCATCGAAATCTTCTTGGTATTGCATTCGACAAACAGGGGCGACTCTGGACGCACGAGATGGGGCCCAGGCACGGTGATGAATTCAACCTGACCATTGCCGGAGAAAATTACGGATGGCCCATCGTATCATGGGGCGACCACTACTCCGGCATTCCGATTCCCGATCATGACACGCGTCCGGAATTCCATGCTCCCGAGACATACTGGGCGCCAACCGTTGCGCCTTCAGGTCTGATTATCTATAACGGTTCTATGTTCCCTGAGTGGCAGGGCAATGCTTTCATCGGAGGACTCAGGTCAAAATCTCTGATACGGATCAGGATTGACGGTGACCAGGCAAAAGAGGTCGAACGTTTCAGCATGGAGAAACGGATACGAGAGGTCGAGCAAGGGCCAGACGGTGCAATATGGGTTCTGGAGGATGAAAAAGGCGGTCGCCTGCTCCGGCTCACTCCACACGCGCGAGCAAATACCGGGGATGTCGGAACGCGTCGATAATTTGGGGCGATGGATTCAGACGCGAGCTTCCAGCTTTCGGTTTCGACTGTTCTGAACCTTCGGAAAATTCCGTACTTTTTCCTGACAATCTCAGAAGCATTTTTCTGCGTAATGGTTTTTCTACTCAGAAGATGCCGAGCTGGAATTCGGCGCTCCCAGGTTTTTCCCCACATTCATCCTGACTCACGCTCATGCAATCACTTGAAAGTCTTCTCTCGCAAATCGCCGATGTCGTTTGGGGTATTCCGCTCCTGGTGGCGTTGATCGGGACGCATCTGTTTCTGACGTTCAGGCTGGGCATTATCCAGAAGCACTTGCCTCACGCCATCCGCATTTCGTTCACCCGTTCGCACGAGGGCACTGGGGAGATCAGCCATTTCGGGGCGCTGGTGACGGCGCTGGCGGCGACCATCGGTACGGGCAACATCGTCGGCGTGGCCACGGCGGTGGCGGCTGGCGGGCCGGGCGCGGTGCTCTGGATGTGGCTGACCGGTGTGTTCGGCATCGCCACCAAGTACGGCGAGGCGCTGCTGTCGGTCAAGTACCGCACGATCAACGACGATGGTTCCGTGTCGGGCGGGCCGATGTACGTGATCGAAAAGGCGCTCGGCCAGAAGTGGCTCGCCGTGCTGTTCGCCGTTTTCACCTCCGTGGCGGCGTTCGGCATCGGCAACATGGTGCAGGCCAACTCGATAGCCACGATGTTGCAGAGCAACCTGAATGTGTCGCCGTGGATCAGCGGCGGGTTGATGACGGTGTTCACGGCGGTGGTGATCATCGGCGGCATCAAGTCGATTGCGCGGGTGTGCGAGTATCTCGTGCCGTTCATGGCGGCGTTCTACCTGATCGGCTGCGCCGTGCTGCTCTTCATCGGGCGCGAAACCCTTGGCGAGACGATCCAGCTCATCGTTTCATCAGCCTTCACCGGTCAGGCGGCGCTCGGCGGTTTCGCGGGCGCTGGCATGAAGGAGGCGGTACGGTTCGGTATCGCCCGCGGCCTTTTCTCGAACGAGTCCGGCCTCGGCAGCGCACCGATCGTTGCGGCGGCGGCGCAGACCGACGAGCCGGTGCGGCAGGCGCTGATCTCCTCGACCGGCACCTTCTGGGACACGGTGGTCGTCTGCGCCGCGACGGGCATCGTGGTGGTCAACTCCGGCGAGTGGACGACCGGCCTGAAGGGCGCGGAGCTGACCAGCGCAGCTTTCGCCGACGTGCCGGTCATCGGCCCCGCCGTACTCACCTTCGGCCTGCTCACCTTCGTCTTTTCGACGATTCTCGGCTGGTCATACTACGGCGAGAAGGCGATGGAGTACCTCTTCGGCAAGCGGGCGATCAAGCCCTACCGCTGGGCCTGGGTCGCGGCGGTGATGGTCGGCTCGGTCGCCTCGCTGCAGGTGGTCTGGACTTTCGCCGACATCGCCAACGCCCTCATGGCGGTGCCGAACCTGGTCGCGTTGCTGCTGCTCAGCCCCGTCATCGCCAGCGAAACGAAGGACTATTTTGAACGCCGGGAGTGAGGAGAGAATCAGACCGATCAGTCAGATTTCCCCGATCCCGACTGATCGGTCTGATCTTATTGCTTAACGCTCTTTTTTCTGGAAGGTTTGAAAAAAAATTCTATCTTGGCTCACCTTTTCAATTACACCATACTGATTACAAAAGACAGGCCACTATGAATTTTAACCCCTGGCATCACGTCGAGATTGGCGATGACTGCCCGAATGTCGTGAATGCGATCATCGAGATTTCCAAAGACAGCAAAACCAAGTACGAGCTGGACAAAAAAACCGGAATGCTGAGGCTCGATCGTGTACTTTTTTCCTCCCTCCTCTATCCCGAAAACTACGGTTTCATTCCCAAGACCCTCGGTGAAGACCATGACCCGCTCGACATTGTCGTCGTTTCGCAGTGCTCCATTGTGCCGATGTGCGTGGTGCAGGCCAAGGTGATCGGCGTCATGCGCATGATCGATCACGGCGAGGGTGACGACAAGATCATCGCCGTTGCCGAAGGTGACATGAGCGTCAGCGGCATCAACGACATTTGCGATCTCGGCAAGCACTTCAAGATGGAACTTCAGCACTTCTTCGAGGAGTACAAGGCGCTTGAGCAGAAGACGGTTCTGGTCGAAGAGTTCCAGGACGCCGCGACGGCAAAGCAGATTCTGCTCGACTCGATCAACCGCTACAATGAAACCTACGCCTGATTCCGGTCTTCAGCATGTTTTTTTGATTCGGTGAACTTGACTGGGGGCGACATGGAACAACAGCCATGTCGCCTCCTTTCATCTATGCCGCCGATACTTCAAAAGTAATGCGCCCGTTGTGGCATATGATGTTGAAAGGTTGATATATACATTCCGCAGTATCCGATGCCGATCATGGATTCTGTTTGATCCTTTCAGACGCAAACTTTTCTTCTTTGCGCTATAATTTGTTGTAATACATAGAGATAATTGTGCTGGTCGCATGGGGTGGCTTTGTGCGGCCTTGCCGTGAGAAGTCCGTAAAACCGCGCCAGCTCAGAGGTTGGTGATTTGTGGATGGAATGTGGATAACTTGTGGAAGGGTGTTGAGTTCTTCACTGGCAAGGGGTGCGGCGAGGATATTACAGAAAAGTGATATATTGGCCGATGTTTTGCGCTGAAGCACTTTTTCCATAAAATCACATACCTTCATGATTCTTCTTTCCCCGCAGGAACAGAAATCGAGAGCGTCGCGCATCCGGCTCGTTCTTTCGGACAACGACGGGGTGTTCACCGACAACGGCGTTTACTACTCGGAACGGGGCGAAGAGTTCAAACGGTACTCCATTCGTGACGGCATGGGCGTCGAACGGCTCCGCGAGCATGGCGTCGAAACCGGCATCATGACCGGCGAGGTTTCGCCAAGCATTGTCAGGCGGGCGCAGAAGCTTCACATTGAACACTTGTACCTCGGCGTCAAGGACAAGCAGTCGCGGTTGGCGGATGTGCTCTCGGATACCGGCCTCGCCGTGGCCGAGATCGCCTATATCGGCGACGACGTGAACGACATCGGCATCATGAACGCCATCTCGCCTTTCGGCCTGGTGGCCTGTCCCGGCGATGGAATGCATCTGGTCGAGCCCTGCGTTCACTACCGGTGCAACGCGCATGGTGGCCGTGGAGCCTTCCGGGAATATGCCGAATGGCTCATCGCCCTGAGAGCTTCATAAAATCTGTGCACTTTTTTTCCCGTACCAACAGTATCAACCTGCGTCATCCGGCGCACGTTTCTTCATTATTTGATTGAATAATTTATGGCTGAAGTGAAAATCGGAAATTCCATGGTCGGCGACGGCCATCAGGTGTATGTGATCGCGGAGATCGGGATCAATCATAACGGCTCGCTCGAAGTGGCCAGAAAGCTGATCGAGGGTGCCGCGCAGGCTGGCTGCGACGCGGTCAAGTTCCAGAAGCGCACACCCGAGCTGTGCGTACCGATGGATCAGCGCCAGATCGAGCGCGACACGCCGTGGGGGCGCATGACCTATATGGATTATCGCTACAAGGTGGAGTTCAGTTTCGACGACTACTCCGAGATTGATGCGTACTGCCGCGAGCAGGGCATTGCGTGGTTCGCGTCGTGCTGGGACGAAGAGGCGGTCGATTTCATGGAGCAGTTCAATCCGCCGTGCTACAAGGCCGCGTCGGCTTCGCTGACCGATCTCGCGTTGCTGAAAAAAACGAAGGCGACCGGTCGTCCGCTGATGATCTCGACCGGCATGTCCACGATGGAGGAGGTCGAAGCCGCCGTCAACGAGCTTGGCCGCGACAATCTGCTGATCGCGCACACTAACTCCACCTATCCCTGCCCGGTCGATGAGCTGAACCTGCGCATGATCCACACCCTGCAACAGCGCTATCCCGAAAATCCCATCGGCTATTCGGGCCACGAGGTGGGACTGGCCACCACCTGGGCGGCGGTGGCGCTCGGCGCGACCTTCGTGGAGCGCCACGTGACGCTCGACCGCGCGATGTGGGGTTCCGACCAGGCGGCGTCGGTGGAAATTTCCGGCATGTCGAGGCTGGTCTCCAACATCAGGGACATCGAGCAGTCGCTTGGCGATGGCGTCAAGCGGGTGTACGACGGCGAGGCCGCCGCGCGAAAGAAGCTCAGAAGAGTATAGTTCGCAAGGATTTACTATCGAAATAAAACTTTAAGCCGCAGAGGAGCCGAATCCTCTGCGGCTTTTTTTGTGCCTCTGGAAGGGTTGCAATCCTGTCAGTCTGGCAGGGGAGAAAGGCGCGATTTCTGATGTTTTTTGCGATCGGAGAGAGGATTTCCGAAAGCATGAGCGCATCGTTTTCAATTTTGTTACATTTTTTTTATTTACGTATCAGGGTCTTTTATACAGTCTTAAGCTGTTGTAAAGTAGTGGTTTACGTGATATTTACGCTGTGAACTCTTTCGTTTTATAATGGACTTTGGAGTGTAGTTTTGTGCGTTTTTTATTGTGCTTTTTAAAAAAAAGTCCATAAGTTATAAGAGGAGCCTTACCAATCAACCTTAGGTAGGCCTTTTCCTTGATCATGATCATAAGGTTATTACTCCGGCCAATAAAGGTATCAATTCTTGGCATAGCGAACATTGGGATGATCAAACAGTTTTTCGACTTTGC
>NZ_VDCH01000047.1 GCF_006265165.1 Chlorobaculum thiosulfatiphilum
CTGCGGCAAACTCAACATGGCTATCGAATCATGACGGAACAGCAGAAGCCCTTACCCACGATATTCTGCGAAGAACCAATTTTTTGAAGAAAACGCAACTGCTTGGCTTGCGAGTCATGACGCCTTCAAGCCCTTGTTCAACGAATTGTTTTTTTGATCCGGTCGATGGTTTTTATGTTCACATTCAGCACACGCCAGCAGAATCAGGGAATACAGGACGTTTTAGGCCTTCTGCTTGCCTTTTCTACTGATCAGTGCTCAGTCAATTGATCATTGATCACTATTTACCTGCCAAATTCTACCAAGAGCCAAAAAACTCTTGCCTTTGAATAATCTTTCTGATTATCTTTCTGCATTGTTTTTATAGCTCCTCCGATTCTGGTGTTTGATATAAGGCCCCTTCCTTATTCATTCTTTTACCTTCGAAGGAGCTTTTTTTATTTCTTTTATTTGTTATGCTTGTTGTTTGAAAATAAGCTGCTAATATTATTAGGAGAGGGTAAATAGATATAAATTATGTTTTTATATAGGGCGATATTTGGGATATATATATTATTTTTATTTAACAATGTTTGTTTTTCGCCTTGTTCGGTAGAAGCAACGGAGAATTATAATAGAAATGCTGCTTGGCAGGTGCGGGAATTTGCTGAGATGGTGACAAAGAAAAATGACAACAAGCAAAGGCCATTTATTGTTGTAGATAAAAAACAGGCGACAATATATGTGTATGATGCTGATGGCGTGTTATTAGGTAAGGCTCCGGTTTTGCTTGGTATGGCGGTCGGCGATGAGCTGCCGATTGAAATAGCTCGTCGTCCACTATCCCAGATAAAACCATCCTATCGCATAACACCTGCGGGCAGATACATTGCGGAGATTGGGAGAGATACTCATGGTCAAGAGGTATTATGGGTTGATTTTAGTGGAAATCTTGCAATTCATCCAGTGATCAACGTTCCAAAACAGCGTCGTCTTGAACGATTGAAATCACAGGCGATCGATGATAACAGAATTTCTTGGGGGTGCATAAATGTCCCAAAAATGTTTTTTAAAAAATACATTGGAGTTTATTTTTCGAGAACAAAAGGGATGGTTTATATTTTGCCAGAAGTTGAGTCGATTAATAAATATTTATGGTTTGAGAAATAGATAAAAATTAGTAGAATGTTGGTGCTGATAAATAGAAGCATATGTTTGAATTTGGCGTGTATGAGAGGCTTTGTATATATTTTTTGTGTGAGATGGTGCATTGATTGAAAATATTTATCGTATAAAAATTTTGTTTCGCACTTTATTCACTTATAAAATACAACACTCATGAAACGCTTAAAGTTGAGATTACTGATGCTTTCAGCCTTGTTGACGTTAGCATCTCCTATGGCTGCTTTTGCTGAGTCCACTTTCCAGGGGGCATTACCAAACATTCATGGTAAATCGCTTACTACGCCTGTTGGATGGGGCGCCGCCTATGGCACGGTTTTCGTGGGGGCTGGAGGCACTATTCCTGCGCCTTATAGCAACGATTCGGATGCTGCCATGGGATTTGGTGTCGGTATCGGGAATCCAAGAGATTATCTTGGTCTGGAGGCAAGCATCATGTCGCTTGATCTGAGCGATTGGGAGCGTTATTCCCTCAACCTGAAACTGCACCGTTATCTTGGTCACGGAAATTCTATCGCTGTTGGCGTGGAGAACATTCTCATCGGTGACTCTTCAAATAACCGAACAGATTCTGACGAAAGCTATTACATCGTCTATAGTCAGGGAGTCCAGGATCGGCATGTGATCGATGATGAAATGAACAGAACCAAGCTTCATTACAGTATTGGCATTGGCAACGGCAGATTCCGCGATAAGAGTCCCCTGGATGTAGATAATGGAAAAGGAAAGCATGGTACTGCGGTTTTCGGCAACGTCTCTTATGAGTTGTTTGACGAATTCAATGCCATTGTCGATTGGAATGGAGTCAACCTCAATGCCGGAGTATCGAAGACCTTTTTGCTTGGAAGTCAGAGCGCACTGGTGGCCAGCATGGGTGCGGCTGATTTGACAGGTTATTCGGGCGATGGCGTTCGATTCATCTGGGGTGTCGGCGCAGGTATCATGTTCTGATCATAGTTTGATATAACCATAATTACAATCGTTATGAAACGCTCAATAGTTTACGCGGGTATGTTTTCTGTCATGGTTATCATGCCAGCAATGACAGCACAGGCTGAAAATGTAGGGAATCTTTCGGATGCTGTTACCACAAGCGTAATCCCATCGATAAACTGGATTGAGATGCCGGAAATTGCTCCTGAAGTCTCGGGGGCTATTGTTCCTCCCAGTGAGACGCAGACGCCAACAGTTCCGTCTGGCGAGGGTGCAGCAGTTCCGTCTGGTGAAGGTGCAACAACTCCATCAGGCGATGGCACAAGACCTGAGCAATCTCCTGACGACGTGCAGCAACAATCGGAAAGAATGGCAAGTCAAACAGGGAAGACGCCGCAATCACCGGAGAAATCTGCTGACGACATGGATATGGAATCGGAGAGAATGCGAAAAGTGGGCGCACCTCGATTCTGAAATATAATTGACAGTTTCATCCCGGAACAATCAGATCGTTCAGTTCCGGGATGAGGCGCTTATCAATCTGGATTCAGCCCAAAAAGCTTTTTCAGGCTTTCGGCAGAGTGCGCGTCAGTGCCTGAGTGGGTGTAAATCCCAAGACTTTTGAGGTACTGCGCGGCGGTTTGAATCTGTTCACCATAAGCCCCGTTGAAACTCGGCAGGTTGCTCTGAAAACCGCATCGTTTTTCAACGAGCCATTTGAGCAATTTGTTGTCACCATCTTCAGCGTTGACTGCGGTTTGAACGTCGGAAGAAAAGCGGTTGAAGAGATGTTTCAATCTCGATTTTTTTCTGGGTGGATCGGCGATCTGCCGCTCGTGGAACAGTTCACAGCGCTCCGGATGCGCAATCACAGGGGTTAGGTTTTGGCGCAAAATTGCTGAGAGAGAATCCTGAACCATGCCTGGATAGGTATGAGGCGGGATTTCGATAAGCAAATATGAGGTGTTCTCAAGTGGCATGAGATCATTCATATAATCCTTTAAATTGTTGTCAAGGAAGTATTCCCTTCCACAAAGCAGCTTCAGGTTGATTCCTTCCCGATCTATCTCCTTTTGAAGATCATTTACTGCATTTTTAATTGTGTCGTTATCCGCTTCATACAATCCTTTTATCAGGTGAGGCGTACAGTACACCATGTGATAGCCGGCTTGACAGAGCAGACGAGCCATCTCAATGGATTCGTTTACTGATGAGGGGCCATCGTCTATACACGGGAGCAGGTGGCAATGATAGTCAGTCATGATTTTTTGGTTCTTCGCAGAATTTCGTGGAAAGCAGTGTGTGTATGAGTAACTTAGCGTAATCCTGATCTTTATCCAACCGCTCCTTCTATAGTCACCCTGACCTGACCGCGCAAAACGAGACTACCTGGTTGTGGAGAAAATGAATTGGCTTTGAAATCAAGACATCAATCTCTGGCAAGCGGGTGTGCAGAGTGCTGGATCGGCTGGTCTGGATGAATAGCAAGCCGAAGATGATCACGACCACCAGTTCACCGGGCAACGGCAGGAGGAGTTCCAGACGATCAGGCAGCCTGACACCGGAAGAATTTCGCAGACAAGAGGCTGAGAAATTCCAAGAACATGTGATCTTGCAAATGGGGACAGTTCAGATGACTTTCCGGATTTCAGATGCGTATATTTATTTAGGTATTGGCGGCTTTTTTTAGATATAAGTTAAAATTATCCATAGCGCAATAATTGTGAAAATACTCAGTGGTTTTTTTTTTGGATTCGTACTATTTGTTGTTTACGGTTGTTCATCACAATCAGCAAAAGAGTCATCAGGTAGTGTTGCTGCTGTAGTAAACGGTGTCGAGATTACCCAAGCTGAAATAGAGTACTTTGCAAGGAACTCACTTGTTTCTGGAGATCATAAGGCAGAAAGAATCGATCAAAAAAAGGCGATACTTGGCAATCTCGTGAGGATGGAATTACTTGCTCAGAAGGCGCGCGAGATGGGTCTTGACAAAGATCCAGATTATACTATGGCGCTTTATGAGGCTCAGCGTCAGGTGCTTGCTGGAATGGCGGAATCAAGACTTGTAAAAAGCATAAAACCGGTAACTTCTGAAACAGCAAATAAGCTGGTTTTGAACAATCCTCGCATTTTTTCAGACCGCAAATTACTTGTCTATGATGAAATTATGATCCAGGGAGTTGATATTCCATTTCTCGACTCTATGATTTTAATGACCAATAACGGCGCGACTGAAGAGCAGCTTTTGGAGATGTTGAAATCAAAGAAAAAAGTATTTCAGAAAGCGACAAGGTCGCAAACATCCGATAAGATTCAGCCAGTTATTCTTGATGTACTCCTCAAGTCAAAACCCGATCGCCCCATCATCGCCAGAGTAGAAGACAGGTTTTCAATGATACTGACGTTACACAAGGTACTGTCTGTGCCTTTGCAGGGAACACAAGCTATCAAGGCAGCGATGTCTATGTCCTATGCGCAACAAAGAAACGTGTTATTAGCCAAGAATATGTCGAATTTTCTTAATAGCTCCAAAATTACCTATTACGGAGACTATGCAAAAACATCGGCAGGGGAGCAAAAATTAACAGGTCTTCCCTTGCCTGATAAGAAAAAAGCTGACAGGAATACGTACAAAAGCGTTGGCTTTGGCGCTATACTGTCGGTATCTGTTATTTTTGCTATGCTTGTTTTGACAGCATCGATGAGAATCCTGCGTGGTGGATTGTGGTTGCCCAGATTATGGCCCGCTTATAGTATCTCCGATGAGTCACCGTCTCAGTATGAGTGGGCTTATGAAGCGTACATGATGGAAAAGCTCTATATAGGTGTTTTGGCAGTGGTCATTTTTGCCGTTTTAGCACTTGAGATATACCTGCTTGCCCAATATCTTCCGATTCTCGGTATTCTAACAAGTGTGTTGTCTGGAGTGTTATTAGGTGTTGCAGCTAGTCGCATTTTCAGTTTTGGGGCAATAAAAGGATTGTCGCATAAAGCATATGCGGTATTGGCGGCTGTATTTACTGCGCCAGTTATTGTTGGCATTCTGTTTATCATGACACATCCGGGTGTATGAAACCAGTTTCCGGAAGATTGTGCTAAAAAAATTGGCTCTTCGCAGAATATCGTGGAAAGAAGGGTGTGTATGAAGTAACATAGAGTAATTTTGAGCTTTACCCAACCGCACCTTGATACTCCCATGCAGAGCCTGACGAGCCATTACCACCAACTTTTAGGTCTTTCCTCAAACTGGAAGGTCGAGAACGTTCAT
>NZ_VDCH01000048.1 GCF_006265165.1 Chlorobaculum thiosulfatiphilum
TTCTTTCTGGTCATAGTTTTGCTCCTTGTTTCATGAGTGGAATCTATGACCGTTTACACACTTTATCTCACTGACCCTTTTCATCGTATCCGGGAGGATTCTTCTGCTGTTACTCCGGGAATAAAAGATCAAAAAACCACAAGGAAAAGATATCAAGCTGACGCCTGATTGCTGCTTTCGAACAGCCAGACTTTGGCTCTGTCGATATCTGTATCGACGCGAACCTGAAGCGACCGGTTGACGGCGACCGTTTCCCAGAACTTGCCATCTTTCAGGAACTTCGCACTACACACAATAGCGATGCGGGCAACCTTCGGAGCGAGATCAGCGATTTCCTTTGCTGACTGGAAAGTATCAAAAGTGTCAAGTGCGTATTCAAGATTCCGCTCATCACACAAAATAAGTGTTGCGCTGTGCCTGACCGCCAGGTCGATCACTGCACTGCCGTAATCGATAACCTCCCGTACGTTTTCGTCGCGGCCAGAGGTTGTTATGAGCAGTAGATCCTCGTTAATTTCAGTAATGTATGTTATTGCCATCACTGTTTCAGGTTCTTCTGTACTTTATAATAATCAGATATAAACAGGCAGGTTGAGGGCGCTTCCAAACACCTTTTACGTATCCCTATTGCGGCGTCGGGTAGTCCTCGAAATCCACACAAGCTCGCAAAACTACCTGTCCTTGTTCAGCATATGTTTAATCTCACGCAATTCATCCATCATTTTTTGATTTGTCAAACTGCTTTTATAACTCATTAAAATGAGCTTGACGGAAACAAGAAATACACCCGCCTCCAAAAGAATGTCATGCGTCAAACCTTTTACAAACAGTGCTATCGTAAACAATACGAAAGTGGTGACAATAACAATTATCGTAGGAATATCGAAATGTTTGTTCATTTCTGTATAGTGAAAAATTTTAAGCAATCAAAACCTGTACACATTTCATTGAATATAAGAAACGAGCATTATTTATTCACGTTTGATTTTTTGGATGGTCAATCCGGTTCATAACATCCAGCCGCTCTTTATCATCACAGACAATCGCCTTCCGCTCGATCCTTCGGACCCTCACATTCAGCAATGCTTCTGACGTATCATCAGAATTACGCCTTCTGGCGTAGCTCGATGTACAGTATGGCCATGCGATCATTGCTGCTTTTCAAGACCAAAGCTTTCGGAAAAGACGGACGGCGCAGGAAAATCCGAGAAGTTGCAGAGTACGCGAGGATTTCAATATCACTCAACGCAGCAATCGCGACGTTCGGTGAGTTTTCAGAAAAGCCATTTATTGGAAAGACAGAAAATAAATATTCACCGCCCCACTCTTTTACGTCGCGCACTTTTTCCGGAATAGTGACCTGCCCGGCGCGGATAAACTTGCCGGACTCATAAATTATTCTATTTTTGCGAGATATAAGTCTCAATCGCAATGCAGCACAGCGAGCGCCACAACCCGTATCTGAACATATTACCTATATGTTTACTCTTCCCGCCCGGCTCTCTCCGGCTCGCCGGACGTGCTGTTAAGCCCCCAATTCCCGCAAATGCCGACCGCCTGACTTTGGCCTCCGATCGGCTCGACATCCACCCATCATCGCGCCTCGATGATTGACCGGCGCGACATCGCTTCCACGCAACGCAAAGCGCGACAACGCGGCTGGCCGCTTTTTTCATCCCTGCACATCCGCTTTCTACTGACGCGACTAACCCTCGTTTCAGGCCTGACATGACTCTTATGGAACTGATATGTTCTTTCAGACAGAGTTTTTTTCAGATAACGAAACCAATAACACGCTATGCCCATCAACAACCCAGCCACTCCGGCGACAGGCGCACAGGGTTCTGCATCTCCGGCTCCAGCGCCGACCCAGGCTCCGGCACAGGGATCGACCACGACCGCTCAACCGGCATCGGGAACTCCACCGTCTGGAACCCAGCCTTCCGGTTCGGCGACCTCCGGCTCCGGCACTGTGCCAACTCCAGCGCCAGCGCCGACTCCGGCTCCGGCATCATCGCAAACAACAGCCGGAGCCTGGCTGAGCAAAAACCAGGCTGCCAGTTACATCCAGCGTTTTCTGGATGCCGGGTATGACGATCTTTCCGACCTCCTGCCCGACGTGATCAGAACCGTGCTGCAGGGCGAGAAGCAAGGAATCGTCGATCGCCTGGTGCGCATCCGGACACAGGAACTCCAGAAACCGCAGCCGCTTCCGCCTCCCGCTCTGAAACCCGGTATGGCAATGGATCTTTCCGCCCCGCTGCTCAAAGGCATGGACGGCGTCTCCATCAAGCTGCCCGATCTGGGGTTCGCGCCCGGCCCCAATGTGCGTCAGAATGTCGTTTCAGCGGCATCCCTGACCGATGAAGAGTGGCTGGCGCTTGCCATAAACAGCGACATGCTCATGGGTCTCGATCTCGAAAGCTTCTTCGAAGGCGAATCGAGCACGCCTCAGGAGTGCTTCGCGCCCGCGTTGTGGTGGAAGGTTCCGGAGTCGAGAGAATTTTTCAACTGCGAGCACCTCTCCGCGAAGATCAATACAGAAATCACCTATACCTCGAAGTCGGCAACCATGGTTTCGGCGGGCTTCACCTCGGTGACGGCAAGCGTTTCGACCCCTTGGGTCAGCGCGTCGGTCTCGCACGAAAGAAGCTACAAGACGGCGCAGTCGAGCAAGGTAAGCACGCTCTATATCGTCGGCATGTACGATCTCGACCGGGTCAGGATCGATCTCGACGAGTGCGCCGTCGTGTCGCCGCGATTCGTGAGCGCGGTCGAAAACGCGCTGGCCGACGCCAACCCCAAGGAGGCGCTGGCGAAGGTGTTTCAGAAATATGGCCAGATCATCGGCCGTCAGGTCACGCTCGGTGGCCGCCTCTTTTTCGTGCACACCAAGGAGGAGGCGGAGAACTCCAGAATCGAGACGCTCAAAAGCACCACCTCGGCGGCCATCGCCGGAGGCTTCGGAGCTTTCAGCGCCTCGGCGGGCGTTTCGGTCGGCAAGTCGTCGGAAAAGCAGGAGAGCAGCCAGAGCATGAACGAAAAGATCGCCTTCCAGGCTGTCGGGGGCGACGTGACGCTTGCCAACGAGCCGGAAAAATGGAAGGATACGATCAAGACACCCGCCATGTGGGAGGTGATCCGGTACGACAAGATTCGCTACACCTATGAGCTTCTGAGTCCCGAGCTGCAGGAGCTGGTGCTGATGTACTGGGAGCGTCCGATGGGCAACGACGAGGGGCCTATCGTGTTGCCAAAAACCCGGATGGAGACGACGAAGTCCGCGGACGGCGTGTCCATAAGCGGCTTCAAGATCAGCTTCGGGCAAAAGGTGCCCGGCCTGTCGATGCGCTACTACGCGACCTCGGCGGACGGATGCCTTCACGACTGGGTCAGTGAGGGAAAACTCTGTGGCGCGCAGGGCGGCAACGCATCGCCGTTGCAGGAGTTTCTGGTCGAGCTGACCGGTGGTCTCGCGAGACGCTATGAACTGCACTATCGCGCCCTTCGCGCCGATGGCAAATTTACCGACTGGGTCTGCGGCAAGGAGGTCTGTGGCGTCAAAGGCATGAATATCAAGGAGATAGAGGTGGTGGTCTCCCCGGTGGGCGGCGGCATTCTGAAGATTCCCGCCGAATCGTTCATCCCGAGCGAAAGCAAGGGAACGTTCGACATCGGCAAGTATGGCCCCGGCATCATCTGCGCCAACATTCCCGGCGAGTGGGCATTGACCTACCAGTTCCAGTACACCGGCTCCAAACTGGTGAGGCGGCGGCTCGAAGCGCTGTTCACATCGGCGGATAACCGCCCGGTCAAGGTCGAGTTCAACGGAGCCGTTGTCAATCCGGCAGCCCTGGAGTACAGCACCGGCGCGTGGGATACCAGCGGCCTGCGTAAAGCGAGGATCGGAACGGTGACTCTGCTGCCCGGCATGAACACCCTGAAAATAAGCAGGCCCGGCCCCTGGTCGCCGCACATGAAGGAGTTCAGGCTGGTTGCGGAGGTGGTGGATATTCCGGCGACATCGTTTATCGGCACGACACCTCTCGGCAAGAACAACTATGGAGCCGGTGTTATCGATACGGGCGCTTGCGGAGGTACGCCGTCAGCCGCGTACGAGTTTACCTTTACGGGCAAAAAGCCGACAACGTTAGTGCTTGAAGGCGTTTACACAGCGGCGGACAAGCGTGCGGTGGAGATTGTCATCAACCCCGATGACGCCAAACCGCAAACCTTTTCCAACGTTCTTGCCACGGTTACCGGAAGCTGGTATAAAGACCGGCAAACCGTGGAAACCATCGGAGAGGTTGTCGTCCGTCCGGGCAAGAACACGCTCAGACTCACGAAAAAGGATGGGCCGATACCGCATATCCAGGAGTTCCGTCTGGTTTCGAAAGAGCCGTTCTTCGATTTCGACCCCGATGTGGACTGATTCCTGCCGGTAAACGGCTTGTGAGGTGGTTGTAGCCGTAGTTGATGGCGCTCGAACGGTCGAAAAACGGTTCAGAGCGCCATCTCCATTTCCCGGCACGGCAAAGCGTCACGAACGTACCCTGTTTATAAAAAATCCTCAAAAAAACGGCTCTTCGCAGAATATCGTGGAAAGAAGGGTGTGTATGAAGTAACATAGAGTAATTTTGAGCTTTACCCAACCACACCTTGATACTCCCATGCAGAGCCTGACGAGCCATTACCACCAACTTTTAGGTCTTTCCTCAAACTGGAAGGTCGAGAACGTTCATGTGTCGATGAGCGGCAAGCGGGTCGAGATCAGACTGGTCTGTACCGGCAAGCAGGTCGCGTGTCCGGTATGCGGTGCATCATGCAGCATTTATGACCATACCACTGAGCAACGATGGCGTCATCTGGATACCATGCAGTTCGAGACCATTCTGGTGGCCTGTTTGCCACGTTGTCAA
>NZ_VDCH01000049.1 GCF_006265165.1 Chlorobaculum thiosulfatiphilum
CCGTCGCCCATGCCCATCTGGATGTAGCCGCAGGGGCAGACCAGGGAGCAGAGGTGGCAGCCGACGCATTTCGAGTAGTTGGTATAGACTTTTTCGCCTGCCGGGTTGTCGCGGTAGCGCGTGATCGCCTCCTGCGGGCAGAACGAGACGCACTGCTTGCAGTCGAAGCAGAAGCCGCAGCTCATGCACCGTTTCGATTCGGTGACCGCTTCGTCCGGGCTGAGCGCCACGAGCAGTTCGTCGTGGTTGCCGACGACCACCTCCGGCTCGATATTGCTGCGCTTTGCCTGCGGCGTATGCACAAAGTAGAGCATATCCTGCTTGTGCGGCTTGGTGATTTCGCGGTACGGGTACTCGGGCATCGCCTCGCCCTTCAGGAAGGCGTCGATCGAGGCGGCGGCTTTGCGGCCGTGCCCCACGGCGGTGGTGATGAGATCGACCTTCAGCGCGTCGCCGCCGCCGAAAAGCTTGTCGCGGCCCGGAATGCGGAAGTTGCGGTCAACCTTGAGCCACGGGCCACTCGACGCGCTGCCGAGGCAGCCGAGGTCGGTTCCCTGGCCGATGGCCGCAACCACCATGTCCGCTTCGATGACGAAGCTCTCGTCCGTGCTCTTGTAGCGCAGGAACGGGATCGGCGAGTTCCAGCCTTCCTCGCCCTTCGCTTTCTTGACCATTTTGGTACAGCGCAGGCCGGTGACGCCGCTCTCGCCGCCGAGCACTTCAGCGGTGCCGGTCTGGAAGTACATCGTCGTGCCCTCTTTTACGGCATCGTCGTATTCATTCTCGAAGCAGGCCATCTCTTCGCGTGGTACGCCGGAGACGATGGCGGCCTCGGAGCCGAGACGCAGCGCGAGACGCGCGACATCCATCGCCACGTTACCGTCGCCGATGACCACGACGTGCTTGCCGACAGGAATGTCGTCGCCCAGCACTTCGTAGCTTTTCAGGAAGTCGATGGCGTTGGTCGCGCCGGGCGTACCGTCGAAGCCCGCCACGGGCAGGCCGCGGCCTTTCTGCGCTCCGACGCCGATGAAGACCGCGTCGTACTCCGCTTCGAGCTGTTCGAGCGTTACGTCCTTGCCGATGGTGACGCCCATCTTCGTCTCGACGCCAAGCTCGATAATTCTGGCGATTTCGGCTTCGAGCACCTTGCGATCCACGCGGTAGCCCATGATGCCGTAGAGCACCATGCCGCCGAGCTTTTCGTTGGCGTCGTAGATCGTGACGGCGTGGCCTTTGCGCCGAAGCTGGTAGGCTGCCGACAGTCCCGCCGGGCCGCCGCCGATGATGGCGACTCGCTTGCCGGTGTCAGCGCCGGGGCCTTTGAGTTTGAGGTTGTTGGCGATGGCGTAGTTGCCGATCACCTGCTCGACGGCGTTGATGGCCACGCTTTCGTCGTGCACGCCGCGATTGCACTTGCTCTGGCACGGGTGCGGGCAGATACGGCCCATGATCGCCGGGAACGGGTTGGTCTCCACCGCCGTCTCCCACGCCGATTTCAGCGCATCGTCCGACGGGTCGGTGCCGTTCAGAAAGCGGTTGATGCCGCGAATGTCCTCGCCTGCCGGGCACTCGGCGGTGCACGGCGGGGTCTGCGGTACATAGACCGGGCATTTGTGGCTCTGATCCCCGAAGGCGACGATCTTGTCGGTCCCTGTCAGTTCGCTGAAGGCAGGGAAGACGTACTCTGTCGCAAAATCGAGAATCGGGTTTGATTCTGCATTCATGAGGTTGCTCCTTTGCTTTTCAGCTTAAAAACGGATGTGCGCCGACTGGTTGAAGGTGGTTCGGGCGTGACGATAGCTGTCGATCATGTTGTCGTCGAACTGCAAGCCGGTCTCTTCGAAGAAGCGCTTCCAGCCGATGCGGTTGATCCATTCGCCGATGCGCTCCCACGGGCGGCCTCCGGCTTTGTAGGCGGTGAGGATGCGGCCGACGACTTCGGTCACTTCCGGCCAGCGCGGCGGGTTGTTCGGCAGATTGTGCGCCACGAGGCTCATCGTCGAGGGTTTCGAGCGGGCGTTGCTGTTCTTGCCGCCAACCCAGACCGCGAATTTCGAGTGTTCGGGGTGGTTGATCTCCATCGCCGGGCAGGCGCCAAAACACGCGCCGCAGCAGATGCACTTCGCTTCGTCAACCATGAGGCTCTTTTTGCCATCGACGACGGTCGGGCGGATAGCCGCCACCGGGCAGCGGGCCACGGCTTTGGGCAGTTCGCAGGTCTTGACGAGGTGCTCGTGGTTGATGCGCGGGGGGCGGGTGTGCTTGACGACGACGGCGATGTCGGCCTGGCCGCCGCAGTTGATCGAGCAACACGAGGTGGACAGACGCACCTTGTTGGGCATCTGCATGTCCTTGAACTCGTTGTAAACGGTGTCCATCATCGACTTCACCACGCCGGAGGCGTCGGTGGCCGGAATATCGCAGTGCAGCCAGCCCTGCGTGTGCGAAACCGCCGAGACGCACATGCCGGTGCCGCCAACCGGGAAGCCGAGCGATTCGAGTTCGGCGATCATCGGCTCGACGTTCTCGCCGTTCGGCGTCAGGAACTCGACGTTGTTGCGCACCGTGAAGCGCAGGAAGCCGTCGCTGTACTTGTCGGCGACGTCGCAGAGCTGGCGTACTTTATCGATGGTATCCTGGCGAGGGGTGCCCGCGCGAACTGTCCAGATCGTGTCGCCGCTCTCGGCTACGTGCTTCAGGACGCCCGGTTTCGGGATTTCATGGTATTTCCACTTGCCGTAGTTTTTCCTGACCACCGGATGCAGCGCCTCTTCGTAGGTGTGCGGACCCGACTCTATGGTCTTCCAGGTTCTTTCCTGACTGCTCATGCTCGTTCCTGTAGGTTGAAGCGCACCGGCTCCTTTCGCGGGAGCCGATACGACTGAGTTTGTGCTGTTATTTCGTCGCCGCTCTGTTTGTCTGTCCAGAGTAGCGGCTGTCAGTACTTGGCTTTGAAATAGGGGTTGTCCCTCGGGCGCGAAATCTGGTTGATGTCGTACTCGATGCCGACGCCGTCGAGGAACTGTTTCAGCCCCACGCGCTCGATGGTTTCGCCGATGCGCTCGTGGTCGAGGCCTGCGTCATCCCACCAGTCGATGATCTCTTCGATCAGTTCGAGGAAGGCTTCGCGGTCTTCGTCGGTCTCCATCTTCATGAAGGGCACGATGAGCGATCCCATGTTCACGCCGACTTTCAGCGTGTTCTTGCCGCCCATGAGCAGCGCGATGCCTTTTTCCTTGCCGGGCGAGAGCGCTTTGGACATGGCGTTGATGCAGTGCATGCAGCGTACGCAGTCGCCGGTGTCGATCTGGATGCCGCCCTCCTTGAGCGTGATCGCTTTGGTCGGGCAGTGGTTGATGACGTTGTTGACCAAGGCATCCACGCCCTTTTCGGCGATCCAGGCCTTCACTTCGTCGTGGTCGATGGCGATGGCGTCACGCCACGTGCCGATTACCGCCAGGTCGGAGCGCATGATCGCGTTGGTGCAGTCGTTCGGGCAGCCGGAGAATTTGAATTTCAGCTTGTAGTTCCATTCGGGGCGATGGACGCGACCGGAGAAGTACTTGAGCGCGTCAAGGTGCAGCTTGAGGTTGTCGTAGCAGGCGTTGTCGCAGCGGGCCTGGCCGATGCACGACACGCCGGTTCGCATACCCGCGCCCGCGCCGCCGAGATCCCAGCCCTTCTGGTTCAGCTCGTCGAAGCACTCCTGAACCTTGTCCTGCTCGATGCCTTGCAGCATGATGTCGCCGGTCTGGCCGTGCAGGGTGATGATGCCGCTGCCGTATTTTTCCCAGGTGTCGCACAGTTCGCGCAGCATCGCCGTGTTGTAGTGCAGGCCCGGAGCGGGCTGGATGCGCATCGTGTGGAACTCGGCGGCTTCGGGGAACTTGTCCTTGATCATCGAGTAGCGCGTGATGATGCCCGCGCCGTACCCGTCAACCGTCACCAGGCCGCCTTTCCAGTAGCCCATCTTGGTGTTGTAGGAATATTCGAGCTGGTCGAGCACGCCGCGCAGCATCGGTTTCTGCGTCCGCTCCGCAAGCTCCTTGAAGCCCGAGATGAAGCTCGGCCACGGGCCGCTTTCGAGCTGGTCGAGCATCGGCGTTTCGTTCAGGAACTTGCCGTTGCCCGACGAATTGCACCCGCCGCAATGGCACGACTCTTTCACAGCGCTGTCGTTAGCACCTTCCATGTTGCCTCCTTTGGTTCTCAGATACTTTGGTGACGGGCGACCTTTCACCAGGATCGCCCGTCAATTCGTTGTGGGTTTGCCTCACGCGGCCCGCGCTTCAAACGCAGCCGGTCGGCTTGGGAAGTCCGGCGATCTTGCAAGCCTGCAACGCCGGGCCTTTCGGGAACATCGCATAGAGGAACTCCGACGCCTCTTTCTTGTCCATGCCCTTCTCGCTGGCGACCGCCTTGGTCAAAACCTTCACGGCTGGCGCAATCTGGTACTCCTTGTAGTAGTTACGGAGGAACTTCACCAGATCCCAGTGACCCTCTTCCATCGCAATATCCTCGCCCTCGGCGATCTTCACCGCCACATCCTCG